>CAIWXX010000042.1 GCA_903916735.1 uncultured Acidobacteriota bacterium
TGCATGATGCGGCACCAACGGGTCGTAAGCCGACCGGCGATGTGGAGTAACAACCCATCGTCCCGAAGAGCCGTATGTGAACAGCACTCGTACGGTTCTGTGAGAGCTGGGGGAGAGCAATCTCCCCCGGCTACTCGACGATTATCGTGAAGTGGCACCGGCTCTACGTTGACGTCATGCTGCGGCTGCCGTGACACAGTTATGATTGATTTTCCAAGGTATCCAAGCTATAATCCCTCTCGTTCGCGAAAAGGGGGTTGTGTTGAAGGAAAAGATTCATCCGCAGTATTATGACAACGTTCAAGCCCACTGCGCGTGTGGCGAGACGTTTGTTACAAGATCCACGAAATCCGAGCTGAAGCTGGAAATCTGCTCCAAGTGCCATCCCTTCTTCACTGGCCGGCAGAAGTTTATCGATTCCGCGGGCCGTGTCGAGAGGTTCCAACGCAAGTACGCAGGCCACTCTAAGAAAGCCCACTAGATCATTTTCGTCTAAACCCTTTTCAGGGTGGAATTGTGTTTAAGAAGCTAGAGGAGCTGGAAACTCGCTACAACGGACTGGAGAGGGATCTATCTCTGCCCGAGGTCATATCGGATCAATCCAAATACCAGAAAATCGCCAAGGAGCACCGCGGTCTTCGGCCCTTGATCGAAAAATTCCGTGAATATCGGAATCTTGAAGGGAAGCTCCGGGATGCTCGCGATATGCTCAAGGAATCCGACTCCGAGCTGAAGGCATTGGCTCAAGAAGAGGTCATTGCACTTGGTGCACAGATGGCTTTGTGCACCACTGATCTTAAAAAATCGCTTGTTCCACGAGATCCCAACGACGATAAAAACGTGCTGCTTGAAATCCGAGCCGGGACAGGCGGCGGCGAAGCCGCGCTGTTTGCCCAGGATATTTTTAGGATGTATTCGCGATATGCCGAGAGCAAAGGGTGGAAAGTCGAAATCATCTCATCCAGTCCCACTGGAATCGGCGGTTTCCGCGAGATTATTTCGATGATTGACGGGAACGGAGTTTACAGCCGGCTGAAATATGAAAGTGGCGTTCACCGGGTACAGCGCGTTCCGGTGACGGAAGCGAGTGGGCGAATCCATACATCGGCGGTCACGGTTGCGATTTTGCCTGAAGCTGATGAGGTTGAGATCACCATCGATTCTAAGGATCTGCGCGTCGATACATTTTGCTCATCCGGTCCCGGTGGCCAGAGCGTCAATACGACGTATTCCGCGGTTCGCATCACGCACATACCATCCAATATCGTCGTCCAGTGCCAGGATGAACGCTCCTGGCAGAAAAACAAGGCCAAGGCAATGCGGGTTCTTCGCAGCCGCCTCTATGAAGCTGCGTTAGCTGAACAGCATGCATCGATCGCCGACAACCGGCGCAAGCAGGTCGGAACGGGTGATCGGAGCGAAAAGATCCGGACCTACAATTATCCTCAGAGCCGCGTCACCGACCACCGGATCGGCCTGACCATTTATCGTCTGCAAGATATGCTTGATGGGCCAGGGCTTGACGAGTTTGTCGATGCGCTGGCAACCTATCGCGAAGCTGAGAAGTTGAAGAGCCAGACATCCGTGGCGGACGCCGCTACTACGAAATAGCCAACACCGTGCGTGTCATCGATCTGCTCCAGCATGGAACACGTGTCTTACGTCAAGCAGGTTGTCCTGAGGCCGAGCGGGACGCCGAGCTGATCGCGATGCTGGCTCTTGGCTGGAGTCGCGAGCAACTCTATCGTGATTTGCAGGAGCATGCGCCTGAAGCGCGGCTGGCCGATTTTTTCTCGTACCTCGCCCGTCGGGAAAACCGCGAACCAATCGCCTATATCCGCCGGAAGCAGGAATTTCGAGGACTTGAATTGGAAGTGACGTCTCACGTCTTGATCCCTCGCCCTGAAACCGAGATCATCGTCGAACAGGTGATTGAATTGGCTCCACCCAACGCTCGGATTGTGGACGTCGGCACCGGGTCCGGCAATATCGCCGTTGCGATCGCACATGAAAGAAAGGATCTCTTCGTCGTTGCCGGCGATATCAGTCAAGAAGCTCTTCATGTCTGTGCGAGGAATCTCAGGTTTCATTCGCTGGAACGCCGGATCCCGCTGGTGTGCAGCTCACTGCTTGAACCTTTCTGCTCTCGATCTTTGGATATCATCGCATCCAATCCGCCTTATATTGCGCTTTCGGAAAAGGACAGCCTCGCTGACGAGGTCCGGCAATTTGAACCTCCGATGGCACTCTATGCCGGCGCCTCGGGTTTGGATTTCATCTCGGCTCTCATCCGGCAATCACAGGACTGTCTGAAACCGGGTGGTTGCCTGCTGATGGAATTCGGCATGGGACAGGGCGCTGCCGTCCTCAGTCTTCTGAACCCCAAAATCTGGGAAAACGCATCTCTGTTGCGGGATCTGCAGGGCCTTGAGCGGACGCTTCGGGTATGGAGAGCGGCGACCAGTTTCTAGTGTTGTGCGTCGATAGAGGCCTTTTCATATGCCTCAACTCTGGCGAGTTGTGTTGTTGAGTGAGGATTGGTCGGAGGCTGTTGAAAGGGATGAACATGGCTTAACCCCGATCCGCGCGTAAAATTGAGGTTTCTGTGTGAAAAATGCGTCGGAGCCTTAGCGGCACGGCTCGCGAGGACGCTCGCCCTCCAATTCCGTCATCAAGGATCACATGATCAATGGATTGGGAGGGCGAGGCTCCTGCCGAGCCATCATGCCGGGTCAATCGAGACTATCTGATGGCTTGCCGCCTTTCCTTATCCGCGGATTTCGGTCCCGTCTGGATGGTCTTCGGACCTTCACGGATTTTGGCCGTATTATTAGGTATGCTGGATAATGGACATCACCGGGCAGGTATGATGGAATGTCATATTGATGAATGAGGGTGTGTGATGGGTGTTGCAAAAGTTGCCGTGACCATTCAAGAGAGTGTCCTCAAACGTCTGGACCGGCTTGTTCAGAAATCGATGTACCCGAGTCGCAGCCGTATTGACCAGCCGGATACAGACAGCGGGATTTCCTCTCACTTTCGAGCTAAACGTTGCTTGGCTGCCAAAGAAATCATGGGTCAAGATCGGTCAAGTTCGCACGCTATCCACGGAACGACTGGGAAAGAAACTTGAACGAATCGCGCCCGAGGTCTTGGATCAGACCGTTGATGGTCCGAATGAGATCATAGGATAGCCTGAACGATATATCGAGCTGATGCAACACAAATCCGAGAACCGGAGGCCGCCTTTCCACCCGCCGCCTGAGGGTGCGGGTTTTCGGGTGGGGGAATGGTGAAAATTCCATTGCTGTTATAAAAACAATCCATTGGAATTTTTTTCCAAATTGCATGAAACCCAAGGGTAACGTCAAAGTCAAACCGATGCCTCATCAGGAAATCCTATTTACTCAATCCATCTCTTGGCTGTGTGAGCTTTTCGGAAAAGCTCGAGTGCAGTGTCATAGTCGTCAGGTGTGTTCAGCTTGAGAACGATGCCCGGATCATCCACCACGATTTCCTTCACTCGGCCAGGATCACGGCGAACGACTGTGTGCGCGGGCTGGTCGTCTGCGAGTGCGAGGAATTCCTGGGCCAAAGAGCGGTGGAAAAGGCTTGGGTGACCTCTTCGCCCTTCACATACAGGAATGATGATCGGACTCGTATGGTTCAAGAGAAGATCGATTGTCAGTGAGCGCACGAGTGGATGGTCAACTGGAAAAATCAGAAAGCCGACGCTCTCTTTCGGCAGAAGGCTCAGCCCCAATCTCAGCGATGAAGTCTGACCACGCATGAAGTCCGGGTTGCTGGCGATGGTCGCATCCGGAGGAATCAGTTGACGAATTTCCCTCTCAGCGCAGCCGAGAACGATGATCGGGTGGCCAACATGCTGCCGGCGACAGGCGTTAAGGACAAGTTCCAAGCCGGAGATGCCGTCGAAGTCGAGCAGCGCCTTGGGCCTGCCCATACGGGAAGATGCGCCCGCTGCGAGAATAATGGGAGTATAAACCGGCCAGTCACTCATCTGAACGCCTAGCTTTCATTCTCCGGTATTTTCCACCGATCGTGCATCCACAACCATAGCTCGGGGCGTTTCCTGATAAATCCGGAAATCACATCGTTGCATTCCTGAACGATATCGGCGATCGGACGTTGGATACCATTGATGGTCGTCGGGATTTCCTGCAGGTAGACAGTTCGCAATCGGCTGGATCCGTGGATCGGTTCGCAGAAGCCTGGAACAAGCCCCGCTCCAGTTTGCTGCGCCAAGCGAGCTGCAGCGGGAGTCGTGAAGGCCGGACGCCCCAGGAAGGTTCCGGCGAAGCCTTCATTGGCAGGAACTCGCTGATCGATCAGGATCGCCACGATGTGCCCTGATTTGAGCGTTCGTAATGCAGGGCGCGCGGATTCCCTTTTCTCGATGACATGATTGCCGATTTTTTCTCTCTTGGCTTGCAGATGTTTTTCCAGGAGGCGATTATCCAGAGCTCGCGCAATGATGAGCATCGGGCCAAAAAGAAGTGCTGCATTGACCGCGCCCATTTCCCAATTGCCATAATGCGCAGTAAAAAGAACGGCGCCACGGCCTCGGCTGAGTGCCGCCTGCATGTGTTCGACGCCTTCAACGTCGAAAAGCTGTTTGAGCCGATCAGGATGAAGGCTCCAGAGTTTAATAGAATCGAGCACCATTCGGCCGAAATGCTCGAAAACATGGACGGCGATCAAGTCGGATCCGAGTGTTTCCCTCAGGTTCTTTTTCGTCAATTCTCGATGCCGGCGGTCGATTCGAAAAAACAATCGGCCCATTCCTGCGCCGATGGCCTGGAGTATCGGCCGGGGTAGCACCTTGATCAACATGGCTGCAACTCGATAGATGGCGTACTCGATTTTCTCGATCGCAGGGCTTTTCAGATTCGTGCTCCCAGCTGATGACAGACTGCCTGCATAAACCCTTGGTCAATCTCCACTTGAATCGGCAAAGATTGTATACACAGCCGTTTGACAATTTCATCGGAAATTCTGACCAGATCCTTTTCTGTCGTCAGTAACAAATCGGCATGATATTGATCAGCAGATTCCCTCAACCCTGCTAATTCATCTTCAGTGTACTCATGGTGATCTCTGAAGAACCGGGAACCACACAAATGCCCATCGGCGCGATCGATTGTATGGAGAAATGATTTGGGATTTCCGATCCCGCAGAATGCGAAAACTTTTTTACTACCGAGTTGCCTGGTCGGGGTGAACTGAACTTTGAATACCGGCACGTTCGGGAAGCGCGCCAGTCTACGAGTGATTCTCCGAAATGGCCCGGCCTCAGCTCGTGTTAGAAGAATAATCGATGCGCGGTGGAGCGATCCGAATCCTTCACGAAACCAGCTGTTGGGTTCTTCCGAGCAATCGATGAGGACGATGTCGCAATCCCGATGAAGCTTTCGGTGTTGAAACCCATCATCGAGGATCTGCACGTTGAATCCGTCGGCTTCCGCCTTTTGCCCGGATGAAAAACGATCTGAGCCGATGAAGACCTTGGCAGAATTGAATTTTTCTTGATAAAGCCGCGCTTCATCGCAGATGCCACCGATTGAATATCCGCGTAACAAGATGGAGGGATTCAGTCCTGCCCGTGTCAGTTGGTCATGCAGGTAGATGCAAATGGGAGTTTTCCCGGTCCCGCCAACCGACAGATTGCCGACGCTGATGACAGGCGTTTTCAATCGTCGCGGTTGCAGCAGATGGCGCTCAAACGCGAAATTACGGATCCCTGTCGCCGTCCGGTGAATAGCGCTGAGCAGATGATTCAGGCCGGGCATTATGAATCCTTCAGCAGATCATCGAGTGTATCGGCGGTCTGCTGCACAGCGCCCGAGAATGTTCCGACAAGGTCCTTGCCCGCTTGACCCATTCGCTCGGCTTCCTGGGAATTGGAAAGAAGCCTTGTGAGCCACAGCGAAAGTTCATGGCAATTCGCAACTTGCTGGGCCGCTGAATTTTCAATAAACAGACGGCTCATTTCACGGAAATTCGACATATGGGGGCCAAAGAGAACCGGCTTGCCGCAGGCCGCCGGTTCCAGAATATTATGACCGCCTACGTTCACAAGGCTTCCGCCGATGAAGACAACATTCGCGATCTGATAAAGAGAAGCGAGTTCGCCGATTGTATCCAGCAGGATGATGTCGGCCTTCTTCCGCATGTCGCGGCTGCGAACAGCAAAGGAGATATGACTCCTTGCAAGGATCTGTTCAACCTCGCCAAAGCGATCCGGTTTTCGCGGAGCGATGATGACGACAAGATTAGGAAACCTGTCTCGAAGGCTCGCGACGGCATCTAGAAGCATCGATTCTTCGCCGATACAAGTGCTTCCCGCAACGAGGACCTTTTGCGTCGAATCAATCGCAAGCTCCTCTCTCCAGGCATTTCCATCGCGTCCTGCTGATTCACAACCGGACTGCCACTTGAGGTTAGCGATTGATTGTACGCGACTGGGTGATGCGCCAAGCAGAATAATGCGGCGCGCATCTTCGTCGCTTTGCATGAGGAAACGATCGACATCGGCCAGCACAGACTTCAGAAATATGCGAATCCGCAGATATCGTGGCAATGAACGATCGGAGATACGCCCGTTCACAAACGCGATCGATGTGCCGTGCTTTTTGGCTGAATGGATCAGACCCGGCCAGATTTCTGTTTCGAAGATGATGAGGAGAGCGGGGCGGAGCCGTCTCAGTGCCCTGTTCAGTGCCAGAGGGTGGTCGATGGGCAGATAGAAGAGCGAATTGATGCCGGGGAGTTCTTTCTGCGCTATCTCGCGGCCTGTCGTCGTCACTGTCGACAGGCAGATCGGGCGGGTTGGGTGTCGGGACGATATTTCCTTGATCAGCCCCCGAGCCGCCATCACTTCGCCAACAGACACGCAGTGAATCCAGATCGAGCGCCGTGCAGATGTCAACGGCGGGTGGATGAATCCGAGCCTTTCACGCAAGCCGTGCAGATTGCGCCTTTTCCACCCGAGCAAATGCCCGATGGCCATCCACGGGATAATGATCACAAGGGCGATCGTAACCGCCATACCGTAGAGGAAAAAAATCAATTGCTTCTCCCGCTGCCAGTGTGTGCTTCCGGCGACGGCGAATATATATCATGCGGGGATGCGCATCAATGCCTTGAGTATCGCCACCGATTCCACGCACACAAAAGTGCAAATGAGATTCTTTTCTTTTTGAAGCTGCTGGGGTGGGGAGGAGCGGAAGGGCCTTTACAGCTTCCCTTTTGGCACCACTGCTGCAGCCAATCTTTGTCGCAACTGGAGTCGCGGCGGATGATGCCGGCGCGAAAGGCGTTAAATACCTTTTGGATCGGGTCTTAAATCTTTTGGTGATGGGAATCACAGATTTCTACATCAGTCATTTTCATAATTAGGGGATGAATACTAAATGGGCAATTTTATTTTCAGCGTTACTCGTGATTGGAGCGCACCAAATCGCGCACGGCGGCATTGGGACCCCCGTGTTGAAGTGGCAACGCGCGGGATGTTATTCATCATGGTGCCAGACGGGATGGTACGCTTCACCCGCTGTCGCCGATCTCGATTCTGATGGCAAACAGGAAGTCATCTGGGCCGCCTACAGTATTTTTGTGGTGGACGGCGCAACAGGCGCGCTGAAATGGAAAGTGTCTTCCGGACACGATCGCAGCGAACCATCGGCAAGCGATGTTGGGCGAACATGGCCGGGCGTCGTTGTTGCAGATGTAGACGGTCATGGGGATTTGGAAATCGTGACGGCTCACAGCGGCGGCTGGGTTTCGGTCTACAATTCAAATGGATACTTTTTACCAGGCTGGCCGAAACAGCCGACACCGGGTTACGAGCTGAGGAGCCTTGCGGTCGACGACCTGGATCATGATGGTGACCTGGAGATCATTGTGGCGTCGACTCGCCCGGATAATCAATGGTACGTCTATGAGCACACAGGCGCCCTTCGTCCTGGATGGCCTCAACATTCGCCCGACTCATCCGCTAATGGCTATGCTGCAGGCTGCTTCAATGAGAATATCGCAGCCGGCGACATCGATGGTGATGGTCGATCGGAAATCATCGGGCCGAGCGATGTTCACTATGTCGCTGCCTTCAATGATAATGGGAGCCAGATTGCGGCCAATGCCGGGCACTTTGGCGGAAGCAAGTATTGGAGTTGTGTCGGTGTTCATGTGGCGGATTCAGTTGATGTCCGTGGCTGGGCTAATTGCGGTGTCGAACATCGCCCGAATTTTGCGGACAGCGCGCCGGCGATCATGGATGTCAACGGAGACTCGGTGCTCGAAACAATCGTCGTCGGCAATGTCTACAACTGCGGCACTGACCCCTACACATCGCTCTATCAAATGCCGTTCATCTTCAACGCCGATCGCACTCGCTGGTCAGCCGGCGGCTATGACTGGACTGCGATCCCTTTGCCGGACCCGGCTTCAGGACCTCTTTCCGAGGACTATGACCGCATCGAGACGGCTCAACCCAACCCCGCCATCGCCGACCTGGATGGCGATAATAATATGGAAATTCTTTTTGCATCCTATGACGGTAAAGTTCATGCTTACTGGCTCGACAAGACTGAGCGTGGCAATTGGCCGTTCTCGGTGACTCGGGCAGGAGAAGGCTTCATACGATTCGCTTCGGAACCTGTTGTGGCGGACTTGGACGGCGATGGGAAAGCCGAGGTGATCTTCGGATCGTGGCCGGAGAAAGGCGGGAATCGCGTCGGCCGTCTGCATATCCTTGATGATCGCGGGCGAGTCCTTCAGGAGATCGATTTGCCTCCGCCTTTTTCGGGGAACTGGAACGGCATTCTTGGAGCACCCACGATTGCAGATATTGACAACGACGGCCAGCCCGAGATTGTCGCAGGGACATCCCAGTCCGGCCTGATCGCTTACGATCTCCCGGGGGCCGGGATCCCACGAATTCTCTGGGGCACCGGCCGCGGGAACTATCAGCGATCGGGGTTTGTCGCGAGGTCGGGTGGCGGGTCACTCCAGCCGATTGCAAACTCCGGTCCAGATCAATCCGTGAAGCCAGGATCAACAGTGCAGCTTGATGGGTCCGCCAGCGTCAGCCGGCGTGGAACTCCGCTCAGCTATGCCTGGTTACAGGTATCAGGTGCAGCTGTGGCGCTCTCCGCCGGTGATGCACTTCGTCCTCTATTCACAGCTCCACAAGTCACATCATCGCTTGTTTTTTCTCTCATCGTGAATGACGGCGTTGAAGCAAGCAGCCCTGATCAGGTCACCATTAATGTCACGACCGTCGCGCAAGGGACGATTTCCGGTTTGACACTCAACAAGCATAAAAAACCGGTCGCTGGAGCGACTGTCAATCTAGATGGGGTTTCCCTCAAGAGGAAAGTCATATCATCTGATTCCGGTCAATACGGTTTTGCAGGCATTCCACCGGGTACGTACACGATTCAAGCCAAACGGAGCAGGGTTGGACGTGCAAGCAAGAAAATAAGATTTCCAGGCGGGACTTACTCACTGAATCTCATCCTTAAGTAAAAGCGCCTTCACAAATTCAATAAAAACCAGGAGGCAATCACTCATCCTCTGGCTGTTCTCTCATTCTGCAATATTCCAAGGATTAAGTTGATCTGGCCCCCAAAGGAGCACTGGATCAGGGCAGTTCTTTCGGCCATTAGCATTTGTGATATTCTCGCTGACATGAAGAAAGGAGCGCCATGAAATTATCGTCACTCATTCTTGCCGTGATTCTCTCCTTATCGTCGTTGTTGTCAGCCCAGTTGAATACCGGCGATGAAATACTCGCGCATGTGAAAATTCTCTCCGACGACAAATTGGAGGGCCGCGGGACGGGTTCGGAAGGGGAGAGGAAAGCAGCCGCTTACATTGAAGAGCAATTTAAGAAGATCGGTCTGAAACCGGCCAATAATGGCAGTTTCATCCAGGAAGTTCCCATGGCTGGGATCATAGCGGAACCATCGACGACATTGGCATTTCAAGGATCAGCCGGCTCGATCGTTGCCAAATATTATGATGCTTTCTCCGGTGGCTGCGGGGTTCTTGAGGAAAATGTCACAGTCGATAATGACCTCATATTCGTCGGATATGGCATCACAGCGCCGGACCAGAAATGGGACGATTTCAAAGGAACCGATGTTCGTGGCAAGATTCTCCTGGTGCTCGTCAATGATCCTCCCTCCGATGACCCCACGGTCTTTGGTGGGAAGGCGATGACATATTATGGGCGATGGATCTACAAATTCGAGGAGGCGGCGCGACGCGGCGCAGCCGGTGCCATCCTTATTCATATGACCGACAAGGCCGGCTATCCCTGGCAGGTGGTACAGAAATCCTGGTCGGGAGAACGGTTCCAACTTGAAGAACGACCCGATCCGTTGCTGCTGGAAGGCTGGATCCGGGGAGAGATCGCCGAGAGTCTTCTGAAGAGCGCGGGCAAGGATTTCGCGACTTTGGTCGCCGATGCCGGCCGGTCTGATTTCAAGCCGGTGCCGCTCGGAATTCGCGTCAAAGCTCAGATCAAAAATAAAATTCGAAAATTGACGGCTCCAAATGTTGCTGGAATCCTGACAGGCACAAAACAACCCGATCAGTACATCTGCCTTGTTGCCCATCATGACCATTTCGGGATCGGCACGCCGGATGAGAAAGGCGATAGAATCTACAACGGAGCGCTTGACAATGCGACGGGAGTCGCGGTTGTGATCGAGCTCGCTCGCGCCCTCAGCCTTCAAAAACCGGCTGATTCCATCATCTTTCTTACGGTGACGGCTGAAGAGCAAGGCTTACTGGGTTCACTCTACTACACGATGCACCCGCTCGTGCCTTTGGAGAAAACCACGACAGCGATCAGCTTGGATGCGATCAACGTCCTTGGCCGGACTGAAGATGTGCAGGCACTCGGAGCTGAACAGAGTCAACTGGACTCGATCATTCTGGACGTCGCGAACTCGCTCGGCTTGAAAGTCACTCCGGATCGATTTCCCGAAAGGGGTGGCTTCTTCCGCAGTGATCATTTCAGTTTTGCACGAGCCGGCGTGCCCGGGATCAGTATCAATGGCGGCAGCGATTATGTCGGAAAACCAAAAGGTTGGGGCGAACAGAAAAGGATTGATTTCATCAACAAGCATTATCATCAGCCAAGTGATGAGATCACACCGGAGTGGGATACAAGCGGGCTGGTGCAGGTTTCTGACTTCATGCTCAAGCTCGTTGCTAGACTTGGAGAAGAGAAAGGCCTCATTCCGTGGAAAAAAGAGAGCGAATATCAGAGGGTGCCGTCTCTGAAGTGAGCGATGGCATGGCGTTGAAAAATCGTATTGGCACAATTTCTCATTCGGACGGTGACTGCATCAGGCAATGAAATGAAAGAGGCCGGCTTGAAGAAAATGATATCTGTGATCTCCGCCCGGAGCGTCACACAAGCTCCGATTCTTGAAAGCTCGCTCTCACGGCTCTACACTGTGCAGGCCGGCTTGTATGATGAATTGTATTCTCAGATCTTCAATTATGGGCATGAGTTCCATCGCTACTGCCGCTGGTTGAGGAGATATCGTGCGCGGCACATCCTGGAAGTCGGCTGTGGTTCCGGTCGCCTTCTACAATTTTTCGTGAAAGATGGTTTTCAAATCGAAGGGCTTGATCTCTCGGCGCCGTTGCTCGACATTGCCAAGACGCGTGTCGACATTCCCCTCCACCACCAGGATATGCGATCCATCAAACTCTGCAAGAAATTTGATGCCGTCCTGGTGACCGGTCGATCTTTCACGTACATGACAACGAACGATGATGTGTTGTCGGCTCTGCGATCTTTGCGTCGCCTCCTGGGGAAGGGCGGCATTCTTCTTTTTGACAATTTCTATGCACCCTTGATCTTGTCAGGTTTTAAGCCCAGGTGGAGAGATGAGAGAAAAGTCGGGGATAAGAGATTCATTCGTGAGAGCCGATTGAAGCTGAATCTAAAGACAGGAATCACTTGGGATTGGATATCGGTTCTTTCTGTTTTTCAAAAAACCAAGCTGATCTTCACAGATCGGGACTCAACAACTCTTCGCGCTTTTTTTCCGGAGGAAATCTCGTCCTACCTGGCTCTTTCCGGCTTCTCAGTTCTCAGGCATTCGAGGAAGAAAGAAGCAAGGGATTTTTTAACAATCGCACGAGCGACATAGCCCATTTTTCGGCGAGATTGCCGGTGCTGCTGAATTTTGATCAACAGCTGGAGCAATCCATCATCGTGGTGATCAGAGACCGTCGTCAGACACGCTCTCGTTTGAAGACAACCATCGCCAGAGGCGGCAGGGTGAGGTTCAGAGCGTGCGTGCGGCCATGCGTCGGAATCGGCTCCGCCTCAACGCGCCCCCGGTTGCCGACATTGCTGCCGCCGAACATTTCCGAATCGGTGTTGAAAATCTCATGATAACCGCCGGGTTGATCGACTCCAACCCGATAATCCGACCGCACCTCGGGAGTAAAGTTGCATACGAACAAGAGAGTATTCTCGGCGTGTTGTCCTTTTCGAATAAAAGCGATGACGCTCACGTCCGCATTGTGCAGATCCACCCACTCAAATCCCGAGTTAAGATTGTCGATTTCCCACAGTGCTGGTTCGGCTTGATAGAGCCGGTTGAGCTCCTTCACGAGTCGTTGTACTCCGGCGTGAGTCGGATAATCCAACAGGAACCAGTCGATGTCCGCATCGTGATTCCATTCTTTCCATTGCCCGATTTCCCCGCCCATGAACAAAAGCTTCTTGCCCGGATGAGCATACTGATACCCCAACAGCAGCCTTAGATTCGCGAATTGCTGCCACCAGTCGCCGGGCATTTTGGCGATGAGCGACTTTTTCAGATGAACGACTTCATCGTGCGAAAGCGGCAGAATAAAGTTTTCGCTGAAAGCGTACCAGATTGAGAATGTCAGTTGGCCATGGTGATAACGGCGATAGATCGGATTTTTGGACATATAGGCAAGTGTGTCGTGCATCCAGCCCATGTTCCATTTGAAATCGAATCCGAGGCCTCCGAGATGAACGGGTCTGGTGACACTCGGCCAGGCCGTCGATTCCTCGGCGATCATGATGGCGCCTGGATGATATTGCCGCGTCATCTCGTTCAGCTCTTTCAGAAATTCGATGCCTTCAAGATTTTCGTTGCCGCCGTAGCGGTTGGGGACCCACTCCCCAGGCTGTCGCGAATAATCGAGATAGAGCATCGAGGAAATGGCGTCGACACGGAGGCCGTCGGCGTGGTAGCACTCGAGCCAGAACAGGGCATTTCCGATCAGGAAGTTGCTGACTTCATGCCGACCAAAATTGAAAATGTAAGTCCCCCAATCTTGATGTTCGCCCTGGCGTGGATCCAAATGCTCATAGACGGCTGTTCCATCAAACCGGCCGAGAGCGTTAGGG
Source organism: uncultured Acidobacteriota bacterium (assembly GCA_903916735.1). GTDB lineage: Bacteria > Acidobacteriota > CAIWXX01 > CAIWXX01 > CAIWXX01 > CAIWXX01. Next base: position 13,436 of record CAIWXX010000042.1, read on the forward strand.
TCTTTGGGGAAATGGGCCGGCACCCAATCCAGTATGACCCCAATGCCCACCTGATGGAAAGAATCGATCAGCGCCATCAGATCTTCGGGAGTCCCGAAACGGCTCGACGGGGCATAATAACCGGTTACTTGATATCCCCATGACCCCTCAAAAGGATGTTCCATGACCGGTAGTAATTCAACGTGGGTATATCCCATCTCCTTAACGTAGGGGACCAGCTTCTCGGTCATTTCTAGATATGTGAGTGAACGGTAGACAGGTGGGTTACTTTCGTTATCGTGAATGCGACGCCAGGAACCCAGATGGACTTCATAGATGCTCATCGGCGCCGTCCGCAGATCTCGCTTCGGGCGTGCCGTCATCCATTCGCTATCTTTCCAGTGATAGCGGCCCAGCTGGTGCACGATAGATGCTGTGCGCGGCGCCACCTGAGTTCGGAATGCAAAAGGATCGGTCTTGTCCAGCAGATAGTCCTGGTGAGTTTTGATCTGGTACTTGTACATTTCGCCATCGGCGATGCCCGGCACGAAAATCTCCCAGACCCCGCAATCCAAACGGCGCATGGCGTGCCAGCGGCGGTCCCAATTATTGAACCCTCCGATGACACTGACGCTCTTGGCAGACGGCGCCCAGACGGCAAATCGAATTCCTTCGACGCCTTCAACCGTGATCCTGTGAGCTCCGAGGTTTTCAAACACACGGTAGTTTTTGCCTTCGCCGAGCAGATAGAGATCATAGCTGCTGACAGTGGGTCGGAAAGAGTAGGAGTCCAGAAATTCGTGATGCATGCCCTGTCCATCGATGCGTTCAAGGCGGTAGGCAAAGGGAAAAGTTCTTCCCGGCATAAGCGCCTCGAAAAACCCATAAGGGTGTATCAGCTCCATGGGATGCCGTGTTTCCGTCGACCCTTGAATTTCGATCAGGAATGCCTGCGCCGATCCGGGCAGATAGGCACGAACCGATATCCCCGGCTGACCCAGGATGTCCACCGGATGTGCGCCTCGCACAGCAAACGGATCAGGATGGTCCGTGTAAATGATCTGATAAAGCTCAGTGGGCTCAACCGTTGTTAACATAGTATGACCTCGCTTTGATGATTAAAAATATCACACTTGGGTGGCCTTCTGCATGGAATTTCTTGTTCCTGCGCACAGGCACAAAAAAGGAGGGCTGCTTAGTCGAAAACCAAATTTGTACAGTCATGAGATATTTTCCGAGCATGGATATTGAATGTGCCTATAGCCAACACAAACAGTGTCAGGTAATATTTGATAATGATAACCTTGGGTTTTATCATCCACAGCAATTCACCCGATGAGAACCGGCAATTGATCCGAAAATGCATGCGTGCGCTGAATCCGGGCGGCCAGCTCGTGATTCAGGATTGGATCATGAGTGACGATCGAACGGAGCCCTCGCTGGGCGCTCTCTTTGCGCTCAACATGCTCGCCGGTACTCAAGCCGGTGACACTTTTACGGAATCCGAAATCAAGCAGTGGAAGACGGCATCGGGGATCGGGCGAATGAAGCGGGTCGAAACCGGTTTCGGTGTGGCGCTCATGATGGGTCGGAAAAAATAATGACCTCATTCGCCGATGCTGTTTCCCCTCTGCAGCGAATTTTTTTCCACGCCTTTCCGGCGGTCATCCTCTCATGTTCCATCGGCGCCGCCGCTCCGATCAAAGCAACTGTATTCGCTCATTACACGACCTGGTTTTCGCTCGGTGAGTCATCTGATATGCATTCCTGGCCGCCTGATGAGCTTCCTGGCAAACTCACCTATGCTCTCCCACGTTATCCACTATTGAATGATGAAGGATCGCCCGCCTTCGGCACAAACCATGGTTACGGTGGATACAATGCCATCGCGCCGGCCAACATGAAGCGGCATATTGCCTGGGCAAAGCAATATGGGATTGATGTTTTCGCGTTCCTATGGGACAGCCAAAGCGGTCGCTTTACTCAGGGCATTGATGCATTCAGAACCGTCAATACCGATATGCCGTGGATCATTTTCTACGATACGCTCATCCGGTTCGGGCATCTTGATGTCTGCGTTGGCAGTCCTTTTGGATCGGCTCATGCATCGTGCCAGTACGATCTTGGTATGAAGGTGCGGGATGGGGATGTTGTGAAGTCACTTGGACAGGTGATGGTCGATGATTTTAAAAACATGCAGAAGAACGGCTGGATCGATGATCCACATTACTTCCGTGTTGAAGGCCGGCCGGTCATCTGGATCTTCCTGGCATCATCATTTTCCGATCAAAGTGCCACGAACCCAACGGCCAGGAAATGGTATGACTATCTCAACGACATCCGGCAATGGTATTGGGAAAATTATCATACCGAGGTCTTTCTTGTCGGTGATATTGCCGGTCCTGGAATGCCTTATTCGACCACGTGGGATTCGTACGTGACGAGGTTCGATGCCACTTCAGGATGGTCGCCCTACTATCCGGGTTGCCCTCGTGACCCGATGTGCGATTGCTGCCGCCCGCGATCTCTTACTGATGCCGTGCTTCCGAGGATCAAATCATGGGCCGATGCCGTGCCTCAAAAGAAAATCACGCGGATTACCGGCGCTCAGAGTGCCACGGAGTTTGCTCCATTTATCATGCCGCAGTTCGATGATCAGTGGGGAAAGGGCTCCAGCAAGCCGCGCATGATCGCGACTTCAAAAGAGGACTTTCGCTATATGGCGGAGAAACTCGGTCGCGATCTGCTCCATGGAAGAAATTGGATCTTTTTATCGACATTCAATGCCTGGCCTGAAGCAACAACGGTCGAACCTGTTTGCAATTGGAAGTACAAGAATTGTGAACCTGACTACTCCAATGATCGCGGGTATTATGGTTTCGATTTCCTTGAGGTCATCCGGGACGTCTTCGGCGGTCGGTGAGCGGAGAACATCTTGCGGAAACCACCACCATAAGCTAGCATCGCGTGAATTTTGATACACGTGAATGATTCATTTTATGGGAGGTGTCTCATGAATACGGTGAGGCTGAGGATCGCTTGCTTTTCCATATTCGCTTTCATTGTTGTTTTCCGAGCAGTCCCTGTGGCGGCAGATAGCTATGATCTTGTGACGATTGGAGCGCGAGCTGAAGCGATGGGAGGCGCGGCCATTGGCATGGCCGACGACTCGACTGCCATATTCAATAACCCTGGAGCCCTCGCATTCCTGCGGCATTCTGAGATCGCAGCATCCGGCCGGATTCTCTCCGACCATCTGGAGAAACACGATGACTCGAATACGCCTGCAACATTCCGAAATACGACATTGTCCTTTGTCGGAGGAGCATCGCCGGTTTCTTTTCGAGGGCATCGTTTTTCATTTGCCATGGGATATTATCGTCCGATCGAGATGGTGACCTATTACAAGGATAGCAATATTCATGGCGGAATTATCGCCTATGGACCGGGAATGGCGATGACGATCTCACCGTGGCTCTCGGCTGGTTTGGCGATCAATATCTGGGGAGGAACCCGCGATTTTGACAGGACATCAGAGGGGACGACTTTGTGGTGGAAGAGCACATACTCCGGTACCAATGCGACTGTGGGTCTCATGGCTGATTTTCGCCAACGGTCAAAAGCGCTGCCTCTACGGATCGGATTGACGATCCGCAGCCCGTTTGATTTAAAAATTGATTACCATGATCGCATCAGTACCCAGAACCAGGCGGATCTTCTTTCATCGATAAGTTACAAATTGGAAATGCCCTGGATGTATGGGATGGGCATTGCCTATGATCCGATCGTGTCACTGACCCTGGCCGGCGACATTGAAACTCGCCGCTTTGGAGATCGGCTCATCATCGCGGATGGAACCATCGGTCATCAGGAGACGCCTCTCAGCGCCAGCGGCAAGAATCTGACACCGATCCGTATCGGGGCTGAATTCAGGGTACAAGCAGGCCGATGGCAAATCCCACTGCGTGCCGGATTTCGAACCATGCCCACACTCAGAGCGGATCAGCAAGACGGCGAAGCCACGGATCAGGTTGTTGGTTCGGTTTTTTCTTTTGGATCCGGCATCGGAAATGACCGGTTTCGCATCGATGCGACCTATTCACGATCGAGCTATGATACGAAAAGCCGAACTGCCGGTAAAGAAACAATGGCCACTCGAACCTATCAAACCATTATTATTGCAGGATCCTTCCGGCTTGGCGGAAACTGAAAAAGTCAAATATTCCGATAACTCCCTAACCTGGTGTGGCCGGAACCAAAGAAGGACGTCGCGGAACTGCGGAAACCGAAACTCGGAAGCCTATTCTTCGTCCGTCCATTTCTCCAGCATTTCCTTGACGTCGGCCATGAAGGGATCCGCACGCGCTCCATCGATTGACCGGTGATCAAAGCTCAGACTCAGGAACATCATCGGCCGGATCGTTGCTGTATCGTCGATGACAACGACGCGCTTTGTCACCGCACCGGCACTCAGAATGGCCGTCTGAGGTTGGTTAATGATCGGCGTTTCAAAAAGACATCCGAAGATTCCAGGATTAATGATCGTAAAAGACCCACCGCGAACATCATCGGGGGCCAGCTTTTTGTGGTGAGCCGCGACGGTGAGTTTTTGGATTAAGCGGGCTATCTGCACAAAACTCTTTTGGCCGGCGTTTTTAATAACAGGCACAATGAGGCCGCTGCCTTCGAGAGCCACTGCAATGCCAAGGTGGATATAGTCTTTGTAGAGGATCTCGCTGCCTGAGATTGAGGCGTTGATGATTGGATGACGATCGATAGCTTTGACCGTCGCATAGGCGATATATGGCAGATCGGTCAACGGAAAACCTTCCTGGGCTTTGAATCTTTCCCCACGGGACTCGCGCGAGCGAGCGACGGCGTTCATGTCAACTTCAAATACGGTTGTCACATGAGGAGAAGTCCGTTTGCTTGTGAGCATGTGCTCGGCGATAGCCCTCTGCATGATATTCATGGGTTCACGCCGTTCGAGCATTTCCGATGAGGATTGAACTGATGTCCGAACAAGAAGCCCCGATGCCGGCTGTCCCGAGCTCATGACATCCACGATATCCTGCTTAGTGATTCGGCTGCCGGTTCTGCGATCGCTCACGGTCAACAGATCGATGGAGTTGTGACGAGCTATTTTGCGGGCAAGAGGCGATGAACGAATTGTCATGGGAGAGATTTTTTCTACAGTTGTAGTGGTTTTTGGGAACGATGATGTCGATGCCGGTGCGTCTCTCATCGAGTCCTCTTCCGATGGTACGTGTGTCGCCATGGGAATAAAGGAATCGCCTTTTGGGGTAACCGCCGTTTCGATGATCGCGACCACTGAATTGACGGCAACTGTTGCTCCTTCTTTGACAAGAAGCTTCAGGAGTGTTCCGCTTGCCGATGATGGAATTTCGCTGTCGATTTTATCGGTTGAAATTTCAAAGAGAGCATCATCCTTCTGAATGACATCCCCGACTTTCTTGAACCATTTCGTCAAAATACCTTCAACGATGCTTTCGCCCAGTTGCGGCACGATCACGTTCATTTCCATGGTCGACTCCTGGGAGGTAAAAATACAAGCTTCAGTGACTCAGCTCTCATCAAATATTCGGAAAAAGGTTGTCGAGCGAGGTCTTTGACGAAGCACGTTGATGAGCAATGAGCCTCTGATCGTCCTCCTCACGCATGAATTGGATGTCCTGCCCATGCTTCGGCTGCTTCGAGAACGGCCTCGTACAGAGTCGGATGAGCGTGCATCATTCCAATCATCTCCGACATCGTCCCCTCGGCAGCCATGAATGAGGCCGGTTCGGCGATGAGCTCGGTTGCGTGGGGGCCGATAATGCTGGCGCCGAGAATTTCTCCATACTTTTTCTCGGCGATGATTTTCACAAACCCTTCGCGCTCGCCGATAATTGCGGCTTTTCCGAGGGCGGCAAAATTGAACATGCCGATGTTCACATCGTGTCCGCGCTTACGAGCTTCGGCCTCAGTCAGGCCGACTCTGGCCACCTCCGGATGGCAATAAGTGCAAAATGGAACTCGGTCATAGTTAAGCGGCTTGGTCTCTTTGCCGGCGATTTTTTCGACAACCATTTTTCCTTCAGCAGAAGCCACATGCGCGAGCTGCGGGGTCGGGATGACGTCACCAATGGCGAAGTACCCGGGGACATTGGTCTCACAGAAGTTATTGACCATGATGTATCCCTTTTCAACATTGATGCCGATCGATTCGAGATTCAAACCATCGGTCACAGGTTTTCTTCCAACGGCGACGAGCACGATGCCGACGTCCATTTCGACTTTTCCGCTTTTTCCCGATATCTGCAGATGCACACTATCTCCTGAGGGGACGATGCTCTCAACCTTTGTTGCCACGTGAATCTTCATGCCGTGCTTCTGCAATTCCTTGTGCAAGGCCATGGCGACATCAGGATCTTCGAATGGAAGAATCTGATCCATCACCTCGATGAGAGTCACGTGCGAACCGAGCGCCTGGAAAATGCTTGCGAATTCAATCCCGACGGCACCGGCGCCGATGACGGCCATGCTTGTGGGAATGGCCGTTAAATCAAGCGCCTCGTTACTCGTGATCACTGCCGGATGTTTGATATCGAAAGGTGGGAAGATACGGGGCTCCGAACCTGTTGCAATCAGGATGGATGTGGCTGAGATCTTTTTTGATTCTCCTTCATTTCCGACGACTTCAACAACACCTGGCCCCGACATCTGGCCACGGCCATACACGACATCAACCTTGTTTTTTTTCATGAGAAACTCGACGCCTTTCGAGAGTCTCAACACCGTTTTATCTTTGCGGCTCTGAGCGGCAGCCCAGTCAATCGCGAGTTGACTGACATTGATGCCAAATTCCTTGAAGGACTTGGTTTTTGAAAAAAGGTACGCCGTCTCAATCAGCGCTTTTGTCGGGATGCAACCGCGAAGAAGGCAGGTTCCGCCCAGCCGGCTGTCCTTTTCGACGAGTGTTGTCGAGAGCCCGAGTTGAGCTGCACGGATGGCAGCCACGTAACCACCTGGACCGGCGCCGATGACCACAAGATCTCTTTTGATGACTTCCATAAGTTGCTCCGCCTTTCGATATTTCCGAAAATTACCACAGGCTTCGGTGCTCTGCAAAGGAACAGGGTCATCGCGCCTTCATCGATGGCCTCGGCACGGATCAGAACTGATGCGCTGTTATCGCGCAATCGGCTGTGTGAGAGTGATGTCAACCGAAGTTGATTGACCCACAGTGACGAGAACCTCTTTCTTATATGGTTCGAATCCTTGGCATTGGATTGCAATCGAATGCCGTCCGGCCGAAAGATCCAATTGGAAATCTGAAGGATTATCTGTGGCAACTCCATCACCATCGATGGTCAGGACCAGTGACATGTCTGTTGATGGAAGATTGGTGATGCGAACATGCAGGCTTCCGATGCCGTTCATGGAAGTATCGGAGGAATGAGACTGAACCGGTTGCCGTGTCGTCAACTGAACTGGAGCTGTTTGCGGAGAACTGAGGATGTCGGGGTTTTCCGAGTGTGTCTGATCCTGCGGCACGACGCCTGAGGAATTGGCTGGTTCAGTGCGAACGATGGTTTCTTTTGATTCGGTGAGAGCGGGCTGTTCCGAGGGAGCATCGACTTGATCCTTGTTGATGACCATCTTTGGTTGTTGGACCTCTTCGTAATGCGATGGCGGAGACTGGGAAGGAGGTCGATAACGCAATCGTGTGATGGCAATCCCTATGGCCACGACCACGATCAGGGTCAAGGCGCTCCAGGTAACGAGCGACGACCTTTTCTTTTGTTGAACAAGCAGTGAAGGAGTCGATGGAGATGAGGGCGGGCTGAAGGGAGCTTTCTGCGGCAGCTTGATTGATTTGTCATCAGCGGATGATGATTTCACAGCGGCCAGTTGCTTTGTCGATGCCTCATGGGAAACCATTTCGCTCATGATATCGGGATTGTTGAGCGCAGCAATGATTTCTCTGGCATTTTGAAAACGAGTTTCGATGCTCTTGGAGAGGCATTTGCGGACAATCGCATCGAGTTGAAAAGGAACTGTTGGAACGATCGACCTGATCGCCGGCGGATCTGTTGTCAGAATATTTGCGAGCAAAGAGGTCGTGGTTTCTCCGGTGAAAGGATGCCGGCCGGTGAGAAGCTCATAAATAACCGAGCCGAGAGAAAAGAGGTCGGAGCGCCCGTCCACTTTGTGGCCACGAATCTGCTCCGGCGACATATAGAAGGGAGTACCGACAACCATCCCCGATGCCGTCAGATTGGAGTCACGTGCCCGCGCGAGGCCGAAATCGACCAGCTTGACCGTGCCGTTCGAGAGTAGATGAATATTGCCGGGTTTGAGATCGCGGTGGATAACGTCATGCGAATGAGCATACGCAAGTCCTTCACAAACCTGGCGAAAAAGGTCGATCATCCGGAAGAAGGGCATCTCCGTTTTGTTCTGGATGATGGTCTTGAGGTCGGTTCCATCGAGCAGCTCCATGACCATGTAAAGCGTCTCATCGATTTCACCAAAATCAAAAAGGGTCACAATATTCGGGTGATGCATGGATCCGACGAGCCGAGCTTCCCTCATGAACCTCTCGTGCATTTCATGAATTTTATCCGGCTCAGAAGCGGCTATTATTGAAATCACCTTGATGGCGACCTTCCGATTGAGGACCGTATCGCCGGCTTTGTAAACGCGTCCCATGCCCCCTTCGCCGATTTTTTCAAGGATCTGGTATTTGCCGAGTGTCTCCATGTTAACCTAAGAGAAACAGAAGAGCCCTCGAACCGGCTGTCTCAATCCGTCACATACGCAAATGAATCGGACACATGTAACCGACAACATTATCGAACTTGAATCCCCGCACTATATCGATGAGTGGCTCATTCCACTTCATACGTCGTAGGAATCCGAAAACGGTTGAGAAACGGTTAACTGATACGGACCAGGAGCGCAGTAATGTTGTCGGCGCCGCCGTGTTGATTGGCGCTGTTGATCAAGGCTTGTCCTATTGCCGGCAGATCCGGCCGGCTCGTCAAGATGCTATGGATTTCATCGTCCTTCACAAGCGAGTGGAGACCATCGGTACAGAGGAGGAGAAGGCTGTCTGAGAGAACTTCCATCTCTCTGACTTCGAACTCGAGCTGCTCCTTGGCCCCGACGGCTTTCGTGATGATGTTCCGCAGCGGATGGCTTTCGGCTTCGGCTTGGCTGATGATGCCGCCTGCCAGTGCTTCTCCGATCCAGGAATCGTCCTGTGTGATTCGTTGAAGCCTGCCCTTATGCAAAAGATAGGCTCGGCTGTCTCCGACGCTACAGATCGTCATCAATCGATCTTTCACAAGAACAGCGACCACCGTCGTGCCCATGCCGGTGTATTCTTCTCTTTTTTCAGCGGCGACGAAGACGCGCTTGTTAGCGAGTTTGACGCTCGTGAGAAGGCGATTGCCGTTGAAAGAGAGCCGCGAATCGACACCGAATGGCCAGGTGATTTCCTCTTCAAGGTACGAGCGCGTGATGAAGCTGTTGATGACATCAACCGCCATCTTGCTTGCAACTTCACCGGCGCTATGCCCTCCCATCCCATCAGCGACCACGAAAAGAGATGTATCGGCGTTAATCAGAAAGGAATCTTCGTTGAGCGTACGTTTCTTCCCGACATCGGTCAGGCCAAAATTTTCAATCATAAAAGGTTCTCTCATTCTATGACCCCGGTTTCAGTGATGTCAATCGAATCCCGCATTCTGCAACAGGCTGCTGTGTGCCCGGTATTTGCGTTGATGTGGATTGGTTTCGTTTGCATCCACAACTCGTTCTCTGTTCATTTGAATCTCGCAAGAGGCCTTGAAAAACGCTTCAGGACCTGACACCTCAAGAATTATACCCGGTTATTTTATCACAGGGGAGACTATTGTTTGTTTCAGTCTTGATCAGGCATGCGACTTCCCCCTTGATCCACTTGGAATCTCTACCGGATGAAATATGATGCTCTGAAGGCTGGGTGCCAATGTTTTTTCTGTGCTGATTTTGTTAATGGACAGGCGTTTCTGCTTGGATTGACGTTTGAAGATTTTGCCATGGTACAATAAACTTGAAGGATTCAGGCGACTCCGAGTTTGGAAATGAGTAGGATCATGATAAGACGACATCTGTTACGGTGCGGCATAGCGACGCTGATTTCCATCCTGCTTTTACTATTGTGTCGACCCATCTCGGCTCAATCCGCTTTCCAGGAAGCGGCATCCTGCATCAGTGCCAAGATTGTCGCTAAGATTCAGCCGTGGGCCGGGGGCATTCAGACTGCGATCTGTGTATTGCCATGCCGGAATCTGGCGGGGTTTGATACGCCGGCGATGCAACAGATGGGGCAGCTTCTACAGAGCGAGTTGGCGAGGCAGGGGGCCGGTCACATATCACTCACGACAGCTCTGTCGACAATCGACCTGGAAAATTCTTCACAGGATCTGACCAGCCTACCAGCAGCGGATATTTGGATTGAGCCTTTGGCCGCTTATGCCGGCTCCGATTTAATACTTGCCGCTAAAATGTTCTTTCGCGGCGGATCGCTTACTGACTTTGTATTTTGTGCCTCTCGCACTTCGCCGGGTGAAATCCTGCTTTTTTCTCAGCCACCCCCGATCATTGCCGGCTCGATGCTGAAAGAAGTTTTCAAAAGCCAGCCGCTGCCTTTTCATGCTCTCGATTTTTCGACAAACACAACTCCGGATGGCATTCTCGAACTGGCCTTTCTGGACGGCACCGGTGTGAAGTTTTTTGAATTCAGGGATAATACTCTGCTCATGAAACAGAGCCTCGATTTGCCTTCTGTCGCCATTGACGTTCGTGATCTTCGGGGCGCCATCTGGATAGGCCTCGTTGATGGAATCATGAATACTATCGCTCAAAGGTCCAATGATTCCACGGCATTTTCTTTCACTCGTCTTGATCAAGAGTGGCAAGCCGTGCCTGATTCACTGCCATTCGTTCCTTTGATTGGAAGTCGGGCCGATGTTATCGTCGGTTGTTCATGGGCGACGGGTCGGAATTTTTTTGACTCGGCATCGTTGACTGCGCTTACGAGCGGGTCGCAAACGCAGCCCCATGGTGAAAGGCTGCAACCTTCGGCGACCCCATCAACAGGATGGTACTCGGCAGCCGTCATGCCCGGCACGGTGCCTCAACTTGTTCACGTCGATAGAGATTCAGGAGTCATTGTATCAGCACTGAACGGGACGGCCGAAACCAAACTTCCTTACAAGGCCGGAGATGCTCTCGCCGTTATGCCTTCCCAGGGGGTGACAATCACAAGTTACCCGACGATGCCGGGAACTTCAGGAGATGGCCTTCGTGGCATTCGTTTGGCGGACGGCATGACGATGTTCGAGAAGGAAATTCGAGACTTCCGTATCGACGCGATACGAGTTGAGGAATCCCAGATGGTTGTGCTCCTGAGCAACCAGGAGAAAGTACAATATCTCTATGTTTATGAAATCGCGACTCGGTAGTTCCGCACTTTTCTGCATGCTGATAACCTCATGCATCCTCTTTGCTTATACGCATCCGCGATATGGAGGAGTCATTCGCCTTCATGTTAAGGAACTTCCGGTTTCATTGGATCCTGTTGCCTGCCGGGATGAACGTGATATGCCGGTTTTTGGGCTTCTTTATCGAACGATATTCGAATGCCGGGCTGATGGCACCGTCGCATCAAGGTTCTTTACCGCCTATCGGCGGGATGGCGAGAGCTGGCTCCTGACGCCGCATCCGGCAAAAACCAGCAACGGTCAGGCGATTGGCTTGGATGTCTTGAGACAATGCATCGAACGTGGGATCGCCCAGCAGTCGTTTGTGTCGATGACGGCGCGCACAATGCTGTTTGGCGGCGATGATTTTGTCTCGGGTAAGGAATCGGCCCTGCCGGCGTTTGAAGCTCAATCGGACGGCTCGTTCATACTGCGCACGAGAGGCCCTCAACCATACCTGCCTCATGTTTTGTCACGCTCTCCTTTTTTCGTCGCAACAGAATCGGGAGGTGAGTATTTCGGCAATGGCCCTTTCAAACTCTCCGCTCCGACTGCGCCCGGAGCCATGAACCTGGTTGCGAATCAAATGAGCACCGAGCCTTTTCTAGAGCGTGTTGAAGTTGTGACCGGTGATGAGGGATCTTCTGTTATCGAGATTGTGAATTGTTCATCTCCTCATTCATCAGGAGGGAGGGATGTCATTGGAAACGGTGGAATTCCAAGGACTCTTCTCCTGGGCCTTAACCCTCTGAATCGCCCTTTCGAAGATGCGACGGTCCGTCGCAATTTTCTTGGTAGTCTCGCTCCCCAGAAGCTCATTTTGCCATCCGAAACAGGGACAATTCGAGCGAAATGTTCGTACTTACCTCAGATGATTGCGGCGTTTCCCGCAGTCAGTTCCCTGCGGCCGGAAGCGCCGGCGGTCCCGGCTCAGATTATTTGCAAATCCCACGATATCAATATCGGACAACTGGCGCCCGCATTTCCTCCCGGCGTCGAGCTCATTCCTCTCCAGGATGAGGACTTTAAGGCTCGTCTGAATTCCGGTGACTATCAGGCTTTCCTGATTGAATATCAGCATGGGTTTCTGGAACCGGCGCTGGATCTGCTCGAATTGCTCTCCATCACAAAACAATCCGATCCAATCATGCTGGATGCCGAAAATAGATTGACAGAGACAATGAGGATGGAAGATCGTTCGGCAATAATGGAGATCGTGTTGGCAGTTGAAAAAACGCTGGCCGAATCCGGTCTGCTCTTTCCACTGGCGGAATTCACACCTGCCATTCCGATTGATAATCGACTGCGTGATGTCACGCTCAATCTCTTTTGGAATCCCGTCATCGAAAACTGCTGGATCGGCGAATAGCCGGGTTCCTCCAGCAAGTTCATGCCGGCCTGAAAACTCCAATGAAAATCAAGCTGTCAAAGATGGCAGGACACTATGTCGAGGGTTGCAAGATGGGGATCAATCAGAGGGTTTTTTCTTGGCTTATCTTGAGCGCCGCCATTGGTATTTTTGTGAGTGAGCACATTTCAGCCGAGACCATGACGGCGCCGGAATTCGGCGATGTCACAGTCTATGTCCCATTGCGTGCACCAACCTCCCTCGTTCTGTTTGCATCGGGCGATGAGGGCTGGACACCGATGCTGGAAAAAGTTGCGCACTCGCTGGCAGAACAAAATGCGCTGGTTGTCGGTATCAATACACCCGTCTATTTCCGTTCCTGGCCTGCAAAGCATCGATCGGCTTTCAACGCCGCCGCCAATTTTCAGGACCTTGGTGAATTTATCCTCTCAGAAAAACGCATCACCTCCTATCTCCCGCCGATCCTCATCGGCTATGGATCCGGTGGTTCTTTGGTGTATCTGGCATTGGCTCAGTCACCGCCCGGGGAAATCCTCGGCGCCATCAGCCTTGGCTTTTGCCCTGAGCTCAAGATGGGGCGTACTCCGTTGCAGCGAGGCCCTCAGATATGGAACGACGCGCCAGGCGGCATCACCCTTCTGCCGGCGCCGGATCTTCATAGCCCGTGGATCGTTTTCCTTGGTTTCGGGAACGAGAAATGCGATCAAGCGGTCAACGTTGATTTTGTGAAAAAGGTACCTGGGGGAGGGCTCCTCCGAATTGACCAGATCAAGAAAGACCACGCTTTGGATGTCGCACTACCTCGTATTTGTGAAACGATAAAGCGAATTTCGGAGTCACACAGGCTTCCCTCTGTTCCGCTGACGACCCAAAATGTTGATGATCTTCCACTTGTCGAAGTGCCTGCCAATGGCCAGGGTGATCTGCTTACGATCTTTATTTCAGGTGACGGCGGTTGGGCCAGCATCGATAAAGATGTCGCGGGTTATCTGGCCGGCAAGGGACTTCCTACGATCGGACTCAACTCGCTCCGCTACTTCTGGACCGCAAAGTCTCCGGACATTGCAGCGAAGGATGTCACTCGCCTCATCAATCACTATCTCTCGACGTGGAAGAAACAAAAAGCAGTGTTGATGGGATACTCGATGGGTGCAGATGTCATCCCTTTCATTGCCAATCGCCTGCCGCGCGAAACGGCCGCGCGACTGGCAGGCATTGTGTTGATTTCACCTGGGACAAATGCTCAGTTCGAGTTCAAGGTAACCAACTGGTTTGGTGTTAACCCGCCGGGGGATGGCCCGGCGATCGCGCCGGAAATCGCCAAAATATTGTCAATTCCCGCTCTCGTCATCTGTGGAGGGGACGATCATGAGTCCCTGTGCCCGCAGCTGGACTCAAAGAAGTTCGATGTTCGACTTCTTCGAGGCGGTCACCATTTCTTTGGAGACTACGAGACGATCGGAAAAATGATCGGCGATTGGTTGGCTTTATCTGCTACTGCAAAATGAAACTGATGTTGGGACCCGCAGGTTGCCGGAGATATGTCTGCAGATGTTTGACATCCAATCCTCGCCATCCTATTGTTCACATAAGAATTGATGGCAATAACTGATATGAATGAGAAGCCATTTCGGCCGTTCGCCAGTTTTTCGATCGCAAAGAAAAAGCATGGCATTCAGCTCGGAGGTCGCCATCATCGCATTTGGAATGCCCTGATCATTTCGATCGGTCTGGTTTTGAGTGCAGCTTCAATCGCGAAAGCCGCCGAGCGTTCGAAACCGCCGAGTGGAGTCTTCAACCTGAATCCGCTGATGGACCGATCATGCATCCAACTGGGATTTCTTGATAGCGATTCTCTCATCAAAGAAGATCAGGCGTTGGAAGGAACGGGCCTGCCGCTGCGGATCGGAGTCGCCAGAGATCTTGGGGGAATCGATTCAATGTGGGGGCAGGAAGAAGCGACCCCGGAAGGCGGCTGGATCTGGCGGCTGAAGATTGTATCTCCCGGTGCTTACCATCTTAGGTTATCCATCGAGGGCAGCCGAATGCCCGATGGCTGTTCGCTGTTTGTCTATGGAAACAATGGTCTGGCGGATGAATATTCCGGCGCCGGGCCTTTTAAGAATGGTGAATTTACAACCTGGGCCGTTGATGGTGATGCCGTGACTCTGGAATTGTTCTGGCGCAAAATATCCTCACAATCCCTTTCTCGAGAATTGCCGTTCAAGATAGCCTGTCTCTACCACGCCTACCGGTTTCTTGGGGGGCTAGTCGAACAGGCTGCGCATGAAGGGCTGTGCCATAAGGATGTCACATGCTACGCCGCATGGAAGGATCAGAGGAATGCATCAGCGATGATTTCCTTCACTTCATTCCGTTCATGGAGTGTCTGTAGCGGCACGATGCTGAACGATGTCTCCAATGATCATAAGCCCTTTTTTATGGCTGCTCATCATTGCATCTCTGATCCGAAAGCAGCCAAGACAATTCAGGCCTATTTTTATTACTACACCAATGTATGCAACGCCGGCGGGGCCGATCTCGGCGATTCAAAAAATGGCGCGGTTTATCTGGCAGGCGACTCAGCCGCTGATTTCAGCCTGGTTCGGCTGACATCGGGCGGTTTTGATGGGGTGTTTTTCGCCGGCTGGGACACTCGAGTCTTCCCATCGGGGACGGAGATCGCATGTATTCACCATCCCAAGCGTTCATATCGGCGCATTTCATTCGGCCACATCACCCGCTCGACACCCAACATGTGGCGAATCAATTGGACAGCAGGGGTAACGGAGGTTGGATCTTCGGGCGGAGGGTTGTTCACACGCAGCCGACACAGATTTATCGGCCAGCTATACGACGGGATCTCCTCGTGTTCGAATCAAAGTGGATACGACGATTATGGGAAATTCAGTCGAGCCTATTCGCTGGGAGCGAAAGCGTTTCTCGGTAATGCGATTGGGATCGATGGTACATACTAAATCGGATCTGCGTGGCGATATCGAGGGAAATCGTGCGCAACCGAGATTTCCCGCTCTTAAGGTGGATGCGTTTCGGCCTAGCTTTACGAAAAGCCAAAAGGAGGCACCATGAGAAAGCTTATAGGTCTCGTTTTTATTCTCGCATTTTTTCTGGCAATTGGAATTTCCGCACACGCACAACCGGCGGCGCAGAAACCTTCTGAGTTTCAATTGAAAAAGAAAACGGTCATCGGCGGCGACGGTTTTTGGGATTACCTCACACTGGATGGCAACAGCCGGATTTTATACATCGCACATGGAGATCGTGTGGAAATTCTGAATGTGGATAGTGGCCTCAAAAGCGATCCCATTCCCGGTCTCTCCGGCGTCCACGGAGTCGTGATCGCACCGCAATATGGCCGTGGCTATATAAGCAATGGCCGCGGTGACTGCGTGACCATCTTTGATCTCAAAACCCGGCAAAAGCTCGGCGAAGTGAAAACCGGCGCCAACCCTGATGCCATTCTCTATGACGATTTCAGCCACCGGCTGTTTACATTTAATGGCCGGAGTGCCAACGCAACAGTCATTGATGCAGCTAATAATGAAGTCATCGGAACCATCGCTCTCGGCGGAAAGCCTGAATTTGCGGTTTCTGATGCAAAAGGAATCATCTACGCCAATATTGAAGATACCAGCGAGATCGTGTGCTTGGACTCGGGAAAACTACAAGTCCTGCATAGATGGAAACTGGCACCGGGAGAAGAGCCGAGCGGTCTCGCTCTGGATACAAAAAACAACCGCCTCTTCAGTGTATGCAGCAACCGCATCTTGGTGGTCATGAATGCAGAGAACGGTGCTATTGTGACGACGCTGCCCATAGGTAGCGGTTCGGATGGAGTCAAATTTGATCCCGACACAAGCCTGATCTTCAGCTCCAATGGCGAAGGAACCTTGACGGTCATTCATCAGGATGCTCCTGACAAGTATTCTGTTGTGGAGACAGTGACAACCGCGCATGGAGCTCGAACGCTGGCCGTAGATGTTCTAACCCACCGCGTTTTTGTGGCCACGGCCGAATTAGGCCCTGCACCGGCAGCGACTGCTGAACAGCCTCATCCTCGACCCTCAATCGTTCCAAGTACCTTCATGATTCTTGAATTTGGAAAGTAGAGAGAGATATATCTTCCAACCTCAGAGTCATGGGCTTTCGACTTGCGGGGTGGCTTTTCGCTGGAACCATGTGAAATCGTAGAACCTGCGGATGAGTGGATCAAAGCGAGAAAGAAGACGTGGTCGCACCTGATACAGCAAGTTTACGATGCAACTCCTTTGCTCAGCGATTGTGGTGGTATGATGAAAATCATTTCTGTGATCGAGGCGCGCCATCAATCGAATGTTGTTGGCAAAATCCTGGCGAGCATCAAGTTCGTTTTCGAAGTTCTCCAGCTCCCAGAACGTCCGCCGCCTGCCTTCTCGCCCGAGCCGGACGGCGATTGGGACGATGGCTCCAGCTCAGATGCCTTCTGCTTCTAGTCAGCCCCGAGCAATCACGCAGCAGGAAACCTTTACCTCACTTTGACTCAGCTTTCAAAATGCGCCACTCTAAACACATGTTTTTGCTGCAAACCGCCAAAAACGTCTCCTCCTGGCACCCGTCGGTCATCTCCGGAGATGACGGATGGGTGCCAGGAGTAGTTCTGTTGTCCCCATATTACTACAGTTGTAGAGTTTTCGGTATCTGGTTGGAAAAACAAACCCCTATAGCCCCCTGTAGCCGGCGGGTAAATGGGTACGTTTAGCATGGCGTTTATAGGTTCAGTATATTTGAAAAGGCAATCTACTTGAAACTCGGTTCGTTCACGGTAAAATTGAAAGTTATCGTTGCGGTCAGCTTAGCCGCCGTCCGTTAGCTGGCGCGAACAAAGCAACTAAAGAGAAATCCAAATGACTAAACAATTGTTAAATACTATTCAGTTCAAAGAGCCTCTTCCAAATATTATTGATTATTGGAATCTATTTAATACTACTGGATGGAATGTTGAATATAATTTTACGACTGCTGATCTGGAAAAAGCTATTAAGAACAGTTGGTATTCGTTATCGGTATTTAATTCTGAAAAGTTAATAGGTTTTGGCAGGGTGATAGCCGATGGTATTCATCATGCTTTGATTGTTGACCTGATTGTCCATCCGGATTATCAAGGCAAAGGAATCGGTTCTATGCTTTTAGATAGATTGGTCAAGAAATGCGAAGAAAATAAGATAAGGGATATTCAGTTGTTTGCGGCTTCGGATAAATATGAGTTCTATGAGAAACATAATTTTGAAAAACGACCACCAAATGCACCTGGAATGCAATATAAAACGCGCCAGCTAACCAGGCGCTCAAGCTGACGGAATGAGCTCACTGCAAAATTCATAGCGAAGATAGGTGCATTACAAATTTAAAATTATCAGACGGAAGATGAAATGAATACTCAAGTTCTAGTGGCGTACGCCACAAAACATGGTGCAACAGCAGAGATTGCAGAAAAAATTGGCGAAGTGCTTCGGCAAGCGGGCATTCATACCGACGTGCTGCCTATGAACCGCATCAACAACCTGCACTCCTATAAAGCAGTTATTTTGGGCAGTGCGGTTTATATCGGACGATGGCGTAAAGAGGCGGCGAAATTCTTGAAAGCCAACGAGGAGGTACTGGCAGAGCAATTGGTGTGGCTGTTTTCAAGCGGGCCTACGGGCAAGAGGAATCCGGTGGAATTACTGAAAGGCTGGTACTTCCCCCCCGCACTGCAGCCAATCGCTGACCGCATCCAGCCACAGGGCATTGCAGTCTTTCATGGAGTAGTTGATGTGAAGAAGTCGAGCTTCATTGAAAAATGGATGATCAACAAGGTCAAAGCGCCTCTCGGTGACTTCCGTGATTGGGAAGCCATTTCTTCATGGGCTGCGGTTATCGCCAATGTATTGATAGAAAAGAGTCGGGCGCCAGGAACGCAATCAAAATGAGAGCATCTTAAAGGAAGCAAGAAACAGAAATGAGAAACACGAAAGGATGTTTTACCAATGACATGTGCTATGAAAGATTCTAAACTCAAGGTACATGAAGTGCTGTCTGCAATAAACCAGGCATGGCGAAGCAATACTCCTCTCGGGATGTCGCAGTACTTGCATCCTGATATTGTCATGAAATACCCTGGATTCTCCGGTGAAGTAGCAGGGCGTGATGCACTTCTCGCAAGTTTTGTTGAATTCTGTACAAACGCTAAAATTCTCGAGTATCAAGAGAGCAACGAACAAATTAATGTTGTTGGAAATTGTGCTGTGGCAAGTTTTCAATTCGAGATGTTGTATGAACGAACGAAATATCAGGAACGATCAAAGGGACGAGACCTTTGGGTGTTTCAATGCATTTCTGATACGTGGGTTGCAGTATGGCGAACGATGATGGAATTAGAGGAAGTGCGAGAGACTCGTAAGTAAGACTGCGCTGCCTCATCCGCCCATCAATCTTTGCTTGTCCAGAAGAATGCATCACAACCGGAGGCCGCTTGCACAAGGAGTAATATCATTATGCAAATTGAGAAGGAATTCATAAAAGTAGTTTCTATTTGTTTGCCAAAGCATTTGAACGTATCATCCATGCGGTTCATCAACTCGATGACAAGCAAATATGGCATCGTCCATCAAGCAATTCAAATAGTGTCGGCATAATTCTCCAGCATGTATCGGGAAATCTTAATCAATGGGTTTGTTCTGCTATTGGCGGCGAAGATTTCGAGCGAAATAGACCACAAGAGTTTAGAGATCAAAACATTATCCCCAAAAAAGATCTTATTCAAAAAATACATGCGTTGGATAAGAAAATTCAAGATGTGCTTTTACAGGTTACATAAGAATCCTTGCTTTCAAATTGCCGCATTCAAGGATTCGATGAAACAGTTATGTCCGCATTAATCGTAACGTTGACACATTTAGAACTGCATAGCGGTCAAATCTCATTCCTTGCAAACAGTGTAGCCGCTGCTTCGCTGCGATGCTCATCACTTCACCTGGAACTGGAACGTATTGCTAGTCTGGCCGTTGACCTCGACGTAGACACCGACTATTCCCTTCTTGACTTTGGGGATTGTGACCTTGAGTGATGTCGTTTTGGCTTTGTTGATGGATTTCACTTTCTTCGTGCCGAAATACACAATATTTTTCTTTTTGTCGGTCGAAAAGCCGGTGCTGTTGATGGTAGCGCTCGAGCCCGGCTTGCTGGTCTTGGATGTCATGCTGGTAATGGATGGGCCTGATCCCTGCAGCTTCGCCACAACGGCGTCAAATTCTGACGTGTAGGGCCTGATGGGCGAGCCCCAGGTGGCATAGCTGGAGAAGGTCACATAGACGTTTCCACTGTCATCGATAGCGACGCACCCATCTTCGTCATAGTCTCCTCCGCCGAGGAAGGTGTTCCACAGAAGCCACCCATCACTGTTGAGCTTCGCCGCAAAGATGTCATCATTAGCCGCGTACGGTCTAATGGGCGAGCCCCAGGTGGCACTGCTGCTGCCGGTTAAATAGATATTTCCACTGCCATCGACAGCGACACTTCCGCTCACGTCGCCGCCTCCTCCCCCGAGAAAGGTGTTCCATTGAAGCGCCCCATTGGTGTCGAGTTTCGCGACGTAGCCGTCGTTAAGCGCCGTGTATGGCCTCCGCGTCTGCGACCCGCCCCAGGTGCCGCTACTCCAGCCGCCGACATACACGTCTCCGCTGCCACCAACGGCGATGCCTTCGCCAAAATCATGATCGTCTCCGCCGAGGAATGTGTTCCAGAGAAGCGACCCGTCGCTATTGAGTTTCGCGACGTATGTGTCCTCGCCCCCTGTGTAGGGCCTCAGCGGCGATCCCCAAGTTCGATCGCCAGTACCTGCAACGAAGACATGCTGACTGCCATCGATGGCGACCCTATTGTCCGCATCCTGACCGACTCCCAGGAATGTGTTCCAAAGAAGCGACCCGTTGGCGTCGAGCTTCGCCACGAAGGCGTTATAATTTCCGAACGTCCATGGGCTGATGGGTGAGCCCCAGTAGCGTTGGCTGCTGCCACCAACGTAAACATTTCCGACATTATCGACGGCGACGCTGAGGCCGTCATCATCCACGTTGGGTGCGCCGAGGAACGTGTTCCAGAGAAGTGACCCATTGCGGTCGAGCTTCGCCACGAAGCCGTCGCTTCCTCCTGCGTCGAACGGCCTGACCGGTGAGCCCCAGGTCGCACCGCTTTCACCGGTGACATAGACATTTCCGTTGCTATCGACGGCTACAGCCGCGCCAACGACCCACTCTGCCCCGCCGAGAAAGGTGTTCCAGAGAAGTGACCCGTTGCTGTCGAGTTTGGCCACGAAGGCGTCACAGTAACTCACGAATGGCATCAGTGGCGAACCCCAGCTAGCCGCGCTCATACCCGTGACATAGATGTTTCCGTCGCTGTCGACGGCGATGCCCAAGCCCTTGTCACCTCCTTGTGTGCCGAGGAAAGTGTTCCAGACAAGCCCGCCTTGTGCTGGAAGGCTGTCACCATGAATTTCAATACTCCGGCTCAGGCGAGACCGACCCTGAGCCTCGGCATTCTCCGCGCTCACTGGTAGAGCTATGCAAGCCAAACATGCGAAGCCCGCCAATGTTCCGACCATCCGATATCTCATTGCTTTTCTCCTTTGAAAATAGCCGTATGCGCGCCGGCAGTCATCGCAACTCCAAATGTGAACCTTTCAAGAAGCGATTGATGCATTTTTGACCGCCCTCTCGCCTCAAGGCTCATCACTTCACCTGGAACTGGATCGTGTTGCTCGTCTGGCCGTTGACCACGACGTAGACGCCGACAGTTCCCTTTTTGACTTTGGGGATTGTGACCTTGAGTGATGTTGCTTTCGCTTTGTTGATGGATTTCACTTTCTTCGTGCCGAAATACACAATATCTTTCTTTTTGTCCGTCGAAAAGCCGGTGACGTTGATGGTAGCGCTTGAGCCCGGCTTGCCGGTCTTGGATTTGATGGAACTGATGACTGGCCCTTCGGGTCCACTGCTGCAGAGGACAGTCGTGGTGGCTGTCGAGCTCGTGACGGAGGCACTCGTTGCGATTCCAGCGACCGCCGTAGGCATGACAGCTGCTGTAGAGATTGCGGGAACAGCGGTGGAGACACTCGTAGAGGCGATCGAGCTCAAGACGAGGTTGGCGCACGAAGGGTCTATGTCTCCGGTTGATGATAGTTTGAGACACCATACGTCGCTGTTGCCGGCGCCGAAGGAGTTGGTGTTTCCGGCGAGGATGTAGCCCCCATCACTCGTCGCCTGCACAGCCCAGGCATTGTCATTGTCAGCACTTCCGTACGTCTTCTGCCACAAGACGTTGCCCGAGGCGTCGAGCTTCACGCACCATGCGTCGCTCTGGCAACTTCCAGCGAGGATGTAGCCCCCGTCACTTGTCGCTTGCACGCTTTCCGCAATGTCAGCGGAAGCACCCCCGTAGGTTTTCTGCCACAGGACATTGCCCGAGGCGTCGAGCTTCACGCACCATGCGTCGTAGTTGCCGGCGCCGAAGGAGTTGGTGCCTCCGGCGAGGATATAGCCCCCGTCACTCGTCGCCTGCACGCTTTCAGCATAGTCATCGGAAGCACCCCGTAGGTTTTCTGCCACAGGACGTTGCCGGAGGAGTCGAGCTTCACGCACCATGCGTCGGAGCCGCCGGCGCCGAAGGAGTTCGTTACCCCCGCGAGGATGTAGCCTCCGTCACTTGTCCGCTGGATCGACCTGGTGCCATCATATGACGGGCCACCGATTGTCCGTGCCCATTGCGTGCCTGCATCGGCGAAATGGACCATGAATGTGCAAAATAGCAGACTCATGAGAATGCGCGCCGTTCTGTGGCTTGTGTTCATGATTGATTCTCCTTCATTGAGGCGGGTCTTCACGGCCACTCGTCCCAGAATGTTAATGCATCGCGCTTCCATGTGAGATTCCATCTTGTATGATCGTGCATATTAGGCAATCTGTCACCACCTATTTAGGTAGTATCGTTTTGCCACAAAACCAATGTGCATGGCATAGAGATGGGACGGAGTATTTTCGCGCCGACGGCGTCGAGTCGAGGAGTCCGGCCCGGGCGCTACTACTCCTCTACCAGGCGATGCTGCAGCGCCTTGGCGACGGCTTCGTACTTTGTGTGAACTTGCAGTTTCTCGTAGACGTGACGCACGTGGTATGAGATCGTATTGACGCTCACGCCCAGCGCCGCAGCCGCCGTCTTGTAATTATGCCCGTCAACGAGCATCTTGAGGAGCCGGGTTTCGTGAGGTGTGAGCGCGAAGGCCGCCGGCGGGCGTGTCCGCACATTGCGGAACAGCGACACGACACGGCGAGCGACCTCTGGAGTCATCGGCGAACCGCCGTCGACGGCTTCGCGTAAGCTATCGATGATGCGGGCGGGCGGTGTCTTCTTGAGCAAATAGCCGCATGCGCCGGCGCACAGCGCATCGAAGATACGCTCGTCATCGTCATAGACCGTGAGCATCAACATCAGGAGACTCGGATGTTGTTCTTTCAAAATGCGGATGCCCTCGATTCCTGACATACCTGGCAGCCCGATGTCGACGAGAGCGATGTGGGGCGCACAACGGCCGATTCCATCCAACGCCTCCTCCATCGAACCAAAATTGCCGACGCAACGGAAACCAACGGTCCCGTTGATCAGAATCCCGAGCCCCTCGCTGATCTCACGCTTGTCCTCGATAATGGCAACCCTAATGATGCCGGTTTCTCCACTCTCAGCGGAGGCTGATGTCATCGCCGTTTCAGGCACGCTCAGTCTCCCTTCGTCTCCCAGGTCAAATCTAACCCCGGCTTTTCAATTTGTCACCACCTACGTAGGTAGGGATGTTGCATCTGACCCCTTCGAATTCATTCGCGTCCCCATCGCATTGCACGACGGTGCGCCAGCGGCACTCTCAAGGAAACGGCCGTGCCACTACCCGGTCCTGAGACGACTTCCAATGTGCCTCCGATACTCCCGACACGCATGGCCATGCTTCCCAGGCCGTGGCCGCTGCTCTTCATTGCTGTGTCGAATCCTCTCCCGTTGTCGGCCAGCTTCATCTCGACCAACCCGCTCGCAATCCGCAGCGAGATGTGAGCCTCGGTGCAGTCCGAGTGCCGTGCGATGTCAGCCGTCACGCTTTGTTAGGGGCCTGTTTTCACGATCGAGTTAGCTGTTGAATATGAGAATCAATGCCTGATTGTCGAATTGATTAGCGGGCAGTAGTTGGAAGCGGGAGGCGTGTGTTGCGAGGCGAGACGGGGGAGCGCGCGAGGCACCGCGCGCGATCCCCGTGATGAAGGTGATTACCGGATGCGATGGAAGCGGACTTCCGGCCAAGAGCCGTGGTCGAGGACGGTGAGTTTGAGGCGCCAGCGGCAGAATTCCTCGCCATCATGGCGAGCTTCGGATTCAAGGTCGAGAATGTTGTTGGCGGAAGGGATGTTGAGGTGGAGGATGTGAACAAGGGCGCCATCTCGGAGGTAAATACGAAGCTGGAGTCGGCATCGTGAGTGGAGGCATTCGACGCAGGGGAATCCGTTCATGTTTCGAGTTCCATCTGGCGAGGAGCAGACGATCGAGCTGTTGTTGAAGCGGGTACGAAGCGCGATCATTTTGGTGACGTGACCTTCGAGCGAGTCAAGCGGCTCGGCTGAGTTTCTGGGGAGGAATCCGAGGCGAGTGACGCGGACGGGGATGGTAACCGGTTGCAAGAACACGAGCTGTAGAGAGGAGCTCATAGGTCGACCTCATCGAGCGACTCAGTGACAAGCTCGGCATCGATGTCCTTTTTGTGCTGGTGGAGTGCCGCGAGGAGGGAGTGTTCGGCGATACGATCGACGAGACGAGGTACGCCGCGGGAGGCCTTGAAGATGGCCTCGACGGCATCGGGGAAGAAGAGTTTGGCGGTGCGACCGGCGGCTTCGAGCCGGTAGAGAATGTACTGATCGACCTCATCCCGATCCCAGCCTTTGAGTCGGAGACGGATGGTGATTCTCTGTGCGAGGGCATCGTGGACGGCGAGGCGCAGAGTGGATTCGATTTGTTGATGACCAGCGAGGAGGAGCGTGAGATCGTCCCGGCGCATCGCCATCGAAATTGGTCATGATTCTAAGTTCCTCAAGCAGCTCGCCTCTGAGGAGGTGAGCTTCGTCGATGACGAGCACAGGATGTATTTTATTCTGACGGGAGAGCTTGAGGATTCTGTCTTTGATCTGCCGGCCGCAATCGGCGCGGCGGTGGGTTGGTGTGATGTCGAATCCATAGGCGATGAGGCGAAGCAGGTCGGTGGCACAGCAGGTGGTGTGTGCGATGTAGGAGAGGCAGTGGGTGTTTTTAGAGAGGCCCGATATGAAGGCGCGGAGCAGCGTTGACTTGCCAGTTCCCGGCGCCCCGGTGAGCAGGCCGATGCCTCGGCGGTCGACGAGGTAGCGGAGCTTATCGAGGCCTGTGGTGAGGCTCGACGTTTGGAGATACTCTTCGGTGGCGGCCGGTTTGAGGAACGGGAGGGTCTTCAATCCGAAGAAGGCTCTGAGCATGGTTTCAATTCTCTCACTCATGGGAGGCCTCCTTCTGGAACGTCTGTGCCTGATGTTGGAGGCTTCTGAGTGTCTGCGATGTCGGAGTTGATTCGGTATCGGGTAATCGTCTGGCACGGCGATTTCCGGCGAGGTCCACCGGGAAGGCATCAATTCTTTCACCGCGATCCGAGAAGACCTGGATGCGGCGGAGGTCGAATGGGTCGTAGCGAACGGTGACTTTCTGCCCGATGAAGTGCGGGCCGGGCTCGAATGCTTTTCCGTCCAACACGATCGTGCCGTCTTTGCGGACGCGGCGAGTCACCTCATCAAGGAAGAGTAGATCCAGGTCCACGTCGGACGGGATGGGGCGAATGCCGCCGCTCTTGCGAACCCATCGGTCCAGAGGCGTTTCCCCCTCGATCCCTCGATGCGGCCGGATGTGGTACTCGCCTTCGACGAAGGCGAAGAGAAGTCGATTGAGCGCATCAATGGATTCGAGACGGTTGCAATCGATGCGCGAGAGGAAGCAGCGACGGACCGTTCCGAAGAAGCGTTCGAGCTTGGCGCGACCCTGCGGTCTGTAGGGGCGCGTGTGGATCAGCTGAATGCCGAGCCGCGCCGCCAGGTGGAGCAACGACCGGCTCTTAAATATTCTGCCCTGGTCCATGTATAAGCGCCTGGGTAAACCACGCTTCAAGAAAGCCTGTTTGAGCGCGTCTTTGAGCGTTATCAGATGCTGCTCGAAGTAGAACTGTGCATGGGCGATAAGACGCGTTGCGTCATCGAGGATTGCGAACAAGTAGGTGCGACGCCGCGTCCCCTTTCTGGTCGGCAGATCCGGCCCATACATGATGTCCATCTGCCAGCAATCCCCGGCCAGGTCGAACTCGAAGGCACGGTGATCGCGGCTGATGATCGACGCACCCGCTCGCAACGCCAATCCATGCGCCTTCACGAATCGGTAGAGTGTGGAAAGCGAAGGAACCCGCTCCTTGAAGGCGGGATCAGCACGAAGCTCCTTCAGAATGCCGGGACCATCCAGTCCTGTTTCTCCTTGCGCGAGCTCTTCAATGCGGCTCGCCGTTTCCTCGTCAATCACTCGGCTGGATCCTCGATCACGGCGAGCTTGCGGCACGAGCGCATCCAACCCGCCGCTCCGGTAGGCATAGAGCCAGTGCTCAATTGCCCCTTGACTGTACTGCACCGACCCTCGTCGCGGATGTTCCCAGGTGCGCGAACTCAGCTTCTGGAGCATCCGGTCGAGCGTTCCTTTCGGCTCCCTCTCCAGATTCAGAAGCGGTGCGATCACTTGGAATCGAAAAAGCGAAACGTCTTCGGGTTTGGTCATTACGATTCTCCTTTCATTGGAGGAAGAA
>CAIWXX010000043.1 GCA_903916735.1 uncultured Acidobacteriota bacterium
ACCGAAAGGAAGACATATTCCTGTTTCGTAACAATTCCATCGTTATCCAGGTCCATCGATCTGAAATTTTCGCGTGCCTGTGCTTTGACATCGTCGTGCGACCAGAGAGTTGTTTGAGTTGCATCCGAGGCGCCAAAAGACTGCTGTGTGACATAGGCATAATAATCTGAGATCGTGATCGCACCGCTATGGTCGATATCCAGTGCATCGAATCCCGGGAGATCATTCACAGCGGTGGCTTTGGATGCATGGATATCGGTTGTAGTGCCGATGTGATATCGCATCAATTCCTCCGGCGACATCACGCCATTTGAATCCGTGTCCATGGCTTCAAATTCCTTCTCAACCCCGGCCAGATACTCTTCCAGATTCAGCTTTTCGTCCACATTTGTGTCGTAATAACCGAACTTCGTCCGGCCATAAAGCTTGAATTCCTCAGGAGTCACTTTGCCGTCGGCATTCGCATCCATCTTTTGGAATTCAGCGTCAGCCTGCTCTCCGTTCTTGGCCGTCGATTTTGCCTCCGGTTGCTTCGGAGTGTCTGCGTAGCCGGTGAGAAGGCCGATTGAGAGAAGCACGAGAATTAACATCAAGGGTTTCATTGGATTTTCCTTTCCAGTGTGATATTCCGCCCTATTACTATTCAGCCACTTCTATCATGCTGGTCTAAGTATAAGCGATAGGGAGGCTGGGATCGAGCGTGTCATCGAAGACATCATCGTATGCGGATCCCGGCGCCTGTGAGTGCAGAGACGAAAAGCCCCACCCAGTTTTTATTAGCGGCAGGATTCGCAGGGCTTGGATGAGGCACACCGGCCACGTGGATGCCGGTCCCTTCGAGCGCCTTCCGGGCGCGTTCTTCAGCGAATCGGCCGATTCCGATGACATGGCGAGGTTGTAAAACTTCAGTAGTGCGCTTCAATGCCCGATCGCAAACGACATAGAGCGCGATTCGATCTTTGATGGGCATGTGATCCGGCGTCCGATTGCGACCTGCTTCATCAAAAAATGCGAGCGGGCAGTAGTTCAAGATGAAGAACCGTTTGAAAAATCCTTGAGGTGTACCGAACGTTTCGCGTGCCCAGCCCCAAAGGCGCCGGCCACTCACTTCGCTTCGCCGGCATTCCATCCCCACAACCGGACGTCCTGAGTGCTCTTTCGCGGGCCTGCCGACGTGCGATTCAATTCGGAGCCAATCCTGTACGGTTCGAATTTCGCCAAACGGTATGCCCGTTTGTACCATGCCCCATGGTCCTGGATTCATGCCGAGAAAAACCACTTCTTTGGGCGGGGTTGCGTACTTCAATAGATACGCGACATAGGAATCGCGAGCATAGAGGAGTGGATTATAGACATGGGTGACTGGGGCTGAAAATCTAAGTGATTCGACATCCTTCGACAAATCGTCGGCTATGCGAATAAGTTTCGATGTGCCGGTTCGAGGAGTGATCGAGCTTGAGGGCCGCTTCATTATCTTCTGCTCAGGTAAGGGTCCTTGTCGTACGCCCGAAAGTTGTCTTTGACAGCCGGTTGAGATAAGCCTAAAATCATAGGCGAGATTATACAGGAGAAAAAGCGTATGAAGCAGCTGACAATCCTTTCGGTGTTGGCCCTTACGATCGGCCTGTCGGCAGGCAATTTCGTGTATTCTCAGAGCCTTGCGGAAATCGCCAAGCAAGAGCGGGAAAAGCAGAAGGCTCAAGACAAAGATAAAAATCCCAAATCGACGAAGGTGTACACCAATGGCGATCTCGACAAACTAAAGGGCGACCATGTTTCCGCGGTGAGCACCGAGACGTCGCCTGCGCCGGCAACCACTGATGGTGAGAAGGCCGAGAATACCGATAGTACAGGTCAGAAAGATGGCCAGACAGCCGACAAACCCGATGCACAGAAGGAAGCGCCAAAGGACGAAGCCTATTGGCGCCAGAGAGCTGCTGCAGCTCAGCAGGCTAAAGACCGGGCAA
Source organism: uncultured Acidobacteriota bacterium (assembly GCA_903916735.1). Classification (GTDB taxonomy): domain Bacteria; phylum Acidobacteriota; class CAIWXX01; order CAIWXX01; family CAIWXX01; genus CAIWXX01. The sequence continues at coordinate 1,968 of CAIWXX010000043.1, forward strand.
AAGAGAGATACGATCTCCTCCTCCTGAAGCAGCAGACTTTAAACAATAAGTTCTACAACCTTTCGGATCCGGCACAACGGGATGCCCTTGGCGTCGAACTTGCGAAGCTAGGTTCTGAAATCGAGCAGTCAAAGCAAGAAGCAATCGATGCGGCCCAGGCTGTGATCAATCTTCAGGATGAGGGCCGAAAGGCTCAAGCTCTGCCGGGCTGGCTGCGCACAGACTAACCGGCGCTGGTCTCTCGCATCGGGCAACTCGCGGCCTCTTGCTTCGCTTGTTGCCTGCGATCGGCGTCTTTGCGTGTATGCAATGCAGAAATATGAAAACACCATCTCGTGTCTTCAGATCTTGGCGTCTTTGCACTAAAATCCTTCAATCTTATTTCCGAAATTCACCCCGGATAATTCTACAGAGATGGAGTTATTGCACTCCGTGGAAACTGACGGCTTGATGTTGAATAAAAACATGAACTGCTGAACGGCAATCTCATGGATACCTCCTTTCCAATGCTCACGCTTGTCAACAATCGAATACATGTAAACTTTTGTTGACAATCTTCTGATTTGCCTTCGTCCTGACTCGATAGATTCGGCTCGAAAAAGAGCGCCTCCGCTTTGGGTGTTGGAACTCAGCCACATTAACTCTCCTTTCTTGTTGAATCCTCAATCATTTCCAGGTTCGAAGCGCGATCGGCGGCGAATTGCCGCGTCTCTTGTCATCTGATCTAAAAGGCCGCGGCTGATCCCTCATTTGGGATTACATCCATGTGTGTCAACTCTGGTTGACAAGGGATCCTCCAGCAAGCTCAAGGAAATCATCGCGTTATCTGGATGCGGACTCTGGCACGGCATAAGCAAATGTCTATCGACGAAAGGAGGAAGATAAAAACATGGGATTCAATTTGTTGGAAGCTATGTTGGGTTCAACAATTTTTCTTTTCGGCGCTGTTGCAGCTGCTCCGCTTCTCACGGAAACAGCTCGAGCCTGCCACAGGTCGGAAGATCTGCTCCGGGCGACAACGGTGGCGCAAAAGCACCTGAATTCAATTCGCACGGCCATTCGCAAGGGGGAGGACGCGTACTCCGAGGCCATCGAGAAGGAAGGGTTCCGCCTCGTGCAATCCGTTGATGGTTCCGATCCGGGATTTTATCGGCTCTCTATTTATGTTTTTCCCAAGAACGAGCCGCGGATGCTGGTTGAGCTGATCAGCCTTGTGGAAAAGCCATGACACTCGCAGAAGCCCTGGTTTCATTGGTGGTAACTCTGATGTTCGTCATTTCAGCGTTCGGATATTTCTCGGCGGCTCGGGATATGGCTGTACGCATGAGCGGAGAATTATTCGATGCCGATCTGCTCCGCCTCGTTGCCGACACACTGGTACGCGATCTGAGTTTCAGCGGGTCCGGCATTCGGCTCCAAGGAGACGGCTTCACGCCGCTTGTGCTGGGTGAGCAACCTGCTGGGAAGGATTGGTCCGAGTCAGTGACGGTCTATTCGAACATCGCCGGGAAGGAGGTCATCCTTTGCGATGAGGTTGAGATCGGCAATAAGGCGATTCGAGCTGCCGGGACATCTATTCAGAGCGGTGACAGGCTTCTGATGAGATCGCTCAGCGATTGGCAGGTTGTCCGCGTGGATCGTGTCAGCGTATCGGGTGGCATTACAATGATCACGCTGCATGATGATCCTCGCGGCAACTTCAGCACAGCCTGCGGTGTGACCGTCATCTCTTACTCATTCGATCGCAGGAAGCGCAAGCTTTCGCGAAGCGAAAATGGGGGTTCGCCGCAACCTCTTCTGGAAAATTGCACCGACTTCAAACTTCGTCTCGAGAATCGGATCACTGGAGAAAGGATGTCCGGGAGCGTGACAGAGGAGGGGTTGCTCATGACCGAACTGGCTGTTGAAGTCGCCAGTGGTGGGCGCATGGCAGAACGCCGATTTCCTTTCTTGCTCGATCTTCTAAGTTCAAAATTTCTTGGAAGGCCGGGCTCATCGCTGCAGCATGAAAGTCCGCTGTAAAGGGGGGTTCAGATGAGGTCATTTGTTCATAAAATAGTTGCGGGAGAGCAAGGGAGCGCTTTGTTACTGGCACTCATTCTCTTGACCGTTTTGGTGATGGTCGGAGGAGCAGTTGTACTGATCTCCCGCGGATCGGCCATGGCTGCTTCGCAGCGCGCCAGAAGCTTTGAAGCCGGATCCGCCGCGGAAGCGGCTATCAGCACGCTCATTGAAAATCTGAATGTAGCACTCGGCTCGGATCAACTCCGCCAAGATCTAGCCGGCACGTTCATGGCGGCACCGGTTGAAGCCCAACGGCATGTTGAGGAAAGACTCCGGCAACTTGATATTCCGTTCGAATCGAGGGCCGGGACATTGTGCCTGAAGGGCGATATCAAATGGCACGCTGATTGTGTCCATGAAGATGACCCTCGAATTTACAATGCCACATTCCTGCTCGACGCATCGGGATCAGCAAAGAATGCCACGGCGACGGCGTTCCTTAAGTTGAGTGGTGATGTCCTCATCAGTATTGGGCATCTGCCTTCGAGTCACTATGAAGCCGTGGTTGGCGACGGATTGATTGCGGATCAGCGTGAGTATCAAGGCCCGGTGAGAGTCGAGCCTGGTGGCGGGATCGGCCCCGGCACAACCTTCTGGAAGGATCTCGAACTGGGGCCGGAACATGTGGATGGTTTGGAGGATTCCATCAGGAGAGCGGGATTAAAGACAGGGTTGGGGGCGATGGATGCAACGGATTCGCTCTTACAAAACAATTTGGAAGATCTGACATGGGACAAGTTGAGATTGTTACTGAAGCTGGAAACTGCAAATCTGCCGCCGCCACCCGGCATTTTCTTCGACGAAAATCGCGCCATTTTCATCGAAGGCGATGTCATTGAAATGATCCTGGCGTCCCAGGGGCCTGATGAACAGATGGTCGGGATGCATCATTCGGCGCTGGGCGATGTGACTCTTCGAATTCGGCCCGAGTTCACAAGTGTCCTCGTCGATGGGGTACCCCAGTCCACAATCTTTGGTGCGCGTGATCGAATCGTGGTCCATGGGAGAATCGATTCCCTCGGCGGAGGCATCGTGGATGGGATGGGTGCTGTCATTGCCTCTCCGGACATTCTTGAAAAATCCATTTCCTCGATCTCCATGCCGCTCACAATTGCGGCTTCCTCCGGAATGACGATCCGCGACCATATTCTGGCATCGAGTGAGATCCCACTGGGCCTGCTTTCCCTTCAGATCGCCGGCGACGGCGAACCTGGTTTCACGATCATGGCTCCCGGTCGAAATTTAAGGATCGATGCGCACCTTTATCTCAAAGGAGGCTCTGTCAAAGCCGAATGTCAAAAGGTCGCTGTGCATTCACTGGCGGTCGTCGGAGGCGGTAGGATCGAGTCAGCGGTCATACACACTGAATATTTGCCGCGTGCCGAGGGCGGTTTTCAGCGACCGCCTGGGTTCCCTGCTTCCCGGCAGGTGGTTGCTTACATCGGCTGGCCGGTCGCTCGCAGTATTCAGCCTGCTTTTGAATGAGTGGAAGGAGAAGAATCATGCAAAGAGGATTCAGTATTCTCGAGTTGCTCGTGGTTATGGCTCTGATCGCCATTTGTCTGACCATCACGATGCCCGTCCTCGCCAACATGGAAACCCGCTATTCCGTAAAATCGGCCACGTCGACATTGACACTGGACCTGCTGGCGATGCGGTATCGAGCGGTTTCTGAGAATGCAGGCTATCGGTTAAGAGTCGATGCTCCAAATGCGTATGTCATTGAGAAAAAAACCTCGGGTGAATGGATTGAAAGGCGGCGACGGGTTTTCAATGAACGTGTGACAATCGAAACGAATAATGATCCGGTCTTTACACGAGATGGCTCTGTGACAAGCATGTCGACGACATATGTCGGGTGCTACGGGCGCAGGTACAGCAAGGTCTCGATCGCTATCACCGGCAGGGTTAAGGTGGAGAAATTGAATTGATACAGACTCCAAATGAATGCCCTTGAAATGAAGTCGCTTGAGTCGGTGCAATCTGAGTGAAGAATCCGGAAAAGGAAACACATCTCTTCGCAGCGCTTATTAATGGGGGTGTCCTGGATCGAGCGTTGATGGCCGCTCGATGAAGCGCCCCCCACTTTTTCTTAGAATGTTGCCGTCAGCATACCGTATCCAAATCATTGCTATCGACCCCATGGCCGCGACACAATCTGCATGAGCGTTTGAGGTGGCAAAGAAAATAGCAAAAATCAAAATATTTCCGGAAGTCGTCGTCCCTGAATTTATTGGTTATCCTCTTGTTTATTTTACTCGGCTTCGCGTCGGAGGCACTCCTCCCCATAGTGTGCGATGCCCTCCAAATCGAGATGGGAACGGAGCGGGAAAGGGCACGGGTTTCTTGATACGGGTTTGAGCAAGCTGCGACTCTTACTCGCGGATCGGGGTGATTTGACTCTTCTTGTTGCTCTTTGCTACGATGATGATGGTCGATATTGGAGGGCGGGCATAGCTCAGTTGGTAGAGTACAAGCTTCCCAAGCTTGGTGTCGCGGGTTCGACCCCCGTTGCCCGCTCCATGAAAGAGCTAAATTGGGACTCTTCGGAGACACAAAGACACTGAAAACGCCGCCCGCTGGTCCTTCTTCTGCGTCCGGCTCAGGGCAGCTTGGACTGCCACCTTCGCAGCTTCGCACGCCCTGCACGATCCTTGGACAGTCATTGGACATCAGCGGCGAGATGACTTCTGATGAAGACGTCATCATCGAAGGAAAATTTTCCGGACGGCTGACATGTGCCGCTCGAATTACAGTTGGCCGGACCGGCCAGGTGGAGGCCGAGCTTTTCGGCACGATCATCCAAATCAGCGGGAAGGTCAAGGGCAATCTGACGGCCCGACAAAAAATTGAAATTATCGCGAGCGGTTTTCTGGAAGGGAATATCCGCACTCCCAAGGTCATCGTCGCAGAGGGCGCCATCTTTAAGGGCAATGTCGAAATGCCTTCCGAGGAAGCGATTTCTAAGCAGAATCCAGCAAGCCACCAAGGCGCGTCTGCTGCAGCGTCCACTGCCGCTCAATCCAAGAAATAGCTCATATTCGACTCATGAGAGTGGAATCGATGCCGCGTGCAGGCAGATCTTTTCATCATTGTTACCTCTCGCGATTGGCCCCGCTATCCGAAATCGTTATAATCTATAGTGCCTTGGTTCAGTCGGAACATCGACCGGCGGGGGCGATGGCAGGGCGTCGATAAAGGAGAAACTGATGGAACTGGATCGCATTCAACAATACCTGCAAGACAATAAACTGGACGGCTGGTTACTCTACGATTTCCAGGGGCTCAACCCAATAGCGCTTCGAATGATCGGGCGTGAAGAAGCAATGCTGACACGGCGCTGGTATTACATGATTCCCGCTGAAGGAAGCCCGGTCGCACTCGCCCATAAGATCGAGGAATATCATTTCAAGGGTCTCCCCGGGCGCCTGAAAACCTTCACCAGCTGGCAATCGATGGAGAAGGGCCTGAAGGACATATTGAAAGGCAAGGCGCGGGTTGCGATGGAATACAGCCCTCGATGCGCCATCCCCTATATCTCCCGTGTTGATGCGGGCACCATCGAATTGGTCCGAGCATTTGGTGCCGAAGTCATCTCCTCGGCCGACATGGTTCAATACTTCACGAGCCGGTGGACGGAAGCGGAATTTGAGACCCATAAGCAGGCCGCGACCAACCTCGTTCATATCGTCCAATTGGGGTTCGCTGAAATCGCCCGACGCATCAATGCCGGGGATGCCGCTGATGAATTCGGGATCCAGGAATTCATTTGGCAGAAATTCGCTGAAATGGGAATGATTTCCGAAGACCGCCCCATCGTCGCGGTCAACGAAAATTCCGGCAGCCCTCACTACATGCCTTCAACAACCATGTCAAAGCCGATTAATAAGGGCGACTTTGTGCTCTTCGATATCTGGGCGAAGATGAATGTGCCGTCATCCATCTATGCCGATATTACCTGGGTCGGGTTTGTCGGGGATGGTGTTCCCACCAAATATCAAGAGATTTTCGAGATCGTCGCCGGTGCCCGCGATGAGGCCTTGAATCTCGTGATGCATTCTGTCCGGGAAGGAAAACCTCTTCGAGGGTGGGAGGTCGATGATGCAGCTCGTAACTTCATTGGGAAAACCGGGTACGGTCCCTTCTTCATCCACCGCGCCGGCCATTCAATCGGCTATCAGGATCATTTCACCGGAGCCAACATGGACAACCTCGAAAGTCGCGATGAACGCACATTGATCGAAGGAATCGGCTTCAGCATTGAGCCCGGGATTTACCAGAAAGAGTTCGGCATCAGGAGCGAGATCAATGTTTTCATCGGCGCGACCGAGGCCATCTGCACAACGGCCGCACAGAAGGAAATCATCGCGATCCTGAAGTGAGTTTCCAGTTGTCGGTTGCCGGTGCCTTGATCAACCATCATGATCTTCAGGGAAAGTGCCGGCATCAAAAGGCACTGCGCGCGGTGGCCATCATCCGGAAACGATGATCATTGATCTGGTCTTAAGGATTGATCGCAAATGCGGCGAGACAAGAGTTGACTGATGCTCTTCAATAGATCTTCATCCAAAATCCTGTTGGCAATTCTCGCTTCGATCCTGCTCTTCTTTGTATTTTTCGAAGAGAGCGGTCGTGTACGTTTGTGGGATCCCGATGAGAGCTATTATGCGCAGGCGCCGAGGGAGATGGTTGAACGAGGCGACTTCATGTGCATCGTCTTCAATGGCGAACCGCTCTATGACAAGCCGGCCTTTTTTTACTGGCTGACCCTTGCGGCTCAGACCATCGGCGGCGTGACGGAACATGCCATCCGTTTTCCATCGGCCCTGGCGGCTGTCCTCATCGTCACGATTGTGTTTCTGTGGAGCCGGCGCGGGGAAATGGGCGCGCCTGTCGGGTGGGCGAGTGCTCTGATTGCTTCTACGAGTGTAGAATTTTTTGTCTTTTCACGGATCGCGACCCCCGACATGACCCTCACTTTTTTCCTCCTCGCGACCCTCTTCGGCTTTTACAGATTTCTTGAAGGCGGCGAACGCCCGAGGGATCTTGCTCTGGCATGGGCTGCTGCCGGCCTTGGTTCTTTCACGAAAGGGCCTGTCGGCCTTGTCTTGCCGCTCCTCTGTGTGGTCGCCTATCTGCTGACCCAGAAACAAATTCGCAGATTCGGCTCGCTCTTCCGGCCGATCCCCATACTCTTGTTCGCCGCTTTGGCACTCCCCTGGTACCTCTACATGTCCTTGTGGCATCCCGACTACGTCTGGACTTTTCTTGTTGAACATAACCTGAAGCGTTTTACCAGCCCCATGTACCACCACGCTCAGCCGTTCTGGTATTTCGTGCCGGTTTTTATAGCGGGGATTTTTCCATGGCTTTTTCATCTGCTATCGGAAATACGGAGTGCGATCCGTGAGAAGCACCGCCTCTTCGCACTCGCTTCCATCACTGTTATCATCCTGTTCTTTTCACCGTCAGGCTCAAAGCTCCCCGGCTATATACTAGCGGCCTTCCCGCTGGCGGCTATAGTTGCCGGACCGGCTGTCCTCTCCGTCGGGCGTCGATGCATCTTACTGAACGCTCTCCTCGTCATGCAGATCCTTGCAATCGCGCTTCTATCGCAGTCCATGATCTTCAAAGAGAATCTGATCCTCTTCAGTGAACCGGCCCTCCCGTCGCTTCTCATGATTCTGACGGTTGTTGTGGCGAGCGGAGCAGCATGTTTCATGCTACCATTGAGGAGTTGGGCTCAGGTCGTGGCTGGAGCCTGCGCGGTTCTAAGCTGCATGGCGGCAATGGGAGGACTGGAGACTTACAAGCCGGCTGAGCGAATTCTTCAGGATGTGGCCGCTCGCGGCAACCCCCCGTTTGCTACTCTCCGCCTGCAGCGACGCGAATCGCCTTTTCTGCCGAGTCTTGTTTACTACTATGGTGCAGGCATTCCTGAGCTTCGCAATCGTGCTGATCTGATCTCCTTTTTCAAGCATAAAGAAAGAATCCTCTGTATCGTCAATCAGAAGGATTTCCAGCAAGTGCCTTGGGAAAGCTGGCTTCCCTTGTACCGCATCGCCGATTATACCGACATCAATTACACGGCTGTGCTCATCTCGAACCGACCCGATAGTGACGTGCGTCAGCAAAAATAATCCAATTTTCCTTCGCTAATCCTGATACTGAACGCATCCCTTAGTGTCTAAATGGCGAAATGTCGACGCGAAATGGCAAGATCTTCGGAATATGCAAGATCCCATCCGAACCTCTTAGTATCTGATCGCTCATCATCATAGACGGAGTCGGAGCCTCCTGTTGCGTTTGTTGCTGAGCGGCATCTTGAGAAGGGTAGAGCCATCCTTTATCCTTTGTGTTGCTGTATCGGCTTTGATCGACAAGGGTTGTCACCCAGCTGATATTTGATGAGGCGCATTTTCAGCGGTACGATGCCGAGTTCTGGATGCTTACGCATGATTTCGTGCCGCGTTGCGGAAGATGGATCAATAGAGGCAATGATGTCGGTTTGCTGACTTGAGAAAAAATCTCGAATCACGGAATAGGTGCTTTCTTGCAGACGAAAAAACGCATGGATTTCCGACTTGTCATGCTGATGGAGCATGTTGTAGGAGAAATACCCTCTGTCGTAAACAACGACATCGTCTTTTTCCAACACCGCCAAGTGCCGCTCAGCGCAAGAACGCTCGTCGGTGTGGGGTACCAGGTTGAAATCAAAGGGGATCTTTGATTTCAAAAAACAAACACTTAGCCTGTTGATCTGTGAAATGGATGCTTCGTAGAATAAAAACGAATGCCATTGGATGGAGGGGAGGCCCTGTACCCTCCCCTGCAGCCCGTGCTGGCACTCTCAGAACCGGACGCCGAAATTGACGACCGCGTTCGTGTCGACACCACTTTTGAAGATTCGATTCACCTCAAGATCAGCTGTGAGGGAACGGAACTCGATGCCGCCAAACGCATGGAATGAACCCTTAGTTCCTGAAAAGCTGCTGAAATCCACGCCTTCGATTGAGGCCCTCGATGTTCCGTGCGCTAAACCTAGGCCGGCGCCGACAAATGGTGAAATCGAGGATTTCACTTTCGGCGCAAAGCGGCAGTTGCCGTAAAACGCATAAATGTTCCCCGATGTTGTGTAGTCGACACCCGACAGAGTCCCGCTGTAGCCGAGGTGTTGGAACTGGAGCTCGGGACCGATTGCGAACAGATCGCTGAGGCCGATGTCCAGCCCTCCCTTGTAGACGAGTCTGTCCGAAAAACCGAGAGGCTCACTGTAGTCGCCATTCATGATGATCCCCATTTTCAGGAAGGGGCTGATGTCGCCGGCGGTCGCTAGTGTGGCGGCGCCGAGAAAAACGGCTGTGCTCATTCCTGCGATCATAACCACGTGTGCAGTCTTCATAACGATTTTCTCCTTCTTTATCATATGTCGTTTTTTTGTTCATCACCGCCATGGTGATGCCCATTGCTCGACGAGCCTTCCCTGCCATATGGCGTCCGTTCTTTTGTCATGACGTCCAAGGATAAGCCGAGATCAAAAGGAATGCTTCAAAGGCGTGTAAAAGATTGGTTAAGGATGTAAATCCTGCTAAGGAGCCGTCGAATCGGGTCGATACAGTGAGTGAGGCTAGAAAGCAGAAAAGAAGGAGATCATCAAATGGCAATCGATGCGATCGGCGGAGCGAGTGGGTTCAACCTGACGCAGATGGCGCAGGATATTTTCAAGAAACTTGACTCGAACAACGATGGCGGCATCGACAAATCAGAGCTGCAATCGGCGATGAAAAAGACTGATCAGAACGTCGACAAGATCTTCAGTGAAGCCGATGCCAATGGCGATGGCAAGATCGACAAGACTGAAAACGAGAATATTCTCAAGAAAATGGGTGAGCAGGCTCCCCCGCAATCAGGCGGCATGCCTCCGGGCGGTGCACAAAAATCGTCCGCGCCCAGGGACAGTTCCCAAACGAGCAACACGACGACTTATGACAAGAAGGATCTGAATCAAGACGGAACTGTCTCCATTCTGGAAGAACTCGTTTACGCCCTGAAGCATCCAAATGAAAGCGACTCCAACATCAACGCCCTAATCAGCAAGCTCCAGAGTGACACAACCTACAGCCAACAAGGGAGCATGGCTGCGGACAAGACCGGAACGCAGAGTCTGTTTGATATAACCGGTTAGTATTGTCGGGTGCTGCGTCCGCAGCGCCCAGCATCGGCGCGGCATTCCCCTCCGAAGGGCCTTATTCGTAGTGCAGAGCGTCGATGGGATCGAGCCGAGCCGCCTTGCGAGCCGGGTAAAAGCCGAAGAAAATGCCGATGGCAGCGCTGAAGTAGAAAGCGCCGACGATTGATTCCGGAGAGACGAGCGTCACCCCATCCCATTTGAGAAGAGAGCATCTGCGAACTGCATATGCCGACGGCGATCCCGACGAGGCCTTCGTCGATGCTGAGCGTGACGGCTTCGATTAAGAACTGGAGCAGGATATCCCGCTCGCGCGCGCGGACGGCCATCCGTATGCCGATTTCCCGGGTTCTCTCGGTGTGACGCCGACCAGCATGATGTTCATGATGCCAATGCCGCCCACAAGCAAAAGCAAGAGCACTCCCGCTATGATGCCGGCGGTGCGACATGCCATTCGGGATCGTGTTCGGTGCCTGAATACAGGCGCGGATGACTATGTCGCCAAACCGTTCGATCTGGCCGAGTTGATGCTACACGTTTGCGCGCGATCATCCGCAGATCTGCCAGCCAGGCGCAGCCGGTTCTGGAGATCGGCGATGTTGTGATCGACACAGCCGCGAGGATCATTTCGTGTGGAGGAACAGTCATCACACTCACCGCTCGGGAGTATGCACTAGTCGAGGCTGATGGCAGCGATATTACTCATGCGGCGACGCCTTAACGATTCGACGGAAAGCCTGCAGAAACTGAGGCATCCAGTTCTTTTCCACACTGTATCCGTGCCCCACATGAGGGAGCGAGACGACTTCGCCTTTCCGGACTTGTATGACGTACTTTTCAGTCGCCTGGTGGCTGCAGATTGTGTCGATAGTTCCTTGTAGAGCGATCCAGGGCGCCATCAAGTGTTTGGCGGGTGAAAACAGGAGGCCTTTGCCGTGAGGCCTGACGATCCATTCCAGTCCTTCAGATTTGCACGGCAGATTTGTGAGGAGAAGATCCTGGCAAAATCCCAGACTGATAGCGCCGTCAAAAGTGCCAGGCTCGGATTGAGCGAGCGCCGCGTAGACAAGAGTCGCGCCTGATGAGTACCCAACAAGAATCGGCATGTGGCGCCGCTTGATTCCGCACTTCTCCTGAACATGCTTTCCGAGACTATTAAAATCGCCGGCGAAATCGGCGCACTCTCTGGATGAGTGCATGAGTGATTTAAGATAGGTTCTGATATCAATGCCTACAATCAGAGCCTTCTCAACGGTGAGGCGTCTTGCCATATTCACGACGCCGAGTTTCCAGCCTTCATCGCCGGAAACGAAAAGAACAACCGATGACGGATTGCCGGCCGGTCGATAGATCGACACGTCACCGAAGCGTCCGAATGCCGTCTTTTCTTTCGCTGCAACCAATGTTGAGAACATGACGAGAAACAAAGTGACCAGAGTGCGCACAAATTTCATTGGTGAATAACTCCTATACGCATGTGTTCCTGCCTACTGAGCCGACTTCGGAGCAAGATTCACGATGATCCTATCTCCCGAGACCACCTGCATCTCTGTCAGTTCGAATTGCTTCGTGTGATTCCCATCGCCGGCAGTCATTGTCTGAGTCCTGACCTGGCCGTTGAGCCCCGATGCATAGGGGATACGCACGGCTACTCGGCCTGCGGCGTCGCTTTGAGCGATCGTTGTCCAGGTAAAGACTCGGCTGGTGTTTGTTCGAATGGGAATTGTGACGACCACGAGGGTTGACGGCTGGGCATTTTCAATCGAAACATCAGCCCCCGTCACGATGCCGAATAGCTTGAGCTGGTTTTCGCGGATCCTGTCCCCTGGATTCGTCGGGGGAGTTTCGAAAAGCAGCCGGTAGGCGCCGAGGGCCGGTATTTTTGCCCATTTCAATCCGATGCCGTCGAAGAAGTATAAACGAGATGCCGGCAACGGCCAGAACTCGTCATTGATCTGCATCGACCATCCCTTCCACCAGTCCCGACTGATCCGGATCGGCTTTGGAGCTGTCGACGGCGCGAAGCCCGAAAGTATGTGCGCATCTTTTGACGGATTAGAAAGCAATATGAACCCGATATGCCGCCGCGTGATCACCGCCTCGGCCGCTTCAGGATTTGATGCGAGGTAGAACGCCGCAGAATCTTCCATTGCGTTCGCTCCGCCATCGATTCCGAATGGCGATGCGATGACCGGCTTCGCTGCGAAATATTGAATCGCGTGCCCCAGGTCCCATGTTGCAAGGACAGCTTCGCGTCCGGGCATTTGCGAGGAGGGTCCGCGGAGTCGTGTTAAAAGAGGGGCGCTTTGTGCGATATGGGGTGCCTCCTGAACAGTCCCTGGTGCCAGATAGGGCAGAGCCGGAACAAGAATGATGAAGGTGCCCATGATCAGAACAAAATATGTCGGCACGGGGTGTCGAAATAGTGAGTTGCCATGCAAATATCCGTTCAGAGATTCGAGACCGAGTGCCATCCAAAGAACTGCCGGAATGGCCAGGTACAGCGAAAACCGAGAACGCGCGATCGTGAGAAAAAAGAGTAGCCCGCCCCAGTACGCCAGGAATGCCAATTGGAAGTGCTGTCCGGAGCGAAGGCGCCATTCACTTACGAAAGCCAGGATGCACAGCGGCATGAAGAGCAGCACAAGGCCGAAATGATGCAGGATGTGCATGAATTCAGCTCGCAAAGGGATCCATCCGCTGAATAGAAGGGGTTGGAATTCCTCGATTGTGGCATACCATGTGTTGGTTGCGCCAAGAGCCCACAACCCTCGCGTTACGCTTTCGCGAAATCCCGGCACGAGAGCCAATGCCAATCCGGCTGAGGGAAACGATGCGATCAGGACTTCGATGACTCGGCGACCAGGACCTGTCCCAGCCGGCTGGAGGCGGCGCACAAGCAGGATCAGCCCGGCGAAAGCCGCTGTCAAACACACGAGAAGGAGGTGGAACGAAGTCACTCCCATGATGATCGTCTTCTTGAGCTGTTGAGGAGCGAATAGGGCCAGTGATAGGAGGAGGGTTCCGGCACCCCATAAAGTCCCCATCCAAAGGGCACGAACAGGATCAGCCGGCGCATTGTCAAGCGGCACGAAAATATGCCACATCGCCGTGAATACCCCGATCAAAAGCAGATAGAAGGCGCTCCCTTGCCAGTTCCAGAAAGCGATGGCAATCCCCAGCCCCAGCAAGATGGAAGCGCCGTTCCGGCCCCAAAACGTGGGACTCCTGCTCAGCGATGCTGAAAGGAATGCCAGGATGATCCAACAACTTGCCACAAGCTCCATCGAATGCTGGTCGGGGCGCCCCAGAATCGTGAACTCCACGTTCACGGGGAGAAGCGCGAGAAGAAAGGCGGCTATCCATCCGGCACGCCGATCAAGAATCCTGGATCCCAGCACGCCGGCCAGCGTGAGGATTATGATCCCGAGAATGACAGGAAGAACAGCGGCCACGCGTTCCACGGCAGCGGGTGTGCCACCAAGAATTTTCGCCGGGACGGCGATCAGATAATCGAAGAGCGGCGACCAGAGAATATCAGCCCCGTAGGGATAGTTCATGGACGGATCATTCCATTGAACTCGAGGGAAGTTCTCCACAATCCGCTGCGCGCGCAGGACATGGTAGTAAGGATCCGAGTCGACAAGGAAGTGGATCCGGTCCGGCCCGAATACTTGCTTCCATGATACAAGACGGACCGCTGTTGCGACGGTCACCAGGATGCAGAGCATGATGGCCATGCTTTTGATGCTCCGACCCCGGCCTTCGACGTGATGACGCCGTTCTCCAGCGACACTCGACCGATCAATCTGTTCCTTAGCTTGGTTCCGTTTTGAGTTCTTTTTCTTGCTCATCTAAATATCCACGCCGCTATTTATACTATGCGGGCCTTATCTTGCGCTACACCGCTCCAACGTTGCTTTGACTCTTATTCGACGGCATTCTCGGAATCCCTCGGGCTTCCTGGGTATTGTCAAACCAGTTGGGTTGGACGTTGGTTGCTCCAGAGGAGCAGAGCCGCAGAAGAGCGGAGGTAAGCCGGCCCATCGGCACTTCCGCGCCTCTGCCGATTCGGTGCGAAAAAAATCTCATCCTCAGTCTCGTTGCCACTGGATGATGGTTCGTCCGCCTGCTTTGACACAGGGCAGTCGCTATGTTAGTGTTTGCGGCGAAACAGAAGAGAAAAGAAAGAGAGAGAAGGAGACGACGCGGTGAGTCTGACGACAGAACAGAAGAGCGGGATCATAGGGCAGTACAAAGTGCATGGATCAGACACGGGATCGCCGGAAGTGCAGATAGCTCTGATCTCGAACCGCATTGCGTACCTGATGGACCATTTCAAGATCCACAAAAAGGATCACCACTCACGCCATGGGCTGTTGAAGCTTGTTGGTCAGAGGCGGCGGTTGCTGGATTACTTGAAGAAAAAGGAAATCAGCAGGTACCGAGGCATCATCAAGCGACTGGGCATTCGGAAGTAGCGCTCTTTCGCTGGATATTCGATTGGCTCCATGCGTGAGCCGCCAACAAGTGAGGCGCCGGCATACGTGTGCCTGCCGGTGTCTTATTCACTCATCCCCTCCGGTGGGATATTCCACCATTCTCTCACTCACCGAATCGCATCTCTGAATTTGGAGGAAACATGATTCATTACGAACAGATGGAACTTGGAGGGCGAATTCTCTCCATTGAAACCGGTCGACTGGCGAAGCAGGCGCATGGATCGGCACTCGTTAAATACGGGGACACCGTTGTGCTTGTGACGGCCTGCGCCAAGGACGAACCGAAGGAAAATGTCGATTTCCTGCCGCTGACAGTTGATTATCGCGAAAACACCTACGCCGCCGGCAAAATTCCCGGGGGCTTCTTCAAACGCGAAGGACGTCCGAACGAAAAAGAAATAGTGACGAGCCGCCTCATTGACCGCCCGCTTCGGCCGCTCTTTCCGAAAGGGTGGCATAACGAAACGCAGGTCATCGGGCTGGTTCTTTCCGCCGATCTCGAAAACGATCCTGATACCATCAGCATCACGGCTGCGTCGACAGCTCTGTACCTTTCTAAGATCCCTTTCACAACGCCGATCGCCGGCGTGCGGGTTGGATATATTGACGGTCAGTTTGTAGTCAATCCAACGAGTGAGTTGCTGAAGACGAGCCTGTTGAATCTGATGGTGGCAGCGAGCATGGATGCGATCGTGATGGTCGAGGCTGGAGCGAAGGAGCTCAACGAGGACATCCTGGTGGACGCCATCTCGTTCGCCCACGAAAACATTCGCCAGATTATCCAGCTACAACTCCGGCTGTATGAAAAACTCGGCATTCGGAAGCTTGATGTTAGTGACGAGAAGATCGATCCGACGTTGCTCGATGAGGCGCGCTCGAAACTGACTCCGTCTCTGCTCGAGGCCCTTCACCGTCCCGGGAAACTCAACAGCGAAGCCGCCGTCGCGGCACTCTCGAAGAGCTACATTGCTGAAGCCGGCGAGGATGAAGCCAAGGCCGCTTTGCATAACTACATCTTCCATACAGTCAAGAAGGAAGTCGTCCGCAGGGAAATCCTTATTAACCGGCGTCGTTTTGACGGCCGTGCATTCGATCAGATCCGCGATATCACGTGCGAGGTTGGGGTGCTTCCCAGGACTCATGGTTCGGCGGTTTTTACGCGCGGAGAGACCCAGGCTCTCGTCACTGCCACTCTCGGCACCGGTGAAGACGTCCAGCGAATGGACCTGCTGGCCGGCGAGTATGAAAAGAAGTTTATGCTGCACTACAACTTCCCACCCTTCAGCGTCGGGGAAGTGGGCCGGGTTATCGGCCCCGGGCGGCGCGAGATCGGGCATGGGGCCCTGGCCGAGAGAGCGATTCTCGCGATGATGCCTCTTGATGACTCTTTCCCCTATACGGTGAGACTTGTTTCCGACATTCTCGAAAGCAACGGCTCCTCATCGATGGCCTCAATCTGTGGCGGCGTTCTGGCTCTGATGGATGCCGGCGTGCCGCTCAAGGCTCCGATCGCCGGAGTCGCCATGGGACTCATCAAGGAAGGCGATGCCTATTCCGTTCTGACGGATATCGCCGGCGTCGAAGACCATTACGGCGATATGGATTTCAAAGTCGCTGGTTCCCGTGATGGAATCACAGCCCTGCAGATGGATATCAAGATCACCGGCATCACGCCGGAAATCATGCGGGAAGCACTTCGGCAGGCTCGTGAAGGACGATTCTTCATTCTCGACAAAATGATGGTGACACTCGGGCGGCCCCGCGAAATGATCTCCCCCTGGGCGCCTCGCATCATCAGTATTAAGATCCCCATCAGCAAAATCGGCGAACTGATCGGACCGGGAGGAAAAACCATCCGAAGCATCATCGATCAGACGGGCGTTAAGATCGACGTGAGCGACGATGGAAAGGTCTGCATTGCCTCCAACGACGAAACCGCTGCCCGGCGGGCCGTGCAGATGGTTGAGGAACTGACGGCCGAGGCTGAACTGGGCAAGGTATACCTGGGAACGGTCGTCCGGGTCGAGACCTATGGGGCTTTCGTGCAGATACTTCCAAAGTCCGACGGCCTTCTGCACATTTCGGAAATTGCTGACTATCGTGTCCGTGAAGTCAGGGATGAGATCAAAGAAGGGGACAAAATTCTGGTCAAGGTGATCGGAATAGATGCGGATAAACGGATTAAATTGAGCCGTCGGGCGGTAACTAAAGAGGAGGGTGGACCTGGGCCTTCACCCAATCAACCACCCCGGCAAGGTGATGAACAAACTCAACCATCCGGTTATCAACGGGAAGGCGGCTCCGGCGGGCAGCCTCCTCGCGAACATGACAGGCGTCCCCGAGATGATCGGAGAGGTCCGCGACGATAGACAGGAAATGCAGGCGTGTGATTCACAAGTCGAACCCACTCAGGCCACGCCTGAACCTCTGAAGACGACGCCCGGGACGCGGCGATTAGAACGCGGGATTCGCAGCGTCGCGGGCGTTTCTCTCATCGAACTAGTCGTCACGGTTGCCATCCTGGGAGTCCTCGCGGCGATGATTGTCCCATTGGCCCAGGTTTCGATCCAGCGCGAAAGAGAGATCGAATTACGCAGGGCTTTACGGGAGATCAGATCGGCCATCGACGAATATAAAAAGACGGCTGATGCCGGGCGGATCGCCATCAAATTCGAATCACGAGGATATCCTCCAACCCTGAAGGCGCTCGTTGAAGGAGTTGAGGAAGTCGGGAAAATCAACCGGAAACTCAAATTTCTCCGACGAATCCCAGTCGATCCGATGACAAATTCCACAGATTGGGGCCTTCGGTCCTATCAAGACGATTTTGACTCGACCACATGGGGCGAACAGAATGTGTACGATGTTTATTCGAAATCAACAAAAAAGGGGCTGGACGGCTCGCCCTATAATACCTGGTAAAAATATGAAGTCGCAATTCCTGGTTCCGAGCTCTGTACCCCGCACTCGGAACTCCGGATTCCGGAAGGAGGCCGGCTTTACACTCATCGAGTTGATGGTGGTCATTGCCCTCATCGGTATCCTCGCAGGAATGGCCGTCGCGCAGTATCGAACGGCAACGATAAGAGCCAAGGAGGCGGTCCTCAAGGAGGACCTCTATCAGTTAAGGCGTCTCATTGACCAGTACTATGCCGATAAGAAGAAATATCCACCAAGTCTCGATAGCTTCATCGAAGCCGGCTACATGAAAAAAATTCCAACCGATCCGATCACTCAATCATCAACATCGTGGGTCGTCGTCCGAGAAGAAGTGCCGACTGATCAGCAAACCACATCGCCGGTTGAAGGGGCCGCGGATCAACAGCCACCCGAGCCAGGGGTCATTGATGTGAAAAGCGGATCCGAGGTGGTTTCGCTGGATGGAACGTCTTATAATGAGTGGTAAGTGTGCGCCGAAAACCCCGACCTTCCGGGGCCCGTGAAAGCAAGGGTGTCATGAGCCACCTGAGATCGCCGGCGCAGGGCTCGGTTCAAGACAGGACGGGTGAATCAGGCTTTACCCTCATAACGCTCCTTATCGTGTGTTCGTTGATGATCATCTTCCTGGGAGTTGCTGTCGAGCAGTGGAGTTCGATCATGCGACGGGAGAGGGAAGAGGAGCTCATCTTTCGCGGCGAGCAAATTGTCGATGCCATCCGCTTCTACCAGAAACGCTTTCGCGGCGGATACCCGCCCAGCCTGAAGGTGCTGGTCGATCAGAAATTTTTGCGCAAATTGTACAAGGATCCGATGACCGAGAAAGGTCAGTGGAATCTGGTGCTCCTCGGACAAGGGGGCGGAGCCAGAAATTTTGTTTTCCTGCCTGACACGGAAGAGAAGCAAATGGGGCAGGCCATGATGATTGTCGGCGTTGTCAGCCAGAGCAAAGAAAAATCGGCGCGCATCTATAACGAAGCCATAACTTACGACAAGTGGGTCTTTACGGTTTTCGATCAGCGCAAAGGCGGCGCCAAAGGGCCGGGGGATCTCAAGCGTGAGCAGCGCCGGCGCGGAGTTCCGTCGGATGAAGCGACTCCAGATCAATCACTCGATCAGGAGGAATCGTCCCCGGATGGCGAGTCATCAGAACAACCGGATGGTGAGTCGGGCGAACCACAATGAGAGCCGGATCTTCGTCGGCATGGAGTGTGATGTCGTTTGTCTGTTTCAGCATTCTAATGCGTTATTTGTGATCATCCTTTGAGCCACCGATGAACCTGATATCGCCGAGATGGGGCTTACGTGCCGGCATTCACTTGTGTTCATCCCCTCATTCAATCCCTATTCCATCCATGATGAGAGCATGATTTCTTCTACCACAACCACATCGAATCGCCTTTCATTGGAGCATAACGAGGGGCTCGACATTTTCATTGCGGCGGGCGAGGCATCGGGCGATCTTCATGGCGCGCATCTCGTGAAAGCGATCCATGAACAATCGCCTCACTGCCGGGTCTTTGGCCTGGGAGGGAGTGCCCTGGCAGTGCAGGGCGCCGAGTTGATCGTCCGGAATGACGATATTGCCGTCACGGGAATCATTGAAGTGGCTTCGCATTTCCGGGCGATACGCGCCGGCTTTCACCGCTTGCTGCAAGAAGCCGGTCGGCGCCGCCCGGCACTCGCCATTCTCATCGACTATCCTGATTTCAACCTGCGCCTGGCGGCGAAGCTCAAACGACTGGGCATCCCGATCATGTACTACATCAGCCCGCAGCTATGGGCATGGAGGCGCGGGCGCATTCGAACGATCAAGCGACACGTCGACCATATGGTTGTCATTCTTCCTTTTGAAGCAAAATTGTACGCCGACGCTGGAATCCCTGTGACTTTCGTCGGTCACCCGCTGAAAGAGACCGTTCATCCATCGATGACACGGGAGGAATTTTTCGCCGCAATTGATCGGCATCCAGATCGCCCTCTGGTGACTCTGCTTCCTGGAAGCCGGCGGAAAGAGGTCGTTCATCACCTCCCGGTGCTGGCGTCAGCCGTTACCTTGCTGAAGCGACCCATCGAGCTACTCATCGCCAAGGCGCCGACTGTCGATCGCGCTCTCATCGAGTCACTGGCCCCCGGCATTCGGATTCTGGAAGATGGTATTTATGATGCACTGGCGTATTCGGATGTCGTCGCCACATCATGCGGAACGGCGACTCTGGAGACGGCTTTGAGTGGAACCCCGATGATCACCTTTTATCGGCTCTCGCGACTGACCTACTTTCTTGGAAGGCCGCTTGTACGGATGAAAACATTCGCAATGTGCAATATCCTGGCGGGCCGGCGTATCGTACCAGAGCTTATTCAGGAAAATTTCACACCGGAACGAGTCGCTTCTGAGTTGGAGAAGCTCCTTGCAGGGGATCGCGTGCGACAGGAAATGCGAGCGGGCCTTGCGGAAATCCGTGAGCAACTCGGCCCGCCGGGCGCTGCGTCTCGAGCTGCCGCCATTGCCCTCGGGTTGGCCGGGCACGACGGGAAGTAAAAACCAAAGAATTTCTCGTCATGTCCACGTCGGATGTGATGTGTTTTTTTGACTTGTTCATGATGACGATGACGACGAGGACTGTGATGTTGATTGCAGGAATTTTGGTGCCGAAACCAAAAATTGATTCGCCCACTTGAATTTTATGACGCGGTGCGTTATATCTCTTAAGTGAGAGGAGGGTTGCATGAGCTACCTCATCAAGAGATATTCGAACAGGAAGCTCTATGACACGGAGCGTCGATCGTACACGACGTTGACCGGGATTGCGGATCTCATCCGTTCGGGTGGTGAAGAGATCGAGGTTCGTGATGAAACGACCGGACAGGACATCACAGCGATCATCATGGCGCAGATCATCCAGGAAGAAGCCAGGTGGAGGAAGCCGGCGGCGATGGCCGAAGCGCTTCAAAGGCTGATTCGTGGCGGAGCTGAATCAATGAGAGAAATGGCCGCTCATTATGCGCCTCGCGTGGCCTCATCAATCAGGCAAATCGTCACAGAAGGCAGGGAGGCGGCTCAACAGGGCCATCGCCGCCTCAAGGAAGAGGCCGGGGATGTTCTGCAGGAAATCGACAGGCTCCGTACCCGTTTCCTCGAAAGACGCGGCTTGACCCGGACTCAGACACAGGACCTCATCCGTAAGATCGATGCGTTGAATGCGAAATTGGACGAATTCAGGAAGTCGGGACGCCGCAAAGTTCTCGGAAAAAAACCGGCACGGACATCCGAAAAAACTGTCGGAACCAAGCGACGAATAACCGGGAAAAAGGAGATGATCGATGGCGCGAAAAGCGACTAACAAGAGAGAACCCAAAGGCAAGACGACTCGGAAATCCTTAGCCAAAGATATCTGGCTCGCGGCGCTCGGCGCCTGTTCTCTTGCTGAAGAGGAAGCGACGGCGTTTGTGAAAAAGCTGGTGGAGCGAGGATCGTTGTCCGGGGAAGAAGGTAAGAACCTTCTCGACGAATTGAAAGCGAAGTTGAAAAGCGGCGGTGGCGACATCGGCCGGCTGCTGGAGATCGGGGTTTCAAAAACTCTTGAACGGTTCAATATTCCATCGAAAGATGAGATTCGAGAACTGACGCGCAAGGTGGACGAGCTCGTGAAGAAGATGGATACCTTTCGTTCGAAGTAACCAGTTCCTGATTGTTTCCAGGAAAAATGCATGCCCATGTTTGTTTCCGGGTCTCGGTCATCCCAATAAGATTTTTAATTTCATGATCACGCCGATCCGGGCGATGTGAGGAATCGGCAATCTGTATTCAGGGATTTGGCCGCTGTTTCGATGAGAGGCTCTCAAAGGTTGTGCAATTCTCTCGATCCTGCGACACTGTAGGAAGGTGCTGATCCGGCTTGATTTTCCTGGCCGATTCGACGGGCATTACTTGAAGAAAGCGTGGATGTCATGTCCGATGTGAATTCTGACAATCGCTGTCTTATTCGTTGGCGATGGCAGCAATGATATTGGTGATGAGATCCGAGCTACGGATTTCGGAGGGAATTTTCCCCTTGCATTTTCAAAATTCGATGGTAGGATTGCCATTTGTGCCGGTCGCCCGGCTCGTAGGTGCGGGCTGGCGTAGCTCAGCTGGTAGAGCAGCTGATTTGTAATCAGCGGGTCAGGGGTTCAAATCCCTTCGCCAGCTCCAAGAGCACACCGGGGTTTTTCGGGGCTCCGGGATGGGAAAGGGATCGTGTCTGGAGTTGTTTTTTCGAGGAGGACGGGTGGTCGAGCGGTCAATGGCACTGGGCTGTAAACCCAGCGATCTTCGGGTCTACGGAGGTTCAAATCCTTCCCCGTCCACCATGACATTTTGCGTTACGGAAAATGCTGCCCACGTGGCTCAGTCGGTAGAGCACATCCTTGGTAAGGATGAGGTCATCAGTTCGATTCTGATCGTGGGCTCCATGAATATTTGCCATAATCAGTAGGAGGATTGATCAGCGATGGCCAAACCTAAATTCGCTCGGAACAAACCGCACGTAAATGTGGGTACGATTGGTCACATCGATCACGGCAAGACGACACTCACCGCAGCCATCACCAAGACTCTCGCGTTGAAGGGGCTTTCCGAGCCCAAGTCGTATGATGATGTTGCCAAAGCCGATGCCAAGAACTTCCGGCGCGATGCCACGAAGATCCTGACAGTCGCACTGGCGCACGTCGAATACACGACTACCAAGCGGCACTATGCTCATATCGATTGCCCGGGCCACGCTGACTACGTGAAGAACATGGTCACGGGGGCGGCTCAAATGGACGGTGCGATCCTGGTGGTTTCTGCAGCCGATGGACCAATGCCGCAGACTCGCGAGCACATTCTGCTGGCGCGTCAGGTGAACGTCCCTCAGATTGTCGTCTTCTTGAACAAGGTGGACGTGGTCGATGATCCCGAGTTGCTCGATCTTGTCGAGCTCGAAGTTCGTGACCTGCTCAACAAGTACCAGTTCCCCGGCGACACAGTGCCGATTATTCGTGGATCGGCTCTCAAGGCTCTGCAGAATCCCGAAGCCGAAGGGAAATGTATCTGGGATCTGATGGATGCGATCGACACTTTCATCCCGGATCCTGTTCGTGACATTGACAAGCCTTTCTTGATGAGCGTCGAGGACATTTTCTCGATCACGGGCCGCGGCACTGTCGTCACGGGTCGTATTGAGAGAGGCCGTGTGAAGGTGGGCGAGGAAATCGAGATCGTCGGACTGGGCGAAACACGGAAGCGGACAGTGACAGGTGTGGAGATGTTCCGCAAAGTGCTCGATGAAGGCCAGGCCGGAGATAACGTCGGAATTCTCCTGCGCGGCACGGAAAAAACCGAGGTCGATAAGGGAATGGTTCTTGCCAAACCCAGCTCCATCACGCCTCACAAGAAGTTCAAAGGCAACGTCTACGTCTTGACGAAGGAAGAAGGCGGTCGTCATACCCCGTTCTTCAAAGGCTACCGACCTCAGTTCTTCTTCCGCACAACCGACGTAACGGGCAATGCCGAACTGGCTGAAGGCGTTGAAATGGTGATGCCGGGCGATACCTGTTTGCTCGATATCGACCTCATCAGCCCGATCGCCATGGAGAAGGGTTTGCGCTTCGCGATCCGCGAAGGCGGCAAGACCGTCGGCGCCGGCACGATCACGGATATCGTCGAATAGGGTATAGCCTTCAGGGAAGGTAAGAAGAAGATATGGCGGCGACAGTTCGGGAGATTATTCAGCTGCAGTGCGGCGAATGCAAGCGCCGTAACTACTCGACAACCAAGAACAAGAAGAAGACTACTGAGCGGTTGGAGTTGAAGAAATTCTGCCGTTTCTGTCGTCATCACACTCTTCACAAAGAGGTGAAATAGGCTCTGAATTAAATTCGGATCCCGGAGAACTGCAGGCCAGTAGCTCTAACGGCTAGAGCGCCGGTCTCCAAAACCGGATGTTGGGGGTTCAAATCCCTCCTGGCCTGCCAAATGTGACCACGAGATGACCGCGCGAGCGGAAACATATCAGGAGCAGCGAAAAGGTGATTGAGAGGATCAGGTCCTTCCTTACAGAAGTCAGTGCGGAACTGAAAAAGGTCACGTGGCCGCAGCGCAAGGAGGTTCGGAACACGACCGTCGTCGTCATTGTCTCGGTTTTCTTTTTCGGGTTCTACCTCTTTATCGTGGACCTCATCTTTGCGCATTTGATCCGGACGATTCAATCGAGTGTTTTCAAATAGGGGTGGTTTTCTGGTGAAATGGATTCAGGATGGACAAAGCAGCCATGCGGAGTGGGGCGGCGTGACAGCGCGGGGTCGATGAGGGATTTATGAGTAAAGAATGGTACGTCGTTCACACCTACTCGGGGTTCGAGAGGAAGGTTGCTGAAAGCTTGCGCCAGCGTGCCAAGGCCTTCAATATGACGGATCAGATCGGTGAGATCATCATTCCGACGGAGAACGTCGTCGAGATTCGTGGAGGCAAGAAAGTCGTCACAACCAAGAGGTTTTGTCCGGGGTACATCCTTGTCGAGATGGACCTTAACGACAGGACCTGGCACACGGTGAAAGAGACGGCGAAGGTGACAGGTTTTGTCGGCTCCGGCATCCGACCGACACCGCTCAGTGAAGATGAAGTTGCCAGAATCAAGAATCAGGTAACGACGGCTCAGGATAAGCCCAAGATGAAGCATCTGTTCGAGAGGGGCGATTCGGTTCGAATTGTGGATGGCCCCTTTTCGAATTTCGCAGGGGTTGTCGAGCAGGTCAATCCGGAACGCAACACGGTGAAGGTGATGGTTCCTATTTTCGGCCGGGACATTCCTGTCGAGCTGGATTTTCTCCAGGTCGAGAAGTCTCTGTGACAACGAGAAGACGATATTCAATGGATACAGTGAGAGCGTGCGAGAGTGAGAGCGTGCGAGGGACATCTGCGGCAACTAATCTCACTCGCCTATGCCATCCTCGCTCTCACCACCAAAAACTCTCACGCTCGCACTGCCAACAAGGCGGGAGTAACTCAGGTGGTAGAGTCATAGCCTTCCAAGCTATTGGTCGCGGGTTCGAGTCCCGTCTCCCGCTCCAGACTTTCGGAACAGCACTTATGGAGTACGTTCGATGAAAAAGGTCATCGCGCAGGTAAAACTGCAAATTCCAGCCGGCAAGGCGACGCCGGCTCCGCCCGTCGGCACGGCGCTCGGTCCCCATGGTTTGAACATCATGGATTTCTGCAAAGCGTTTAATGCGAAAACGCAGGGACAGGAAGGGCTGATCATTCCAGCTGTGGTGACGGTTTTCGCCGACCGTTCCTATACATTCATCACTAAAACGCCGCCCACCGCGGTTCTGATCAAGAGAGCTGCGGCTCTCGCGAAAGGCTCCGCAGAGCCGAACAAAACCAAGGTCGGAAAGATTACCGAGAAGCAGGCTGAGGAGATCGCCAAGACAAAACTAGTTGATCTCAACTGCTACGACCTGGCTGCGGCGATCAAGATCGTCAAGGGCACGGCTCGCAGCATGGGCGTAGACGTCGTCTAGGAGAAGAAGGGCAATGGCAGAGGGGAAGAAGATCAAGGCCGCGCGGGCTCAGGTCGTCGGCAAGCCCAATTACACGCTTGAGGAGGCGATGGAGCTCGTCGAAAAGGCCAAATTCGCCAAATTTGATGAAACAGTGGAAATGTCACTCCGGCTGGGTGTTGATCCCAAGCATGCAGATCAACAGGTTCGCGGGACCATTGTTTTGCCGCATGGCATCGGGAAGACCAAGAAAGTCCTCGTCGTCGCATCCGGTGAAAAGATGAAGGAAGCCGAAGATGCCGGGGCGGACATGGTCGCCGGTGAAGAGATCATCGAGAAGATCCAGGGTGGATGGATGGACTTCGAAGCGATGGTCGCAACTCCCGACATGATGAAATCCGTCGGAAAGCTCGGGAAGGTGCTCGGGCCGCGCGGCCTGATGCCGAACCCGAAAACCGGAACGGTTACTTTCGACGTCGGCAAGGCTGTCCAGGAGATCAAGGCCGGAAAAGTGGAGTACCGGTTGGATAAAACCGCTATCATTCACGCTCCGGTGGGAAAGATATCCTTCGGCGCAAAGAAGCTATATGAGAACGCCCGGGCTCTGCTCGAGGCCATCGCGAAGGCAAAACCAGCGACCTCCAAGGGTCGATATATGAAGAGCCTGACCTTTTCCTCGTCGATGGGGCCGGGAGTGAAAGTGAATTTACAGACGTTGGAGTTTGCAAAGTAGGGGTGTGCCTCGCCACGCCCTTGCTACGACAATCCCGTCTCGCATAGGAGAAAAACATGAACCGCACTGAGAAGGCCGCCGAGATCCAGAGACTCGAAGCGGAATTTCAGAAGACTGAAAACGCCTTCCTTGTGAGCCTCGCCGGTCTCAAGGTTGCGCAGGTGATGGAACTACGCCGGCAGATTCGATCGACGTCTTCGAAATGTCGAGTGATCAAGAATACGCTCGCCGAGCTCGCCGCTTCAAAGACGGCTCTGAAGGATTTCACAAAGGACCTGAAAGGGCCGGCCGCGATTGCCTACACCTATGCCAAAGACCCGTCATCGCTGGCGAAAGTCATTCATGCCTTCTCAAAAGCGAATCCAAAGATGGGTATCCGCGCCGGGTTCGTACAAGGCAAGATTGTTGTCCCCGAAAAAATCGTCGAGATCTCGATGCTGCCTTCACGCGGGGAGCTTCTCAGCAAGCTGGCCTTTCTCCTGGCGCAACCGATCGCACGCTTCGGCATGGTTCTCGCTGCTCCACTCCAACAGATGGGCACTGTTCTGGGGCAGGTCATGGATAAGAGAGGGAGTGCGTAGAACCGTTTCGGGAATATCTGACTAGCAGTTCGTTGTCCGAAAACGTATCATTTACCTTAGGAGGATAGGATGTCGACGTTCACGAAGGAAGAATTCTTCCAGTATATCGACAAGCTGACGGTGCTGGAGTTGTCGGAGCACGTCAAGGAATTCGAGAGCCGGTACGGCGTATCGGCAGCGGCGGCGGTTGCAGTGGCCGCTCCGTCAGGTGCTCCATCTGCAGCCGCAGCAGCTCAGGTCGAGGAGCAGACTGAGTTCACAGTCGTGCTCATGGGGTACGGTGCCAATAAGATTAACGTCATCAAGGCTGTTCGCGAGGTGACAAGCCTCGGTCTCAAGGAAGCAAAGGATTTGGTTGACGGCGTGCCGAAGAATGTCAAGGAAGGGATTTCCAAGGACGAGGCAGCGACAATCAAGAAAAAGCTTGAAGAGGCCGGTGCGACGGTCGAGGTCAAGTAAAACGAGACGAGACGCGCCTGGAGTGTGGATATTTCTCACACCGTTTGGCAGGCCGGGAAGGCCGTCATGCGCTGTGGAGCGGGGCGGGCCGTCCGCCCTTCCACAAGTCGGAAGTGTGGAAAATGCGCTTGAGCTCCCGGCGCAAAGGCGGGAGTGCATCGGGTTCTCTGTGGCGGAGTCCGGTCCCCCGGAGAGAGAACACGGGAAGCGATTTCCCTTTGACAAAGGGCCCTGGTTAAGGAGTTCCTAGAAAATGCAAGAGTCGTCTCTTCCAGAGAAAACGAATCCGTATCCGACGCGCGAGCGGTGCGACTTCTCGCGCATCCCGGTGGCCATCCCGATCCCTAATCTGATCGAGGTGCAGAAGAAGTCATATGAGAAATTTCTGCAGATGGATCTTCTGCCTTCGGAGAGAGAGGATATCGGGCTGCAGGCTGTCTTTAAGAGTGTCTTTCCAATAACGGATTTTCGCGACACATGCTCGTTGGAGTTCAAGGACTACTCGATTGGGACCTGGGAATGCAAGTGCGGCAAGCTCAAGGGAGTCTCCTATCTCAAGAGAACCTGCCGGAGTTGCAATAAAAAGATCAGCAAGACCGAATACGAAACCTACGGGCAGAAGTGTCCCTATTGCGCAGCCGAAGGGCAGATCGTTCTCTCCACCTGTGATAATTGCGGCGATTCGGTCAGGCTGTCCATCAAGAATGATGTTTTTGAGTGTCAGGAAAAGGGGATGACCTTCGCGGTCCCCCTCAAGGTGACGGTCCTCCTCGTCATGCGGGATAAGAGCGAAACGGGAGTTCGAACCATTCGCGATATCAAGGAGCAAGAGGTTTATTTCGGCGACATCCCTCTCATGACCGACAAGGGAACCTTCATTATCAACGGCACAGAAAGAGTCATCGTCAGCCAGTTGCACAGATCCCCGGGTGTCTTCTTCGAATCGAGCGATCGTAAGACTCATTTTGCCGCGCGTGTCATTCCCTATCGTGGCACATGGGTCGATTACGAAATCGATCTGAAGAGCGGCCTGACGGTGCGCCTGGACAAAAAGAAGAAATTCCCGGCCACCGTGTTCCTCCGCGCTCTCGGGTACAAGAACGATGAAGAGATTCTGAAAGCCTTCTACAAGGTGGACAAGGTCTCGGTGATCAACAACGAATTCGTGTTCCCGCTCACCGACAACGTCATCGGATGCAAGATTCGGGATGAGGTGATCCACCCATCGAACAAAGAAGTGCTGCTCGCGGCCGATCGCAAGATCACAACATCGGCTCTCCACGCGATGCAGAAAGCCGGCATCAAGACAATCCGGCTTGACGTCGAGGAGATGGAGAATGTGTTTTCGGCGAGCGCCATCATCGATCGCGAGACAGGCGAAGAAATACTGGCGATGAACGAGATGATGGGGCCGGGAATCTACAGCCGGATTCTCGAAAAGTCCGTGCCGGAATTCGAAGTTTTCTTCCCGGAAAAAGATGACATCGGCAATACGGTCAGCGATGCCGTGAAAAAGGATGTCATCAAGACGAGCGGTAAGGCTCAGGAGGAAATCTACAAGAAACTGCGGCAGGGGGAGCATGCGACCGAGGAGGCCGCGAAGTCCCTGATCTACGATCTCTTCTTCAATTCCAAGAAATACGACTTCTCCAGAGTCGGCCGCCTCAAGTTCAATATCAAGCTTGGACTCCAAACCCCGCTCCAGGAGAAAGTCCTGAAGCCTTACGACTATGTCGAAGTCATCCGATACTTGCTCAAGTTGCGCAAGGGGATCGGCGACCTGGACGACATCGATCATTTGGGCAACAGGCGTGTCCGATCCGTCGGCGAGCTGCTTGAAAACCATTTCCGTCAAGGCCTTGCTCGCATGGAGCGGACCATCAAGGAGAAGATGAGCGTCTATCAGGAACTCTCGACTGCCATGCCGCATGATCTCATCAACGCCAAGCCTGTCATGGCGGCAATTCGCGAGTTCTTCGGCAGTTCGCAGATGTCGCAGTTCATGGATCAGACGAACCCGCTGTCCGAAATCACGCACAAGCGGCGGCTGTCGGCTCTCGGGCCCGGCGGTCTCAGCCGCGAACGCGCGGGATTCGAAGTCCGCGATGTGCACCCGAGCCATTACGGAAGGATCTGTCCGATTGAAACGCCGGAAGGTCCCAACATCGGGCTCATCTCGTCACTCAGCTGCTACGCGCGCATCGATGAGTACGGCTTCATTCAGAACCCGTATCGGAGGGTTGGTGGAGGGCGTTTGCTCACGCACTACCAGATCCTCATGCCAGGCGATTCCAAATATAAACCGGGAGATGTCGTCGAAAAATCTGAGCTCAACTCGGAGATGACTTCGTTGAAGCGTCGTGTCAAAACGCCGCCTACCTATGAGCCGCATGCTTTTTATCTCTCGGCATGGGAAGAAGATAAATACGTCATCGCTCAGGCCAATATCGAGGTGAATGATGACGGGTTGATTTCCGCCACTCGCGTGAATGCACGCCAGGGAGGCAACCCCAAGCTGGTGCAACGCGAGCAGGTTGATTATGTCGATGTTTCGCCGAAGCAGATTGTTTCAGTCGCAGCGGCTCTCATTCCATTCCTCGAACACGACGATGCCAACCGCGCTCTGATGGGATCGAACATGCAGAGGCAGGCAGTGCCGCTTCTGCGAGCCGAGTCGCCGATCGTCGGCACCGGCATGGAAGGCATCACGGCGCGGGATTCCGGCGCCGTTGTGGCCGCTCGCCGCAGCGGCATTGTGGATGCGGTCGATTCCCAGCGGATCATCATTCGCGTTGAGGATGTCGAAGGCGGCCCACTCGGTGGCGAAATCGGAGCCGATCTGTATCCGATGGTCAAGTTCCGCCGATCAAATCAGAATACATGCATCAACCAGAAACCGATCGTCAAGAGAGGCGACCGCGTTTTGCGCGGCCAGCCGATCGCTGACGGCCCCTGCACCGACAATGGCGAACTGGCGCTCGGGCGCAACGTCCTCGCCGCTTTCATGCCATGGCGTGGTTACAACTTCGAAGATGCGATCCTGATCAGCGAAAAACTGGTGAAGGATGACTCCTTCACGTCGATCCATATCGAGGAGTTTGAGATCGAAGCCCGCGAGACGAAGCTCGGGCCCGAAGAAATCACTCGCGATATTCCGAATCAGAGCGAGACGGCTCTGCGCAACCTGGATGAATCCGGAATCATCCGTATCGGAGCGTCGGTTAAACAGGGGGACATCCTCGTTGGAAAGGTCACTCCCAAAGGCGACACTCAGCTCTCGCCCGAAGAGAAGCTCCTGAAAGCCATCTTCGGCGAAAAGGCTCAGGACGTCCGCGACGCCAGCCTCACCTGCCCACCGGGCATCGAGGGGATCGTCGCCGATGTGAAGATCTTCACACGGAAAGGACAGGAGAAGGACGGTCGCGCGCTGCAAATCGAAGAGGATGAAATCAGCCGGATGCGGAAGAACCTCGAGGATGAGATCCGCATCATCAGCGACGAGAAATACAATCGCATCGTGGAAATCCTCATCGGCCAATCTCTCATCTCAGACTATCTCGAAGACAAGACAGGGCGGAAGATCCTTTCGAAGAAAACGCAGCTTGAACGGGACAGCCTGCGGACGCTCAGCCTGCAGGAGCTCAAGAGGCTCCGCGTCGCCAACAAAACCGAAATCGATTTGAAGATCGCCGATATCGAGAGCAAAGCCAAGAAGCAGATTGACAGTCTCAAGGAGAACGTCAAAGAGAAGGAAGAGGCTTTGAAACGCGGCGACGAGCTGTCTCCGGGCGTCAACAAGATGGTCAAGGTCTACGTCGCCATGAAGCGCAAGCTGTCGGTTGGCGACAAGATGGCCGGCCGTCACGGAAACAAGGGCGTCATCGCCCGCATTCTGCCGGAAGAAGATATGCCATATCTTCCCGACGGAACCCCGGTTGAAATCGTGCTCAATCCGCTGGGCGTGCCGAGCCGTATGAATGTCGGCCAGATCCTGGAGACTCACCTTGGCTGGGCCGGTCATGTTCTGGGCCTGTATTTCTCGACACCTGTTTTCGATGGTGCACGCGAATTGGATATCAAGGAGTTCCTGAAGAAAGCCGGTCTGCCGTTTACCGGAAAATCGAGACTCTCCGACGGCATGACAGGGATTCCATTTGAACAGGAAGTGACTGTCGGCTACATTTACATGTTGAAGCTCTCGCACATGGTCGATGACAAAATCCATGCCCGTTCCATCGGGCCATATTCGCTGATCACCCAACAGCCGCTTGGCGGCAAAGCGCAATTCGGCGGCCAGCGATTCGGCGAAATGGAAGTTTGGGCACTCGAAGCCTACGGCGCTGCGCACATCCTGCAGGAACTTCTGACTGCGAAATCAGACGATGTGACCGGACGTGCCAAAATCTATGAGGCGATCGTCAAGGGCGACGCCAGCTTCGAACCCGGCCTTCCCGAATCGTTCAATGTACTCGTCCGCGAACTCCAGAGCCTTTGCCTCGACGTCGAGTTCTTGAAAAAGGAACCGCCTGAGGCGAACGGCTAGGTAGCGGGAGGTTGAAACTGATGACGATTAAAAATCAAGAAAGATCGGCCAGCATTACCGAGTTCGATGGCATCCGCATCGGACTCGCCTCTCCCGAAAAGATCATGAGCTGGTCCTTTGGTGAAGTGACCAAACCTGAGACGATCAATTACCGGACCTTCAAGCCGGAACGTGATGGTCTCTTCTGCGCAAAAATTTTCGGACCGATCACGGACTGGGAGTGCCTCTGCGGCAAATACAAACGCATGAAGCACAAGGGAGTCGTCTGCGACAAATGCGGCGTGACGGTGACCCAGGCTCGCGTTCGGCGTGAACGGATGGGCCACATCAAGCTGGCCTGCCCCGTTTCGCATGTGTGGTTCTTCAAGGGACTGCCGAGTCGCATCGGGCATCTGCTCGATCTCACCCTGCGTGAACTGGAACGGATTCTCTACTTTGAAGCCTATGTTTGCGTCGACACCGAAAAAGATATCGGCGTCAAAAAGGGCGAATTGATCACCGAAGAGCGATATCGGGAGCTGAGAAAAGAGCACGGTGACCGATTCACCGCGATGATGGGCGCCGAGGGCATACAGGCACTGCTGAAGCAGATCGACTGCGAAAAGGAAGCCAAGAGGCTTCGCGAAGGCATGCGCACCGAGACCTCCATCCAGAAACGCACCAAGATCGCGAAGAGACTTCGGGTCGTCGATGCTTTCCGGAAATCGCAAAATCGTCCTGAAAACATGATCCTGACGATCATCCCTGTGATTCCGCCGGAGCTTCGGCCCTTGGTGCCGCTTGATGGCGGGCGCTTCGCCACATCCGATCTCAACGATCTTTACCGCCGTGTCATCAACCGCAACAATCGGTTGAAAAGGCTCATCGAACTTCGCGCCCCCGATGTCATCATCCGTAATGAGAAGCGGATGCTGCAGGAGGCTGTCGATGCGCTGTTTGACAACGGGCGGCGCGGGCGAGTGCTGCGGGGCAGCAACAACCGGCCACTCAAGAGCCTGAGCGATACGCTCAAGGGCAAACAGGGCCGCTTCCGCCAGAACCTGCTCGGAAAACGCGTCGACTACTCCGGCCGTTCAGTCATCGTCGTCGGTCCCGAGCTCAAGCTGCATCAATGCGGGCTGCCGAAGAAAATGGCGCTCGAGCTTTTCAAGCCTTTCATCTATCACCGGCTGGAAGAGAAAGGGCTGGCTCAGACGATCAAACAGGCGAAGGAAATGGTCGAGATGCAGAAGCCCGAGGTCTGGGATTGCCTTGAAGACGTCATCAAGGAACACCCGGTGCTGCTCAACCGAGCGCCGACATTGCACCGTCTCGGCATCCAGGCCTTCGAACCGGTTCTCATTGAGGGCAAGGCGATCAAAATCCACCCACTCGTCTGCACGGCGTTCAACGCCGACTTCGACGGCGACCAGATGGCTGTTCACGTGCCGCTCTCGCCGGAAGCCCAGGTCGAAGCCAACGTGCTCATGCTATCGACCAACAATATTCTCTCGCCGGCCAACGGACAGCCCATCGCGGTACCCAGCCAGGACATCGTCCTCGGGTGCTACTACCTCACCAAATCGAAACCAGGCGCCAAGGGCGAGGGACGTGCATTCTCGTCACCGGAAGAAGTCTTGCTGGCGCTCGAATCCGAGCAGGTTGAGACTCTGACCCCGATTCGCATGAAGTATTCGGGCGAGTTCATGGATCTGACAACCCTCTATGACGATCAGGATGTTTTGCACGCTCCGATCCAGGTCCTCGCGAATGCGGTCATCAACACAACCGTCGGGCGTGTTATCTTCAACGATCGCTGCCCCGACTATTTCCCGTTTATCAACGGATTGCTGAAGAAGCGCGGCTTGCAGCAGCTCGTTTACTACAGCTATCTGCGATACGGTTTGAAATCGACTGTCGATATCTTGGATCGGCTGAAGGCCCTTGGATTCCACTACGCCACACTCGCCGGAATCTCCATCGGGATCGACGACCTGGTGGTCCCTTCCGAGAAGGAGAAGCTGGTGGGGCAGGCACGCCAGGATGCACTGGACGTCGATCAACAGTATCTCGACGGGGTCATCACCAACGGCGAACGGTACAACAAGGTCATCGACATCTGGCACAAGGTCACGGGCCGCGTGGCTGATGAGATGTATCGCGAAATGGAGAAATTCGACCGCGAAGGCAAGGGCTTCAATCCGATTTTCCTGATGGCTGATTCCGGAGCCCGCGGCAGCAAGCAGCAGATACAACAGCTCGCCGGCATGCGTGGTTTGATGGCCAAGCCTTCGGGCGAAGTTCTTGAAACGCCGATCACGGCGAACTTTCGTGAAGGCTTGACGGTTCTGCAATACTTCCTGTCGACTCACGGTGCTCGCAAGGGCCTCGCTGATACGGCTCTCAAAACCGCCGATTCCGGCTATCTAACCCGGCGTCTTGTCGATGTCGCTCAGGACGTCATCATTTCCGGCGACGACTGCGGAACTCTCGATGGCATCTACGTTTCGGCCATCGTCGAGAGCGGCGATGTGATCGAGCATCTTCGTGACCGCATCGTCGGGCGGGTATCGCTTGAGACGATTAAGGATCCGGCAACAGGCGACAAGATCATCGATGCCAATGATGAGATATCCGAAGAAATCGCCAACGAGATCCAGGATGTTGGTATCGAGAAGGTGAAAATCCGGTCGGTACTGAGTTGCGAGAAGACGCGCGGCGTCTGCGTGAAATGCTACGGACGCAACCTTGCAACCGGAAAGTTGGTGGAGATGGGCGAAGCCGTCGGTGTCATCGCCGCTCAGTCGATCGGCGAGCCCGGCACACAGCTGACGATGCGCACATTCCACATGGGCGGCACGGCATCAAAGATCTCAGCCCAGAGCAGTTTGGAAGCCAAGAATGACGGAGTCACCAAATTTGTCGGCATGCAGACGGTTCGCAATGAGGACGGCGACCTGATCGTCATGAACCGCAACGGGTCACTGGTGGTCGTCGACAAGAAGGGACGTGAGCGCGAGCATTACCAGATCGTTTACGGCGCGCACCTCAAGGTCAACGATAAGTCCGATGTGCTACGCGGGCAGCTGCTTGTTGAATGGGATCCATTCACATCATCGATTCTCACGGAGCTGGGCGGAACCGCTGTCTTCAAGGATATCATCGACGGGGTAACGATGGAGGAAATCCAGGACGAAGTGACCATGATGCGACGCCAGGTTATCGTCGCGACATCCGATGAAAAGAAGCAGCCTCAAATCCAGATCAAAAACGAAAAGGGCCGGGTCGTCAAGAACTACATTCTGCCGGTCGGCGCTCATATGATGATGAAAGACGGCGATCAAGTCCTGCCGGGCGATGTGCTCGTGAAAGTCCCGCACCAGACAACAAAAACCAAGGACATCACAGGCGGTCTGCCGCGCGTTGTCGAACTCTTCGAAGCAAGAAAACCGAAGGATCCCGCCATCATCACGGAAGTCGATGGCGGCGTCACCTACGGCGGCATCATCAAGGGACAGCGGAAAATCGTTGTGAAAACCCCCGCGGGAGAGGCGCGTGAATATCTGATCCCACGAGGCGCTCACATCAACGTCCAGGAAGGCGAAAAGGTGCATGCCGGTGAGCCGCTGATGGATGGCCCGATCAACCCGCATGATATCCTGAGCGTCCTCGGGGAAAAAGAACTTCAGGCCTACCTCGTCGACGAAATCCAGCAGGTCTACCGACTGCAAGGTGTGATCATCAATGACAAGCACATCGAAGTCATTGTCCGGCAGATGATGCGTTGGGTGAAGGTCGAAGAGGTTGGAGACACGGATTTTCTCATCGACGAACAGGTGGACAAGTTCCGATTCCAGGAAGAGAACTTTCGTACCAAGGGCAAGACCGGGAAGCCGGCGATCGGCCGCCCCTTGCTCCTCGGTATTACCAAGGCATCGCTCTCCACCGACAGCTTCATTTCGGCGGCTTCCTTCCAGGAGACCACACGTGTTCTGACTGAAGCATCCATCAATGGGAGGGTCGATCACTTGCGAGGCCTTAAGGAGAACGTCATCGTCGGCCGCCTGATCCCTGCCGGCACCGGGCTCGATTACTACCGTTCGATCCAGCTCCTGGAGGAAGAGAAGCCTGAGCACGCTCTCCTGTGCGACACCGAGGAATCAGATACGCAGAGTACATCGTAGGTTGGATAGATATAACGTGATTGACGTGAACGACAGCTTTGGGTGGCGGACTCAAGTCCAGGACAACCTTGCTTGCTGTCGTTCTCTCATCGTGAACACGAGACGTCGCTTTGCGAAGGATCTCGCATGCTCATCAGGAGGAAGAATGAAGATTGCACGATTCGGTACGCTGATCGCACTCATCCTGACGGCGGGTTCGCTGCTCGCCCAGCAAACGCCGCCCCCATCGCCGAAACCACAGGCTACTCCACCGGCCGTACCCGAGAAGCCGGCTTTTCCGCCGGTCATCGCCAAGGCACTCGATGATGTTATTTTGAGCGGGGTCGATCGGATTGACACGCACTTGAAGTATATCAAGACCTTGTACATGCCGTCGGTTCCGGGCAAGGTCCAAGCTGTACTCATTTTCGAGATGTTCCCGGCCAATCTGAAATTGGCCGTCGTCGCGCCTCCAGTTCCAGGCGTCCCGGCAACTCCAGCTTCTTCGGCATCCAAACCTGCAGCTCCAGCTGCTCCGGCAACCCCCGCCGCGCCCGGGCAACCGCCGACTCCGCCGGCGGCTCCTCCAGCCCCGATCCGTGTGGATGTCTTTCTGCGGCTGACTCGTGCCGATGCGACCGGCGCCTTTGTTCCCTATGATGATATCGGTCTTATCTACCTGGAACCCGAAGAGCAAGCAACTGGGTACGCGATGTATACAGTATCGCTCCCGATGGATCCAGGCTCCTACAAACTGCTGATGGCGATTGCCGATGAGAAACTCGAAAAGGTTGCAACGACTCGCACCGAGCTGGTTCTGCCTGATCCATCCGTTGTCAAGGGATCACTCGAAACAACTCCGATCATCTTTGCCAATTCCATCAAGCAACTCGATCCATCGGCACGTGAAATGAGAGCAACCGTGCGAAAGGGTGACTTCATGTTTTCGGTTCTCGATATTCAGCCGAAACTTGATAATATTTTCGCAGTCGGGGATTCGAAAGAGATCTTTTACTTCGTTTTCGGAGGACGCCCTGATCTGAACCTGCAGCCTCCGAAATTCAATCTCGAAGTCACCTACACGCTGAAGAAAGGCAATGAGAGCGTCATCAAGTTCGCCAAGCAGGCTTTCCCGATGCCTCTGATCAATCATCCGTTGCCGCTTCAGATGCAGGAGAAGGACAAAACTCTGGCTCCCGGCCTGTATTCACTCGCCATCGATATTCAAGATAAGGTCGGCGACGGGAAATTGAAAACGGAAATTCCAATCGAGATCAAGTAAAGCGACAGCTTCACCTCGGTTGATATTTTCAAGCCGGGGATGGAGGGGAGTTCACAAAAACCTCCGCTGCATTCCCGGCTTTCTTCTTGAGATGATCGAAAGCCGCCGCGGAGAAATGGGGCGGCTATCCCGACTTCCGCAACTGGGGCATGTTTCACCACCAATCGATTAATTTCTCATAAAAATTCTCTAAAGGTCGGCACCACAGAAGGGGGGATTTTTCTCCCCTATTTGGCTTTGAGCCGAGAAGATTTTTGAGGGGGGTTGAGTCGGCAAATCATGTTTCAGCCGAGCGAGTAGGATGCGGTGGTCTTTTTCGGGTTGAGTGTGGCGTGATAGAAGGAAGAGGCCATTGTCAGTGGTGGGAAGGTGGACATCATTGGAAGTACTGTGTGCGGGGCAATCCTCGGAGGGGTAGTTGTTGGAGTCGCCTTGTACTTCTGGAACCAAAGGAAGACTGTTCACAGTCGCGATAATACGACTCCGATTTTGAGCGATCCGGGGCTTACTGCCCAAATGTGTTTACACACTTCTCAACGGAACCACTTTCATGAGATCGGCAAAATCATCGTCATCGAGAATTGACTCTTATGGTGTCATCACAGCTTGAACTATTTATCCTCTCCGTTTCCTTATTGCAGCGGAGAGCTTATCAATAAACACATCCTTTTGGTGCACAAGAAAATTATTGAGGAAATAGGTAGAAATACGCATCAATAAATTTCGTGTTTTTTAGTATGATCATCAGTAATGAATTTTTGGAAAATCGTTCGGCGATTACTCACAGCATGACATAATCGAAGCACGCGAATGAATGTCGGAGGCCTCAGTAACTCGAAGTCCTCCCCTGGGAATGATATAATGATAACGCTTTTTCGAAGCCGGCAATCAGTAGGGAAACCGATTTGGATTCATTGGCATTTGCCGTATCGATGTCACAAACCACCAGGCTTGCTCAAGGAGGAAAGATCATGAGTAACCGCCGGCCCCGGTTCAGTCAATCAGTGGTGTGCGCCATGGTTGTCGCATCATGGCTCATCGTTTTTAAGTCTCCTCTTTTCGCCATCCCGGCTTTCGCAAGGAAATACGATACCAAGTGCTCCAGTTGTCACACGATTTTCCCCCGGCTCAACAAAACAGGCTACCTTTCCAAACGATTAGGCTACAGCATGCCGCCAGATATGGAAGAGGATAAGCCTGTGCCGAAGATTCACTCGGCCGACAAAAACATCAGGTGGAACTTGGGTGATACATTGGCTCTCGTCTTTCAAACCAGCGCCACATACGATAAGACCGGCGCCCCAGAGGAGCCATCCACTACCAACAACAGCCTCAACCTGGACAATGCCCTGCTCTTCCTGGGAGGGACGATCCCGGAAAGCAATTTCTCTTATTTTGGCGAGTACAAACTTTACGAAGATGGGGAGACGGCCCTCGAGAAAGTCCTTGTACAGTATACCCATGGCAACGTCAGGCAAAGCTTCTTCGTCAAGGGCGGCAAGATGCAGCTCCAGGAAACATCCGGTTTCCGCGGTTCTGACCCACTCGGGCTTTTCAGGGAAGGCCCTCTCATGTTCACCGCGGTTGATCCAAATCTCTTCACAATGGATCAAGCTCCAACAACCATCGCTGCTGGGTTTACATGGGCGTCCATGTACTACAAGCAGGTCCTCGGCCTGACAATGAAAGTCACAAACGGCCTCAACGCCGATGGAAGCGAGATTGTTCAAGATTCAGAGAAGCACTCCAAGGACGTGTGGTTGCAGGCGGACTATCTCTTCGGGCCCGATGGCGGAGTCTCATTCATGGGCTATTTTGGACGTAAGTACCAGGTTCAAAACGAAGGCCTCGAAAACGAGTTTGAGTATTATCCGAGGATCCGGAGGTGGGGCGTTTTCGGCAACTACCTTTTCTTCGACAAGCTGGACACGATAACGGGATACATGCATGGCCGAGATGATTGGAAGTGGGAATCGAATGATACGATTCTCAACTACAAGAACGACTCGTGGTATGGCGAGGTGGACTATTACCTTCAAACGGGATTCGCCGCCACGGCACGATACGATTGGATGCGCGAGAAATTCGATCTACAGGACGGTTTTCTGCGGACTCGTGCATGGACGCTGGGGCTGCAGAAAACACTCACCAAACAGGGCAACCTTTGTGCGCGGTTGAGCTATATGGATCAAAAGATCACCGACCCCGCCGATCAGATCCAGACCGAAAAGCATCTGGCCGCCGACATTCGGTTGGGCTGGTGAACCAGAACGGAGGAAAATAAATGAAATTCAAAAACAGTACTCTCACACTCTTGATCGGCACGTGCATCGCTGTCACACTGGCATTCGTTGTTATGGCCTGGGCGCAGGAGCAGGGCAAGCTTCTTTTACCCCAGGACAAAGGCCCGGATAAGCTGGACGTTTCTTCCTATCCCAAGCCGATCCAGGATGACTATAAGGTTTTTGCCGAAAAATGCCCCAAGTGCCATACACTCGCTCGAGGGCTCAACACCATGATGACTCAGGATGAATGGAGTCGCTACGTCAAGCGAATGATGCACAAGCCCAATTCAGGGATCAATGAATCTCAGGGGAAACAGATATTTGATTTCCTGGTCTATGACGAAACTAACCGGAAGGATAAGGATCCTAAATCCTTTAATCGATCGCTGACCGATGAGGAGCTGGAAAAACTCAAAGCCGGCGAAGGGCATTGAGCAGATGCTGAAGCCCAATGCGCCTGTCTTCAGCCCCTCTGAACCAAGGACGGGCGCATACGGCTTTTGTTTGAGCATTGATCATGCGATTTAACGGGGTTGTCACAAGAACAAATAGTGATGCCTAATTCCGAGACAAACACACGGACTCGCCGCGAATTCTTCGCCAATGTCGTCATGGGCTCCGGCCTGCTGCTTGGCCTTGGCGGCCTGGCCGCACGATTTGCCGAGTTCCTGTATCCGGTCGTGCCGCCTCAGAAGCTCATCAAAGCCCTGGCAGGCAAGCTGAGTGATATTCCCAAAGGCGGGGCGCGCATGTTCAATCCTCTGGATGCACATGTCATGATCGTCGATGATGGGACTCAATTGCTGGCCTTCTCGGCCGTCTGCACTCACCTCGGATGCCTCGTCCATTGGGACAGCCAAGCGGAGCGGTTCGTCTGCCCATGCCATCACGGCGTTTATGACACCGACGGCAATGTCGTGTCCGGCCCGCCGCCGAGGCCGCTCGAACGAATCAAGCTGGCCATCGAAGGCGACCAGATTTTTGTGTTCCTGGCAGTGCGGGAAGAACCGACATGAAACGATTGATCAACTGGCTTCATGAACGCGTCCCCATCAGCGCCGAATCACTGCGCGAGCCTCTTCGGGAACCATTGCCGGTGCAGCTGAAGCAGTGGGTGTTCTGCCTCGGAGGCACTCCCCTGATGCTGTTCTGCATACTGGCATGCACGGGGATTCTCATGACGTTTTATTACGTCCCCAGCCCGACGCATGCCTACGATAGTGTCCAGTCCATCACGTCCCATGTGCGACTCGGATGGTTTATCCGCGGCATCCACCGTGCGGCATCGCATCTGATGATTTTTACGGTGCTGCTGCATATGATCCGCGTGTTCAGCACGCGATCCTATCGCCGGCCGCGCGAATTGAACTGGATTTTTGGAGTCGCGTCGTTTCTGACGGTGCTCGGTTTCGGCTTCACGGGCTATTCTCTCGTCTATGATCAACGCTCCTATTGGGCTACCACCGTCGGCACGAATCTGCTCGGCGAAACGCCGATCATCGGAAAAATGTTGCTGTACCTCATCCGAGGCGGGCCGGATGTGAATCCCAATACACTGACCCGGCTCTATGATTTTCATGTCGGCGTCCTTCCCACAATCCTGGCGCTGCTGATTGTCTCGCACTTGATCCTCGTCCGGCTGCACGGTGTCGCTCGTTTGGAAAACGATCCGCGTACCGAGACATATCCGTTTTTTCCGGATCATGTTTTACGGGAATGCGTCATTGGCATGCTCCTTCTGGTCGCTCTCATCAGCTATGTGATTCTCTTTCCACCAGACATGGGGCCTCGAGCGAATCCGATTGAGACGCCATCGGAAATCCGACCGGAATGGTACTTCTTCCCATCGTATCGCTGGTTGAAATTGGTGCCTTTGCAAATCGGCCTTTTGGGCAGCATGCTGTATGTCGCCTGCATGTTTCTGTGGCCATTCATCGATGCCGCGTTCGAACGAGTGGCGCCACGCCGCCGCCTGGGGCAGATCCTGGGCATGTGCGGGTTTCTGGTGACGATCATCTTCCTTGTATGGGAAGCGGTTGCTGGGATGTGAGCAAGGTCACGTCGCAGTCGGCATTGGGGCGTTGATGTTACAAAGCAAAAATCTCTGGAAACACTATGATTGAGGTTTTAATTTTTCTTTCGCCTCTGCCGGTTCAACAATTTTCCGATTCAGCACTGGTTTAATTTGGGCGTTACTGCTGGTACGTGAGGGGGCTTGTCATGAATTTGATCGTCGAGAAAGTAATGGTCGGCATTCTCGGACTGATGTTGTTCACTTCGGTGATGGTCGTCGGCATCATCGATGCCCGGCATCGAATGCAAGCGAAGGCGGAAGCGACGCCGCGCGCCGTCATGAATCCACAGCTCGATCGAGGCCGTGAAGTTTTTGAAAAATTCAGCTGTGTCTCCTGCCATGGAATCGACGGCAAGGGTGGCATCAGCAATTACAATGCGCAAACGGCTCAGCTGGTACCTCCTCTAACGTATGTCGCGGACAGCTACTCGAAGGCGGAGTTGAGCGACAAAATTCTCCACGGTGTGAGACTGGTGGAAAAGCTGGACGCTAATGGCCCGACGCCGCCTCTCTATATGCCTGCGTTCAAGGGAATTATTTCCGACCAGGACCTCGATCTCCTCATCGGCTACCTTAACAGCCTGATGCCGAAAAAAAGCAAAGACTCTTGGTGAGAGCCGTTGGAAGCTGAGCGACCTCAATCCGCTCCGGACATTTCAGCTGGTTCATACGCATCCCCAAACGGCCGGCGCACTCTGGCTCAGAAAGAGAATATTGGCGTTAGGGTTTGGGAGATGCCTGTTTGAATCCTTTTTCCATCAACACCCGGAAGGCTGCGGGTTTCTGCTCCTGGTCGATGAACTGGGGAATGCGTTCGATCCGGCTGCAAAACGCTTCATTCCTTCTGCATCTCGCATCTTGCCTGGATGCACTTTTCTCGGCGCCGACAAGTGCCGAAGAAAGAGGTACCGAGGATCGTACTGGTGACGCGAACCTTGCAGGATAGGGCCGTGATGTTTTTAGCGAGGTTCCTCTTTCGGTGACCTGAATCGCGATGTCCTAAGGAACCATTCGATATTGCTGAAGAAAGGACAGTCTGTTCGTATGATGGGACAGAAATTTCTCCGCACCACAATGTTTTTGTATAAGATACAAGATGGCATGACTCCTGCTAATACCGAAGCGGAGGAGATGAAAACAATGAAAAACGCACTGGTACTTGGAATGATCGCCGCCCTGCTGTTGACGACGACAGCCTCTGCCGTCGATGTTAATAAGCCAGGCAATCATATTGCCGTTATTGAGAAGAAGACGAGCGATGGACCGTCGGCCGCAAAGACGATGTCCGAATTCGGCCTGGCCCCTCGTGTCACACTCTCTCTGGCATCGACCCTCACGAGCAACATAGAAAATCGAGGGACAATGACATGGAACGATCCGGATAATAAAGTGATCTCCGTTTTCCTGACCATCTTTTTTCATGATGGTGATGTGGCCACTGTGACTCTCTTCGATACGAGAGAAGGCGATACTCCGGCAAGCAAAGGCCGGGTCACATTCGGTCTGACACCAGCAGGCTACAACCCGCCGCTCGGTAGTAACGGCTTTGCCTATGTCACCGTGACTGATCAGACATGGAACATCACGCAGACGTCGACGAGTTTTCTGGTACGGTAAGAAATAATATCCCGGCTTTCAGCGATCGGCCCTCAGGAGCTTCGCCTCGAGGCTGATCGCTGAAAGCATTTCGCATCCCTGCCACACACCGCGTTCCCGCATTAATTGCAGCTTCAGAATTCAATTTCCGATCGGCCGGCCATGGAAGAGAATTGATAATAATGCCGAATGAACCCGGCCACGCTTACTTCAGGTAGAATACCGCGCTCTTGGGAACCGCATAATTCCCAGCCTGATCGCGTGCCGTTACGTGCAGGTAGTGCCGCCCGAGTCGCAACTGAGCGGGCAGGACACTCGCAGCCCAGTGCCGATCCGGATCGTATTCGGTTTCGAGACGGCGGCCATCAAGAGTGACACGGATTGAGCTCTCGTCGACGCCTTTTCCATAATCATTGACGTCGACAAGAATCGCCTTGAAACTATCGCTGTCCACCCTGGCTTTCGGCTTCGGATTCACGAATTCGATCGTTGGTGGAGCAAGATCTTCAAGAAGACCGTAAAGCCCCAATCGTCGAACGTAGGTTGAAGTGACCCGACCCGCTCGGTCAATGCTTGTGGGTTCGTAAACCCAGTATCCGGCAGGATCCCAGCTATAGATGCCGAGCCTGTTGGGCAGGTGAATTGTCGAAGGGAATCGCATCTGAATTCGCGCCGGTCGTGCCAGAGGCTCGCCTTCCGGGAAGATTCGAAAATTATC
This sequence comes from uncultured Acidobacteriota bacterium, assembly GCA_903916735.1. Taxonomy (GTDB): domain Bacteria; phylum Acidobacteriota; class CAIWXX01; order CAIWXX01; family CAIWXX01; genus CAIWXX01. The sequence goes on from CAIWXX010000043.1 coordinate 45,596, forward strand.
ACCAACCTGGCGAAGTCGCGAATCTGTCGACGGCGCGCCAGTCAAGATCCATAGCCAAAAATCAGAATACGCTGCCCCCTGATCAAATGTCAGAAGGATGTTTCTTTCGACGAACCGCTGAGAACTGGTGGCGATAACTCGACGGAGTTGGAGCTGGATCGATCCCCCGGGAATATCAACTGTGGCCGCGGTGCTCTCCGGGTGAGGATCAATCGATGCCATGAATCGGTGCTCATCCCGTGCCCGAAACACGAGGAGCTCTTCGGTGCCATCTGAGTATTTCAGGTGGCTTATGCCGTTCCATCCAGAGGGCATACGATCGAAGGAGAGGCCGATCGAAACAAAATTTCTCGCGGGGAGTACATCGGTGCGCACCTCGGCCTGCTGCGATTTCCACGGAAGAAGGAACGAAAAAGCGGTGCCGGTGTTTTGAGAAGCTCGGGAGAACTCAATCTGAGCGTAGACTCGCTTGCTTCTAAGAGACGGACGCTGGAATGATCGCGTCAGCGAGCCGGATGCAAAATTGGCCAGCGCTCGGTCCGTCCATGGATCGAATCCCACCACTCGCAAAGAGTAAGCCACAGGTTCTTTCAACGAAACCGTCAGCCGGCCTTCCGGATCGACATTGACGGAACGGAGAGGTGAAAGCATCGATGAAAGCAGATCGACGGTGGCGAGAGTGCAATAGGGCGATTCGTCACTCGCATATCCTCGGATGATGGCGCGAGTCGAAAAGAATGGATTGGCGATTTGGAAATTGATCTTGCCTGAAGCACCTATTACGTCTTGAAGAGGGGCGGGAGAAAAAGTCGCGCCGTCATCAAAGGATATCTCGATCCTGGGTGAAGCTGTGACACCGCCCCGCACCGTCCACGGCATCTCGAAATGGCCGGCCGTCACTTCGCGCGCATCTCCGAATTCCAACGTCGCCGCTTGCGGAACAATGAGCTCTCCGACAGCCTTCGTGGTGTTCCCCCAGAAGTCGGCCGCTTCAATCACCAGCCGGTGGTGGCCTGGAGGCAATTTCTCGATCGGCAGGCGGCAGTTGTCGATCGGCATGAATGCACCGGATCTAGGATCCAAAGCGTAGGTGAAGGCGGCCGGAGCACGCCCATTTCTGTTGAGGTCGTAGATCAAACCAACCCGCAGAGCCTCGGTGAGGCTGAAGCGGTCGCTCTTGGCGGAGTAGATTGTGGCTCCGTCAAGGCTCACTGAGAGTGCATAGATATGGCATGAATTGTCGATCGTGCCTTCCATATCAAAGGCCGTGACAAGGAGGCGAAGTGGAGGCTCCACAACAACAGGCCGCAACCAGGCGGGAGAGCCGAGCCTGGTATCGAATGGAAATGTTTTCGGCTGCGTGTCACCGAACACGCAGGCGTCGGCGCCGTCTGGGATGAGAGTCGCCGAAATAATAGTGGGAGGAGTGGAATCGCCGGTCCAGGCCATCCCGGCGAGAAATGGATTGACCTGAATGAACTCGCCCATCCGTGTTTCGAAATGAAGATGCGGTAACCCGGCGCCGCTTTCGCCGCTGTACCCGATGACTTGCCCCTGCTTCACAGGGATTGGAACATCGATGTAAACATTTTCCGGATACTTGGCATGACGCACTCTCCGTGCTTCGTCCATTACATCTTCGAGTTTCAGGGTTTCGTTTTCGAAGCGTTCGAGGTGCGCATAGACAGTGACCCACCCGTCGGAGTGACGGATATAGATGACATTGCCATAGCCTCGCCGTTCAACCTTGATCCTGTAGATATCACCATCGGCCGCAGCGAAAACCTTGTATCCGGATTCTCCATCGGTTCGAAAATCGATCCCGCCATGCAGATGGTCTCGGCGATATTCACCAAATGTGGAGCTGAAGCCGTCGTTAATTTCGAGCGGCCAGATGAAGCGAGGCGATGGGGATGTCTGTTGCTGCTCGGATGCGATTAGGGGAAGAGCCGAAATGAAGGCGAGAAAGCAGGCGCAAGAGAGGGGGAGAGGCATGCGAGATGATGGATGAAGCACCACTGCCGTCACCATTCGAATGTCGCCATTGCCGAATAGTATGCCGATTGATCAGCTCATAGTTCGCGGAAATGTCTGCTTGCCGCCGGATCCCACCGCATCACTTTTTCACACGCTCACATTCTCACGCAACAGGCGGCGCCGGCGGCGGCAGCGGAGGCGGCGCTTGCAGCGTTTGCTGTTTCTTGGCGAACAGAGCCGAACCGAGCAGCCCGCCGAGAGTTCCGAAGATCGAAAAGAGAATTCCGGAAACGATCAGGACGGCGATGATGATCGTGAGGATGACGAACCGCCCGTTCAAGAAATGGCCGTAGAACTGCTCGATTCCACCGGGCATCCCGGGAATACGGCGCATTTGATCCATCTGGTGTCTCAACATCCGCAGCCCCAAGAAGGGAATCGAGACTGATAGAACAATTGTGACGATGCACGCTCCAACAAGGCCGCTCAAGAGTCCTGCCAGTGCGCCATCCCCAGGCGAGATTTTGCCCTGGTTCTGTTCGGCCAGGAAATAAACAGCCAGGACGCCTCCCACAACAACCCAGAGACAGCAGACACAGTTGCCGGCACTGATGATGGGGATGACGGATAGAAGCCCGCTTGCAAGTCCACCAATGATCGCCGGCTTGAAATAGTTCTGTTGGCCATTCATGTGACACTCCCTTGTTTAAGTTGGCGAAGAGCTCCCGTCATGACAATAGTTCTCTCTGTTTCCAGGCTCGTCGTACGGAGAAAGTGACCGGCGATCAGGCCGAGTGCCGTTCCAAACGGAAAGGTCGCGAAAAATCGCGATAGGTTGCCTGTCGGAAATCCGAGCTTCTCCGCTGCCAATTCGAAAGCCGCAGGGAGAGCGGAGATGAATACGGCGACTCCGCCGGGTGAAATCGGAATTCGCTCCGATTGCAATTTGGACGGCTGCAATTTCCTGACCCATTTGAAAACCGGCGCGCAAAAAAACACCCCGATCGGCAGTCCCGTATAGATTGCAGCGCACCGGGCACACACCATCATGAGCATTCCATTGACGACAAAAGACCGATCCGGCTGTTGGTGACAAAGCGCGGAAAAAGCCAGCCGAGCGATCAAATAAAACGGAGATCGTTGCAGGAGAAACGGCAGGAGCCAGATAATCGCAGGGCACAGCATCGTCCCTATTAGGAAAATGACGTACAAGTGCTTTCGAAACCGCATGTGAAACGCATTATGCAGGAGCCGACGGAGACTCGCAACCTCAATCGTCCATTCCGATGCCGACTTTTTTACCAATGATCATATGCTCTTCGATAACAATGCACGTGAAATCGGCTCTGTGGAAATCGAGGAGAACCAATGTCCCTCACGGAAGCAGATTGATAAATGAGAAAGTACGCCACCAAACGCACTTCCCCTCAGAGCCGTGCGGGCGCGAGCGGTTATGAAGGGCGATTGGCCATGAATGGCGGTTGAGTCTCGGCGACTCCCATGTCATCGGCCGCGTAATAAGCCACGACCATCTGTTGAGTGCCGGGCCTCGTGTAAACATCCGCGCGAGGATGTTCAATGACCGATGCAATCACATTGGCGACTTCGTCGGCTGTCTGGGACCGAGGCATCGTACGCGAGTCCGGGCCGCCGTGCAGAGCATTCAATCCGAACTCAGTCGCCACCACACCTGGGTGGACGAGCGATACATGGATATCGGGGAAATCGGCGCTGAGCTCCATGCGGAGATTGGCGGTGAGTGAATTCAGCGCGTGCTTGGCGGCGGAATAGGCCGATCGAAACGAAACCATCGGCAGGCGGCTCAGCATTGATGAGACATTGATGATATGCCCCCGCCTGCGTTCACGGAAGTGCGGTAGAATGGTCTGCATTCCATAGAGCGCCGACTTGACATTGACACGCATCATCTCGTCAAAATCTTCATCTGTCAGCTCGGAAACGGAACAACTGATTCCGCGACCGGCATTATTGACCCACACGTCCACATGCCCGAACCGGGCGAGAGCCACATCGAGTATGCGGCGGACATCCTCACGCCGCGTTACATCGGCCACCACCGCAACCGCATGCGGCCCCGATTGTGCAGCCACCTCAGCAAGCTCCCGCTCGCGCCGGGCCGCGAGCACCAACAGCCCGCCCTTGGCGCCGATCAGCCGCGCGAGCGCGGCGCCGATGCCTGAACTCGCGCCTGTAATCACGATGACTTGATCTTTCATACCTCTCACTATAGCACACCAAAACAGGGCCGTCACTGTGGCGGCGGCAACCCGGATCTTGATGCCTCAAGATGGCCGCTGAGCTTCTGCTACCGGCCCAACCTTTCAGCCGTGCGCTTTTGCGCCTTCCAATCCAAAACATTGAATTCGGCACATCGTCTGTGGCATTCAAACCCAGCAAACCGCCCTTCGTCACTCGCAGAAAATTATTCGACACTAAAATCACCAAAAATACTCCAGTAGCATATTAAATTCACCAATAAAAACAGGCTTTCACTAATTGAACAGAGCGGAATAGTTGCTCGATTAATGGCTTTGATGCCGCTGCTTACTGTTTGTTACCAAGGCACATTTTTCAGGGAGGAGTTAGTGTTCGCAGAAGTGCATTTCAATCTTTGCTCGCAATAAAAAGGTCATTAATAAACAATAAGATACGCCCTAAATATTCCCGTGCCTGCACCATGTCTCAGCAATTCAAACCTTTGAACCAAATCCAATTCGTTGGATTGAAAATGGGCTCAAAGTGCAACAAACCATTGAAAAGCGAGTGACAACTCTTGGCACCGAAATTGCTCAATATAGGGTGCAAGTAGCGATTTATAGTCGAAGGAGGTGGAAAATAAGAAGGCAAAAGGATTTGGGTATGATTTCGATATGTTCGCAAACATCATCAATTAGGAGGCTAAGCTAGATGAAATCTAACTGGTTGTTCGGGCTAGTGGCACTCGTGGCCGTCGCATTGGCGCCGGTTGTTGCCTATGCCCAGCAGAGCACTGGCGACATCTATGGCACAGTCATGGATGAGACCGGTGGAGTGCTCCCCGGTGTCAGCATTACCCTGTCGGGTAACCTCATCGGGACGCTGAATCAAACCACGGGAGTCAATGGTGACTTCCACTACATCCGTCTATCCCCTGGCGATTATGACCTTCAATGCCAGCTCGACGGTTTCTCGACATTCGTTCAGAAACAGGTCGTCGTCGTCACCGGCGGCGCTGTCAGCTTGAAGATCACCTTGAAGCCGACAACCGTCGCTGAAACAGTCACGGTTACTGCCGAACAGCCGATCCTCGACACCAAGAAAACCGGCGTCGGACAGAACGTGACGCAGGAAGTTCTCGCCAACATCCCGACAGCCCGCGATCCATGGGTTATCATGTCGATGGTTTCCGGTATCGTTGTTGACCGTGTCAACATCGCCGGAGCTGAAGGCGGCCAGCAGTCACAGTTCAACTCCCGCGGGGACGTCGGCGGCAACAACGCGATGTGGAACATGGACGGCGTTACAATCACCGACATGTCCGCGGTTGGTAGTTCTCCGACCTACTACGACTTCGATGCGTTCGAAGAAGTCCAGGTGACCACGGGCGGTAACGATCCATCACAACAGACCGGCGGCATGGGCATCAATTTCGTCACCAAGCGCGGCGGCGATGTGCCGAAGGGATCAGCCCGCTTCATCACGACGAGCACAGGTCTCCAGGGCGACAACACCAAGGATCTGCATACGCCGGATCATGGCGGCGCCGAAACACTCGATGGTTATGGATGGAACCCGCTTTTCAGACGCGTTCAGCTCGCCAAGCTCCGTGACTACGGAATCGAAATCGGCGGCCCGGTCATCAAGGAAAAAGCATGGTACTGGGGCGCCGTCGGCCTTCAGGACATCCAGGTGATCGCCGTGAATGGCGCACCCGACAATACTCAATTGGAAAACCTCAGCTTCAAGGTGAACTCGCAGCTGTCGCAGTCAGCCAGCGCCACCTTCATGATTTATCGTGGCAACAAGGTCAAGAGAGGGCGCGATGCCGGTGCAACGCGACCGACTGAAACCACATGGAACCAGTCAGGCCCGACCCCGATCTACAAGGCTGAACTCAGCTACATCGTGAATCCGAATTTCTACATCAACGGCAAATACGGTTTTGTCGGCAACGGTTTCGGATTCACGCCTCTTGGCGGCAACGCGCTCGCAACACGTGACGCGGATGCCGTTTGGCACCATTCCTATTACTACTTGGATAACAATCGGCACGGCGCACAGGTTTCAATCGACAGCAACTACTTCCTGAGCGCACTGGGTGGAAACCACGAATTCAAGTTCGGGTTCCAGTATCGTTATGCCAACGACATCGAATCTGCATGGTGGTATGGCGACATCGTGGCCGATGCAGCGACTGGTACGGCATGGATCACGCGCAAAGGCCAGAATAATTGCAAGGCGAAGTACACCTCACTCTATGCCGGCGACACCTTCACGAAGGGCAAGCTGACATTGAACCTCGGTGTTCGCTTCGATCGGCAGAATGGTTCCCTCAGGGCGCATAGTGCACCGGCGAGCGCAAGCTATCCGAATCTGCTGCCGGCTATCAACGTCGCCGCCAGCACCACTCCGTTCACATGGAACGATGTTTCCCCAAGACTTGGGATGACATATGACATCGTGGGCGATGGGAAAACGATCATTCGTGCCAGCTTCGCTCGGTACGCCGATCAGCTCTCGGCTGGCGATGTAAACTACACGGATCCGTTGTCTTGGGCGCAGTCCGAACTCGACTACCTGTGGACCGATCTCAATAACGACGGCTACGCTCAGTCGAACGAAATCGATTGGGCAACAGGTCCAGTCGGAATGTACTACGTCGATCCGATCGATCCAACGAGCGCCCGGCCGACGACCTACGTCGATCCGAACCTCACCGCTCCAAAGAGACTCGAATTCATCGTCGGCGGTGAACATGAGGTTATGAATAACTTCTCGGTCGGCGCCAACTTCGTCTACCGCCAGGCGAACAACTACACCTGGAGAGTCGGCACCGACTACAAGAACCCCGGCGCTCCATACACCTACAACGATTATGAAGCCGTGGTTTACTCTGGAACCCTTCCTGACGGTACAGCCTACTCCATGCCTTACTACAGACTGAAAGCAAGCCGAGCCGGTATGGTCGGCGCAGGCATTGATTGGCTGTATACGAACCAGCAGGATTACAAAGAGAAGTATCAGGCTCTCGAAATCTTCGCAACCAAGCGCCTCAGCAACAAGTGGATGTTGAACGCCTCCTTCAACTACCAGAAGGACCGCGGCTACTGGAACGGCACAGCCGGCATTGCCGATCCCACGAACGTCCATGACGGCGAAGATCTCGTATTCCGATCCGGCTCCAGCGGCAAAGCCAACTACTACATTGGAACTCCGAAATGGCAGTTCCTGTTGAACGGCATGTACCAACTGCCATATCAGGTCAACGTATCCGCCAACTTGATCAGCCGCGACGGATTCCCGCTCGTCTATTACAGTGCCAGATACTACGTTGATCCGGGAGTCACTGAGAAAGACCTCCGGGTGGAGACAATCAATACCAGGAAATATCCCAAGATGATGGAGCTCGATGTCCGCATTTCCAAGGGAGTTTCCCTGGGCGACAAGGGCAACATCAACCTCGACATGGATGTGTTCAACATTTTCAACAAGAGCACACCACTCCATCTCAGAGAACAGCTGAGACTGTCCTCCACCGGAATGGTCACCGATCTGATGTATCCTAGAACTGTCAGATTGGGACTCCGGTACTCCTTCTAGTTAGCTGCAAAGTTAACTCTCTTAGCCCCGGACCGGCCGGTCCGGGGCTTTTTATTTTTGAAATGTGCGCGCCAAGGAAATCGATCGTGAAGTGGTTTTCCAGCTTAGTGCTACTCCCTTCAGGGCTGCGGCAAACCCCGCGTCATCGATTATGAAGGCAGATGGAAACCGTGATAGAAGCAGATGTCGTCAACGTCCATGTCCACGACCACGTTATTTAGTGTTTAAGCGGCGAAATGGCAAGATCTTCGGAACATGCAAGATCGCATCCGAACTTCTTAGGAATGCAGGAAGTAAGGAAACCGGAAACGAATCGACCGATGCCGGCACGCTACCTTCCGTTCCTGCCTTCCTGGCTTCCTGAGAGGTCCGGAGTCGCCCCGGGTGGTGCGCCTCACCGTCTTTGGTTCAGGCTCCGCCAGGGTTTACGGAGAATGCCGGGTTGACACCCATGCCTGCTACTGGTTATAAAAGGGTGTGGAGGTAAGGAAGTCATGAAAAGAATCAACACCCTGGCCCTCGTCTTTATGATCTCAACAGCGTTGTGCTTTGGTCAAACATGGAGAGGCAAGGGACGTCTCGAAGGTACAATCAAGGATTCTGATGGGAAACCGATTGCGAATGCCACGATCAAGCTCACCAACGTGAGATACGGCGGGAGCTTCGAAATCCATTCGGACAAAGATGGAAAATGGGTCGCCGGCGGCATCAGCGGCGGCAACTGGAATATCGACATCGGCGCTCCTGGTTTCGCTCTCAAGCAACTCTCGGATTATGTCAGTGAAACTGCCAGGAATAAGACCATCGACATCATTTTGGATCGCGATCAGAATGGAACCGGGGCGGGCGGAGTCACAGCCGGTCAACTGGCCGAAGCGCAGAAAATTCTTGCGACCGGCAATGATCTGTTCAATCAAGGCAAGTTTCCTGAAGCACTCGCAGAGTACCAGGCCATTCTGGCCAAAAATCCCGATCTCACTGTCGTGAACATCAATATTGCCAACTGCTATTATGAGATGAAGCAATTGGACAAGGCGATCGAATCTCTCAATGCCGTACTCGCCAAAGAACCGACCTCAGTTGATGTTATTACGCGTCTTGGCAACATTTACGCCGAAATGGGGAATCTGGACAAGGCGATGGAGTATTTCAACAAAATCGACCAGACAACAATCAGAAATCCCACGACCTTTTATAACATCGGCGTTCTCCTCTACAACAACCAGAAAGTGCCTCAGGCGATCGACTATTTTAATAAAACCATCGGAATCGATCCGAATTTCGCCGACGGCTATTTTCAGCTCGGCTTGTGCTATGTCAACCAGAATGAGCTTCCGAAGGCGAAAGAAGCCTTCAATAAATTCCTTGCGATTGCCCCGCCCGATGATCCGAATGTCCCCAACGTTCAGGCCATTCTGAAATCACTTTAGCTGCTATTTTCGCGTTGAGGATTCGCCGGAATACATGGCGAATCCTCAGTGGTTCCACACAACAAAACACTCGCTCTCCCTGGTGTCGTGGCCTCAGCGCTTCTCTATGTATTTCGAAGCCGCCATGCGGCCGCCGAGTTGCGCTTTTCAGCCAGAGATGAGAGCAGACCCGCCTGGTTGGTTATGGCTCTGCTGCGTTCGGTAATGGCCGGCAAGGCCCTCTTTACTTCACCTCAGCGAGCCGGCTCTTCAATGCCGGTTGATCCGGAAAAATCTTCAGGGAGTTTTGCCAGGTTTTGACGGCGTCCTGCTTTTGTCCGGCAGCTAAATAGCACTCACCGATGGCGTTCATGATTCGATAGTCGGTACCGTGGAGTGCCGTGTAGTGATTGTAACTTGCAACAGCATTGGCATACTGCCGTGCTGCCTGCTGAGCGCCGGCCAGAAAGAGGAAGGCTTCCTCATTTTTGAAATCAGGGCGGGCAACAACCGGTGTCAGAATATCGATCACCCGCTGGTACTCCTTCTTCGCGAGAAATGCTCGGGCAAGACCGATCTGGAATTCCGGCACATCCGGGTGATTCTTCGCACCGTCCTCATAGAGTGAGAAGGCAGTCGCATCATCACCCTTTCGGCTATATTCATCGGCGATAATCAAATCATAGACGAAGACCTTATCAGCCGGCAGGACCTTGGAATACACCCAGGGAGTCGGCACTTTGGATGTCGGGGAAATTGAGAAGGTCACTGATTGGCTGCCAATGACGCTTCCATTCGTTCCGATCAGGTTGATCCGTTCGGTATAGTCGCCGGCCACGAGATCACTCGTTGGAAGCGGCAGTTTGTAATGTGAATCCACGGAAATCTCAGACAGAGACTTCTCAACTGTCGACCCTGTCTCCTGTCCTTTGACCGTTTCAGCGCGAACACTCTTCACTCCATCTGGGGAGCCTGCAATCTGGAAAAGCAGCGTCAGAGGAGTCCCTCGGAGATAGGCATGTTGAGGCCGAATATCCGGGAGATCGTGATCATACTGAAATGGACGCGGGCTTCCTTCCAGGACATCGATCCGGCTAGCGAGCATCGGCTCAAGCAATGTCACCCCACTCGTTTCTCCCGGTACATCAACAGTCGTTTCCAAATCGGAAAATTCCTTGCTGGTGACGTTCTTGACGAGCATGGTGTACTTCAGGTGACCCGGGACGACGGGGAACATATCCGTCAGGCACATCGAGTTGGCTTTCACCATGTTGAGCGTGGGCTCATCGAATTCCATCGGATGGTTCTTTGTGAATTCGTAAATAAGGCGGCCTTTCGCATCCTCGATCTTTCCGTAAATTTTGAAAGCGGCAAAATATTTCTTTTCGTATTGATCCACCGAGAGAGATTTCGGTTCGATCGCATAGTGGAGGAAATACCGTCCCGACGCGCCGCGGATGATGCGAACCGTGTATCGGCACTCGATGAAGGTGAGTGAATAATCGGATTCAATCTGGGTTTTGTATTTCGCCACCTTTTCGGCATAGCGCGAATCGATCATCTTACGGGGGTATGCTTCAATGTTGCTGAGGAGCAATTCAGAACCAATGTTTGCGCCCTGGCGGTATTCGCGCTCGCCCAGGAGAAGGCTCAATGAATACTCAGCCAGCGTGGCGTCTGACTCCTTCAGATCTTCATAGACCTGATCGTAGTTCGTCGAATCTCCCTTGTAAGCACGGAAAAGACTGGCGGGCCCATCCGATCCTGGATGATAGAGCCGGTATCCGCCCATTCCGTGTGGTTGGAAAAACATGACATTGAAACCGGAGGGAAATCCATATTCAGTCTTGCCGAGATAAAACCAAGTTTCCACCGGAACTGTTTCCAATGTTTCAGCGAAATGTTCAACCGTCTTCGGCGCCCCGAGGATGATATAGATTCGCCCTCGATCGGTCCGCCATCCTTTCATCGGCTGGTCGATGAAGTATGTATTGGCATAGGCGATCCGGCGGTAGTGATCATCGCGAAATTCATTGGTCGGTGTCCCTGGAGTGGGATCACGTTGCGCCCAAAACGCATCAATAAAGAAGTCATGGTCTTTATCGGTGGTGAGTGTCAAAAAGACCTGCTTCTCGATCGGGGTGATGATGTATGGGACTTCCTCGGTGAGCCACACACGATATTTCTCTGGAAGGTCTTTGACATCGATTCCAAAAGCCGAAACCGCTTGAAAAAGGGCAAAGAAGACAATCAATCTGGTTTTCATAATTGTATTTCCGATCCTTACGGCCTGACCAGTGACTCACTAACCGCCGGAACGGCGGCCGGCCATCCGGCGACCCTCAGCTGCGATTTGATCGGCCTTTTCTTTCTCACCGATTGATCGCAGGAAATTGGACATGACAGCATACGCTTCCGGGTTCATTGGTTTGAGTTCATTGAAAAGCCCCACAGCATCTTTGCGCCGGCCCTCCTGCAGGAGTAGCTGAGCCAATCCGATGCGGGCTCCGGCATTCCCCGCCATACCAGCCAGTTCATCTCGATATTCCTTCTCGGCTCCGGCAAGGTCGCCCTTCAGAGCCAATAGATAGGCGATGGAATAATGGAGATTCGGCAGGATAAGTTGTGACTCTCTCTTCTTCAGCTCATTCTCGGCGCGCCTGAAGAGCTCCAGCGCTTCAGCCGAATGGCCGGCCTGAAATTCGATAATTCCTTTCGCATAATACGGCAAGGGAAGGGTCGGATCGAGTTGTACGGCTTGATCAAAGGCTTTAGTTGCAGCAGCCGCGGTCTTCTTGGAGAAGAGTATCTGTCCTTTCAGCTCGTATGCCTTTGCAAGAGATCCGTTCACTCCCAGAGCCTGATTGATTGAATGCAGAGCCTCATCATGCATTCCCATCTTCCAGAAGATTCGCGCCACCAGCATCAACGACTGAGCGTTGGTTGACCTCAATTCCGCAACCCGATGCAACACAACAGTCGCCTCATCGACACGCTTCAGCCGGTAGAGGCATCGCCCGAGCATCTCCAGAACATCCCCCATGTCGGGGCTTTCATCGATGATTTTCCGGAAGACGGCAGCAGCGCCGGCATCATCGCCCGTCCGGTGCAGATGAAGACCTTTCCTGAATTCATCGATGAGATAGATCTTGTCCTTTGGATCGGGGAGCGCGGCATTTGGAGTCCCGATGGCAGTTGACGCAACGCCGATGTAGCCGAGTGCTTGCAGCTTTTCCAGCTCCTCCTGAGTCATCTCGGCTGGAGCCTCAATCGAACTGCTAGATATGATCCTGTCGATCTGAGATCGGTACTGCCCGGCCTTCGACGAAAGGGTCGCAGCCACATTCTGATGCTCGCTTCCATCTGTCTTCAAATCATAGAGTTCTTCCTTGGGAGCCTTGATGTACTTGTAGGTGGCATCGGTCAGCGAGTACAGCTCGCTCCATCCGAAATGATATCGCGGGTAGAGGGATTCGGAATAGATCGCTCTCTTCACATCTCCACCCTGCAGGATGCCGATCAAGGATTTCCCCTGATAGGGCAGAGTGGATTTGATCCCGTAGAAGTCGAGTATCGTCGGAAGGAGATCGATATGCTGGACGGGCGTCTGAACGCGGCGACCTGCGAATGCATTTTTCGGGAACTTGATCGCCAGAGGAACATGGATGGTATCGTTATAAATGAAGACGCCATGTTCTGATTCACCGTGATCGCCCAGCCCCTCGCCGTGATCGCCGGTGAAGATAATGAGTGAGCGATCGTAGAGATCCTTGTCTCGCAGAGTTTGAAGAAAAGAGCCGACGAGCCCGTCGGTGTAGGCGATTTCGCCATCGTACAGCCTGCCGGCATAACGCGATGCGAAAGGCTCGGGGGGTGTATAAGGCGCGTGCGGTTCGTAGAGGTGAAGGAAGAGAAAGAAGCGGCGGGAATCATCCCGGCCATCCAGCCACGAACGGGCCGCGGCAATCGTGTCTTGGCCCTTTCGTTGGAGCTCCGCGATCGTCACTTCCGCTTTCTCACGCTTCATGTGCCCATCATATGTATCGAAGCCCCGACTGATCCGCGTCTCTTCCCGCAGCACATAGGATGAAATGAAACCGCCGGTGTCAAATCCTTCTTTTTTCAAGATGGAAGCGGCCGTCACCTGGTCGGGCTTGACGAAGAACCCGAGATTGTCCCTTACGCCATGTTCGAAAGGAAGCAACCCGGTCAAGATCGATGTGTGCGAGGGAAGCGTTTGCGGGCAATGTGAATAGCAGTGTTCGAAGAAAACCGCATCTTTGAAAAAGCGATCAATCTCCGGCGTCTCCACATTCTGATCTCCATAGGCGGGGAGGTGATCCGCACGCAGCGTATCGATGGAGATGAGAATCACCGGAGCGGTCGTCCGCCATTGTACCGGATCCGGTGTTCTCTTGCATGACATTGACGCCGCAAGCAAGGCTGTGACGACGCAGCAGAGGAAAAAAATCGGCGAGCTTTTTCCGGTCGACATCTTCAAATCACTTTCCACGATGGAATTGTTCGCATTGATCTTTTTGATCTCTCAGGTTCGGATCCGGTCATCAGGCTTCCAGCAGCGTTGCCTTTGGGCACGATTTTTGAAAGCCGGTTCATGAGAACTGCCTCGGATACTCTTCCCAGGAAATGATGGGAAGTCTAGGCACCAAGGCTGATGATCAACGGAACCAATAATGGCCCTCGCGCCAATTTCAACAAAATCATTACCTCGCCACACTCATAAGACAACTCCCCACCTTCTTTAGAATTCATCGCTCCTTCTTCCCTTATCTTGCCCTGATCGATGACCACATGACCGACAGAGCACGCAAGGCCCTTTCGTCCTTATCTCCAGAGGCCGCGTCAATCTTCTCTCCCATGCAGTCAGATTGTAGACCGAAATCGGTAAATTGCAAACCCCCGAGTACCCGGACTATCATGAGTGAATGAGGCACGTCATGAATTCCTCCAACGCGGCATGGCTTCTCATTGCCGCTTTCTTTCTTTTTTTCAACGGATGCAAACGGACAACCGGTCACTCCGGGATTTTTGCAAATTCATCAGTGCTTCTGGTGACCATCGATACCGTTCGAGCCGATCATCTTGGGTGCTATGGTTACAAAACAGCATCAACACCCACAATCGATGGGTTGGCTGCTTCCGGCGGCCGCTTTGCCCGCGCCTACGCGCACAATGTCGTGACTCTTCCCTCGCATGCCAATATTTTATCCGGGCTTTATCCTATCCAGCACGGCATTCGTGATAACACGGGATTTCGGTTTCCGAAAAATGCGGATACCGTCGCGACACTTCTGAAAGCCCGCGGATTCGCATGCGGGGCATTTATTGGAGCTTTCCCCGTGGATTCCCGATTCGGGCTCGATCGTGGATTCGATGTTTATGACGAATCCTATGGAGACACAACGCGCGCGCAGGATTTCCGTTTTGTGGAACGCCGGGCGGAAGAGGTCATCACGCCTTTCTTGAATTGGCTGGATCAGCAGAAGAAAGGGACTCGGTGGTTCGCGTGGGTCCATCTCTACGACGCCCATTCTCCATATGATCCCCCTGAACCTTATCGGACACAATTCGCCGGAAGGCTCTATGAGGGCGAGATCGCCTATGTCGATGCCCAGATCGGACGCGCGCTCGATCATTTGCGCGAAACGGGATGGCTTGGATCGACATATGTGATCATCACCGCGGATCATGGTGAAGGCCTCGGTGATCACAACGAACCTACACACGGCATTTTCGCATACGAAGCGACCCTGCACATCCCGCTGGTCATCGCCGGCCCTGGGATCGCTCCCGGAGTTGTACGCTCGACGGTCCGCCACATCGATATCCTCCCGACGATCCTCGATCTCACAGGCAGCGTAATTCCAGGCATCCTCAATGGAAAGAGCCTGCAGCCGCTTCTTTTCGGCCACAGCGACCCGGCAGGTGGTCGGGACCTCTACTTCGAAGCAATCAGTGCAAGCCTCAATCGTGACTGGGCACCTCTCACAGGAGTCATCGCCGGCGCCTACAAATACATCGATCTCCCATTGCCGGAGCTCTATAACATCGAGAAGGACCCCGCAGAAGCCGTCAATTTAATAAACCAGGATCCGGAGAATGTCGCGCAATGTCGGAAGCAGCTTTCTTCAATGCTCGCGACCGGCCGCAAAATCCAGCGCATCGCCGAAGATCCATCGACAATTGAGCGGTTGAAAAGCCTCGGATATGTAAGCGGCAAAACTCAACCCAATGGCCTCCAGAGAGTGTATTCATCAGCAGACGATCCAAAAAACCTCATTAATTTCGATAGCCAGTTGGATGATGGTATCGCCGCCGCATCGAGTGGAGACATGGAACGCGCACGAGTGATTTTTTCAAAAATCCTCGAAAAGCGTCCCACTATGAATATCGCAAGCGGCCACCTGGCATTTGTGTACCGCCAGATGGGAAAACCGGAGAAGGGCATCGAGGCCATCGAGAGATGTATCAAAGCCGGCGGCGAATCGGCGGATCTCTTGACTCGACTCGGCCTGTGCCTCGACGACGCCGGCCAGAGCGCGCGAGCGATCGAAATTCTGCAGAAGGCCGCGAAGCAAACAGAAGACAACGCCGACGCTCTCACATATCTCGGTATGGCTTACGATCATCTCGGTCAAGCAGATCGTGCCATCGCCACTTTCGAACAGATCCTGGCATCTGATCCCAGAGACGCAGCGGCTTACGCGAACTTGGGAGCCGTGTACCTTGGCAGGAAAGAATACAATCGAGCCATCCAGGTCCTCGATAAGGCTCTCCAGATCGATCCCAAATTCGCTTCAGCACATAATTCGATGGGGGTGGCCATGGCGAGCACAGGTAACATGGATGCCGCCATTTCAAGCTGGCGGCTGGCCGTCCAGTACGATCCCACTCAATACGACACGATATACAACCTAGCAATTCTTTTTCTTCGTCAGGGACGGGATCAAGACGCGCGGCCTTACATGGAGCTCTTCGTTCGAACGGCCCCGCCTGCCCGCTATGGGGCAGACATAGAAGAATTCAGGCGGATGCTGTAATATGGGGCCAGGTCTTCACTTTTCACTTTTGTTTGCCATTTGTCGAGCAATTCGAGGTTCGCGGCCAGCCGCCGGGTGTTCTCAGATTTCCGCTGGATGGTCTTCACTGCCATCGATACCGCCGAGGAACCTCCTCCCGTAGCGCTCGGCGATCTCCCTCACTGTCAGCAGAGAGTACCGCCTCTGGGCGTATAGCAGGATCTGCGCTCGACGCCTGGAGTGTTCATCTCGAAAGACATCTTCCAGCACACAAAAGAACGAAAGAATCATTACGATTTCTTTCATGTCCCTGACAGCTGGGCCGTGCAAGATATTGCTGAACGATACGGGAAAGGCTCATCTGCTGTCTCGATGGCGGTGAAGGCAACCAAGAGGGAATCTGAGAACGTTTCGAGTTTAGCTGTGAAACTTCAGCAGTTGGGTCAACGCCTGATTACGAAAAGTGAAAAATGAAGACCTGGCCCCATCTCTTGCTCTTGAGGCGGCGTTCACCTTGAATAGAGTGATTGGCTGAAGTATTGAATCCAATGCAGTAGGGAATCCGGACGGATTCCCAGGTAGAGAATTGCCGAGAGCATCAACCCAAGGCTGATCAGCAGAGGAACGGGTAATCGAACAGGCAATGGGACGAGGCGGCCCTCGGCCTCCTGGCTCATTGTAAGAATTATTCTTAGATAATAATAAAGTCCGACAACGCTATTGACGACCAGAATCAACAATAACCACCAGCATTGAGACCAGATACCGGCTGAAAAAATCAAAAATTTGCCGACGAATCCCGCTGTCAACGGCATGCCTGCCAGGGAAAATAGAAAGATCGTAAAGAACATTGCCGACACCGGTTGTTTCCAATAAAGACCGCGATAGTCATCCAGTGATGCCATTTCCTGATTCCAGCGGGAATAGGCCGTGATAATGCCGAAAGTTCCAAGATTGGTCAGTGTATAAATGATGAGGTAGAAGAACATGATTGACGATAATCTAATGCCGCCGACGTCGCCATAATTTTTAAAGAGATAAATGATCACCATCATGTAGCCGATATGAGCAATCGATGAATATGCCAGAATCCTTTTGATATTATTTTGAAGCAGAGCGCACGCGTTTCCAACAAACATCGACGCGATTGCGACGATGGCGATTGTGATCCAAACCAATTGACTGTTCATGCTCCCCTGCGCAATGTAGCGTAACAAGAAAACTCCGACAGCGCCTTTGGAAATGGACGCGATAAAAGCCGTCACGGGGGCGGGCGCCCCCTCGTAAACATCGGCCGTCCATAAATGAAAGGGCACGAGAGCGAGCTTGAAAAACAGCCCGACGAAGATCAATGGAAGCCCATAGCCTGAAAAGATGAGCCGGCCGCATTGAGCATAATTCAAGGCTACGCCGAAAAGTAAGAAAGCCGACGATGCCGATGCAAGGATCAGGTATTTGACGCCGGCTTCCAGGTGGGGTTGCCGGCCGAAATATGCGATGAGGCCGTACAAGGACACCGAGAGGATCTCAAGACCGAGGAAAAAAGATGCAAAATGGTTGCTCGCTGCCAGCACCATCCCGCCCAATGTGCCGAGTAGGATGAGGATGAGGAATTCCTCTTTATTTCCCGGAAAATTTTTCAAATATTCGTAGGAGATCAGCAAGACACCGAGAGCCAGAAAAGCGAAGAACCCGATAAAAAATAATGCACAGGCATCAGTTTTAAAAAGCATGGAAGCTCGATCAACTTTGATGCACGATCCCTTGATGAAAATAAAAGCCAGATCAAAAATGATCGTTGTTGTCGAGATGGCAAAGGCGAGTTGAAAATTTCGTTTCCATGCCGCCACCGGAATAAGTATGAGAATTCCACCACCAACCATCATTAACGGTATCAGAGAGAAGAGCTCTGATGTATTCATGAATGATCCTTAATGACCAAAACATCCCGCTTGACGATAATCGCCGGTTCAAGGGGCGAAGTTGCATCAACAGGCTTTATACGGATCTGTTGGAGAGTGGGAGCGACGAGGTTCATCACCGGCTGAGGATAGACCCCCAGGAAGAGAATAATTGAGATCAATAGGCCCAGAATAATTGCTTCACGGTTGTAAAGGTCGGAAATCATGGGCGTGCCTTTTGGCTTTCCATGAAAGGCCTGCTGGACGATTCGGAGCGAATAGACAGCCGCATAAACAAGACCGATTGAGGCGATGATTGTGATGATCGGCGTCACAATATAACTTCCCAATAGCACAAGGAATTCCGCCAAGAAATTTCCCAATCCCGGTAAACCTAGGGATGCGAGGGCAAAGAACAAGGTCAAAGCGGATAATCGAGGAATGACCGGCCAGAGCCCGCCCATGGAGTTCAGGTCACGGGTATGCAGCCGTTCCTGCAAGGCGCCAACCAGGAAAAACAGAGCGCCTGTGCTGATCCCGTGGCAAACGATCTGCAACAGAGCACCATTCAGTGCAATTTCATTGCCGGCGAAAATTCCCAGCAGCACAAAGCCCATGTGGCTGACACTGGAGAAAGCCACAAGTTTTTTCAAATCAGACTGGGCAAAGGCCATGATGGCGCCGTAAATGATGCCGATGGCAGCAAGGACAAAAATGAGAGGCGCCATCAGTTGGACATCCTGAGGAAAGAACGGCAACACAAAACGAAGCATCCCATAAGCGCCTGTTTTCAGGAGCAGGCCGGCAAGGATGATGCTTCCTCCGGTGGGCGCCTCGGTATGGGCATCGGGCAGCCACGGATGGAACGGGAAAATCGGCAGCTTGACTGCAAAAGCAATCAAGAATCCCAACATGAAGAGAAGTGAATAGGGCCATTGATTGGGTGTGTTGAGAAGATCCTGATATTCAAATGAGTAGTTGCCTGAAAAATGGCCATGCAAAAAGTAAAGTCCCAGGATGGCGAGTAAGAGAAATAAACTGCCGGCTTGAGTGAAAATAAAAAACTTCATCGCTGCGTAGCGACGATTTTCGTGCCCCCAGATAGCGATAAGAAAATACATGGGGATCAGCATGAGCTCCCAGCAGAAGTAGAACAGAATAAGATCCATTGCTAGAAAAACGCCCAGAATTCCGCTGAGAATCGCCAGCAAATTGAAAAGGAAAAATCCGAGACGATCTTTAATCTCGGACCAGGAGGCGACAACGGCTGCAATTCCTAAAATCAGCGTGAGCAACACCAGAACCATGCTCAAGCCATCGATGGCCAGGTGAAAGTGAAGGCCCGCCTGAGGTATCCAATCCCAGGAAATTTCAGCGGCCCACAACGATGCAGTTGACTGCGGATGTGGCGGCCCCATCATGTTTTTTGCAAGCGACAAGGCCAAGATGAGATCTATCCCCAGGGCCACGATGGCTATCCAACGCGCCGACAGAGGGTGTTTCGCTGCGGAGAACCAGGAAAGGACGGCGCCAATGAAGGGTATTATCACTATCCAGAAGAGAATCATAGTGACACCGCCAATGCGAGAAATAATATGGCGCCGGCGACGCTGGCCAGTACGTACCACCGGATCCTGCCGGTTTGTGTTCGTAAGAGAAGCCGGTTCAGTTGGCAACTAATGTCTGCTATACCCGAGTAGATTTTATCAACGGCATCTTCCTTATTAATGCGGACAAAGAACAGCAGAGGTCTTATAAAAAGCAGGTTGTACAGCCAGTCGAATCCCCAGCCCGAAAACCAAAAGAGATGAATTTGCTTTATAAGAGGCCGGCTAAGAAGAGCGGCCAATTTTTGAGGATTCTTGACAAATAATTCGTAAGCAGCATAAAGGCCTGACAGAATAACCACTGAGCTCAGCAACTGGACCAGAAGCTCCGGACTGATCGGCCCGTGTTCAACGGCGTTTTTTGGGAAAACACTTTGCATGAAATTCCCAAAAAGCGAGAAATTTCCCATGGTTCGAGGGAGTTCTATGAGGCCGACGGCGATAGCGAAAACAGCAAGAATCACAAGCGGCACCGTCATCGTCCGGCCGGGCAATCGGCTGACCTCAGTTCTGGCTGTTCCCCAGAAGACCAGAAATACCATGCGAAATGTGTAGATGGCGGTCAAGAATGCTCCGAGAATGGCCCCTGCAAAGAGCAGATAATTTCCCTGCGGCAGCGAGAAAACATTCCATAGAATCTGATCCTTGCTATAGAAGCCCGCTGAGATCAGCGGCAAGGCA
This sequence comes from uncultured Acidobacteriota bacterium, assembly GCA_903916735.1. Taxonomy (GTDB): domain Bacteria; phylum Acidobacteriota; class CAIWXX01; order CAIWXX01; family CAIWXX01; genus CAIWXX01. The sequence goes on from CAIWXX010000043.1 coordinate 66,031, forward strand.
GAGAGAGAAGCCGCCCCCGCTAAGAAAGTGAAATAAACGACAGGCAATTTTTCTTTCAGCCCCCCCATGCGAAATAAATTCTGTTCGTGATGCAAAGCATGGATGACGGCGCCGGCGCCCAAGAAGAGCAGGGCTTTGAAAAATGCGTGCGTCATGAAATGAAACATCGTCGCTGACCAGGCTCCGACACCCAGAGCCAGGAACATGTACCCGATCTGACTGATGGTGGAATAGGCCAGGACACGCTTGATGTCACTCTGCACTAGTGCCGAAAACCCGGCCAGTAGAAGAGTGATGGTGCCGATAACGGCTACCAGATGCATGGCCGCAGGGGAAAGGAGGAAAATGGGATGAGTACGAGCGATGAGATAAACGCCGGCCGTGACCATCGTCGCGGCATGGATGAGGGCGCTGACTGGAGTCGGCCCGGCCATGGCATCGGGGAGCCATGTCTGAAGAGGCAGTTGAGCCGATTTGCCGACGGCACCCATCACCAAAAGGACTGCGACGACGAAGGCAATGGAGCTGCCCATGACCCAGTTGTTGGGCGCCCGATGAAGAATGGATTGAATATTCAAAGTGCCGAATTGATAGAACAAAATGAAGAGACCGATCGCCATGCCCGTGTCTCCCACACGCGTCACAATAAACGCTTTTCTGGCGGCACGGCCGTTGGCCGGATCTTGATACCAAAAACCGATCAACAGATAACTGCAGAGACCCACACCTTCCCAGCCTAAATAGAGCAGCAATAGGTTATCGGCGAGAACAAGCACCAGCATTGAGAAGACAAACAGGTTCATGTAAGCGAAGAAACGCCTGAACCCCTCGTCTTCAGCCATATACCCGAGAGAATAAATGTGTATCAGGAAGCCAATGGCTGTCACCACAAGCACCATGAGCAGGGACAATGGATCCAGGTATAAACCGAAGTCGGCGGAGAAACCGCCCGCCCGTAACCACGTCCAATAAACCTGATTGATGTCATGACCTTCGGGATGCCGAGTGAAAAAGCCAAGTATCAGGGAGAATGCCGATAACATCGCAAGCCCCACACTGCCGCATCCGATCATGCCGGCGGTCGACTGTGGTAGACGCCGACCTGCGAATGTCAGAATGATGAAGCCCAGCAGAGGCATAAGAGGAATCAGCAATAACAGATATAGCATCCTAGCCTCTCAATTCCCGAAGGGCGTCGATGTCCAAATTCTTGAGGCGCCGATAAACTTGCATCACCAGAGCCAGCCCCACAGCCACTTCAACGGCCGCTGTCGCCAGAATGAAAAGAAAAATGACTTGACCATCGGCCTGCTGCCACCGCGATCCGGCGACGATAAAGGCCAAGCCGGCTGCATTGATCATGATTTCCAATGACATCAAAACAAATAGCATGTTACGTCTGATCAGCACCCCGATCAGGCCGATGCCGAACAGAATCGCAGCCACTATCAATCCAAGCTCCAGTGGAATCGCTTGCGTCATTGCTCTTCTCCATGTCCATCAGTATCGACCTCCAACCGGCTTAAATGGTAAGCAGCAAAGATTCCAGCCAAAAACAGGAAAGACACGAGCTCGACAGCCAACAGGTATGGACCAAAAAGGGACTGGCCCACTTCATGTGCAGTCACTGTATGAGCCGATGTCTTGTAAGTCCTGTTAATGATAAGCAGGTAATAGCCCAGTTCACCTAACAATATGACGACCATGATGATGGGCGCAATCATGCCCTGAGGCGCCATCCATTGTTTCTCCTGGTCAATGGCCGGCCGGCCGATATTGAGCATCATCACGACAAACAGGAACAGCACGAGGATGGCGCCGGCATAAATGATGATTTCCATGATGGCGACAAACGGCGCGCCCAGCAGGAAAAAAGTCATTGCAACGGCCAGGAAAGAAATAATCAGGTATATCAGAGCGTGAATAACCGAACGCCGCGAAATCACCATCAGTGCGGCCACGACTGCCACCAGAGCAGCGATGATAAATAATATGGACATTCCTCAGTTCACTCTCATATCGGTTTCATGGCAGCAGGGAGAGCACATCCACAGGAGGCGATTCCTGATCTCCCTCGCCCTTACCTTTGCCTTTAATAGCCAGGCCGGCCTGCCGGTAAAAATTGTAGCCGGGATATTTCCCGCAACCGGAAATGAGCAGATGTTCTTTTTCGTAAACCAGATTTTTCCGTTCATATTCGGACATTTCAAAATCAGGCGTCAATTGAATGGCGCATGTCGGACACGCTTCTTCGCACTCGCCACAGAAGATGCAACGAGAAAAATTGATCCGGAAAAATTCCGGATAACGCCGTCCAGAAGCGTCTTCCGTTGCCTGTAGAGCAATGCATTGGACAGGGCACACGGCTGAGCAAAGATAACACGCGACGCACCGTTCACCGCCATCGGGGTCGCGCGATAGGATGATACGGCCGCGCCAGCGCGGGGCGAGATAGGGCTTTTCTTCCGGATATTGAATGGTCACCCGCTGACGAAACGCATGTCGAAAGGTGATGATCAATGCCTTAATGATGCTCCACATGGGCTACCTCTCCAAAGCCAGAACAATCGCCGCGGTTATCAGCACATTGAGGAGCGCCAAGGGAAGCAGGAGCTTCCAGGCAAACGCGAGCAGCTGATCATAGCGCGGCCGTGGCAACGAGGCTCGGATGAGAATAAAAAGGCAGATAAAAGCAAACGTCTTTAAGGCAAACCAGATCACCGGCGGCAACAATGGCCCTTGCCACCCGCCAAAGAAAAACGTCGCCGTCATAGCGGAGATGAGAGTGATAGAGAGATACTCACCCACGAAAAACATGCCGAATTTCATCCCTGAGTATTCACAATGAAATCCGGCGGACAATTCGCTTTCCGCTTCCGGGAGATCGAAAGGCAGACGGTGCGTTTCAGCGATCCCTGCGATGAAAAAAAGGATGAACCCTGGAAATTGCGGAATCACAAACCATAAATGGCGCTGTGCTTCCACGATTTTATTGAGGTTGAATGAGCCGGCCAGCATGACAACGCCCATCAGAGAAAGCCCCATGAAGACCTCATAGCTGAGCAGTTGAGCCAGGGCTCTTAATGCGCCAATTAAAGAATACTTGTTATTGGAGGAGATCCCGGCCAAGGCGACGCTGTAAACAGCCAGCGACGACATGCCAAGAAAAAAGAGGAGTCCGAGATCGGGGCTGATCACGGCGATTCCAGGCGCGAATGGAACGACCGCAAATGATAGAAGGACCGTGATGGTAATAATCGCCGGAGCTGCAACAAACAGCTGCCGATCGGCAAACGGCGGGATCCAATCTTCCTTAAAGAAAATCTTGATCATGTCTGCCGGAACCTGTAAGAGTCCAAATGGACCTGCTCTGTTTGGACCATATCGGTCCTGCCACAATGCCAACAATCTTCGTTCGAGCCAGATAAGGAACGCGGCTGCTGTCAGAGCGGCAATGAGCACCCCAAAGATGACACTCAACTGGCCTATCATCATTCTCATTTTTCGTTGTCTCGATGATCGGGAATGGCAATGAGGTCAACAATCGTTCCGGGCTCCACGTACGGCATGCCGGGTAGGCCCATGGGCACGCCGACCAGGCCCGCCGGCAGCGAGGAGATTATCTTCACTGGTCGCTCAAATTGTTCTCTGTCGGCGATCAGACGAATCCTGGAATTTTCCAAAAGATTCAATTGAGCGGCATCTTTTGCTGAGATGGCAATGTAAGGGTCAGGAATGCGTTCAGAAATTGCCGCGCCTGCCGCACTCAGCTCATCCGAACCGAAAACATGGTATAGAGGAACAACCTGCCATCGACCATGATTATTCTTTTTAATTTTTTCAGAAACCGCAAAATAGTTTTTGATCGGATTGCCAGTCGATTCAAACAATCTTCTCCCGGGATTTTCCTGGCGTAAAGGACCTCCAACCTCATCCTGAAATTTTGCTAGCGACTGGACGGAATTCCAGCCTGGCGACCAGTAACGCGGCAACAGGTTGCCAGGCACATCACCGTGACAGCCTTCCATAGAAAACGCCAGGGGTGAGCCGGGATCGTCAGCCGGCTTGGGTTCATGAACCGAGATATCGGCCGTCATGGCTGTTCGCCCGCTCGCTCGATGCGACTCGCGCGGAATTTTTTGGGTTTCGCTCCCCCATGAAACCAATGATAAAAGCGGCGCGAATATCGGATTCACTTGCGCCAGCTTGGTTGTGATCTCATGCGGGGTTTTTCCAAGGCGCTCAGGCTGGTTCTTGATCAATGCCATCATCTCAACCAACCAGCTCCAGCTCTCCCTGAGGTTCGGATTTTCTGGAACGACCCGATAGAACCGCTGAGCCCGTCCTTCCTGATTAACCAATGTTCCTTCGCTCTCCGCATAAGAGGCAACAGGGATGGATAAGGTGGCGATGTCACTTGTCGGCGTTTGCATGATATCGAGATTGATGATGGTTTTGGCGGCGCCAAGAAATTGGTTTGTGCGTGATGATGAAAACGAGCGGCTTATTTCATTTTCCAGAATGATGATCCCATCCACTTGCGAAACCATTTCAAGCGCGTGAGACAATGGGCGGCCTCCCAGAAGCCCGAGGCCCATGCTGTTGCAATGAGGCAAAACAAAATCCAGATAAGCATTCTTGCCTTGATGGCGCAGAGCACGAGCGATATTCGCCGCCGCTTCTATGAGAGCCGCGTGACCCAATCCCGTCCCTGAAATGAGAAGTGGATTCCGGGCCGCGAGTAGAGCCTCTTTGATGGATTTAACACAACTTTCCATTTCGGCACTTGTTTCCCCTGCATCGGGCGCTGCTGGATCAATGGCATGAGCCAGAGCAAAGCCGAAGTGGCTCAATTCCTCGGGATGAGCAGACAAGCGGTGGGTGGCAAGATTGTCGAGACGCGTTTTGCCGATTGTCGCCAGGAAGAGGGGACCGGGTTTGTTCTGAGTCACCTCCTGTAGAGCCTGATCTTGCCATAAAGGCAATTGATATTTCGGTGCCAGATGCCGTCGAGGTTCATCCATAACCGCCCGGCGTACGGCGAGTGCCAGCATGGGAGCAGTCTCGGATATGTCCTCACCGAGAATCAAAATTGCATCACAGTTCTTGACCTGATCAAGCGAAGGCGTCAGCGTCGGATCCATTTTCGTGATCGATATGACACGTTCGACCAATGCATGATCTCGATCAGGAACGCCGTGGAAAAAATTTTCCGTGCCGACCAATGTCTGTAAGGCAAAGTTGGATTCAAGTGTGGCGCGTGGAGAGCCGACGCCGATGAAACGTTTGCCGTCTATCAGAGGAGTCAAATGACGCAGGATTTCTTCATTGGTCCGGAGCTCTTTGTGTCCTCCATTCTCGCGTATCCTGCTTCCATGAAGGCGCTTTTCTGAGAGTATATGTTCATAACCATAGCGGCCTCGATCGCAAATGAAATAGCCATTGATCTGACTGTTGAATCGATTGAGAACCCGTCGTATCCGGCCATAGCGTGCGCCGATAATAATATTGCAGCCCACGCTGCAATGAATGCATACAGAAGGCGCCGTCGCCAGATCCCACTTGCGGGTATAGTGTTTCTTGAAAGTTTTATCCGTAAAAACGCCGGTCGGACAAACTTCCACCAGATTGCCTGAAAATTCACCTTCCAAGATGCCGCTTGTCTGCCTCCCGAAATAGACCGAGTCGTGCGCGCCGAAAACATTGAAGTCAAGCCCGCCTGCGTAATCGCGATAAAAGCGGACGCAACGATAGCACTGGATACAGCGGTTCATTTCGTGATTGACGAAAGGGCCAAGGTTTTGATTGACGTGCGTTCTCTTTTTAAAACGGAAGCGGCGATAGTTATGGCCCGTCATGACCGTCATGTCCTGCAAGTGACATTCGCCTCCTTCATCGCAGACGGGGCAGTCGTGAGGATGGTTGACCATCAGCCATTCGATGACTGTCGATCGGAATGCCCGGGCCTCAGGATCATCAATTGAAATCCTCACCCCCTCAGTTGCAGGAGTCATACATGCCATAACGATCTTGCCGCGCTGGTCATTTTCGTCTTTGAACTGCTTGACGGCGCACTGCCGGCAAGCACCGACCGAATGCATTGCCGGATGCCAGCAAAAATATGGCAGGTCGAACCCCAAGGAGAGACAGGCAGCAAGAAGGTTTTGGCCTTCTCTGATCTGGTGCGGTTGATTGTCAATGTAGATGGTAATCACGCCTGACTCCAAGGACATTTCTTCTCTTCAATATGCCGCACAAAGTCCTGTTTGAAATATTTCAATGCGCTCTGCAACGGTTCCATCGCTCCTGGAGCGAGCGGGCAATAAGTGTAGCCCGGGCCAAGCAATCGGCAATGGTCTTCCAATACGGTCAAATCCGCCGATTCACCGCAACCTGTTTCAATGGCCTGCAGGATCTTTTCCACCCAGGGCAGCCCTTCGCGGCAAGGCGTGCACCAGCCACATGATTCGCGCGCGAAAAATTGAATGAGATTGTGGACAAAGCCTACAGGGCAGGTGTGGTCATCAAGGAGGATCATCGTCCCGGTGCCCAGCCGGCTGCCTGCTTCCTGCACGGCATCAAAATCCATCGGAGTGTCCAGATGCTCCGGCAGCATGAAATCGGTCGACGCGCCGCCGGGCAAAAGCCCTCGCAACGTGTAGCCTGGTTGCATTCCGCCCGCGTGATCTTCCAGAATTTCGCGCAGAGGAGTCCCCATGGGGAGCTCCCAGAGGCCTGTCCGGAGAGCGCGCCCGCTGATGCCGTACAACTTGGTGCCTGCATCCTTCGTGAGGCCGAGCGATTTAAACCACTCAGGCCCGTACTGCATGATGCCCGGTATGCAACAAAGGCTTTCAACGTTATTGACGATGGTGGGCTTGCCTAGGAGGCCGACAAATTGTGGAAAAGGCGGTTTGGCGCGAGGTGTGGATCGCCTTCCGGAAAGAGAATTAATCAGCCCTGTTTCTTCTCCGCAAATGTAACGGCCGGCGCTCTGATGCAATCGCAATTCCAGTGAGAAGGGAGTGCCCAGAATATTTTTCCCCAGGTAATTGGCCTGCTCGGCTTCGGCTATCGCACGAAGCAGAACTCGCGCCGATTGATAGTACTCGCGACGCAGGAAAACGTAAGCAATTTCAGCCTGAATCGCGTAAGCGCTGATCAGCATCCCTTCGATCAGGAGATGAGGAACGCCTTCCAGCAAGAGGCGGTCCTTGAACGTTCCGGGTTCCATTTCGTCGGCATTGGCGAGCAGGAATTTCGGCCGGGGAGCATCGGGGCCCATGGGCACGAAACTCCACTTCATTCCTGTTGGAAACCCCGCTCCACCTCGCCCACGCAGCCCTGAATCCCCGACGACTTTCTGCACATCGAGAGGTGACATCGCGAGCGCCTTGCGGGCGGCCTGATAGCCTCCAGCGTATTCATAGGCTTTGATATCGAGAGGCTCCCGATCCGGCCGGATGTGCTGAGTCAAAGGCTTGGTGATCACGGCTGCCATCCATGTTCTTTAAGGATGTGGTCGATCTTCTCCTCGTCGAGTTTGGTGAACAGTGTCTCGCCGATCATCATTGCTGGCCCCAGATCACAGGCGCCCAGGCAAGCGACCGGTAAAAGAGTAAAACGGTTATCAGCCGTGGTCCGGCCGAAGGTAATACCGAGACGCTTTTCTATATGACCGCGGATGGTTGGATAGCCCATAACCCAACAGGAAATGCTGTCACACAGCAGGATGACATGATCGCCCACCGGCTTTCGATAGATGAGGTTATAAAATGAAGCCACACTATCCACGTTACTGGGGGTTGTTCCCAGGCAAGCGGAGATATCAATCACGGCTTCATCTGAAATCCAACCTCGATGCTTCTGAACAATCGCCAGCACGTCGATAGACATGTCTTGCCCCGGCAAGGCATGAGCCAGCACTTCGCCAATTTCATTTTTTTCCAACTCGCTCAACATGGTGGGTTTATTTAGATTTCATCATTCTTGTTCATAAATCAGCCGGGTTAGCGATCGACATCGGCCAGAACATAATCGATGCTGCCGAGTAGCGCCATGAGGTCTGGAATCGGCATCCCTTTGGCAATCAGCGGGAGCATTTGCAGATGGGCAAATGACGGCGTGCGAATTCTCGTGCGATAGGATGTTGTATTGCCGTCGGAGATCAAATAATAAGCATTGCATCCCTTGGTCGCTTCAATCAACACAGCCGCCTCGCCCGGCGGTATCACCGGCCCCCAGGAGACACTTAAAAAATGGTTGATCAGTGTTTCGATATCGTAAAGCATCTTGTTTCGTCTGGGCGGGGTCGCCACAGGATGATCGGCTTTGTAAGATCCCGCGGGCATATTTTTCAAACATTGTTCGATGATTCGCAGGCTCTGACGTATCTCGGCCACACGAACGACGGCCCGGTCATAGCAATCGCCGTTTTTGGCAACGGGGATTTCGAAATCCAGTTGCTCATACCCTGAATAAGGCCTTTTCTTGCGAAAATCCCACTCCATTCCGCAGGCGCGAAGACCCGGCCCTGTCACTCCCCATTCGATGGCTTCCTCCAAGGAATAGGCGCCGATTCCTTTTGTGCGTGCCTTGAATATGGCATTCTCCATAACCAGTTGATCGTATTCACGCAAATGCGGCGGGAAATATTTAATGAAATCATCGATCAGTCGATCCCACCCCTTAGGCAGATCTTGTGTCAGGCCGCCGATTCGGAAAAAGCTGGGATGCATGCGCCCGCCACAGAGCGCTTCGATGATGCCGAAAATCCGCTCGCGGTCATTGAACATATAGAAGACAGGAGACATCGCGCCCAGGTCCTGAGCAAAGGTCCCATACCATACAAGATGACTGGCAATGCGAAAGAGCTCGGCCAGCATTATGCGAGTAGTTTGTGCCCGCTGCGGAACGTCGATGCCCGCGAGCTTCTCCACCGTCAGGACATAGGCGAAATTATTCATGACCCCGCCGAGATAATCGACGCGGTCCGTATACGGTATATACGTATGCCAGCTCTGGCGCTCGCCCATTTTCTCCGCGCCGCGATGATGAAAGCCGATATCGGGGACCAGGCCGATAATTTCCTCGCCGTCCATTTGCAGAACGATGCGGAAGGGGCCATGGGTTCCAGGATGCTGTGGCCCCAGATTAAGGAAAAGGAAATCGCTTGTCTCCGACCGGCGCTGCATGCCCCACTGCTCGGGCTCAAAGCGAAGCGCGTTTTGCTCCACCTCCTGCCGGTCATCCGGGAGTGTAAACGGCTCCATGTCCGTGGCGCGTGCCGGATGGGTCTTCAACAACGGATGACCTTTCCATGTGGGAGGCAGAAGAAGGCGCCTTAAATTGGGGTGGCCATCAAATACGATGCCGAACATATCCCACGCTTCGCGCTCGTACCAGTTGGCCGCCGGCCAGATATCGGAAATCGTTTGAAGGCTAGGGTTTTCACCACGGAGAGCCACCTTCAACCGGACATCATTATTACGTTCGTAGGAAAGCAAATGGTAGGTCACAGAAAAATCGCAATCCGGCAGGCCTTGGCGATGCTTTCGAAAACGCTCGTCAACGACAGATAGATCAAAGAGGGTGCGGTAAGGCTTCTTGATGTCGGTTTTTAGATACTTGAGAATATCTCTGACGGGCTCTCTGACCCAATATGTTGGGATAGAGTCCTTGGTTTCCTGCGGCCGAAAAGCATCGGTGCCGAAGCGTTCCCGTAAATCTTTGACAACCAGATCGGCAGACACGTTGTTCGTCGGCTCCATACCTTACTTCTTAGATGTCATCAGGAGAGCCCAGGTCGGTGCATGCTTGACGTTGTTCGAGTTTCACATCACGCTGGCAGGGCATTGATGGCTTTTCTGTTTCTTGAGACCCGGTGACCCATGTGACAGGCCGGCGTTCTTTAAGGACTTTCTTTTGCAAGAGTATCAAGCCTTCCATGAAGGCATCAGGCCGGGGAGGGCAACCCGGCACGTACACATCCACGGGAAGGAATTTGTCGACACCTTGGACAACGCTGTAAATATCATACATTCCGCCTGAATTGGCGCAGGAGCCCATGGAGATGACCCAGCGAGGTTCCATCATCTGCTCGTAAAGCCGTTTCACAATCGGCGCCATCTTGATGAAGACTGTGCCCGCGACAATCATCAGATCGGCTTCCCGGGGGGTGCCACGGATGACTTCGGCTCCGAATCGGGCGATGTCGTACTTACTCGTGATGCTGGTCGCCATTTCTACAAAACAGCAGGAAAGCCCGAAATTAAAGGGAAACATCGAATACTGACGACCCCATGCCAGCAGGTCCTGGAGTCTGGAAAAGACGATCAGGCGTTGGAGGAGGTTCGTCTGAGAATTGTCGGCTAAGCTCATCGATGCGTGGCTCTCTGGAATGCTCATGTTGTTATCCGTGAAGCGGCAGTGGCCGTCGTTTGTTTATCTTGAAAATCCCCTCGCGCCAGAAAAAAACCACCACCAGCAGGAGAACCAGAATATAGAACAGCATCACAATGAATCCCGTCCATCCGGCCTCTCTGAAGGTCAGGGCCCAGATGAAGATGAAAAGCGATTCCAGATCGAGAATGACGAAAAGAATGGCCACATGGTAGAAGTTGACTTTGAAGCGCAGAAGCGAAGTTCCAACTGAGCAAATACCCGATTCATAGGCCTCGCCTGTGCTCCGTTCCTGGTGCCGTTGACCGATAAAGAAGGAAATCCCGATCATTCCGACTGCTGTGATCAAGACGGCCGCAAAATAAACAATAAAAGCCAAAAGTCCACTCATCATGGCCTCGTTGGATTTGAGTTAATACCAAAAAATAATAGTCCACGGATCCGACAAAAAGCAACCCCTTGTTAAACGCGACGAGAATGCACTTTGTTCGAATCCGTCGCCGCGGATCACGCGAGCGTGATAACCATCTTACCGATATCGGCTCCGTGAAGCAGATCAATGAATGCTTGTGGAGCATGCTCGATGCCGTCGACGACTCTCGCCATTTTGATCGGCTGCCATAGCAGTCTCCATGTGGACACTGGGGGTGATGGCGATTCCAGGGAGCGCTCCTACTGAAAGGGCTTGCGTGGCGGCGTCTGTTCCGGGCCGACACGCCCCGCGACGATGTCTGCCACAAAGTAGTTTTCGCCGATCACCACTGCATCGGCCATGCGGCGCAACATGGCGATCTGGCCCACATGTGTCAAGGCATCAGCGATGGGGCCTTGTAGCAGCCGTGGCACTTCGGCCCGGATCGGCTCCTCGGACGCGTAGTAATTATCGAGCGCCGCCAGCGCTGCGTGGAAGCGCATCACTTCGGACCCCCAATCGCTGGGTGTCGCCGCCGCCCAGCGCCCGGCTCCACGGGACATTGACAACGCCCAGTCCAGCAGATCGGAGATATGCGAGAGGATGCGGAGCGGAGTCGTCCCTCCACCGGTGTCGTAGCCGGCGAAGCTCGCCGGTGCGCTACGTATGAACTTGCCACATCGGTAGGCGAGGATAGCGAGACAGTGGCGAAGAATATCACGCTCGGTCATGATCAGGCCTCCCACACGCTCGAACATTATCGAAGACGACGTTCGAGGGTGAGCATGCGTAAACCCTCACGCGTCGAAATGAATCGGATACACGCGCCTTGTCGAGCTGGTCCTTTCGAAAACAGGACGAGAATGTAGAATCGATGTGACTTGTTGTCAAGCGAGGCGTGTTTGGTCCGATCCGAGAACCAGCATCTTAAATTAAGGATCTCCACGAGAAACATCCGCCCCTTTCTCGATCCGATCGAGCGGGTCTAATCTGAGCACATGGAAACCAAAACGGGTTCGGAAGCAAATACGGCCGAAAGCATGGATGAAATCAAGGAAGCCTTCATTTGATTCAGCCAATCGGGTATGCGCTTTGGGCTATTCAAGATGAAGAGACCATAGCCATGATCGCCTGCCAGGCGGTCTGGGGTATTCACTCCATATCACGGCATATTAATGAACTCCTTCGTACAGGATGAGTGTGCGGATACTTTTGGAAATCAGCTTATTTTTTCGATGGCTGCGTGCTGCGTCTTATCGTGTATGATATTTCCACCAAGAATTGATGGCATTGAACATTGCTGTGGAACTCAAGAAAGTGAAAAAAGGGGAGGGACCTCCTCTCACGGCCGATGATGCGGTCAACCTTCTTTCTTCGGTCCTCTCTCACGCTGCCGCTCAGAAGGCATTCGAATTGTACCCAGGAAAACCGGGAGAGTTCATTCACGCTGCTCGTGAATTGTCTCGGCCGATTCTATCTGGAAATACGGCAGGCGATCATGGATGTGAAGCACTCGGTTTAATGGATTTCTAAAGGAGGAAATATCATGAAGACACGATGGGCGTTCGGAATGATTTTGGCATCAGGTCTGTTGCTGGGCTTTGCATCAGCCGGTGCTGCCGGCGATCTGCACCCCTTTGTCAAGCTGGGCCTCGACATGAACGGCAATTATGATACGCCGTACGGATTCACGGATCGGTTCCTTTATCAGTTCGGCCTCGATGTTCCTGTGACCGGCATGATCGGAGTCGGAGGAGAATTCGATTACCAGAAGAAGAGCGGCGAAGAGACGGAGTTGGGAGTGACGGTCAAGGATAGCGCGAGTCTCTACCAGTTCTTCGGCAATGTCGTCATCGCTCCGGACAACGACAACCAGATCAAACCATACGGCTTTGCCGGATTCGGTGCTGCCCATGTGACATTTGAGATCAAGCATGCCGATGAGGTCGAGCTTTCAGGTTCAGTCACAAAGGCTGCTCTCCAAGCAGGCGCAGGGTTAATGATCAGTCATTTCTTGGCAGATGTGAAAATCGTCCACATTTTCGCCGAAGATTATGAAACCGATGTGTACGCGAGCATCGGATTCCGGTTCTAAGATAGCTATTGCTGAGTGTATGCACGATCATTCGCGCCGACGGCGAACCCCCCTCGATGAAGATCACCACCCTGTGGCTTCTTCCTTCGGCTGCAGGCTCCAGAGATACTCGATAATGTTTTGAATACCTTCTTCGCTCATGATGCCTTTCCACGCCGGCATATACAACGGCGGCGCCGGTCGCTTTGGATCGGCCACGGGTGGTATCTTGCCCTTCTGGATGATGGACGCGACTTCAGGCTTCATGTAGTCCGACGCGACATGAATGAGAGACGGAATTTGCCCTCCCTGCGTGTTCGGGTTTGGAATGCCGCCCTTGCCCCCATCGCCATGACAACCGACGCAGCCATAATATACAAAGTTTGCCTTGCCTGCTTCGATTGCGGAATCCTCCGGTGAGAGGTTGCTGGGTCGCCCGGCCAGAATTTTTTCCGCATCAGCAGCGGTCGCGGAGGTCATGAAGCGGACTAACGCGGCGCGTTCGTTAATGTCCATATCGTATCCCGGCATCGTGCTGTCCGGGTCATTGAACTGTGGGTTGAGAAGAAGCTGATCGAGCCACTCAGATGAATGGCGCTGTGCGACATCAAAAAGATCAGGGCCCTTTTTTCCGCCGATGCCTCCGATGCCGTGGCACGTCATGCAATTGTTTTCGGCGAAGAGTTGTCTGCCTGCAGCGACACTGAGGACGAGTGATCGACCGGTGTAATAACTCGCCATCTCCTCGTCCGTCATCGAGAGCATAAAGACAATCAACGATCGGATCTCGCGTGGAGTCAGATTGAACGCGGGCATTGCGGAGCCTGGTGAGACGGCTTGAGGATTCCTGAAATGCCGGCTCAGCCAGAGCGGGTCGGCTCTGATGTCCCCCTCGCGACCCAGATCAGGTCCAATCGAAATGCCCACTCCATCCAACTTGTGGCAGCCTCGACACCCATGCCTTTCATAGAGTCCTCGGCCTTCGGCGATCTCGGGCGCTCGCGGCACATCCCCCCTCGTATGGCATTTGCCGCAGGAAGCGGTGATGTACTCTTTTGGGAGAAGAGGTTGATTCCAGTTTTCAACGTACCCGTGTGCATCGGGCAGCTGCGTCGCCAATCCTTGCCCTCCGTGGCAGATCGTGCATCCGAATTTCTCGGGAGGGTGCTGTTGAATGTCGGGATGATAGGCATAAGGCTGAGGAGCTTTATTAAGCGTGGGGTCATCGACTCCCAGATGACACGTCGTACAACGGTCGACACGATGCAGGCCGGTGAGTACCACTTGTTGGACTGTCAGTGATGTTCTGCGAACCGATTCCTTCGCGGCCGCGTTGGATTCCCCCTGTGCAGCCAGCCGATAGTACCCGCGCTGGTAGTTTTTCCAACTCGGCCATAATGCTTGTGCAATGCCTGCCAGGACGAGCGCCAGGTTAAGTGCGCTGAGGAGTAAAAAATAGAGAGGCAATCGGGTTTTCATCAATGGCCTCCTCCCGCTCGATCCATCCACGGCCAAACCCAACTCCACCCTTCACCTCGAAAATAGGTGCCGATGATGATCAGAACGATGTTCGCGATAACCAGGAGAGTGAACGCGGTGATAATTAGCCTGCGATCTTTTAACCTGCGGCTTGGATTCCGGTCGATATATGGTATGGCCAGCAGTGCCATCACGAGAAGAGCCGGAACGATGACGCCACCGATGATGGCCGAGTAACTGACGACTTCCTGCAGACCCAGGAAATACCAGGGCGCCTTGGCTGGATTGGGCGTCTTGGCGGGATTGGCCAGCGCTTCGAGCGGTGCATTCCAAAAAAGCGATATCGCCATGACCGATGCCATCGTCAAAAGGAATGCAACTCCTTCGCGATAAAAAGCGTAGGGGTAGGAAAACACCGTGTCTGCCTCTTCTGCAGGTGTCAACATCTCAAAAATCGGTTTCCCTGTGATGATCTGCATCAAACCATAGGTCTTTTCCTGACCCGCAGGCATCGCGATTTCCCGCGTTGCATCAGCGCCGCCATCCAGTTTCCAAAGGGGCCTCGAAAGCCCGCCGTCCTTATGGACACGCCAGAGGTGAACCATTGTCAGAGCGATGAGCAAGCCCGGTAGGAGGAGGACATGCAAAACATAAAACCTCAAGAGAGCCTGATCGCCGATGATGTGCCCTCCCAGCAGGAGCAAACGCACTTCTGAACCGACAATGGGCACATAGGAAGCGATGTTTGTGCCCACGGTGATAGCCCAATAGGCGAGTTGATCCCAGGGCAGGAGATAGCCCGTGAATGAAAGGCCCATGGTCAGGAGAAAGAGAAAGACACCGATGACCCAGTTAAACTGCCGTGGAGTCTTATACGAGGCCGTGAAAAACACGCGACACAAATGCAGAAAGACAACGATGATCATGCCGTGCGCCGCCCAGCGATGCATGTTCCTCAGGAACTGCCCCAGAAACACGACATAGGTCAGGTCCTTCATATCCTTGTAGGCGACTGTCGTGTGAGGGTGATAATAGAACATGAGCGCCACGCCTGTGACACACAGGATGACCAGAAGATAGAAGGCGATAAAGCCCAAGTACCATGTGTGATGCAGCTTCAGATGTTCTTTCCGCACCTTGGCCGGATGAATGTGCAGCCACAGATTGTAGAAAACCAGCTCGGTTTTCCCTTTGTCGGTCGAGACGGGATCTCCACGGAATACGGATCGATAAATCTCTTTAATCATGACGAGGCCTGCACGCGAAGTGAGTAGGAATCGGGGACCTTTCGACCTCCGTCTACCTGCAATTGTCCATCCTTGGCCAAAGTGACTTCGAGCCATTCGAGCGGCCGTGATGCCGGCCCATAAAGGGCCTTGCCGGTGGCATCGAACACACTGCCGTGACAGGGGCAGCTAAATTGCCTATCGTTTCCAACGTATTGAACCGTGCACCCGAGGTGCGGGCAAACAGCGCTGGCAGCCGAGAAGCCTTTCGTATCGTCTCTGAAGACGTAAATCTTTTCCTCTGCCAGGAAAGTTGGACCGAAAGCAAAATCTCCGGGGTAGCCGATTTTCAGTCTCTGCGGCGGTTCGTCGTACACGCCCGGATAGAGAAATCGTACCAGAGCGCCGACGGCTGTGGCGCCCGTGATGAAGAGCAGTGCCATGCCGCTCGTGGAACAGGTGAAGAACTGCCTCCGATCCATCGTGTCTACCTCCAACGAAGAGCAATAAGAAACGGGTCTGTTTCCATCATTCAAAGATATCACATGCTGTCGTTTCGAAAGCCTCCATGGTGATCGCTCCGGCCGGGCACCGCCGGGCGCAAAGGCCGCAACGGATGCATGCTGTTTCATCTTTGATGATGGCGGCGGAGAGGCCGGGCGTCAGTTCACCGGGTTTGACTCCATAGCGCGCCTCGATAAGTGCGTCGTATGTGGCATCGCCTTCGATCCGGGCCACATCCACGAGCTTGAAACAATGATTGGGGCATATATCGATGCAGCCACCGCAGAGAATGCATTTCGAACCGTCGAATATAGTGTTGACCTGGCATTTGAGGCATCGAAGGGCTTCGGAGCGGGCTTGAGCTTCACCGTAGCCTAATTCCACTTCGGCGATGGCGATCCGGCGTTCGCGCGATAAAGTCGGCATCGCCTGCCTCGGGATCTGGAGATATCCCTGAGGCATGGTCCACTCCTTCATGATTCTGAAGCGCCGCTGGAATTCAGAACGAACATGTCCACTCAGGTGTTCGTGAATCGAGTGGGCTGCGCGATGGCCGTCGGCAACGCCATCGACAAGGTTGCGCGGCCCGAACACGACATCGCCTCCGGCAAAAACACCATGCGCCGTCGTCGCCAGGCGATCATCGACCTTGATGGTGCTCTCTTCAGTCACTTCGATCCCATCCTGCTTATCCAGGAATGCCAGGTCAGCTTCCTGGCCGACCGCCAATATGACGGTCTCGCACGGGATGATTCGCAGCTGATCCTTCAACGGTTCGGTGGCAGAAGTTGAAAGCCGCACAGCGATACCCGAAACGCGGCCATTCTCGCCGAGTATCTCGACCGGGCTCCATCCATCGTCCAGTACCACGCCTTCCTCTTCGGCCCCCTCAATCTCGTATTCGGATGCGCGCATTTGCCGCCGGGGTTTCCGGCTGAGGATGCGGACCTGATGAGCGCCGGTGCGGACGGCCATGCGAGCCGCATCGACCGCTTGTCTGAAGTCCTCGATGCCCGTCGTCTCCTCTTCCGGCATAAGCAATATTCTCAGTGCCGTGCGAGCCGCATCCATGGCAACGCTCCCACCGCCGATGACGACAACTCGCTTACCAACAGGCACCTGGTCGCCCATATTGTCTTTGATGAGAAAGTCGATGCCTTGCAGAACCCCGTCCAGCTTTGCTCCTGGGATATCCAGATGGCGACCTCGGCTGATACCGATCGCGAGGAAAACGGCGTCGAATCGCGTGCGGAGATCCCGGAGAGTGATCTCGCGCCCGATCGCCGATCGCGTGTGCAGTGTGATGCCCTGCGACAGTATCTTGTCAATCTCCATTGAAATGATCTCCCGCGGGAGACGATGATGAGGAATGCCGAGGCAGAGCATTCCTCCAACGACCGTTGTGGCCTCGAAAACCTCAACTCGATAGCCCGCGAGTGCGAGGTCGTAGGCAGCGGTGAGCCCGCATGGCCCCGCGCCGACGATGGCGACAGCGCCCTCTCTGTGCGGACGAGATGTTTTCTCGTGCCCTGTTGGATGAGCGGCATGCTGATCCGCGGCGTACCGCTTCAAGGCACAGATCGAAATCGCATCGTCGATGGCTCTCCGACGGCAGGCGTATTCGCAGAGATGCGCGCAGACTCTCCCGAGCACCGCGACAAATGGATTGTGCGTTCGAGCGAGCAGGTAAGCCTCCTCGTCCTTCGACTCGGCGATGGCCTGGACGTAACGTGAGCACTCGGAATGGATCGGGCACGTGTAGCGGCAAGGGATGTTTTTTTCGAAGTGCTCCATATCTGGTACAACGACCTTGTATCGCACCGGCGCTTACTCCTGAGAAGAAACATCCATTTTATCAGAGCTTTCTTCCTGGGACAGTGTAATTTTCCCCCAGTCACGGCCCCAGGCCATCAACGCAAGGAACTGCGAGATGACCGCCGAGGCAGATAACGATCACGCTGATATTTGAGCTCAAAGAGACCTCCTCAATATCATCGGGTGGGAATCGTTTCCGGATTAGGGGCAAATGGTTGATGGGGTGCGCCAAATCTTGGATATGCAATTTTCCTGAGATACACCATCGTGGTGTCCATAAAGAATTTTCATGACATAGCCCATGGGCGTGAGGGGTGGGATGATGAAGGGGAGCTCGACGAAATCGCTCAGGCGTCTCGCTCCGTCTCTGCATAATGAGATGCCCCATGACCGTTTATTATCTATCGATGATCAACATTGCCACGGCTCATGCTCAGTCGCATTGCAAGTTCCTCGACGGAGAGTGCCCTGGCTCCCATCGCGGCCAGACGACGGTTTGGGGAAACATCCAAAGTCCACACATTCTTGCCTGCGGCAACAAGCCGGCCGCAGTGGTCCTCCGTCTTGCTTCCAGCGGCAGCGTAAGGCACTACGACGTCATCAACGAACGTAACCACAAGACGATTGCGTCGCTCGGCCAGTTCGATCGTTGGACGCTTGTTCCGTGCATCAAACGAAATAAAAATCCGTTCTCGCTTTCATCTCTTCCTGCATTCCTAAGAGGTTCGGGAGCGATGGTTGTCAAAGCCACCTTGTTTGGTTGCGGCTATGCCGCGTTAGGATGTCCCGGCATTCTTTCTCCATCGGGGAATGAAAACCACTGACGACTGGAATGGCAGCATCACTCAGGGCACGGGCCAGATCGTATGTCCGAAGAATAACCTCGCCGGGGGCACCGTGCTGAACACAAGAATCCCACGAGTCGCCTCTTCAAGACCTCGATGTTGCCGATTGCCCACAGGTGATTGAAGCGCGTCTCGCCGGTTTCGTTACGAAGGGGCGCTGGGGAATCGGGATCCTTGGATCGCAGGAGGATCACGTTGAGATTCATTCTTAATTCCTATCGAGACTCCTATCCAGACTGCTTCTGGATAGAGTGTGGATAGAATCCGACGTCTTCATGGAAGGGCGTATGGCCTCCATTTGACATCGTCCATCTCCACCGCAGCGACAGTCTCACTATATATTTCTTCGAAGCTGAACCACGGGCGCAACAGTGGCTCCATGTCTCCGGTTGCCAGATGTGAGACCTCCTCCTGGAGCCTTTGTATGTTCTCGACTCCAGTCACTGCAAAATTGGCGGATTCGTCCACGCCGAAGAGGATCACTCCACCACCCGGTCTGTTCGCGAATGCCGACATCGCCTCGTAAAGACGCTTCGGAGTCCCGCCACGTGCTTGCTTCACCTCGACGCTGTCCAACTCGCATTTCCTACGCTGAACCTCTGCGACAAGTGCTCGAAGCTCGGCGGGTGTCATGATGCAGAACTCCTCATAAGATTTCACCCATCAGAATGCATGGCCCGATGCGAACGATAGGAATCAATAATCTCACATCGTCTACTGTGGGCGATCATTCGTCTTTTATATCCTCTACCTGGCCCAGCCGGTATTTGATGTCGTAGTTGGTGACGAAGTCAAGTTCCTCAGCGGATAGACCGTAATGATCCCCCATCGCCGCATCGATCTTGTCCAGCACATCCTTTGCGGACTTGGGGTAAAACTCCTGATATTTTATGATGTCCTGATTTCCCTCATTTTTGATTCTTCTCGGAGCCGATCCTCCCCTTGGTCGTCGATCACTCCATGGCGGACAGTCGGGTATATGTAACGATCGGGATCGTCCTGCAGGAGCATCCACATTGCGGAGTCGGGTTCGAATGCCACCGCACAATTTTTTCGTGCGGCGTCGAACAGGGAGGGTCTCGATATCGTGATCGTCTTCGAAAATGCGCGCCACTGCTGTTGCCATCAGAGTCTTCCCAAGGCCAACCACATCACCGATCAAGACGCCGCGTCGTTTGTTCAGATGATGCGCAGCGATATTGACTGCCGCCTTCTGGAATTCGAAAAGCTGATTTCCCAAATCCCGAGGTATGCGGAATTCGGAGAGGCCTGCTCGGGCCTCCTGCGAAAGGTGGTACACCATTTTCAGGTAGATGTGATAGGGCGGCCGGACTGCCTCTCGGGCCCAACTTTCCCCGATGATTTCACCGAGCCCTGTCGAGATGTCGATGCACCATCGATCATCCCAACGGTCTTTAAACCATTTCGCAAGCTTCTCGCACGCATCTTGGTCGAGGATATCGACGTTCAGCTCGCCCTGCTGTGAGAGGCCGGCAAAGGCAATATTGCTGCTGCCCAGGAAGATGACAATCGAGTTGATGGGATCGGGTCGAAACAACAGATAGAGTTTTGCGTGGAGAGGGTGGCGCAGAAAGAGCTTGACAACGGCCTTTGTATCCAAAACATGCGACTTTGCTTTTCCTGCTCGCTGCAAAATCACGATGAAATGCGGCCGATGCGGCTTGAATTGAACCAAAATGTGCTGGAAACGTCTACCCACAGCTGTTTTTGGCTTATCTTGAAGCTGCAAGAAGCCTGTTTGTGAGTATCACGCGATCGCATTAGTCATCGGGGGAGTGAGAGTCAAGCGGTGATTCATCAAGATTACGGCGAAGTTGATCAGTGCACATGATGGGCTAATAAGCTTCTGACTTGAAGCATAGTAAAAACTTGAGAGTACCGAGTTCTCTTCTACGCTGAGCCCGTCTTTTCGTCAACTCCATGCGAGACTTTCATGCGCAACTTTGACGCCTCGATGCCGAGGTCGACCCATTCATCCATCAGTTTCTTGAACCGCTTGTAGGCTAC
>CAIWXX010000044.1 GCA_903916735.1 uncultured Acidobacteriota bacterium
ACACTCCCAGATTTTCTCGCGGTTGAC
Organism: uncultured Acidobacteriota bacterium; assembly: GCA_903916735.1. Taxonomy (GTDB): domain Bacteria; phylum Acidobacteriota; class CAIWXX01; order CAIWXX01; family CAIWXX01; genus CAIWXX01. The sequence goes on from CAIWXX010000044.1 coordinate 28, forward strand.
GAATATGACCCTATCTTTGCGAAATTCCTCCGCGATAGAATTGATATCGAAAGAACGGAGGGTTCCAGACTCATCGCCTAACTGACGATTCTCCGGAAATCGGTACTCTCAAGTTATATGTTTTGTTGCAAAAAGCGATTTCGTCGGCAATAATTACCAAACATGAGCACATTCTTGACAAGACTGTACCTGTTCATGATTTCACAATGAGGAAACATGCCATGCCAAGCACTCTCATAGACGAAATAGGGAGAGACCGCTCCCCGGCTCCGCCATTGCATTTACGAATCCGCATCGTCTTCATCGCAATAGGCTTGTTTTTATGGATTTCATCTATTGCTTATTCCTCGCCCACTGAATTCTGGGTCTCCCCGAATGGCAACGACGCATCGCCGGGGACACAGCTGGAACCGTTCCGCACTCTGGAGCGGGCGCGAGATGCTGTCCGCGATGTGAATGGCAGACAAGACCCGGGTACTGACATTACAGTCTATCTCAAGGACGGGACCTACAGGCTCGTTGAGTCCCTGGTGCTCGACTGGCGCGACTCCGGTCAAAATGGCGGCGACGTGGTATATCGCTCGGCACAGAATTCGCATCCTGTGATTTCCGGGTCTGTGAGTGTGCAGAATTGGTCTCTATACGATGCGAACCTGGGGATCTACAAGGCCCATGTGGGACAGGTCAGGTCTCGCCAGTTATACGTCAACGGACAGCGTGCGGCACGAGCCCAGACCAAGCCGTACCCCGCAGCCTTCCTTCCATCGTACTCTGAAACCGCCGGCGCGTCGCACAACGGAGGCATCCTCTTCATACCGACCGAGATGAACCCAGGAAGATGGAATGACCCTGCCGAGTGGCACAACCCTCAGGATATTGAGGCCATAATTTGCACGCAGTGGAAGATGATGCGCGTCCCACTGGATTTCATCATTCCATACCCCCAATGGACTCCTGATCCTCAACAACCGGATCTAAAGACAGGCCTCATAGTCATGCAGGAACCCGGCTGGAAGAACGCCAATGTTTTTTATGACAGCGATAGCGACAAGCCAGGGATATGGAGCTTCTGGCAGGTCACGCGCTTTGAGAACGCCTACGAGTTTTTGGACGAGCCGGGCGAGTGGTATCTGGACGAGGCAGAAGGATCGCTCTATTACATCCCCAGGGAGGGTGAAGATATTGCTACTGCTGTAGTAGAGTTGCCGCTCCTGGAAGCGCTCGTTGACGGGCGCGGGGAAATCTCCAAGCCCGTGTCGAGAATACGTTTCGAGGGCCTCACATTCAGCTACGCTACATGGCTCGCTCCCAGCGGCTGCAACGGATACGTCGCTGACCAGAGCGGTTTCTACCTGGTGGGCAATGGACACAAGCCCAACATCATCGGACACGACAGGAACGATGAGCGCACTCCGGGCAATCTGCGGTTCCGGTTCGCCAGGGAGATTGCGTTCAGTGGAAATATCTTCGAGCACATGGGCGCGGTGGCGCTCGATCTCGACACCGGCAGCCAGAACAACACGATCACAAGTAACCTGTTTGAAGACATCTCATCGGCTGCAATACAGCTCGGCGGCATTTCCATTGACGATCACCATCCTGAGAAGCAGGATCAGGTGACGCAAGACAATGTGATTTGGAACAACCTGATCCGTGAAACCGGGCAGGAGTACATTGACACAGCGGCAATTTACGTAGGTTTCACGCGGCACACGACAATCAGCCACAACACGATTGTGGATGTCCCATGGTCCGGGATCGCTATCGGTTGGGGATGGGGTCTGCTTGATCCAGGCAGCTTCCCTGGGTGCCCAGGCGCCAAAAGCGGAATGTGGGGACATTATGATACGCCAACGCCTAATTCTGACAATAAGATAGTCTGCAACCGATTTGACTCTTTCTTGAATGAGCTCTGGGACGGCGGCGCCATATACACGAACGGCCAACTGGGGACTTCAATGGATGATGCTCTCCTGATCAAGGGCAACGTGGCAACCGATAAGCGCACGGATGCTGGGAGCAATATTTATTACACCGACGCAGGCAGCCGGTATATCAGGCTGCATGGAAACGTTTCCTACGACAATCCTGTGGGGGTGATGGATTTCGGTCCGCCGCCAAAGAAAGCAGATCCGCTCCCCTATTCAGCAATCCCGAGCGCAGTGAACGGAGTGCCATATGGGAGCGATAGAGGGGGTTGCAGGACTTACGGTGATATTGAATACATAGGCAATTATTGGATGAGCCCCTGCTTCTTTGATATCTGCCCATTTGAGTATAAAGGAGTCTCATATCCTACAAGGATAGCATCCTGGCTCAATCTTGAAATTCGGGGGAAAGCCGATGTGCCCGCGAAGATCCTGCGTGCAGCGGGAGTGCGGCATCGGCCGGCAAGCATCCCGGCCGACAGGTGGATTCTTCCTCCTCTTGCAATAGAAACAATCAATCTCTTTTTGCCCCGTGCGGATGATGAAAACCCCTGCATGCAGGCTCCGAAAGATCCTCGTTGCCAGTAATACTACGTTCGGCGTGTCTTCTAGCCAGGAGGGTCCAATCTATGAAAGTTCAAACAATCTTCTTATGTATGGCCGCTGGTTTGCTGCTGGCACCGCACATCGCCTCAGCGCAATTGAACGTCACCTTCGACTGCTCTCAATTGGGAGATCTGACAGCCGATCAAGTCTTCGTGACTTTTGCCGGTTTTAGTTCGACGATGACCATCGGGGGGGAATCGATTAACTTCTCTGACAACACGACATCCTACAACGGAATGAGCTACGTGACTTCCCAGGCTTACTCGTTGCAGCAAATCGAAAGCAACAAGCTGACTATCACCAGTGCTAACTCGATGGTCGCCTACATTTCCTACGAGTCTTCCGCCGGGATTGCCCTGCAGCAAGCAAATCCCGTGAACAACGTTCTGACACGCTACTCCACGATTGAGTTTTCATATAGCGGCAGCCAGGGCACCCCCTCGACCACCGGCGGCATCGACATGACCAACATCTCGCAGTACGGCGGTTCCCTCAAGGTGGAAACACTCGCCAACGGTAACGTCCAGGCTTATGTCTCCAACGGTAGTACCCTTACCACGGGGCAAATGTTCTGCGCCATGGCAGCCCAGTCGAACTATTCTCCCGCTGCGGTCATTCAGAACAACGGTCAGTTTGTCCGCATTATAGGCGGGAATGTCTTCACCAGTAAGAACCCCTACCCGACATTCAATGACTATCTGGGGAATCTGTACAAAGTCCAGGGAACCAATCCGATTCTTCAGAACCAGATCATGAATCTGGCCCCGAACGCGGCTCACGGTGGCCAGGGCGCCATCGGAGTTACAAGCTTGAGTTCCGCCAGCTCCCCCTTCGAGCCCAACACGGACTATAATATCGATTACCAGTTCAGTGCCCAAATCATTCAGCAACAAGGTAACTACGGTGTAACCCTGACCGGAAGCGTTTATGCGACGCCCGCATTGGGTGGGGATACAATAACCATCCCTGGGCTTACCGTCAATATTCCGGCCGATTCCTCTACAAATCCAAACATGACCAATTTCCTTTATCTTAACAGCATCACTAATCCCGCTATTTCGGTCACCTTCAATCCGGCATGGCAGCAATTGATTGACAATTTTGGCGCTGATAATACCAGTGCGACCATGCAGCAGAAGGTGACCGGCGACTTCGGTGAGGCTATCGCTGCCGGATTCGTAAACAGCTCGACGTTGGTTGAGCCTAGCGGTAGTGATTCCAAGGTGCAGTTGGGCACGCTCACCACTTGGGATTGGTTTAATACCTACAACCAGTATGCCTACTCCCTGGCCCAGCCCACAAACGATTATTACAATACCTTATCCAACATCACCTACCTGAACTCCCCCGGCGCGTATACCCAAATCGGCACCGGCCAGATCGGAAACGGCCAATTCTCATACGGGTCGGTATACGGTGCACCCTACGATGACCGATTCGGCCTGAACTTGATTACGCCCGATAGCACAACAGACACATTGCACGTAATCCTTCTCCCGGACGACGATCTCACCGTCCCCAGGCAGGCTTTCGCACACAAGGATGAGCGCAAGAATTATGTAATCAAGTGATACAAGCGGATGGGCGTAAAATCGTTGATAGGTGCGTACGCCCGCAGACTGATATCCAATGAGCGCTGGATGTCCTTTTCGTGGAACCGGCCCCAGCAGGCAAGCCGACGGAAATAGGCGGGAACGCTTCTATTCCAGCACTACCTCATCCTTTATGGTGCCGTCGAGGTCAACGATGGTGAGCTTTGGGGCATGGCCATTTATCGTCGGGATATCCAAGAGCGCGTAATGAAAAAAACCACCGAATGCAGGAGGGGCCAGAGGAGCACCGGCGCCTCCCGATATGATCTGCCATACGCCATCATGTTTGGAGCTCTGGTAGAGGTGCTCATGGCAGCAGATATAGGCCTTCACCCCATACTTCTTTAAAATCCCCCAAAACTCGTCGCGGGCCTGTGAGAATTGGTCCAATCCCACCGGGTGGCTTTTCACCGCCCCCAGGACTGTGAAGGCAGGTTCGTGGCCAATCACGAAAACAGACGAGAACTTTGGGGACTTATCCCTGAGAGTCTTTTCCAGCCACTCCTTTTGTCCTCCCGCGAGGGTGTGCTCAATGAGCTTATTCTCGTCTCGGCTGTAATAATCCGTTGCCAGGATGATAAAGAGGCTCTTGCCGATCTCTACCGTATAGGCCAGTTGACTGCTGTCGAGTGGCGCTTCGTGGGTGATTTCGAAGTGGTCCTTGAAAATTTTCACTGCGTCGAGCCCCACAGCTTCGTGATTCCCGATCAGCGGATAAAGCGGAATAGAAGGGCCAAGGTATTGCTTCTGAAGAACGGAGAAGTGATCCAGGTTCGCCTTGAAGGCTGTGGCGTTATAGACGAAGCCCTTCTGCGCCCAATGGTCGCCTTTTGGGGTTTTCTGCGCAGGGGGTGTGGAAACGTTGTCCTGGTAGAGGTTCGAAGCCACCTCTTCGTCCTCGAGACCGAGCGTCAGGTCGCCGCAGAAAAATAGTGCACAAGGGTTCTTTCCCTTGACCATGGTGAACAGTTTCGATAAAACCTCGACATTGACGCCTTCCACGCCACTCTGCCCATCGCTGCGACTGTCGCCTAGTATGGCAACGGTTATCTGTTCGCTGTCTCTGGCAGTATCATGGGCCATAACGGCCGATCCCCAAGAATGATGACAGGAAAGAATCATCAACGCAGCCCAAAAATGTTTGTTCATTCTTTGTCTCCTCACAATGGCCATCATGTGCTGGTTCAGCGTGAAATGGAAAAAGCTAGCTTTTGCATAAGTTGGGGGCCTCTGTCCCCCAAGCCCCCTGGAGTTTATAAGGCATAAGAGGGCTCGGAAAATGGGGGTCGGGAGGTAGCGCTGGGGAAACCCCCATGGATTTTCCCATTTTCGTCGTACTCGTTCGGCTATCCCTTGTTGGGGCGCTCTCCAGCGTTTACCAACTCTGTCTCACCGAACACATAGATGATCGCTCTTCTTGGCAGCGTAGTCAACATGCGCCGAGCATGTTGACGGTGCCTCCGGCATCAGCTGCTGGCGCCGCCCGCATCCCCGGCTTTCGACCTGCTGCTGCTGGACATACGGCTGGGGGGATGAGCGGCATCGACCTGATTAACCGGCTCGCCCCCGACTCGCTTCCTCCTACAATTGTAGTATCGGGCGAGGCGACGATCAGCGAGGCCATCCGGCTCGGCGTGAGCGACTTATTCCCGTCACCAGCCGTAGCTTATCACTATGCGCTCCATCAGACGGGCCGGCTGCGGCGCCACCGGCTCGCCCTCGTAAAACTTCTGCGGAGGCGGAGGCAGCGCCCGTCCAAACCCCCGGACGACCATCTTCCCGTCGGCATAGATGTCGAGGAGCGAATAACCATAGTACACGCCGCCATCCGGCTGCCATCCAGCGGCCAGCGGAGCGCCCGCATCGCCGGCGATGATCTGCCACACGCCTCTGCCGTGCTGAAGCCGCATGGCATCCCATGAATGCGCGTGACAACAGAGATACGCTTTCACCTTGTGGTTTCCCCGCAGGTCCGCGGCCAGCCGCGATGCGAATGGGTGCGCCGCATCGTTCAGGATGCTCTTCTCGTCGGGCGAGTCATCGTATGCCGGTGGTTCTATGAACCGGTGTCCGATCACGATTATTGCGGAGATCCCTCGGTTTCTCTTGGCGTCCGCCAGGTCCCGCTCGACCCAGTTGATCGGAATCCAGCCCGGATACGGCTTGTTAGTGGACGGATCGATCTCGGTAGACAGCGTGTCCGTATTGATCACCACGAAGTGAATGGACTGCAGATTGAACGAGAACGTCATGCGGCTTTCGTCGCGCACGAGCTTGTCGGGATTCGACCCGCGGGGCCGTGGTCCGTTCCCCGCGTGGTGATCGTAGCCGTAGCGTGCGATCCAGTCGAGCCACACATCATAAGCATATGTGTACGGTTCTTCAGGAGCGCCATGAATAGTGGAGATGTCAATCTCATGGTTGCCTGCCACCGGGAGGAGTCGTATGCCTTGGGGATGGCTGAACGACCTGTAGTACTGCTGCCAGCTCTCCAGCTGCACGGACATGGCTTGGCCCTCATCAGGCAATTCTGCCACCACCAGGTCGCCCAGGAAAAGGAACAACCTGGGCCGATTCGGTTGATTTGTGATATCCATCAGCGTCTGCCGCAGCTGGGGGATGTTGGCCGAGCTGGGATTCTGGGCTCTGGTTTCCAGCCATGAGCTGGAGCCGATCTGGCTGTCGCCGGTGAAAGCTATGGAGAGCATGACAGGAGCCTGCCCGGCCGTGGCAATGCCCGCCGTGGCGCTCAGACAAGACACCCAAACGACAATCGTACCAGTGAGCGAATTGAGCCTGGACCACATCTTGACTCCTCCCGCAGAATGACCGCCGCCCCATCTGCGGGTGGAATGGTATCAGGTTCGCGCAGTCCTGCACAACCCGGCCGCAGCGCGAACAGGAAGAGCTTTTCGTGAGCTAATACCTAAAACCTTACGTATTCCTGGATCTGAGGCGAAGGCTACTGAAGCTGTTGCGCGAGCAGAGGGCTTGATCGGCAGGAGATGGCTGGCCGATACCTGTATTGTTCGAGGAAATGCGAAGTGCAAAAGAGCCAAGTCAGGACTCGGAGGATACTGCAAACTCCATCATTGCAGACGGTGCGCTTACCCCGGCCTGGTACTATGCCCGATGAACTGAAGGCGGCGATCGTGCTGTTCTTCACTCTTTTGGATGAGAAGCAGCGACGCCTGCATGCTGGATGGGAGAGCCCTGTCGATGCGGACCTCGGCAGCCGCCTCAGCACCCCGAACATATGCTCCTCTCCGTGCCTGCAGCTGCCAAGCAGACCGCAGCTAATATGTCATCACCGGATCTTCAACTGCTTCTCTTAGGTTTATGAGATATCCAGTTTCAGTATGTGTAATGTCCGACCGCAACGCCCGACTGGATATTAAGGATAAATTTGCTCGCGCCTCTCTTGAATTTCGGAACCAACAGCGTCAAAGTGCTGGCGCCGCTCGAGGCATCGAAATTACAGGACGTGACCCTGCACGTTGTCTTCAATGTCTTGCTGCCGCAGGTGTATTGACCATGGGCCTGGCGCTGAAGTATGTCCCTGTGGCCGTGACACGTGTGCCAGGGGTGAGGGTCTCAGTACTCAGATTTTCGATGGAAGGAGGCATGACTGTGACGGTCCTTATCTGTTGGTTCACTTTCTGACCGTCGACCGTTCCATTCATCCAGAGGCCGTAGGTGCCGGCCGCGCATTTTGCGGTCCACTGGCAGTTCACAGTGGTTCTGGGGAAGCTTCTGTTTGTGACATTGACGGGCGTATCCCTCCCGCGGACGACTGCATAGATGATCGGTTTCTTGTTGATTTGCGCAATACTCGTATATGTGAAGGTGGAGCCGACCGTGACGTCCGGGTAGATTTTGCCTCCGCTCGAAGCGGCTGTAAAGTCGCAACCACTTACGTCTGAACCACTTACAGTTACATCTCTGCTGGGCGGCGAAAAAGTGTAGCCGCTCAGCGAAGGCGTGACGGTGTAACTGCCGTCTGTGAGATTCACAAATGAGTGATTGCCGTCTTCTGCGGTGGTCGTTGTCGTGGAGGATGTTCCGGAGAGCGTGATTGTAACTTGAGAGTACCGAGTTCTCTTCTACGCTGAGCCCGTCTTTTCGTCAACTCCATGCGAGACTTTCATGCGCAACTTTGACGCCTCGATGCCGAGGTCGACCCATTCATCCATCAGTTTCTTGAACCGCTTGTAGGCTAC
>CAIWXX010000045.1 GCA_903916735.1 uncultured Acidobacteriota bacterium
AACAGAATGGATGCACCTTCCGAAAGACGAGCATAGTTGAGGTAGGGATAGTAGATCTGATCTGGAGCGCCACCCTCAATAGTGAGAATCGTGCCATCAGCCTGGGAATAGAGGCGAGGCACTCCCTGAAGACTCCACCCGGCCCCATATGGACTATCGGTCGCGTTCACAAGAGTCAGTGGCTCTTCGATTGAACGGCTCTCCTCAACGGGTGTGCCCGTGGGAGTGGAACTGACGCCAGTCGGCATACCGCCCCATCGATTCTGAATAGCATAATATCCAGGGTACCGACCAGTGACGGTTGCTTTGTAGGTGTAGAGACCGGTTGGGGAAAGTTTTCCAGCCCCATTATGACCGTCCCAGTAGTATTCAAGTCTGGATGGAGCCGTTGTTGGCGCCAAGTCCAAGTCCTTTCGCGCGCCGTTGATCTGGACCGAATAATGCCAGTTGATCAAGTCAGGAGAGAAATTGCCGAACGTGTTCATGACGTTGACAAGCTGAAAAGGAAAGGCAGTTTCCGAACGGTATTCGAAGGAAACTCCTGGGGCACCGGCCACCCCGGGGAGACCAATAGACTTGTGGTAGCCGGAATCGAGGACCGTGACACTGGATCCTGAGGAGGTCGATGGGCAGCAAAAGTTTTGCCCACAATTACCACCGGTGAAAATGTTTGTGCCTGTTCCCTCAGATGTGGCCGGATTTCCATCATGCGGGCGTCGTGGCACGTTTGGAGGGGTTGCTCCAAGGCCTCGGCTAACGGTCTCAGAAACCATCAATTTCTGGGCCGATACAATAGGTTGAAGCTGCTCTTCCAGCATGGATCCGTCGGCCGAGACGACCTGGAAGTTACCCGTTGGTATCCACTTATTGACCGAGGCATCCCAATCGGCGGTTGGAATCTTGAAGCCGGCTGGGAAGCTCCACTGATTCCGAACTCGGAGAGTCGTCGGCTGGGAGAGATCAGCATCAGCGGGCTCGATTACAACACAATTTAAAAACCCTATCGGGTATTCGACATTGTCGCCGGCGTCGAGCGGTCCGGGAAGAACTCGTGAATCCGGAATACGGGTCAATCGGAAATCGACGTCGCTCGTGAGAGCTCCCGACGGAATGACAAGCGACGCCTCGCCACTCGAATCCGTTACAATTCCGCCTGCTGCCCCGACGGTGGTCACCTTGGAATCAACCTGAACCAGACGTACCTCTCCGATGTTCTCGTGTTGCCCCTCTGGAACATCGGCAGCTCGCTGCACGTCGATATACCCGGATTTCTGGAATGTAAGCCATTGCGCCCCACTTGAAGACATCTCAAGGAAGAAGGTGCCATCCGCTTTCGATGTCGCTGAATGGGCAGCACCGGGGCTCATGACGGTGACGTCGGCAAGAGGTGCGCCGGTTGAGTCGGCGACAGTGCCGAGAACAGATGTCTTTTGAATCTCTACGGGTGGTGCGATTATCGTAAAGTTTTCAGAGGCGCTTCCGCTATTCCCGGCCAGATCCTTCACACGCGCGGCAATTGTATGCGAGCCCTCAGAGAGGCCATCCAAAGAGCCGTGGGCTCCTGTGGAATCGATTGTAAGACCAGTCACAGCGCTGCCATCGAGAGTCACCGAGCCGCTCGCTGCGTCAATGCCGCTGCCGGCATCATTCCACGTAACAGAAACTGGCGCTGATGAGCCGGTGATCTCTCCTATGGGTTGGCCAATTGAAATTGTCGGCGCCGTTCGATCGATACCGACGGTGCCGGTCCGTGTATCGTGTTTCAGCAGATACACCACATTGAATTTGTAAGAGTACTGCCCTTCCGGAACTGGCTGTCCGCCCTTATTCTTGCCATCCCAAGTCCAATTGAATGTGATTGTGGCTTCGTGATCCGATACCGTCTTCACTTCGGGCTTGTGCAGCCGACATGGAATCGTTTTGATTTCCATCCAGGAGCGAATCAGGTGGCCGCCGGAATCGGTGATTCTTAATTCGCCCATCACGATGAAGAGGGGGATATATTTATTTTTACAAAGAACTTCGCCGGTAAACGCGGTCGAGCCGGCTGTCAATGCGGGGGACCATTCGCTCTTCGTGATCTCGATAGAATACAAGTCCTCCGGCCGGATCCGTTCCTTCTTCTCCGGCGGTGGCGGCACGGCAATCCGTGCCTGCTGATTCATTAAATGCTGCCCGCCAATGTAGCAGCCGATGAGTACACTGACTGCAAGAAGAACAGCACCGAGTTTCCCTGCGAAATTCAGACGACGAAACTTCTCAACCATCGTTTCCTCCGGATGTGATAATAGCTGTGAGCCGATAGCCGGCTTTTTTGCCAATTCCTCTGGCTCATATGGAATCGTTCTCCCCGCTGACTCGGATGGTCGCGGGAATAAACGAGATATTCACAGGATTTTGTTTGGAGTCGAAAGCATGCGAGTTGTCGATAGCCAATTGCACCGTGCCCGGTTTCTTCCCTGTGAAAACCACGGTGCAGATTTCCCCATCGAAATTACCTTGAGCGTCGAACCGGATCGAGATGCGCCCCGGGGCTGCTTCGCTCTTAAAACCGGCTCCGGTTGTCGTTCCAGGCGTCACTTTCACAACCGTCAGCAGCGAATCATCATAGACAAAATCAAATGACGTATTCGCCAACTTCGCGGCTGTCTGAGCCGTGAGCATCATCGCAAACTGGGCGCCCGGCGGCACGATGACATCCATCGGCTCGATGCCGATGATGCAGGAGGGCGCTCCCACAGGCTGCGTGTCAGACAGTGCCGGGGCTGTCTCTGCAGCAGGACCTTCTGGAAGAGGCTGCAACTCCTCTTCCTCGTGGCCTTCAGCCGGGGAAATCGTCGCTTCCCTGCTTGTTTCCGTCCCGCTAACTTGCGTTTTGACCTTCTCCGCAAACGGAGGCGGTTCATCCGAAATCTGTAGCCGACGCTCCGTACCCATCCATACGGACTTACGCTCCTCTTCGCCGATCTCGGCCATGCACACGATGTGCGGAGTCAGAGTCATGACGATATCAGTCTGCGTCCCCGAATCCTGATTCGATGAGAGCAGATGGCCGAGGATCGGCAAATTCGAAATGCCGGGCAACCCGCTGCGGCTCCGGCGCTCCTCATCACGAATGAGCCCAGCGATGACGGTGGTTTCCCCGTCCTTCAGTCGGATGGTCGAAGAGAGGGAACGGTTGCCGAGGGTTGGAGGCTGGACGGTCGTGCCTTCGCGAATTACAGAAGAGACTTCAAATTTCACGGACAGGGTCACTTCGTCGTTTAAATGCACATCGGGCGTGATTTCAATATTCAGTCCGATATCGGTCATCTGGAAAGATGTGATCGGTTGGTTGTTGACGCTTCCTCCGGAAACCGGAACGAAGGTCGTTACCGGAATCGGAATTTTTTCTCCGATCTTCACGGATGCTACCTTGCCATCAACTGATCGGATCTGCGGGCGTGCGATCAAATGTGTCCGCGTGTCGGTGCGGAGCAACCGAAAGACGACGCTGGGGATGCTGAAAATCACATCGCTTATATCGATGTGCCCTATCATGTGGCCGCGTATGAGTGTACTCGAAGGGAATGTCGTTGTTGGCTCCAGCGCTATAGCACCACCAGCGGCATAAGAACTGAAATCAAGGCCATACTGGCGCAGCCGGTCGCGATTGAATTCGAGTATCTCCATGTCGACGACAACCTCGGCGCGCCGCATGTCCTCTTTCTCGACCATGCGCCGTGCGAATTCGACCTTCATGGGGCTGTCCTTGACCGTGATCGCCCGAAGTTCCGGATGGATGATGATCCGCTTGAGATCGATCATCGACTTCAAGTTGTTCGCGACGGCTCCGGGATCGGAGTTATGGAGATAAAAGGTCTTTAGTATCTGCTCCTCGTATTCCGCCCGCTTCGCTTCCGTGTCATTGGCGATGAGAATTGTGTGGCCATCGATCGGGCGGTAGAACATGTGGTGCATAAGCATGAGACGGTCGAGTGCTTCCTTGAAGGTGACTCCCTCTAAATTGATTGAGATTTTGCGCCCTTTGAAGTCTTGGTCGTAAATGAATGTCACGCCCGTCAGCTTCTCAATTGATGAGAAAACTTCCTGGATCTCCGCCTCCGACATCTTGAGCCTGACCGGCTTGCCTGCAAGCGGTACAAGTGGCGACGGGATGGGCGGCTCCTTCGGGGTCCTCTCTGCGATAGTCGCATCATGAATGCGCTTCTTGACGGCATTGCGTTTGAAAAGTGCGCGGTCATCCAGCGGGTTCTCCATGAAAGCCTCGTTGTATTCGCGATATGCGAGCTCCAGTTCGCCGCCGCGTTCCAAGGCCTCGCCTCTATCGATGCGTGCGTTGCCGTTTCTGATGAGGGCTTCGGAAAGAGATAAGCGAAATCTCGGGTCATTCGGATTCCGTGCAGCAGCCTCCTGCAAATAGCGGATTGCCTCACTGTATCGGCCGGCGTCTTCGGCGCGGATGCCCCGATTGTAGGCGCGGGTTGCTGCGCAGCCATCGAGCAGAAGCATGGATACCGCAACCCACAATAAGCAGCTCGATATCTTCAGAGCATGAGAACGCGAATTTCCGGTCATTTTTTCACCAGAGTGATCGTCGCCGTGTTGCCGAAGGAATGGTCTTGCAGCAATACTGAATCGGGGCCAATCTTGGCAACGATGTACCTTTCTTCGAGGAGGCCGCCTTCCCTGAGCGGCGTAACTTCGTTTTTAAGGCTGAAAAGAGCGAACAATGCTCCTCCCTTCTGATCCACTGTGCCGATGAATCGGCTCTGTGGCTTGATCTCGGGAGGAGGCGGTGGTGGTGGTGGTGGTGGTGAAAGAGCAATTGGCGCGGGAGGAAGATCTGCAAACACAAACGGATTGCGCAGAGGCTTGGCTTCCGAAGGCGAGTCATGGTTGCGCATTTCCGGCTTATGAATTGATTGCACCGTAACGAATGCCGCCTTTTTTATGGCGGCTTGCTGGGCATGAACCGTTCGTGTCGATGCAGAGGGTATATTGGTGGGCGGCGTATTCGCGTACCAGGAAAGAATCACGGCACCTGCGAGGCAAGTGAGGAGAATGCCCGTTCGAATCGTCCCACCTGATGTGGATGCGGATCGAAATGAATCCAATGGCCTCCGTCTTAACATTCAGCGTTTCCTGCTTTGTGCGGAGGCCTTCGCTGCCAAGGTCACTGGTTTCGTGACGCAAGCCCGCAAACCACCATCATCCGTGACGCAGAGGACCACGTTGTATGTCCCTGCAGAGGCATAAGAATGTGACGGGCGCTCACCGCCGGCATCGGACCCGTCACCGAAGTTCCATTCGTATTTCACGATCCGGCCGTCCGAATCCAGAGAGAGTGTGCCATCGAAATAGACAGTTGAACTGACAATCGGCTCGGTAGGCGAAAAGGAGAAATCCGCGGTCGGCGGCGTATTCGTCGTGCTGCTCACAACTATTGAAGTGCCCAAGGAGCATGCACGGGCATGATCGTTATCCGTCACGCAAAGAACGACGTTATATGTCCCCGGCTCGGAATAGGAATGAGACGGGCGTTCGCCGAGTGCCGTTTTTCCGTCGCCGAAGTCCCATTCGTATTTCACAATCCAGCCATCCGGATCCGATGACAATCCGCCGTTGAAATAGATAGTGGTTTTTACCTGTGGGTCTTGCGGCGAATAGGAGAACAAAGGTACCGGCGGCTCATTTTCCGGATCGGTCTTTACGGTAATGTCCACGGTGTCTGAAACGCTGCCGGAGCGTGCGGTGACAGTGGCGTCCTCGTCGGTTGTCAGAACGTCCTTTGCAATGCCATCGCTGTCAGTTTTTATTTCATGGCCTTGTGATTTGAGTACGCCCGCGGTTGTTGTAAAAATCACTGGCGTGCCGGCCATTGGGTTTTCGTTGTCGTCGAGTACCTTCGCCCTGAGAGTAACCGACCCACCTCCAACCGGGAGCGTTGTCCGGCTTGCCGAAAGAAGCAATGAGCCGGCGGTGGCCCCGATTTGGATCTGTATCCCAGTGATGGCCACAGTCCCGGAGGTAGCGGAGATATTGGCTGTGCCTGTTTTCGAAGGCGCACGCAGGTATGTTACGGCTCGGCCATCCTGGAAAGTTGCCTTGGCTGGGTCGAGAGTCCCGATATCGGAAGAGAAATACACCTCGACGCCGTCCCAAATGGGCGCCCCAGTCGCCTTCGTGCCGATCGCCGTGATTGTTGAGATGCCCGTTTTTGAGGGGATCTGAGCTGGATTCGCCTGCAGAGTAATGTTTGCCTGATCGTTTGTAGCACTCGGCCCAGGGCTGGAAGAACACCGTAGCATCGCAAGGCTGAACCACGCTATTACCAGAGAAAAAAGCGCAGTTGAGGCTCGCGCCTTCAATAGAATACTCATGATCAAAGAAATCTTAAATTGCCGAAAAAAGGGGATTAATCAGGCATGCACTCGAATGTTTCATCTTGCCTCGTTGAATTCGATATGGGAAGTAAAAAATTGGAGGCAAAGGAATTTCATGCCCATGCCTCAAGGATCTTGCGACAATATGTTGCGGCATTCATCTTAATAGTTTCGCCAGAAAGAAAAATCTTTCCAACAAATCGAGCTAACAAACAAAAAAATAGACCCGCGGGGCACAAACGGGCGATTTTCCGGGTTAGAGTATTATTCGCCATTTTTCTTCTGTCCCACATCAGAGGATTCCCCGGCCTACGAGCCCATCCAGCGGCATATTCTTCGGTATTTTCCAGTGATCTTAGCTGACCGAATAGGCCCTGACCCGACATTCGTGCCACCAGCCGCCAAGGAAGGGTACCGACCAGATTGGTGTAATGATGCGCGCTAAAGACCCCGTCATCAGACCGAGTAACACCCGGCCGGAAGCAGAGTAGACTTCGGATTCTTGTGGGTATTAAAAACATACCCGCCCTTACAGAATTGATCCTGGGGCATCCTGGCGAGTCGTATTCGTTGTCTTGGCCGGCAATATTCCCGTGAAGGCTTTTCTCGCATGATTAATTTCATGTCTTCCTGGCAAGGTTTTTGAGAATCGCGGAATCAGGTTGACTGCGCATGATAGCGTTTTTTATCGAGCGTAGGAATCGATACAAAATTATCAATTTCCAAAACACAAGCGCGTCTTGCCAGAGGACGCGCCAACCGATTTTGTGTCGGAGCAGCTGCGAACCCTGGTCACGACAGAGGACGGTCGGGTGGACAAGCATGCATGTGAGAGTGTGCATTCTTGATCAACCTACGCGACGAGATCAAAGTGGGGAACCTCTCGGTTACCCACAGCAAGCGTTTTGGACGGTTAGACGAGTTCTTCATCCCCCAGCAGCGGTGGCGCTCAATGCAAGGTGACTTCTTTCGGCGCTCCGGCCTTCCTGCTAAGCCGAGCGCCGTTCGCGATCATCTGCGCCAGCGGCTTAATGAAGCCGTCGATCGGTTTCTCGCCGCCACTCCCAATAACAGCTACGCCGTCGTGGATGAGCAGGGGTGGCATCACTCAGGCCGACGAACAATCCCTGCAATTTGCAGATATCTATGAGATCGGCGAGTTGGGGATCCATTGAATCAAGCGTATCATGCTGTGGCAGGGAGAAGAAGTGGTATCTGAATGCCGGCTCAATCCGGAAAAGGCATATCGCAATGCGTCATACTATCAATCAGATGTTTGCTGCAGCCTTGAGAGCACTAACCTGGATAAAGGGCATGTTTCGAATTGCGCCAAGAGGGGGATTGCCTGGTTCGTTCAACTGTGTGTGTGACTAATGTGCAGCGTGAGGGA
Organism: uncultured Acidobacteriota bacterium; assembly: GCA_903916735.1. Lineage (GTDB taxonomy): Bacteria > Acidobacteriota > CAIWXX01 > CAIWXX01 > CAIWXX01 > CAIWXX01. Next base: position 7,777 of record CAIWXX010000045.1, read on the forward strand.
TGCATATGATAAAAACAAGCCTTTTTCACACCGCTCGCTACTGGATCGCACTGTGCCTGCTTCTCTGGACTCCAGGCGCGTTTTTTTACTGGTTTATCATCCATCCTCTTGCCGGCTTTTGGCGCCGGATCGGATATGGGTGGGGGTTCCTCGCCGGGTTTGGTGTCATGATCGCCACGGCCGTCATGATGGCTTTCATGCGAACGCAACTGCTTGCCATCGAGTTCGGCACGAATCCGGCAGTTATACTTGCGGGGTGCGCGGCGATCGTGATCGCGTTTGTGATTCGGCGCCGACGAGGCAAATTGCTTTCGTTTCGTACTCTGATGGGATTTCCGGAATTGGCTCCACAGAAGTATCCACCCAAGCTTCTGACCGAGGGCATCTACGGGCGTATACGGCATCCTCGCTACGCTGAAGTTTTAGTCGGCTTGCTGGGCTACGCTCTCCTCAGCAATTATCTGGCAGCCTATGCTGCAGTTCTTTTCGCCGCTGCGATGATTTCGATTTTGATCCCGATCGAGGAACGTGAGCTGCGCATTCGTTTTGGCGCGGAGTATGATGAATATTGCCGACACGTGCCGGCTCTCATTCCCAGGCTCCGCACGTAGACCTCACCGAGAAGAACGGAGACACCGGCGACTCTCACCGGAATCCTTGACGACCGTGTTCATAGTGACGATGACGTCAGCGTTTGCAAGTGTCTTGCCGCTGGATATGGAATAAGGACTCTCCTTGAGGGGTTTGCGGATGTCTGTTATAAAGTGGTGTTCATGATGCGGGGTGCGTTCCCGCTTGGGGGACGATCGATGCTGAGGGTCGGGAGATAAGAGACGTGCCGGATGTAAGAGACCGATTCCCGCCGGGAGCTCGGATCCGAGAGTACGAGATTATCGAGCGGATCGCACAGGGCGGGATGGGCGCCGTTTACAGGGCGCGGCATGTGTACCTGGAGGAGGAGCGGGCGATCAAGGTCATCCGCGCCGGACTCGCCGAGGATGTCACTCCGATTGAAAGATTCATCCGTGAAGCGAAGATCCTGGTGCGACTGCGGCATCCCAACCTGGTTCAACTCCATGAATTCGGCACGCTGGAAGACGGATCATTCTTCATGGTGATGGAGTTTTGCAGTGGCGAGAGTGTCGCACAGCGGCTCCAGCGTGTCCAGCGACTTCCGATTGAACCGACAATCGCAATCGTTCGCGAAACGGCCCTTGGGCTCCAGGCCGCCCACGCCCAGGGAGTTGTTCACCGGGATATCGCCCCTGACAACCTGATCCTCGTCAAGGCCGAAGGCGATCGGGAAATCACCAAGATCATTGATTTCGGGATCGCGAAGCCCGTCGCCGAAGATCTGCAGCAGCAACAAACCCTTGCTACCGGCTTCTTCATCGGGAAACCGCAATACTGCAGCCCTGAACAATGCGGGATGCTGGAGCGGGGAGAGCACATCGATCACCGTTCCGACATCTACTCACTCGGCGTGACCTTCTATCAAATGTTAACCGGCAAGCTGCCCTTCATCGCCGATAGCCCCTACGCACTCCTGCTCAAGCACGTGAACGAAGCGCCTCCCGCTCCCTCTTCCCACTTCCCCGAAGGACAGTTCCCGGCGGAACTGGACCGTATTATCCTTCGCACTCTGGCCAAGAAACGCATCGACCGCTATTCCTCGATGGAAGATCTGCTGGCGGATCTCGACGAGTACTCTCCCCCCGCCGAAGCCAAGCCGAAGCCCAAAGCTATACTCACCGGCCTTCGCCCTGGAACCCTTTTCGCTGAGCGATATCGTATTGAGCGCCAGCTCGGAAAAGGAACACTCGGCGCGAATTTCCTGGCGATGGACACCCTCGTGGGCATTCCTGTGGTTCTAACGGTCCTGGATCCCAAAATTGCAGGCCATCAGCAGGTTATGGAGCAACTGACAAAGGATGTGAACCTCACTCGCACCGTGACGCATCCAAATATCTGCCGTGTCTATGACCTCTACCGGCACGAGAACCTCGCCTACCTCACCATGGATTTCATCGATGGCCGCACGCTGAACGCCGTCTTACGCTCCGAAGGCGCCCTCCCCCTTCCTGTCGCTCTACCGATCATCCGGCAGATCACGGAAGCCTTGCACGCACTCCACCAGGCCGGGCTGACTCATAGCGCTCTCAGTCCGCAGAATATCGTCATCGATGATCACCGCCGGGTATTCCTCATGGATGTCGCATTGACACATGCCATCGCGGAGTGTCGCACAACCAAGGATGGAGCAGCCGCTGGTGATGCCAATTACAAGGCGCCGGAATTGCACGAAGGGAAAGATCCGGACCCTCGCTCAGACCTCTATTCACTTGGTGTGATCATGTTTCACATGCTCACCGGCCAGCCACCATTTGTGGCAGCTGATCCGATTAAGACAGCTGTCATGCACTTGCAATCAGTCCCGCCAAAGCCGTCCAGTATCAAACCTGATGTTCCGCTGGAACTCGACAGGATCATTCTGCAGCTTCTCAGCAAGGACACGGCCGGCAGACCTGGGAGCGCCGAGGAAGTGCTGCGGGAGTTGGATGCGCTGGCTGTTCCGGCCGAGGTGGGAGATGCCAGCCGCGAAGTGCTGGTCCACAGGATGATGATGGAAGGCCGGTATTCCCATGCCGCCAAGATTCTCAGTTCGTTGATCGAAACGGATCCGGGAAATGCTCAGTGGAAAAAATTGCTGGATACGGCTCTCACCGAAAAGGCTTCGAAGGATGTTCGTCGAGCGAAACGCCTCATTAGAGAGAAGCAGTTCAAGCAGGCCGATATTTTCCTGGCTCGCATCGGAGCCGCCCGCATTCCCGGCGCCCGCGTCAGCGCTCAGGTGAAAAAACTCCGAGAACAACTCGATCAGGAGATCAATGCCGCCGTCGATTTGTATTGCAATGAGGCTGAACAAGGGCTGAAATCGGGCAACAAGACTGAGGCACTTTGCAGTCTGGAAGCTGCATTGGAAATCAAAGCCGTCGACCCGCGACTGGAAAAATTGAAAAGCAGAATCAACCAGCTCAAGCAGGCGCCCTCCTCGGCAGATGCAGACCTCAAGCTCACGCCTCATGACACGCTCACGCATGACCTCGAAGAAGCGGCCCGGCTTCAGCGTGACGAGAGATTACAGACGGCTCTGGAGAAGATTATTTCAATTCTGGAGCGTGACCCTGAGAATGAGAGAGCCCACGAATTGGAAATCAGCATCAGAGTATCGATTGAGGAGAAGGAGCTTTCACGGATCCTCGCGGAGCTTGTCGGAGCCGCGATCGGACTCTTGACTTCGGAAAGAGGCAACGAGTTGCCGGAGGCTTTGAAAGCCCTGCATTCGAGCGCCGCCGATACCAGTTATGAGCGCGATGTCGAAGTTCTCCATGCGGATTTACAGGCGTTTTCTGAAATGATCAGCACCAGTCGCTACCAGGAAGCATTGACATTCGTCCGAGAGATGTCGATGAGACACAGGCTCATCCGACCGCATGAGAGGGTTCTCTGTGACTATGCCACGAAACTCCTTGAAGGTCATCAGACGCTTGTGTTCAGCGCGTCGCTGTCAGAAGGCATCCAGGCATTCCAGCAAAAGCGGTGGGAAGCCGCACGCACGTTTTTCGGAGAGGCACTCCAGGTCCGACCCGATGACCAATCGGCACAGCAGTACCTGACTGAAGCAGAGGGAAAACTGGACAATGCGACACGGATTCAGAAAAGGCTCCGCTCGACACTGTACCAGTTAGAACTGGCGGCGAACATGCAGAGCTGGGATGAAGTGCTGCGCCTTTGCGCCAAAGCCCTGGAACCCGAGTTCGCCGAATGCATGGCGGCGAAGGAGGTGCAACAGATTCGCCAATCAGAGGATCGAGCCCGCACCGGTCGAATCCAAACAGCCAGCATGCGTGCAGCACAATTGACGGCCGAAGGCAATCTGCTGGGGGCGCGAGAGTTCTACAGAAAAATCCTCGAATGGGTCCCTCAAAGTCCACTCGCATTGGCTGGTATCCACGATGTCGAGACCATGCTGCAAAGCGCGTTTCGCTCAAGCCTTGAGACGGGTGAGCGGTTTGCTCAGGAGGAGCAGTGGGAAGAAGCACTGACGTCCATCAAAGAGGCCTTGGCCATAGAGCCTCACGACAAGAGTGTTCAGAAAAAAATCGCGGAAATCCACGGCCGCCTCGATGCTGAAAGAAAGGCTCGAGATCTCTTTCGTAAGAATGCGATTGCCGGCCGCAAACTGTTTGCGGGTGGAAATGTCGATGCTATCCAGAAGGCGCTATTTGAGTGTGAAAGATGCATCTCCGATCATGCACATCTGGATGATTTGCGGATCGAGCTCGGCGCTCTTCGCGAAGATGCGCAGAAAAATATCGAAAGAGAGAAGACGAAACTGAAACTCATAGAAGGAGTCATCGCATCAGCGCGGAATCTCCGAGCAACCGGCGAGCTCGAAATAGCCCTCGAAAAACTCCTCGACCTCTTGAAGGCCATACCCAATCATCCCGACGCGCTCGCATTGAAGACTGAAATCCAAAATCAGATCAATCAAGAGAGGAAATGCCGGCAACAATTCGTGGACGACTCGCAGCGATGCAGCCGATTGATCCTGACCGGAGATCTCGATGGGGCTCAGAAGGCCTTTCTTTCCTGCCAGGAATCTCTACCGCTCGGAATGGGACGACTCAATGATCTGAGCATCGAACTGGCGGCCCTCGAAGGCGATCTCCACGAAGCCACCGGCAAGAAAAAAAAGCAGCGCCAGCCTGACCTCTGAAACGCAACGACGGCGATATTTTCTCGACAATACTCACCACCGTAGATCAAATCGCCGATGATCTCACGATATTAAACAACTCCCTGGCGTCTCATCCTGGGCATGGCAGGGCAATGTGAGCGGATGCAATGAGAGGCCACGCCACCATCTTGGATCATGGCGCCATCGGATCTTTTCCCTGCATCGATCCGGAAAATTGTATAATTCAATCATGCGTTATGAATGGATCGCTCTTCCTTCTCCGGCTGTCCTATGTCGACAGAGCATTTTTTGAATTCAAAAGCAATCAACAAGCGAAAGGAGAAAACACATGGAACGTAAAGGAGTCGTCACATTCAAGGGGAATCCATTGACCCTGGTTGGGCCTCAGATTCACATCGGAGATAAAGCACCCGATTTTTCGGTCTTATCAAATGCGCTGGAGCCTGTCTCGCTGAAAAACTACGAAGGCAAGATCAAAGTCATCAGCGTCACACCATCTCTTGATACGCCCGTCTGCGATGCTCAAGCGCGTCGATTCAACAAGGAAGCCGCCGGTCTCTCGCCCGACGTCGCCGTTCTCAACATCAGCATGGATCTGCCTTTTGCCGCAGCGCGTTTCTGCGCATCGGCCGGAATCGATCGCGTCGCCACGCTCTCTGATCATCGTGATGCCTCTTTCGGCAACGCTTTTGGCGTCTTGATCAAGGAACTCCGCCTCCTGGCTCGCGCCGTTTTCATCCTGGATCGCCAGAACGTTGTTCGCCATATCGAGATCGTGCCTGAAGTGGCGCACGAACCCACCTATGAAAAAGCAATCGAGGCGCTCAAGAAAGTCTGATTGACTTTCTTGCCTCAGAGGGCCGGGGAACGCCGGCCCTTTTCATTTCTCTTCTCGGGCGTCACGGAGCCATCCGTGCATGCCGCGCGGGATCCGGCTCAGTGCAGTAGCACTCTCTCAATACTCTGCCCATCTTTCCGGCGTGCATCAGCCCATTTCAGCAGTAATGAGAAAACGAAACCGCAGAGGCCCAGGCCGATGAACATGAGCATCGTGGATGAATAATCGATGATGCTCTCGCCGGCGGCATTGACGGTCGTATGAGCGTCGGCGATCTTGCCGGCAAGATAGGGGAACAGCATGAGTCCGACATTCTGTACATAACCAACCGCACCGAAGGCAGTTCCAAGACGGCTTTCAGGCACCATCATCGGAATGGCCGCCCAGAGGGCAGCCGGAACAAGCGACAGGGCAATACCGACGACGAAGATCGGCACAACAGGGGCGAAATGAGTGTAGCCGAGCAGCCAGTGCGAAGGGATCAGCAGAAGCGAGCCGATGACCATCAAGGTCGCCCGCTTGCCCTTGTGATCGACGAACCATCCGAAGATCGGAGTGAAGATCATTGTGCCGAGAATCAGAGCCGATGTATACATCCCCGCCTTCTCGACGGCGTAACCGAATTTTTGGACCAGAATATCCGGAGCATACGCTTGGAATGGAAAGACGGCCGAGTAGAAAGTCACGCAGAGGAGGGAGATAAACCAGAAGGATACATCGAAGCTGAAAGCTTCCCGCAGGACGAACTTTTCCTCTGGAGCGCCGACTCCGGTTCTGTTCATGCCGGGCGCTCCAGGGTGCCCGATCGCCGATTTCTCCAGCATCAGATAAATAAAGAAGGTCCCGAACCCGGCCAGCATGATGACAGCGGCAAACCAGAGCGATCCCCGCAGCCCGAACCAGCGAGCTGCTGGAGCCTGGATATTGAGAGCGAGAAAGGTACCAAGGCGCATGATCGTGAGGTTAAGCCCGTAAGCAAACGCCAGTTCCTTGCCTTTGAACCAGCGAGCCAGCACCTTGTTGTTGACGACTAGAATCGCTTCCGCTCCAACCCCATAGATCATTCGCCCGAGCAGCATGATCTTGAGGGTCGTGCTGGCCTGTGGAAAGAAAGCTGTGTGCAACCATGGATCAAGTGGCCCGAGCAGTCTCGGCAGGCCATGCCATGCCCCTAGCGCTGTCAGTGCGGCTCCGAGGAAACAGAGAAAGCCGTAGAAAATACCGGAGACCTTGAGGCCCAGCCAATCGACAAGAACGCCGGCAAACAGGAGCATCAGAAAAAAAACGTTGGCAACCGCATAGAACGAGAAAAGCAAGCCGTATTCAGAGCCGGTGAAGCCGAGCTCCTGTTTGATGAGCGTGCCGAGTGGAGTGATCGAGTCGTAGATGTAGTACTGAGCAAAGCAGATCAAGCTCATGATCACGAGCACCAGCCAGCGATATACGGGCGAAAGTCCTCTTTTTGGTTCGTTGGAATCCATCAGCCTATGAGTCTCCCTTCTTGACTTTGGATATGCAGACCTGATTCCGGCCGCTCTTTTTTGCTTCATAGAGGGCATCGTCGGCCTGCCTGACAAGTTCATCAGAATCGGATGGCTCAGCCACAAAACAGTCGGAGATCCCGATGCTGATGGTGACGGGCACGAGTGTTCCTTCTTTTTCAATACGCATAATTTCGCAGTTTTTGCGGAGTTTCTCAGCGAGTGTAGCGCCGCTTTCCATGGACGTCGCCGGGCAAAGCACAACGAACTCCTCCCCGCCGTATCGCGCCGCCAAATCCACCTTCCGGATGTTGCTTTTAAGGATTCCCGCGACCTCCTTGAGAACATAGTCGCCGAAAGGATGGCCGTAAGTGTCATTGATTCTCTTGAAGCGGTCGATATCGAGCATGATCAAGCAGAGGTTCTGCTTGTAACGATGCGTCCGCTCAAATTCGATTCGCATCGTCTCATTGAAGCTCCGCCGATTGGCAAGTTGCGTGAGTTCGTCAATCGTCGAGATGAGCTCCAGGTGGTTGACGAGCCGATGCAGTTGATCCTGAAGTTCTTTTATCCGAAGCATGGACTTAACGCGGGCCAGAAGCTCATGAACATCGAATGGCTTCGTGAGATAATCATCCGCGCCCATCTCGAACCCTTTTATCTTGCTCGCCGTGTCCCCCTGGTTTGTCAGTAGTATAACCGGCGTAAAGACAGTCCCTGAATACTGTTTGATTTCGCGGCAGAGTGTCAGCCCATCCTTCTTGGGCAGGACGATATCCAGCAGAACGAGATCCGGTTTTTCAGAGATGAATATCTGCCAACCCTCTTCCCCGTCCGCTGCGCCAAGAGCCGTATGACCTCCGCCACGGAGTGCAAACTGGACCTTCATCGATTGGGTCGCACTGTCTTCGACGAGAAGTATCTTTCCCATTCTTCTTCACCCGGTTCATGAAAGCGCATCGACGAGAGCCTGTGCCATCTCATCGATTCTTAAGACACGATCGGCTGCTCCGGATTGAATAGCTCGCTGTGGCATCCCGAAAACAATCGATGTGGATTCATCCTGCACCATTGTTTTCCCGCCCATTGATTTGATACGCGACAAGCCGCTGACGCCATCGTTCCCCATCCCGGTAAGAAGGACGGCCAGCGACATCGGCCCGTAGGAGTCGGCAACGGCATTGAACAGGTAGTTGATCGACGGCCGAGCGCCTTCTATTTCAGCGCCTTCTTTCAAGCCGACCCGGCCGTCGCTCGTCACTCCCGTGTGAACGCTTTCAGCAGCGATATAGATGGTACCGGCGTGCAGGAGCTCGCCGTGCTCGGCCACTTTGATCGGGTTCGGCGAGCTGACCGACAGCCATTCAGCCATGCCACCGATGAACCCGGGAGTCATATGTTGCGCAACGACAATCGGGACTGGAAACCGTGCGGGAAGGCGTGTGAAAATGGCATGTAGCGCACCCGGGCCTCCGGTTGAAGACCCGATGGCCACGATGCGAACTCGATAGGAAGCCGCCGCCATCGTATGGAGTGAGATCGGGGTGGGCAGGCGAGTGACCGTCTTTCTCCGAGTCACCTTCAGGCCGGACATCAACCTGACCTTCGTCAAAAGCGCGGCCTTGATTGATTCGTAGTCCTCCCCGACTTTAGGTTTGATCGCGATGCTCAATGCACCGGCCTGAATGGCATCGAACGCAAGCTTATCGGCGTGAGATTGAATCGCGCTGGACATGATCAGAATCGGGGTGGGCCACGTTTCCATGATCTTGCGTGTGGCGTCGACCCCGTTCATTTCCGGCATCATGATGTCCATGGTGATGATATCTGGTTTCAATTTTTCGGCGAGATACAAAGCCTCCTTGCCATCCCTGGCGTAACCGACAACCTGAATATCCGTCTCGTGCGAAAAAACCTCGATCAATATGCGTCTTACAACCGACGAATCGTCAACAATGAGGATCTTGATCATCCGCTTTACCTTGACCTGTCACAGGTGAAAAACGCCGAGTAACGGCTCCCAGCGTGGCTTTGTGCAAATGACTTTCTCGCGCTCCCTTTTCATATTCATGCCGCAATTTCGTTGATAACGTATACTCGTTCCAGCCCGCATCGCAACAGTTTTCTAGTCAATCGGTGAGCTGCTCGATGGTCTGCAGGAGTTTTTCCTGATCGAAGCTGCTCTTGACGATAAAGGCATCCGCCCCGACTTCAATCCCGCGACGCTTGGCCTCGGCCGTCGCCAGCGACGTGACGAGTATCACCGGCAATCCCTTATGCTGTGGACTTCCTTTGAGTCTCTCAGTCAGTTCAAATCCATCCAGGCGCGGCATTTCGATATCTGTGAGAACGAGATCGCATGTTTCGGATTGAAGGACGGACAGTGCGTCCATTCCGTCGATGGCCAGCAAAACGTGGAATCCAGCTGTTTCGAGGATATTTTTTTCGAGCATACGCGTCGTGATTGAATCGTCCACAACAAGCACAGTTTTTGTTCGCTTGATTGACTGCTTCCTCGTCGCGGTTTGACGAACGGGCGCATGGACCTGCAGGCTGGCATTCACAAGCTCGGCGACATTCAGAATCATGACGATTTCGCCGCTTCCGAGAATCGTCGCCCCGGCCACATACCGGACTTTGATGATCGGCTTGCTCAGCGATTTGAGAATGACCTCCTGCTCGCCGAGCAGCTCGTCGACTAGAAACGCCACCCTCTTTTCGACCGATCCGAGGATGACGGCAACCAGTTTTTCGGCGGGCGGTTTTTGGCTTTCTTCAAGCCCCAGCAATCGGGCCATGCGCGCGAGCTGGATCGGGAGATCCTCGATCTGAATGGTTTCCGAAGTCCCCAGCCGGCGGATATCGCTTCGGGAAACTCGCCGGATCTGTTCAACCGAACTGATAGGGAGGATGAAAACCTGCCCGCCGAGCCGGACGAGCAGCCCCTGAAAAGTCGAGACGGTCAGTGGGAGCTGCATGATGAAGGTCGTGCCGGCGCCAGGAATGGTGGTGACATCCAATGTTCCATTCATACGTTCGACGGCGGATCGGACGACATCGAGCCCGATGCCGCGACCGGAAATGTCATCGATGATCGGCGATGTTGAAAAGCCGGACTTGAAAATGTGATTGATGATTTCCCGTTCGCTGAAGGTTCTTGCTTCCTCTTCAGACATGAATCCCCGCTTGATCGCTTTTTGCTTCACCGCGTCAAGATCGATGCCTGTCCCATCGTCCTGAACCGAGATGATGATGATATCACCCTTCTGCCGGGCCGATAAATGGAGCTTCCCTTGCGCGGGCTTTCCATGCCGAGTCCGTATGTCGGGGGATTCGATTCCATGGTCAATCGCATTTCGGATCAAATGCATCAGCGGGTCCTTCAGGGCCTCGATGAGCTTCTTGTCGAGAGCGCACTCACCGCCTCCGGTCGTCATCACAACCTGCTTCTTTTTGACTTCGCACAGGTCGCGAACCATCCTGTAGAAGCTGTCGAAGACGAGGCCGACCGGGAGCATTCTGATTTTCTTTATCTCTTCCTGCAGTTCGCTCGTGAGAGTGTGGAGGCGAGACATGTCGACGGAAAACACCTTCATGAATTTCTTCATGGTCCGGCTCACCGCGCGGGCTCTTTCCTGCCCTGTTTCGTACATCTTCTGGCTGCTGCCATTCAAGACGGACTTCATCGCCCTTCGCATCTCCGCCATAAATTTTTCAAGCTGGGTCGTGGCCGAGTAAATTCCTTTGATATCCTCGTGGAGTTGGGAGATCTTGATTTTTGCGACGAGCAGCTCGCCGGCTTGCGCCAGCAGGCTATCAAGCTTGGATGTGCTGACTCGAATCGTCTCCTTGGCGAGAAGCGCATCATCCAACCGTCGATCACGCTTCCGACGATCTTCCGGTCCAGCCCGGCGGTTGTCACCCATCCTCTTCGGGACGTCGGGATCGAGGGTAGACGGGTCGGTCGGAGGCGGCGGTTCGAGTTCAACAACCTGTGTCTGAGCTGAAGGTTGGGACTCTTCACCGGTCGCCACTTCGGGAGGCGGTTCGGAGTCCTGTTTCTTTGCGGTCCCGGACGATGGCACCGATTCGCTCGTCGCTGGAGCCTCGCGGCCCTGTTCCACCTGTACCAGCTTCCCGGCTCCGGCTTTGGCCGCCTTACTCGATGCGGTCTTTTTTTTTATAGGAGCGGCATCTCCTCCGGATCTGACCTTCTCGATCTTTTCAACAAACTCATGAACCTCCTGCTCAGAAAGACTCCCGCCGGCCAACCGTGCGGTCATGGCGGCGCTGAAAAAGTCGACACTTTTGAAAAGAACCGAGAACATCGGCTTCGTCATCGGACGGCCGTTTTTCACTTCGGCCAGCAGGGTCTCCATCACGTGGGCGACCTCTTCGATCTCCTTGATCTCAACGGCTCGAGCCGCACCCTTCAGGCTATGAGCTTCGCGGAAGATCTGATCAACCAACTCGGCTGTGTCTCCGCCTCCTTCCAACGCCAGGAGGGATTTATTCAGCGATTCCACACGTTCATCTAGCTCAACCTTGAAGGTTGCGAGAAGCTGCTGTAGGAAATCCTGATCAGAAGACATGAATGCATCCCATTCTGAGTTCCGGATCCAGCGTTCCGGCTGTCACGCATTCAACTCGATATCGAGCGCGAGTCCTACCGGTGTTCTGGAACCGCATGTGCTCCATGACAGCTTTCGGCTAAATCTTGTATTTGGCGACGAGGTCATTCATCCAGTTGCATTGTTCAGACAGGTTCTGCGCGATTCGCACAACCTGTTCGGCCGATTCCTGCGTTTCGCTGGCAGCCTGCTTGATCTCGCTCATCGCGACGGAAATCTGGCTCATCCCGATCGTCTGCTCCTTGACGGATGACACAATCTGCTCAGCGGCAATCGCGGCCTGAGTGATTGTTTCGAGCAGGTGATGGATCACCTTGCCGGCCTGATTGACAAGATGAACCCCGCGATCGACTTCCTTGCTCCCCTGCTCCGTCACCATCACGGCCGCATTCGTTGCCTTCTGGATATCGTTCAGGATGGATCGCACCTGTGCCGTCGCCTGTTTGCTCTGCTCGGCGAGATTCCGCACTTCATTGGCAACCACGGCAAAACCCTTGCCATGTTCACCGGCGCGCGCCGCTTCAATCGAAGCATTCAATGCCAGTAGGTTGCTCTGTTCGGCAACATCGTTAACGGTCGAGATAATCTCCCCGATCTGCTGTGTTTGCTCGGAGAGAGCCAGGATGTTTTCGGCGATCGATTCGACCTTATCCTTGATCTGGGACATGCCCTTGATCGATTCCTCGACTGCCACCTCGCCGCTTTTCGACACCTCAATGACCTTCTTTGTGGAGTCGGCGACGGAGCTCGCCAGGTTGCTGGTATGTTCCGATGTCAACCGGACTTCATCGACAGTGGCCGAGATTTCGTTGATCGAAGAGGCCTGTTCAGTGCCGAGACTCGACTGCTGAGTTGTCGCCGTCAGGATCTGTGATATAGCCGATGTAATGCTCACAGTGGAATTCTTCACCTGCCCGGTGATCGACTTGAGGCTATCGATCATCTGGTTCAGATGACGGCTGAGGATGGCCAACTCATCATCGCCTTGTGCGTGTATCACCGCCGTCAGGTCGCCTCGCCCGATCTTTTCTGTAAACTGGACGAATTCCTCGACTTTCTCTTGCAGACGCTCCTTGGCGTGCTTCTCCGACTGCATCAGCTCTTCGATGCGGTCCTTGCCGATGAGAGAGTTCATGGAGGCCTGCAGATTTTCAGCAAGCCGGTTGATGCTCTCAGCCAGCACCCCGACCTCATCGTGTGATTTGATCGTTATGCGCTTGCTGAGATCGCCTTCCGCCATGAGTCGCACGATTTGAGCCGTGTGTTCGACGGGTGTCACGAGTCGCTGGGCGAAAAAGTAAGCGACCACGACACAGATGATGAGGAGCAGGCCGGTCGCTCCAAGAATCCACTGCTGCAACTCCCTGCCGATGCGGTTTTGTTCGGCATAGCTGAAAACGATGCGCGCGTACCCGAATGTCTTCATCCCGTCTCTGGCTGAGATAATCGGCATGTAGAGATCGAGATAATCATACCCACGATACGAAAACTTTTCAGGGATCGGTTCGTTGAGCTGGGAGTCGTAGTTCGGCTGGTGCTCTCGAGCAGTCCCGGAATCGCCCGTCTCGCTGAGCACCTGCTTTTTCGCATCCTGAAGAGCCACATAAGTTACATCCCGGCCGACACTGCCCGCTTTCACTCCGGTGATGGCGGTTTGTTGTACTTCAGGGTCGTTGAAAATGACCCCGGCAAGAGCGAAGGCGCTAAGGTTCTTCACCATCGCAATGCCTTTAATTTCAAACTGCCGTTGCATTGCCCCGCTCACCTTGTATTCAACAAGGATTGTGAACAGGGCGGAGATGGAGATGAGCAGGCCGCTTGTTCCGGCAATCAGCTTTTGCCTAATGGTCATACGTCACATCCTCATGGCTGGACCAACACGGTCGCATCATTCAAGATCTCCGGCGGGATCTGGATGTCGAGAGCCGCCGCGGCCCGCAGGTTGAGCAACACCTGGACCTTGTTATCCTTTATGACAAGTGCATAGACAGCCCCGTCCTGAACGGCCTCCGCGCTATCACCGATGACAGGGATCTTCTCGAGCATGCACTGCTGAATGATGAATTTCCGGGTATCCGGTGTCGAGATAATGGGATCAGGGAGCAGCAGGATTGCTTCTACCTTCTCCTTGTTCAACAGATTCCGGAGACCTGAACCGACATCGCCGAGCGATTTGACGTTGGCGGCCTTCGACCACACCTGATAGCTCATCGCGGCTATGTCGATTTCACTGAGGTCGGCCTGCTTTTGATCCTTGTTACACAGGATTCCGAGTTTTGTCTTCGCCTTGAATACCTGCTTGAAGAAAAACACCTGCTGACGATTAGAGACGTTCTGCGCCAAGAGACCAGAGGCCGCGAACAGCACCGCCAGTATCGCACTCCCCAAACCCCTGAACATGTGACCTCCTTTGACCAAGTGTATCATTCATCCTCCACCAACATCTTACGATCGGCGAGAAGCTCCATGAGGTTTAATACTGCCACAGAATCGGATGTGGTTCCCGAAATATATTCACTCTTGATTGTGGACAAATTCAACTTGACATCGTGGATCTCAGTAGGAAAGTAGTGAGAAATACCAAGCACCTCATCAACGAGCAGTCCCATCCGGCCTCCACTATCCTCGACGATTAATATGCTCTCGCATTGACCGGACTCCTCATCCGCCTGCACGGAGAAGAAGACACGTAAATTGACAACCGTGAAAATCTGCCCTCGGACGCTGATGACCCCCATGATGAAAGGCGGCGTTCCCGGGACAGGGGCATATTGCCCGAGCGACTGGATTTCGACAACCTGCACAAGGGGAACTGCATAACGCTGGTCAGCAAGACGGAAAACCAGGACAACAACGGATTTCTCCTGCGACTCCTTCTCGACACTCTTCGCCAGGGCGCGAGCGCGAGCCTGTAGAATCTCCTGAACCCGCTCCGGAGATTCGGCGGAACCGGCCGGCGCCATCCCGGACGTGACGGCAAGGGGCTTGCGAATCCTGTCAAAGTGGGTTGCTTCATTCTCACTGATGGAGGATTCTAATTTTTTTAATGCCATGAGTCCAAGGGTTTATCGAAGGAGAGTCCTGAGAGCGTCCTTCAGCTGGCCGACGGACACTCGTTCGCCTTCGCCGATCAGAGTGTCGTCAGGCAATTTTTCAATCAACCGCGTCATACTTTTGTAGCATTTCTCCGCCTTGCGGGACTCACCGGTACGCCTGTAGAGGCATCCGAGTTGATAGAGGAGAAGTATCGAATCGGCGTCCAGAAAAAGCCCCTTTCGAGCGTAGTCGAGCGCTTCCTCCACATGTCCTGTGGCTTCGCTGATCATCGAACACATGCGGTATGCTTCGACATTCAAACCATCGGCCTGCAGGAGACGATGGATCCAGAGCCCGGCCTCTTCGTATTTACCGCTTCCAGCGTATATCTCCGCAATAAGAAGATACAGCAAAGAATTGAACGTGCCTTTGGTCGCAAGCGGGAGGAGTGCGCTGAGGGCCTCTTCACCACGACCCGTCGCGAATAGAATCCGAGCTTCTGCCAGGGGATCTGTATCAGGAGGCGTCGCCGGTGCGGGAGGCGGCGGAGGGACCGCAGGCTTCGGCGCCACAACCGATTTCGTCTCGGCCGGCATCAGAGGAATAACCGTCGTTGCGACCGGCCTCTGAAAAAAAATCAAACCGCGGTCATTAACCTGCCGGAGGCGCTTGCTGACGAGATGAGTCGGTTCCGAATGTCCCAACAGGAGATATCCCCCTTCAACCAGAGTATCACAGAATCGATGACTGATTTCACGAATGCGATCTTCATCAAAGTAGATCAGTACATTTCGGCACAGGATGAAATCCATATCGTGAATGCCGTGACCGATGGATGGATAGTCGTCGGCAACGAGGTTGAGAGGGTTGAAAACCACACGATCGCGCACCGGTTTGATGATCTGGAACTTGTCGGCCATCGGTTTGAAATATTTCACGACCTTCTCTGGAGGCGTCGACCGAAAGGACCATTTAGTGTAAATGCCCATGCGGGCGCTTTGGAGAGAGGCCAGATTGATATCTGTCGCGATGATGTAAATTTTCCAGTCTTGTACCTCCCCAAGGAGCTCCATCAACGTGATCGCCAGGCTGTAAGGTTCTTCGCCTGTCGAGCAACCCGCCGACCAGATGCGTATCTGCCGACTCCCCTGCTCTCTCTTGCGCACCACCAATTCGGGCAGAAGGCTGCTCTCCAGCAGCCTCCACTGCTCCTTATACCTGAAGAAATATGTCTCACCGATCGTCACTGCATTGATCAGTCTTTCGTCGAGCAGAGGATCGCTTTCGGGGGAGTGCAGCGCCTTATAATAATCACGAATGTGCGGAAAACCCGACTCCGCCGTCTTTCTCTGAATGATCCGCATCAAATCCTGCTTCTTGGCGTCGTGAAAAAAAATCCCTGTGCGAAGCCGCACAAAATCGCGGAATTTCTTGAAGTCATCATCGGTGTACGCCGAGCTCATGTTGTTCGCTTCTCAATTGAGATCGCGGCCGTGACACGCTGCGTCATTTCGGCGGCCGTAGAAACGTCGTTGGCCGAGATGAGTTTCGACAGGTCGACACAAAAGATGATCTGGTTCTGTTGCTTGATCAAGCCGTTCACAAAAGAGAGGGACATATCAAATTCACGGGGAGCATCAACCTGCTCTCTCGTGTATTCTTCCACCTGAGCAACCGCATCCACGACGAATCCCAGAGTGCGTTCACCGGTACGCACAACCAGTATTCGGTGGTTCAGGCCGTATGTCGTCGGAGGCAAATTCAGCATACGACGAAGATTGAGGATTGGGAGAATTGTTCCCCGTAGATTGATGACACCTTCGATATGATCATGGTGAGCGGGAGTGCTCGTCAGAGCGACCATCCAGATCACTTCGACGACGTCTTCGAGGGCGAGCGCGTATTTCTGGCCGGCAATGTCGAAGAGCACATACTTCGACGTTGTGCTGATCGAGGATCGGTTAAGGCTGGATTCCATCCGACTCGTGCCCCCTGAAAACGTCTGCTTTTATTCCTGTGGAAATCATAGTCGCAATATCCAGGGAGTGTCAATTCCGCCCTCGAATAACGTCTAAGTCAAGCCGGCGACTCATCAGGATATTTTGAATAGGTGAAGTCAAAGAAGAGAGTTAAAAGGAAAACCTTAGTCAGCACGCTTCCAGAAACTTTTGCTTTTTGCCTCTCATTTTTACATCGCAAAATCAGCGCATTTTTGCCGACTTTGGCATGGCCGCAATATCCTCGGTCTCTGCCATCTCTCGATCGGATGCCTTGACAAGCGCAGATTCCGATCATAGGCTCATCTCATGCAGAGGGCGCAAGGAGATACATCATGGATTTTCTAAAGCTGGCCCACGTACGATACAGTGTCCGAGCCTATCGGCCTGATTCGGTGCCCGAGGCCATCCTTCAGCAGATTTTGGATGCTGCACGCATGGCTCCCACCGCTGCCAATCGGCAGGCCTTTCGACTGATTGTGGTTCACACGGCAGGTCGCGAGCAGGAGCTCAAGCGCATTTATTGCCGCGATTGGTTCGTGCAGCCTCCTTTGATTATCGGCATCTGCGCAATCGCAGCGGACGCCTGGAAGCGTTCGACGGATGGAAAAAACTATGGCGATGTGGATGCGACGATCGCCATGGACCACCTCATCATGGCGGCCGCCGACCTCGGGCTGGGAACATGCTGGATCGCGGCGTTCGATCCCAAGGCGGCTCGTGAAATATTGCACATTCCGGAAGGCATCGAACCAGTTGCCTTCACACCGCTTGGATTCCCTGCCGACAAACCGGGTCTTAAGAAGCGTCAACCGATTGAGAACTTGGTTTTATATGAAAGCTGGCCTCATCCTTAAAATATGGAGCCATGGAAGAAGAGCAGCTCAATCGCAACAGGACATTCAAAGCATCGTTGACTTGATCCGTCGTTCATGGTAGAAAATGCTCCGCTGCGGAGGGGCCGTTAGCTCAACTGGCAGAGCAACTGACTCTTAATCAGTAGGTTGTAGGTTCGATTCCTACACGGCTCACCACTCCTTTCAATAACTGACAGCACAGTGCAACGTCGAGGGAAATTCCGCGCGCGCGCCATGCACGACGTAGAATTGACTTCGAACACCCCTGCGGGTTTCTCTTTTATGGTCCCATTTGTCTCACAGCGAGACTTTTCCGAAGCCGGTGTTTCCCTCCGCCGGTTGCCCTCGAAACGCTTCCCAAGCCCCCCATATTGTTCTGACTAGGGCTTTAGATAATCACCCCGTGAAATAAACAAGCAATGACATTCAGGAACGTGATGGAAGGAAGTTCGAAAATTCATTTCACCTGAAAAGAAACCCGATTATTTTCCTGCTTATCAACCTTCACAAAAACGTCCTGGAATCCCAAATCGACTTTTGGGATGGCTATCTTGAGTGATGTTTTCGGGACCTTCCTGATTTTGACTTTTTTTCGTTCCGAAATAGACGGCATCCTTTTTTCGGCTCCTCCATAGGGACGGCTGACTTTTTGTCGTTGGAAGAAAATATGGAATCATCTTGGGCGTTTCATATCAACAGGATAAAATGCGGCTTCTGGAAATCAAAAAGCATATCGAATCCATGCAGCAAACAACAGATACGACAGTACGATCGAAAACGCTTCATCAATGAGATGAAACGCAAGAAATGATTTATACCATCGGGTACGCCGGTCGCTCCGTTGCGGATATCATCCGCATCGCGAATGACATTGATGCAACAATCTTCGATATTCGTTATGCTGCACGTTCTCGATTCCCGGACTGGTCAGGAGGCCGCCTCGCATCTGCATTAAGCGCGCGCTATCGCCATGTCCCGGAATGGGGAAACATCAACTATCGTGGCGGACCAATTTCGATCGCTGACTATCTCACCGGGCTCAGGACGCTTCGAGAAGTAACGACGCCATCGGTGATCTTGATGTGTGTCTGCCGGGATCCGGAATTCTGCCATCGGAATGTCGTCGCGAAGATGCTCCGGAGAGATGGCTACGAAGTGCGCGAGATTGACGAATGATAAGCCGATCATACGCCACAGCGATGGATTTCCTGCTCCGGCAAAAATTTTCGGAAATGGAATTCGATCAATATGACGGAAGTCCCTAGCCTGGCGGAGCCAGAACCAAAGACGGTGGGCGCATCACCCGCGACTCCGGACCTCTCAGGAATGCAGGAAGGGAGGAAAGCAGGAACGGACTTTTATATCAACCAGCGGTGGCCTTATAGGTTATTCCTGCATTCCTTTCTTCCTGGCTTCCTGAGAGGAATTCACAATTATGCACTGTCACAGGTCTTGCCATTTTGTGACTGGTCAGACACTATGCTCCTTCGACGGCTGCGCCTTGAATGAGAGGCTCACCTTGCTCGCGAGCCAAGTAGACGTGGACGTAGTCGATCAGCACTGTTCGTCCACGTTCACGATTTCCTGCCGGACGGCTCTGAGAACATGTTGGTAAGGATTATGCGCTAAGGCGCCTAACACGTTTTACGGCCAGGATATCCAATAAACACCGTCGTTTCCGCCGGCATAGAGGCGCTTCTGTGCACTCTCGTAAGCGACTGCATAAGTGATGGAATCAGCAGGAAGGCCATCCCCGGCCTTCTCCCATTTCGCCCCGCCATCTACAGACTTGAACACGCCTTGATTCGTTCCGGCAAACAGCGTTGATGGAACTCCGGTGATCAGGAGGAGTGATGTTACATTCGTGAGTTTCATTCCTGTGTTGGCTGCCCGCCAGCTGGTCCCGCCCGTGGTACTTTTGTAGATGCCGGCACTACCGGTCCCGGCATAGACCACATTCGGGATGGCCTGATCAAGCACCAACGTCTGTATCGGCGAACCTGCCGGCAGCCCTTTGCTCATCCGAGTCCATACAGTGCCTCCATTGATTGTCTTGTAGACTCCATCAGAGGCAGTCCCTGCATAAACAATTTCAGGGTTGATCCTATCGGCCACGAGAGCCTGTATTGTTTTGTTGTTGACGCCTATCAACTGCCAGGTCGTGGCTGCATCCAGTGTCTTCCAAATCCCGATGTCGCTGCCGGCATACAGAATCTTCGGATTGGTCCGGTTCACCACCAGGGCATAGATCGTTCGATAGCCGCGTTCCATTCCGCCGTCGGCCGGCAGCCAGCTTTTCCCGCCATTCTTGGATTTGAAAACGGAGCCCGCATTGCCTGAGTAAATGATCTTCGAGTTCGTCGGATCGAGAACCAGTGTTAGAACACACGGGTACATCATCCCGCTCGATGACATCGTCCAACTCGCCCCTCCATTGGAGCTAGTGAAAAAGCTGGGTCCATAGGTCCAGATGCCGGAATAAAGTCTGCGTGGCTTGGGGGATGCAATAAGGGAACTGACTGAGTTGCCGGCGAGGCCGATATTCGATGAGGTCCACTTTGCCGCACCATTCTCCCCTTTGTAGACACCATGTTGGAAGAGCCCGGCATAAACAATATTGGCAGTGGAATTGATCGCGAGCGCGTACGGATTGCTGTAGTCGGGCAGACCGGTACTCCGGAGCTGCCAGTTGGCTCCACCATCAGTGGATTTGAAGGTGCCACCAGATTGTGCGCCCATGTAGATTGTGTCAGGGCGGCCAGGATCGATCAGCAACCTGAAGGCCTGGAGCGCCGTGAGCCCGTTCTGCATCGGGGTCCAACTGCTCCCGCCATCCACTGTTTTGAAGACGCCGGTTTGGTTGGTCGCCGCATAGAGAATGTCAGGGCGAGTCGGATCCATTGCTAGATCCCGGATATTCACATCTGTTATTCCAGTGGATGCCCGCTGCCAGCTGCCGCCGCTATTGGTGCTTTTGTAAACACCATCTTCCCAAGTGGCGGCGTAGAGCATTGATGGAGTGTGGGAGTTGACGGCGAGGGCCATTATCTGTTTTTGTTCCAATCCAGCCGATGAATTGACCCATTTTTTGCCTTCATTGCTGCTCTTGCATAGGCCGCTGTACCCTCCGACATAAATGACATTCGGGCTGACCGGATCAACGGCCATGGCGTTCAAGTAGGTTGTTGTCAGGCCGCTGTCGCTCTGAGTCCACGTATTCCCGCCATCGCGGCTGATATTAAACCCCCCGATTGTGGCGGCGTAGACGATCTGCGAACTGCCTGGCTTGAAGATGATCTTCGAGAAAATGGGAAGAGTTGCGAAGCTGGTTTTCTTCCAGCTCGCCCCGCCATCAGTGCTCTTATAAAGCCCGCCGCCGTCGGGCCCGGCAAGAATGGTTGAGGGATTCGCCGGATCCACTGCGATGGCGCTGACGTCGCCGCCATATGGACCGGTCGCGGTCCAGGCTTGTGCGCGACAATGAGCATATGGACAGAAAATTAAAGAAAGAGTCGCAATGAAGGAGAATGCAATCACAACGCATCGATAACCTTGATAGGTCCATTTCATGGGATCCCTCCTCCTGGCAGCAGAAAATTCCTAAATGCCGGACACTATGCGAGCATTATAGCATGACAGCGGTACAGGCGTATCGCGTCACTCCCGTTTAATCAGGGAAACGTCAAAGCCAAGCCGGTGCCTCATTCATCAGGAAATACGGAATTAGTGAAGTCAACTGGATGGGCTGCCGGTCAGAAACGGCCAAAAAGCCGCCAAACACTAGTAATTCTTGATGGTTGCATTCCAGTTTTGTTTCATTTAGCATAGCTTGGAAGTCAATGGAAAAGAACCGTGGGCATGAGTGGTCCGCGGATCGTATCCAAAACCAAATACCATTAACCGCACAGATAGGATAGTGAGGAAAATGAGCAACCGCGCACACAACTTCAACGCCGGTCCCGCTGTTCTTCCACTCCCCGTATTGGAAGAGCTCCGAGACAACACAGTCGTCCTTGGCACGTCCGGGATGTCCATCCTGGAGATCAGCCACAGATCGAAACAGTTCGAAGAAATCATCCAGTCGGCTGAAGCTCGCCTGAGGAAGCTCCTGTCGGTTCCCGCCGACTACGGAGTCATTTTCCTCCAGGGCGGCGCATCGCTGCAGTTCTCGATGATTCCAATGAACCTCATGACCGTCTCCAAGAAGGCCGACTATATCCACACAGGGCACTGGGCTGCTTCGGCCATCAAGGAAGCCGCCAAGGTTGGAACAGTTCGCGAAGTCGGTTCGACAAAGGCTGAAAACTTCGCCCGCATTCCACGCGAAAACGAGCTCACGTTTGACGGCGACGCCGACTACGTCCACTTGACGTCGAACAATACGATCGAAGGAACCGAATGGCTGTGTTCCGAGCCTCCGGTGGGCAAAGTGCCTCTGGTTTGCGACGCATCGTCCGATTTCTTGTCCCGTCCGGTCGATGTCACCAAGTACGGGGTTATTTATGCCGGCGCGCAGAAAAACGCCGGGCCGTCCGGCGTGACCATGATCATTATCCGCAAGGATTTGCTCGAACGTTCACCGAAAAACCTTCCGACGATGCTTAACTACAATACACACGTCCAGAATGCATCGCTTTATAACACGCCTCCGTGCGGCGCGATTTACGTGGTTGAGTTGGTTTGTAAATGGCTCGAAAACCTGGGCGGACTCGCTGGCATGGAAAAATTGAACATCGAAAAAGCCCAGTTACTCTACGATGCGATTGACGGCTCCAACGGCTATTACAAGAACCCGATACCCAAGGACTGCCGTTCGCGGATGAATGTCGTTTGGCGCCTCGCGAGCGAAGAGCTGGAAGCAAAATTCCTGAAGGAAGCGTCCGCTCTAAAGATGGTTGGATTAAAGGGTCACCGCTCGGTCGGCGGTTGCCGTGCGTCCATTTACAACGCCTGCCCGAAGGAATCCATACAGGCACTGGTGGCCTTGATGAAGGACTTCCAAAAGGCAAACGGATAGCGCTTTTCATTCCGAGTTCCGAGTTCCGAGCGTCCAGCTCGGGCTCGGAACTTTTTTTTGGGAACTCGTGAGACATCTTGGAGAAATTTCATGGGTGATTCAAAGCTCTCCGACGATCCGATCACAGTACCGATCGAGGTCCAGTTCCGGGATATCGATGCATTCGGGCTGGTCAATAATGCTGTTTACCTCAGTTACCTCGAATCGGCACGCATAAAATACTGGCTGTCAATGCGCGGCAAATGTGATCTCCAAGACCTGAACTACGTTATTGCGCACGTTGAAATCGACTACATTTCGCCGTCGCACCTGGGCGAGATTTTGCAGATCGGCGTCCGTGTTTCATCGATGGGAAAGAAGTCTTTCACCTTCGAGTTTTGCATTGTAGGTCCGGACCCGGAGCATCCCGGCAAAGACAGGCTTGTCGCCCGCGCCCGTTCCGTGCAGGTCCTCTACAATCAAGAGACCCGGCAGAGTATGCTGATCAGCGATGCCCTGCGCACTCAGATCGAAAAATTCGAAGGGCGTCCGTTGGAATAGAAAACGGCGACTCTCAATCTGTATCCCCGGCCGGCGCCACGAGCATCGTCTTGAATCGTTCGAGTCTGACCTGTCCCAGAACTCCACCTTTCATCTTCCGCACGTACTTCCGCTGGGTATAGCACACATCGACTCTGGTCTCGTTTTTTGCTTTTGAGAAGAAAGCGGCCAGTGATGCAGCGCGGACGAGTGTGTCGTGCGATGGTTCGCGCAAGCCGCGCCGGAGCTTCACAACAACATGTGATCCTGGCACATCATGCGCGTGAAGCCAGATATCCTGAGATGCCGCTTCCTTGAATGTGACCACCATATTTTCCGCGGCAGAGCGGCCGATGAGAATCGACCCATCGTCGCATTCGAATTCAAGATAGGGTCGCCGTTCAGCAGGGCGGTTTGGCGAAGCAGAGACGGCACGAACTCCCGGAATCAGATGCGCCAATCGGTGAAGATCATCGCGCGACTGGATTGAATCGAGAGCGGATCGGATTCCCAGCAGAGCAGCGCGCCGGGCTTTGATCGTCTTTCGCCGTAAGGCGATGTACGAGGCCGAACGGCGGCATTTCTTGGCGAGATCGAAATACTTCTGAGCGCTCCCGCGCGCATCCAGGCCATCCGGAAGAGGCACAGCGATCTCATGCTCTCCGCCTTCGTCATACCATCGGGCCGCAACCGGGCTTGTGCGGACTTCAGGGGGGAGCCCGAGAAGTGCCTGACCGTACTGTTGATACAGGTCTGCTTTCCCAGCCTTCTCACGATCGGATGCAAGGCTATCTTCGGCGGAATCCAGCCGTCGGGCTGTGGCCGTCACATACTGACGGACACTTCTGAAAAGCGCTGTATCCTCGGCGATGCTCCTGGAGAGGCCAAGGTAAAATGACGCGGCGACTTCAATATCGGGAAAACGGCGACATTCACCGAGCGATAAATAGGGGAAAGGCGCCAGATAGGTTCGTCCGAGAAAGCCGGGAAGATCCGATGTCGGCAATCGATGCACAACAGGAACCGTCTGCCCGGCCAGGTAGGCTTCGAGTGTTTCCTGAAGCACACGAAAGACGCCGGGCTCGCGAATGGCCGCGATAACTTCGGCCCGGAAGTGCGGCGGCAATCTCGACCCCTTTTCCAAAAGCAATGTTTGAGTATGCTCGATGTCGGCACGAGACATCTCGGCAAGGATCGGTGTCACGTCATCCGATGCATGCGGAGTGAAAAGGGGCTGCAGAGTGTTGCGCCCGGTGCGGGAACCACCAGTCTCAAGCAGGAACCCTGCACGGCCAGGAACGAGGCTGACAAGCAGTCCGCGGCTCCCGGAAATTTCTCCAGTCCCGAATCGCAACACAAAGATCCTCTCCCCGGGAACGTATTCCACGTTTTCCAGAGTACGACCGATAAGAGCGTCGGCGGCGGCCAAGGCTTCCACATCGGATGTGCGCGGGAGCTTTCTTGGAAAACCGTGCACGCAGAGAGCCACTGGATCGGCGAACGAGAGATGGATCCCCTTTTCCTCTTCGAACGCGAGGTAAAGATCCGTCCGGCGACTCCTCCAGACGGCCCTCACCCGCTGTTCCATCAGTCGCGAGGCGAGAGCCTTGAGGATCAGTCCGAGAGATAAGCTGTCCATCTCAGTCGCTCACGATTGTCTCATAACTCCGGCCTCATTAAGAGCGCACATCCCATGCCGTATAAAATAATCACCTGATATTCGCGCCTCTTGCATGATAACATCATCACTTGAGGCCCCGGCCCCTTCACGCTAATAATGAAAAAAGGCGAGAGGATCTCTCCTCCCGCCCCTTCTGTTTATGCCTTGTCCTACTTGATCATCTGGAGAACGTCGCCGACCTTGAGTCCCTTGCATCCATTTGTGATTTGAGCGATCGAGTATTTCTCCTGAACTTCGATCACTTGCAATGTGCCGATCGGCTTCATTTCAGAACCAAGCGACATCCCGGTTTCCGGATCAACAAGCTCCTCGCCTTTCGACATGGCGTTGAGCGACATCCCGGCGACGATACCCGAGTCAGAGCCTGCGTTGACATAGATTTTTCCGCCGGACACCTTCATCACGGCGCCGGACCAGGGGCGATCAGCAAGGGCCATCGCTATCTTGTAACAGGCCTTGTTGATGCACGATTGAACGGCATAGCTGACCGGTGAATTTTTTTCGATACCGATCATGCCGCCACCCGCTCCTCCACCGCCGTAGCCGCCCGCTCCAACTCCAAGACCCCAACTCCCAGCCGTTGCACGTTCGGTCAGAGCCGTCATGACTTCACCGGTTGTGGCATCCACGATGCGGAAAGACATCGCGACCTCGGCATCGCTCTTGCTGGCGCCCAAGCCACCCAAGAAACCGCCACCGATCCCACCGCCGCCGCCGCTGACTTTTCCTTTCTCCGGCGTCCATTCATTGACGGCTGTGTAAATGAGGAATTGAGCGCCCAGCATCTTCCCGATCTTCGCGGCACTCGGTTGCGCCACACGTCCGCTGTTGGCGAAATCCTGCTCGGCGAGTGTTTGATCCAGAGCCTTTCTTTCCAACAATTTGAAGCGATGGCAATTGACGAACGCCGTTGTCATCAGCTCTTCAATGGCAGCCACGGGTACTTCCGCGACATGTCCGGTCCACAAGGTTGTGTTCTTGGTGTTGTCCGCCTGTTCGACGTTGGCCGTTTTGTTTTCGACACGCATGACGGCCAGCCGATTCTTCGGACCGGTGAAATCAGTGAATTGCAGGAACATCCAATCTTTGTCTTTGTTTTTCTCGATCGGCTGTACGATGGGCTTGACTTCGCCCTTGTCTGTTTTGAAAAAGGCGCTCCAACCACCCGCCGGCGGCACATATGTTTTGTCGGCCGCTAGTGCGGTCACTAGCGTCAGGCTGATCATGGCGATCCCCAGCATTCCGCAGACCGCGTACCGCAAAGGCTTACTCGAAATCCTCATCTCATTGCCTCCTTTGAACATAATTATGTTTCTTACTCATTTCGCCCTCTCACTGCCATAGTATGCTTCGCCCAGCGCATTTTCGCAGTGACGAGCGTCACCCGGAGCGGGATACCCGTACTCCCACATTCCAGAATTCATTTGTCCTCACCGTCAATTGTATCAAAAACATTTTGTACAGCAAACTCCGGTCGGGGCATTTCATCTCCCATTGATAACAAACCATATTTTTCATAACGGATTTTTTAACTGTTCTCTCCGCCGCATGCTCCAGGATTATGAAGGAAATGCGATTGGACTATCGATTGAGCGCGCTCTGGAACATGCTATCGTATTTCGCCAGAATTTTATCCCAGGTGTAGTTGGCGAGGACATAACGTTTGCCGGAAGCTCCGAATTGCGATGCCTGATCGCGACGTCGGAGAATGTACTGCAGCGCCTCCCCAAACTCCTCAAAATTTCCATAATAGAGTCCCGCATTTCCACGCAGGCAATGATCACGCAGAACCTCGCAATGACCATTCACCAGAACAGGGGTTCCGCAGGCAAGTGATTCGAGCGCGATGATCGAACGGCTCTCAGCCGTCGATGGGAGGACGGTCACCGAGGCATCCCGGTAGGCGCCGAATTTTTCCTCGTCGATGAGGGTGCCGAGCGCGTGGATCTCGGGGTGCTTCGGCGGCTGCAGCGGCAACATGCCCATCAGGTAGAGGCGGCAGAACATATAATGCACGCGGAAACGGATAAAATATTCAATCACCTCAGCGCACTCATTACCTGTATCAACCCCGCCGGCGTAGAGAATGCAGGGGGCTGCCAGCCGCATCTTCGACTTCATATGCGCGGGCAATGTCACTCCAGGCCCGGCCACCAGCCGATGTTTCGCCGACGGCCGGAAAAATTCGGTGACAAATCGCTCTTCAAGATGTGAGTTGAAAATCAATCCCTCAGGCCGCTGGAAGACATCGCGATAAATTCGCAAAGAGGCGGCTGGTTCACGATGAGCCAGAGGGACAAGAATGATGGGTTTCTCAACGGCGTGCAAGCCGGCGACGGTCAGGCAGGACTGATAAGCGAAAAAAAGAATCACATCGAAAAGATCCTGTTCTCCGCGAAGCGCCTCCACCAATTCCGGACAGAAAGGCCCCCGCTCTTCCAGCCACTGCGCTTCTTCGATCTCAGTGTGCTGCTGAGAGGAGATCTGATGTGACAATCTTCTAAAGCTCTCGGCGTTCCGTTCACGAATCGGTTGGAAACGACGGATCGTCATTCCTTCATCATCTTCGACACCGACAGCGTAATGTCGGCGCCACGTGAGATGATCGAGCGCCGTAGTCGTATAGACGGTGATGAAGTGTTTTCGGGCGAGCCTGCGCAGAGTTTCGCGACAGAGATTTTCAGGGCCGTCAGCAATCTCTTTCCCAAAGCGTTGGATGACAACGGCCAGTTTCATTCATGTCCTCCATGAGCTTTCAGCAGGATCCCGATATAATCATCGAAAAGCATCTCCAGCCTTTCCGTTCGGAAATAATCAAGTCGTGTGCGTTGGTTATCGAGAACGCTTTCACGGAGATCCTGGTTCTCACAAACTTCGGCGACGACTTCCGCCACCTCCGGCGCATTGTAGGAATCGATGAGGAGACCGGCATTGCCCAGAGTAAAAGGCACCGCGCATCTGGCAAGGGCAACGATCGGCACGCCCATATACATCGATTCAACAAGCGGCACGCAAAATCCCTCGTGCTCGGAAAGCGACAGAAAACAATGGCTGCATCGGTAGCACGTGACGAGCTCTTCGTGAGTTACATGCCCCATGAACATCACGTCTTCGGGACTCAAATGCAGATCCATCGCCAATTGCATGAGACTTTTCATATAAGACGGCAGCAAGCTCGTTTTTCCGACGATGATGAGGCGGACAGCCGGCGAGATGAATTTCTTAAAATAATATAGTGTTTTGATGAGATGCTCGATTCGCTTGTTCGGAACGATTCGCCCGACAAACAAGATGTTCCGACGCCCATCTTGCAGGCTCCGAGCCAGAGCGCCGCAGAGGCCGACATCATATCGGGCCAGGTTCATGAAAATGGGAAACTCACCCGTTCGGTGGAATCCCATGGCTTCGAGCTCGATGCGGTTGTACTCGGAGTCGGCGAGGGCCAGATCGGTGTTTTCTACAAGAGTAGTAATTTCGTGTTTCCCGATAAGACAGATTCCGGCCAGCTCGGTGCTGTAAGGCTCAAAGAAATGAGCCGGGGTGATGTTGTGATAGATGAGAGCGCGTTTGCCCCGAAAGCGGCGCAGCCGATCGGTCAGCGGGGAAGGAAGGGCAAAGTGCAAGAAAGCCGCATCGGCTTCATCGGCATCCGCATCGACGGGCAGGCCATCGAGCCCTTTGTCG
This sequence comes from uncultured Acidobacteriota bacterium, assembly GCA_903916735.1. Lineage (GTDB taxonomy): Bacteria > Acidobacteriota > CAIWXX01 > CAIWXX01 > CAIWXX01 > CAIWXX01. Next base: position 36,280 of record CAIWXX010000045.1, read on the forward strand.
ACGGTGAGTGCGCGGATGTCGGAAGCATATCCGGCTTTGCGAAGGCGGTTGCGGATGAAAAAAGCGCTGTCTCCGATGGCGTCACCGCTATGAAGCGCCGGAAGCCATTGATCGATTCGGAGGGTGCTCATATCCTCGCCGCCACCTGGTTCACATAGTCAAGCAGGAGGCGACCGGTGATCGCGGGATCGTAGGAAGCGAGCACCTCGCGCTGGCCTCGGAGAATCTCCTCACGAAAATCTTTATCCCGCCTCAATGTCTCGGCGGCTTTGGCCATGGCGCCATAGTCCTTTTCCTTGAAAAGAATGCCGGCTCCTCGCAAAGTCTCCCCCACGGCGCTCGATTGCCATGCAATGACGGGCAGCCCGAAGTGGAAGGCCTCAAGCAGCGGGACGCAAAATCCTTCATGTTCGCTCATGCAGATAAACAGGTCGCTCATTCGGTAGTAGGCCACGACCTCTTCGTTCGTCACATGGCCTGTGAAATGAACCCGCTGGACGCCGAGCTCAGCGACAAAATCTTTGAGAGCCCAGTAATAGCGTTCGAACCCCTGGTAATCGCCCACGATAAACAGCCGGCTGTCGGCGTTATGCCATTTCTGGTAGACATGGAAGACACGGATGACTTCTTCGATTTTTTTATTAGGGATGATACGGCCGACAAAAACAAATGTGTAGCCGGAATCGCCGTGAATCCTGTGTGGCATCCGGCTCTCGCGCCTGAATTTGGAAAAGTCCACGATGATGGGGAGAACTCCGGTTGGGGAGAATCCGGATTCCTCAAGCTCGCGACGATTGAAATCGCTGTCGCCGAGCCCGAGATCAACAACGGGAGCGAAACCGCGCAGTTCCCTCCGGCCGAGATAGCAGAGCTGAGCCAGCAGCATGTTTGTGTCGAGGAAGTACTGCATCGGCGTGATGTTGTGATAGATCATGATCTTGCGATCCGACAATTCGGGCACTATATGCGAAACGGGAGATCCGATTGAAAAGTGGAAGATGATGATGTTGTTGGGGGAAGAAATCTTCCGGTACAATTCGAACCTCTTCACATGACTCGCCATCCGCGGATGGTGAAGCTGGCAAAAGATGTCGCTCTCATGGCCGGCGTCGCGGAGAATGCGCTGGATCGCGAGTGTGTCGTCGCCGATGGCGTCGCCATAGCTGAGCGCCGTCAGAAGCTGGTGGACTCTCATGGCCTATCAGAAGGAAAAACCGGAATGGATGCCTGTTTCACGGCATTTTCCGTCCACGTTCTCCCTTAACCCTTGATCTTCTATTTTCCCCTCTCTCGGTTTGAATCACCCTTGACGCATATCCCCTCTTAATCTCTGCTCTCAATGGCGTCTCGTCATTTTGAAAATCCCCATCTCTTCCAGAGCGGACGAATTGGAGGAGCGGGTGGCTTGGGTTGCTGTTGTTCGAGCGTCTCGATGAGGCTTAAATATTTTTTCTCGATCACATCCCAGGAATAATTTCTCCGGAAGAATTTCCGGCCGTTGAAGCCGAGCTCTCTCCGGAGCCAATCGCGCTGCTCGAGCATCCTCAACGCCTCGGCAAACTCGTCATAGTTCTCGTAGAAAAGTCCTCCATTGCTGCGGAGGCACTGCCCGCGCAGGACTTCGCATCGACCATTGGCGAGGACGACCTTGCCGAGCGCCCAGGCTTCGAGGGTCACCATCGAGAGACTTTCGTATTGGGAGGGCATCAGAAGCACTTCGGCGCCGGCGATGGCATTGAACTTGTCGTCGTCGTTCAGGAATCCAAGATGCAGGATCGACGGATGGTTGGGAATTGGAAGGACGCTGCTCCCGATGAGCACCAGCTTGAGGCCGCTTTTCACATCGGCCACATAGCGCTGGAAAAAATCAAACAACTCCGCGCATCCTTTGTTTTGGTCGATTCGCCCAACATAAACGGCAAAAGGGCCTTGAATGTCGTACTTTTTCCTGAACTCCGCCGGATTCGTGCGCTCGGGTATATTGGATCCAACACCAACCACATCCCCAGGGATCGCGCCGGCGCTCTCTGAAAGCCCCACGATCATTTCGCGTTCTTCGATTGAGTTGAAGATGATGGCTCGCGGCCTTGCGAAGAGCGGCGGCCAGATCGAGAAAACCGTGATATCGTCCTTTTCGGCCGTGGGCACGAGGAGCGCTTTGTGGGAGGCGACGTGCATCCCATGGAAGGTGTGATAGTAGCGATAGCTGAAAAAGATGAAGTAATCATAATTGTCGCGGTTCTTTTCGATGTAGCGGACAAGCGACGGGGACCAGGGCCCTTCCAGGCGCAGCCACTTCACCTCATCTTCAGCGATATGCGGATAGCGGAGTAATCGTTCCTGCCAACGGCCGAAGGCCACGGGATCGCGAGGGCGCAGCACTTTGAAACGCCTCACCGGGATCTTATTGACAAAATCAAAAGAGTGCTGGTAGTGGTTTTTCCAGGTGATGTAATCAAGGGCGCAGGTCGTCAACACTTCGACATCGACATGCCCGGCGAGGTGCTCCGCAATCAGCCGGGCGTGATACTCAGCTCCGCCATTAATCTCCATGCCGTAGCGCTGAACGACGAGTGCGATCTTCATGAATGAACTCCGTTGCGATGGCGTCGAGGAGCCGAATCGACCGGAGAGAGAGCAATCGTGTGAAGAGCCTCCACTTCTTCCCTCAAACCCACATGCGACTCCATCTTCCTTGACAGCTGTGAATTCCAGTGACAACCGTCTCTAGGAGCGGTCCGGATGCGCATCGGGAATATCATTTCCAGCTAGGGCCGCTGTTTCATCCGCCTGGGCGAGCGGCGTGCGTGTTTCCTCGATCCGCTGCACCTGTTCTTCCATAATGGCTTCGCGCTTGCCATGCAGATCCAGTTGATCGGTCATTTCGGCGAGGCGACTCCGAAGATTCTGGTTTTCAATGGCGAGCGTCGTCAATTCGGCGACGAGGTTGGTTTGGATTCCATGGAGGAGTTTCACATAATGGGCCGTCTGGTCGCGGAGCGTCTGCATCCACTCGATCCACTCGCTCTGATAATCAATCCGCCGCAGCATCTGGTCATCACGATCGCGGAGATCGAGGATCTGCTGGTGAAGCCGTTCGTAGACAGTGATTGTCTGATTGCGCAGAACCTGATTAACATGTGCTTGCTCGTAAACATAAGCATCCAGGTTCAGGAAGAGCTTCAAGAGAGGTCTCGTGAACTTCCGGATGATCATAAGAAACCGACCGGCTCCCCCTCGAGACGAATAAAAAAGCGCTTCCACCGAAACATTCGGCTTTTCAAACTCCAAAAGCGGCCGTGTAAAGGGATCGACAAGCTGCACTCGCGGTTCAGGATTTTTCATGCTGAAAGATCCTGTCCGCGGCCCGCCGGGCTCACCATAGAGATCCGGAGTCTTCAATGATTTCACCTGCTGCGGGTCGGGCAGCGGCTTCAGTTTCATGGCGGCAAGATCATCAAACTCGGTGCCGATTTTCAGATCCCGTTTCTTCTGTTCGATCCGCCGGCGGATTTGGGCCATGATTTCAGCCACGTTGACCGGTCGACGCCTTTGCTGTTGTTGTCTCCTCTGATCCATGTACACCCCTCTGGAACTGCGCTAATCTAGTGAAGTGGAAGCATTTCTGTCAAGCCGGAAGAGAAGACCCAGGTCCGCAGGTAAGAATCTCATCCTCGATGCGCGAGCAGTTGGCGTCAATGCTTGCGTTGCATAAAAGGCAAATCCAACTTTTTGGAACTGGTCAAGGATTGCTTGATCTCATTCCGGTTTTGGGTTGTTCCCCTGTTCATGCCCGTGCACGAAAATGCTTGTCAGGCCCTCCAAATCAAGTCGGGAACTGGAGCGGGTATGGGTTTCTCGATGCGAATTTGAGCGAGATAAGGCTTGGACCCGGGGATCTGGGGAAGAGCGAGGATCACACCAACCTCCCTCAAATGCAAACGAAATTCCTTCGAAGTCACGGCAAAGTCAGGCCGGTACCTCATCAGGAAATTTTGAATTGGCGATGTCGAAGTTAAATGTAAAAAGGAGAACCTCAATCAGAACGCTTCTGGAAATTTTTATTTTTATTTTTCACTTTTTACTTTGCAAACTCAGCGCATCATGGCCAACTTTGACGTGACCTTGAAATTTCTGAGATATCCGGTTTGACGCCTCATACGCTTCATGCTGCCTCCGCATTCTTCAGAGTTGCCTCCCGAGGTCCACGTGAACTATATTCTCTGCACTTGGATTAATAATGAAACAGGAGGCCTCATGAAAGACAAAATTCTGCAGAAGATTGAAAGCTACAGGCAATGGGCGATCGAGCTCCAGCGCGGATTGACGGCGATTCCTGCAATCAGCCCGGAGAGCGGTGGTGAAGGTGAATATGACAAAGCGGTGTGGCTCCGGAACGAACTGGAGACGCTGCACTTCGACAGCGTCGAATGGTTCGATGCCCCTGACGAGAAGGCCAAGAACGGCAAACGGCCCAACATCGTCGCCCGATATCGTGGTCAGAACTCAAGCCGGACCGTCTGGATCATGTCGCATCTCGATATTGTGCCGCCGGGAGAACGCAGCCTGTGGAAGACCGATCCCTATGTGGTACACATCGAAGACGGCAAGTTGATCGGACGCGGAGTTGAAGATAACCAGCAGGCCATCGTATCGAGCCTGATCGTGGCGCGGGCGCTCATGGAGAGTGGTGTGCGACCTCCTGTGGATCTGGCTCTCCTGTTCTGCGCCGATGAGGAGACAGGCTCCGCACTCGGCGCCGATTACCTGGTTGAACATCACCGGAATCTTTTTGGATCCAACGATATGTTCATCGTGCCCGATGGCGGCAATTCAGACGGCACGATGGTCGAGGTTGCAGAAAAATCAATCTGGTGGCTCAAGGTGCGCACCCAAGGCAGGCAGTGTCACGCATCAATGCCACACCAGGGCATCAACGCATTTCGCGCTGCCAGTGAACTTGTGACGAAACTCGGCTCGCTCTATTCCACATTTGCCGGACAAGATCCTTTGTACGATCCACCGATGAGCACGTTCGAGCCGACGAAGAAAGAGTCGAACGTCCCCAACATCAATACGATCCCGGGTGATGATGTCTTCTATCTGGACTCGCGGGTGCTTCCCGACGTACCGCTGGCAGCCGTCGAAGCCGAAATCCGCCGGCTGGCCCAGGAAGTTGAAAGGACGCACAATGTCACGATCAGCCTTGAGAATGTGCAGCGAGGCGAAGCCGCGCCGCCGACCAGCCCCGACGCGGATGTGGTGCGCTGGATTTCCGAAGCCATTCGCGAAGTGCTCGGCGTTGAGCCCAAGCCGCAGGGAATCGGCGGCGGCACCGTCGCGGCTGTCTTCCGCCGCATCGGGTTGCCGGCCGTCGTCTACTCCAAGCTCGATGATACGGCTCATCAGCCCGGCGAGTACTGTATCCTCGATAACCTCATCGCCGACGCCAAGGTATTGGCACTTGTCGCGCTCAAAGCCTCTGCCTGATGTCGCTCCGACCCGCCGGGCAGAATCACGGACAGTATTATCGAGCCGTGATGCTGCCCGGTGATATCCCGCCTGCCGAGAAAGCTCAGATATGAGTATCGCCCTGAAATTCACCGACTGATGAGAGACGACAACAACCAGAAGGATGAAGAGTGAGCAACCAGGTCGAGCATGAGCAGATTCGACGTGCGCGAGGGAAGTTCGTTGCCATGGCAAGCGCTTATTTCCTCGGGGTTTATAACGATAATTTCTTCAAGCAGGCGGCTCTGTTGCTGGCCGTCGCCGCCGGACGGACGGAAATGCAGGGCTACGCCATTGCCATTTTCACGCTGCCTTTCCTGATCTTCGCAGCCCCCGCCGGCTGGCTGGCCGATCGTTACCCGAAACGCAACGTTGTCATCGCCGCCAAGTGGATCGAACTGGCCGCGATGATTTGCGGTGCCATCGGCATCTGTACCGGTCAGTGGTTTCTCATCTTCGCCATGCTCGCAACAATGGGGACCCAGGCCACGATTTTTAGCCCGGCTCTGTGCGGCTCGATTCCCGAGCTCTATCCCGAAAGCTATGTCACCAAGGCAAATGGTGTGCTTCGCATGATTGTCACGATCGGAATTCTGTCGGGGATAGCGCTGGCTGGAATCGCACTCGATGTTCACGGCATTGGACCGTGGGGCATTGACAACGGCAGGTTCGTCGTGGCCGTAGTGATCATCCTCGTTTCGCTGATCGGCCTCGCGGTCAGCTATGGCGTTTTTTCACGGCCGGCGGCATCTCCACAGGCATGCTTTCCGTGGAAAGGGCCGCTTGATACGATTCGCACTCTTTGGGAAACGCGCACAGATGCACTGCTGGCATTAATCATTGGCGCCGATGTTTTCATCTGGTTCGTCGGGTCTCTGCAGATCCTGCTGATTAACCCTCTCGGACTCCAGCAGTATAAGCTCTCCGAGACTCTGACCAGCGCCCTGATCGTTTCGCAACTTTTGGGGATTGGAATCGGGGGGCTTGCAAGCGGCCGTCTTGCAACCGGAAAAAAATGGTTTCGTGTCTTGATCCCGGCCGGCTTCGTGATGTCCGTGCTGATGATGGGTGTGGCCGTCGTGCCATCGCTTCCGGCTTCAGTGCAACTGGTTTTCCTTTTCATTCTGATCGGGTTAATTGGAATTTTCGGCGGGCTTTTCCTTATTCCTTGCGAGAGCTTCATTCAGGTGCGACCGGCAGCCGACCGGAAAGGCGCTATCATTGCTTCTTCAAATTTCGTGATTTTTGCCGGAATTCTGCTTTCTGGTCCTCTCTCCAACGTATTTAATGCTGTCTGGAAACCCACGACAGGCTACGGCATCGTTGGAATTGTGTCATTCATCGTCAGCATTTTTCTGTGGCTCATATTCAGAAAAAGAGAATGGTCATGATCACGGCACTCTTGCGAATGACCGGCCGGGCCTTGCTGCGGCTGCGGTATCGAATCAAGGTGACAGGCATCGACGCCATCGCCGGCAAGGGCCGATCGGGAATTCTTTTTCTGCCCAATCATCCGGCGCTGATCGATCCAATTATCATCGTTACCGAGATGAATGCGGCATTCGCACCTCAAGCCCTTGCAGACAAAGATCAGATCGATTGGCCGGTTGTCCGATGGATCGCTCGTCAGGTTGGAGCCCGTCCGATTCCCGATCCCGCGCGCTACGGCGAAGCCTGCCGGGAGGAGGTTGAAAAGGTCCTGGCCGACGGCATTCAGATGATGAAAGCAGGCGGGAATCTCCTCTTCTGGCCGGCCGGCCGAATCTGCCATCAGAGATACGAGGACATCGGCGGCAACAGCGCCGTTGAAACGGTTCTCAAAGAGGCTCCTGATGCTCGAGTGGTAGTGATCAGGACTCGAGGGCTCTGGGGGAGCAGTTTTTCGCGCGCCGCAGGAAGACGTCCCAATTTTGGAGGAGCTCTGCTCCAGGGCTTGAAATACCTTCTATTGAACGGAATCCTTTTTGGCCCGCGACGAAATGTGTCGATTGAGTTGGTCGAGCTTGCGGACGTGCCAAGGGCGGACGGGAGAGCTGTTCTGAATCGATATCTGGAGCATTTTTACAACGAAGACGCTCCACCGAACACCTATGTGCCACATACGATCTGGGAAAGAGGGGGGACGAGGGTTCTGCCCGAGCCGCAGTCATCGGGAATCGAAGGCGATGTCAGCGAGGTGTCGACAGCCACGAAAGAAATCGTCATCGGCAGGCTGAAGGAAATATCCGGGGTCGGGACGATTCGCGAAACCGATTCGCTGGCGCGTGATCTGGGGATGGATAGCCTATCGCGCGTCGAAGTGCAGACATGGCTTGAAGGAGAATTCGGCTTACCTGTTGGAGACCCTGAATCACTCCAAACCGTCTCCGATGTTCTGCTGGCGGCCTGTGGAATGGCCGTCAAAGGAAGCCAATCGGCCTTGAAACCGATCCCATCCAATTGGTTTGTGAACGCTTCGGAGACAGGGAGTGTTTTCGTTCCAGATGGAACGACGATCACCGAGGTTTTTCTCAAGCAAGCAAAACGATCAATCAGCAAGGCAGCTGTTGCTGACCAGACATCGGGTGTGAGGACCTACAGGGACATGATAACGGCCATCATGGTTCTAAAACCGATTTTTCAGAAGCTCGACGGACAGTACATCGGGATCATGCTGCCGGCGTCGGGAGGCGCCGCCGTTCTCTACCTTTCGGCACTCTTCGCCGGAAAAATCCCCGTCATGGTGAATTGGACTGTCGGCTCGCGTAACATGACTCACTCGCTTGATCTGCTGGGTGTGAGGCATGTTCTCACAGCCGGGCAACTTGTCAGCCGCATCGAATCCCAGGGCGTCAATCTGGAAGAAATCCGCGATAAATTGGTGTTACTCGAAGATATCGGCAAGAGAATCTCACTTGTGAGCAAACTCGCTGCCTGGGTCAGGAGCCGGATCAGTTGGGCATCTCTCGAAAAACAACCTGCATCCGACATCGCCGTTGTGTTGTTCACGAGCGGTTCTGAAAGTTACCCGAAAGCTGTCCCTCTGACCCACACCAACATTCTCTCAAATGTCCGCGACACGATCAGTATTTTCAGGCTCTCACCAAACGAGCGCATCATCGGGATCCTCCCTCCTTTTCATTCTTTCGGGCTGACATGCACATTGGTGCTGCCGATCTGCTCGGCTATCAGCACCGTCTACCACCCCAACCCAACGGAAGGCAGCATGCTGGCGAGGCTCATCGACGCCTATCGCGTCACGATGCTGATCGGCACACCCACTTTCCTAAACGGCATCGTCCGCGCTGCCGAAGATCCCCAGTTGATGACACTCAAACGCGTCATCTCAGGCGCCGAAAAATGCCCGGCACAGCTTTTCGAAACAATCACTCGCCGCTGGCCCGGAATGATGGTCCTTGAAGGATATGGAATCACCGAGTGCTCACCTGTCGTCTCGGTGAATCGAGAAGAGAAGCACCGGCTGGCCAGCATCGGCCAGGTGCTTCCATCGGTGCATTATGTCATAAAGGATCTGGACACGGGTCAGAAGGCAGCCATCGGAAAACCGGGGATGCTGTTGGTCAGGGGACCGAGTATTTTCGGCGGGTACCTGCACTACGATGGCCCTTTACCGTTCGAGGAGTTCGAAGGTAAACAGTGGTACCGTACTGGAGATCTCGTTGTGGAATCTTCTGATGGGATGCTTTCCTTTTCCGGACGCCTCAAGCGATTCGTGAAGCTGGGCGGCGAAATGGTATCACTCCCCGCGGTCGAAGAGGCACTCGCGAAACGCTACGTCCGAGACGATGACAACGAACCGGTCCTGGCTGTGGAAAGCACGCCATCTGAATCCAACCCTGAACTGGTGCTCTTCACAGTGCGCGACATCATCCGTGAAGAAGCCAATAGCACGATTCGGGAAGCCGGGCTGTCGCCGATTCATAACATCCGCATGGTGAAAAACATCGACAAGATTCCGACCCTCGGCACCGGCAAAACCGACTACCGTGCTTTGAAAGGGATGCTCTCGCAATAGATTCGATTTCAAGGAAAGATCGACCGGGGCGCCGGCGTGTGGTCGACATCGAAGCCTGCAATTACGGCAGCGACTCATCCCCGATCCGTGGGTGAGAGTCTCATCTCACAGAAATTCACATCGAAGAACCCGCGCCCATCGGCGCGATCCAATACCGAAGAGCGATGGCGCAAAGCGATGAACGGCTTTGCATCTTTGGATTGAAAGGGGGATAGGCGCGCCGGTGAGGTTCCTGGTACAATGAGGTGGTTGGGAAAGCAGAGGATCTACTTCATGCTTGCAGAAGCGTTATATCTTGGCTGGAGATATGCAGCGGAAACGGAATTTGGGCAATCGGCCCTGGAAGCCTTATTGCTCACGGAGAGTTTGAAATGAAAAAAACGATTCTTCGTCTTGCATGTGCGGTTCTTGTCACGGCATTCATGGGAGTGAGCGGATCAGCTCAAGAAACCGCCACATCGCCCGGCTACAAGGGCCTTGGCGCTCAGAGTGTCTCGCCCGAGACAGTCGCCAAGTACGCGCCTCGGCCGCTTGACCCGGCCATCTCGCGCCACATCCAAAACATGTTCGACATCCGTTCTCCAGGCTCCGGACTACTCTCGCCCGACGGCAAGCGCCTCTACTTCACGTGGAACGTCACCGGCATCTCCCAGGTGTGGCGCATCGATACTCCAAAGGGCTTCCCAGTGCAGATGACCGGAGGCGAGGATTCGACCTCGCTGGATGACATCACACCCGACGGCAAGTGGCTGGTGATCTCGCGGGATCGCAAGGGCGAAGAAAACCCGGGGCTCTATCTTCAATCCGCAGACGGAGGGCCTCTCGTTGAGATCCAACACAAGCCGGACGTGCAGACATTCGCTTCGCTGGTGACGCCTGATTCGCGATCGCTTTTCTTCGAAGCCAACGATGTGGCGCCGGACTCATATGCGATCTATCGCCACGATCTGCAGAGTGGTGCACGGGAGACCGTGTGGACGGAACCCGGCCTGTGGATTCTTGCTGATCGGCTTCCAGATGGTCGATTACTGTTACGCAAAGAGACAGGAAGCATATGGGCCGAGTACTCGATCCTGAATCCGGCGACCAAGAAACTTGAGCCTCTTTTCGGGCAGAACGAACATGAGGATTATGCGGCGTCATTCGGGCATCATCCCGGAGAAGTTCTGGTGCTCACTCCGAAGTTCGGCGAATTCCGGCGGCTCTATCGATTCCAGGATGGAAAGTTCACGCCGATCACACCCGAACTGCATTGGGATGTGGAAGGCTTCACAATCGATGAAGCTCGGACGCGGATCCTGTACCAGGTCAACGATGGAGGCTTCAGCCGCCTCTACGCTCTTGATGCCGACACACTTCAGCCGGTGAAGACACCGGACTTCGCGGGTGCCGACAGCATCGAAGCAGGTTCGACCACGCGCGACGGGCGAGTGACGATGTTCCTTGTCGAATCGGCTGAAGCGCCAATGACCAGCTGGGCATACGACTGGCAAACAGGCCGGCTCACTCAGTGGGTCCTCCCCAGCGCACCCGAGATCGATCTGAAGAGATTTGCCAAGGTCAGCATCGAATCCTACCCCGCTCGCGATGGCACACCCATCCCGATGCTCGTGTGCCGGCCGACTCATCCCTGCGACGGCCCATGCCCGGTGATCGTCTCCTTTCATGGCGGTCCCGAAGGCCAATCGCGTCCCGGCTTCAGCCCCAACAGGCAGATATTTGTGGACGCCGGGTTCATCTATGTCGCACCTAATGTGCGCGGCAGCGAAGGATATGGAAAGACCTGGCTCAATGCCGACAACGGCCCAAAGCGACTCGATATCATCACCGACATCGAGGATTGCGCCAAGTATATTCGCGCCAACTGGGGCAAGGACGGGAAGGCTCCTAAAATTGGAATCATGGGCGGGAGCTACGGCGGCTATTCTGCGCTCATCGGCATGACCATGTTTGCCGGCGACTATGATGCGGGGGTCTCGATCGTCGGCATCGGCAATTTCGATACGTTCCTGCGCAACACGGCCCCCTATCGCCGACTACTGCGGATCACAGAATACGGCGACCCGGATAAGGACGCCGAAGCGCTGCGCAAGCTTTCGCCCATCACATACCTCAATCGCGTGAAAGCACCGCTGATGCTGATACAGGGAGTCAGCGATCCTCGAGTGCCCGTCGGCGAGGCTCTGCAGATCCACGATGCTCTCGCCACTCGAAACATCCCTGTCGAGCTGATCCTCTTCGCAGATGAGGGACACGGCGCGCAGCAGCGCGAAAATCGCGTGTATCAGACAGGGCATGCTCTACGCTTCTTCAAAGAACATCTGCAGGGGGAAAAGAGCGGTTCATAGTCAATCCCCAAGGCGCCTCAGCCTTTGATGAGCCGGATGAGAGCATTCTCCAAAGGCTGGGGCTCATCTCTCCAGCCGCCCCGCGATGATGTCACGATGGCCATTGAGGAGGCGGCGGAACAGGAGAGGGGTATGCAGACTGAGAAAGATATCTTTGTTCTTCCAAAAAAACCGTACCCTGGATAGTATGAGGCCGCTCGATCGCAAAAATTCTAGGTGAAAAGGCATTGGCAGGCAGCATCATGGAGAAACTCCACACACGCGTGACTCCTCGGCGACGCAACCATGCAGCTATTCTTCTTCTTCTCGCGATCGTGCTCCAGTGTATGCTGCCATGGCATCTTTTCAGCGATGCCTCCACTTCACCACGGACGGTACGTTGCGGATGGATCATCGATCCCAATCTTCGGGCATTCCGAGTGGTTCATCATCAGGTGTCTTCATTGGTCACTCATGAAGACAATCCCTTGGGATTCAGCGCGCAGTTGCTTTGCAGAGCAGATCATGGCCATCACACCAACCTTTTTAAAAACGTGAATGGAGAACTCAATGAAAAAGTACGCATGCATTCCCTGCGGGTGGGTTTACGATCCGGCCATCGGTGATCCTGATCAGGGGATCGCGCCGGGCACGCCATTTGAAAATCTTCCTGACAGCTGGATCTGCCCCGTCTGCGGCGTCGGCAAGGACATGTTTGAACCGGTGGATGAATAGGGGAAATGGAGATTGTTGCCGGTTCCTCATCCCATGTGCATGCAATGAGCAGGGCTGGGGAGCCGGCTGAACCGACGCCGAAAGCTTTACATAACGGTCCCCTTATTCCCGAGAGGCCTGATTCCCCGCGATCACCATTTTGTGCTTGTGCGGGAGTCGGCCGATCCACTCATTGAATTGGCCGATTTCGGCCCTGCCCCTGCGACACGAAATGTCCCATGCATGGATGAGGATGTCACCGTCGGGAACCTCCAGCTTGTCGTGATAACCATGTGTGTCGCCGATCATCTTGGGTAGATTTAAACAAACGATATTAAGGTCCCCGGGATGATAGGCCTAGCGGGCTGGATTTCGATTTCATCATGCTTGCCTTTTTAAGTGCGTGGAGCTGTAGATCAAGACGCAGTTCTTCTGTAGAGATTCGGGCGTAGCCGATTTTCATGATTGCGTAACATATTGCAAAAGAATTTTCTTTTGCGACTAATTTTTGCGACACGAAAAGCCATTATCTTTCATCTGCCGGGGCCGGTCGCGCAAATTTGGAGTTTTGCGAAAGCTCTGGATGGCTCAACATAACGAAACGCGGAGCCCATCGAGGGTTCCACATGGTTATAAGGATTTGCTTTTTCGACTGGATACCGAGAACTCTACAGATGTAGTAATATTGGGTTAATAGGACCACTCCAGGCGCTCTTCCGACATCCCCGGGAGCGGTGGAAGGGGCTTGGAGGATATGTTTTCGGTTGTGTGCGACGGAAACATGAGTTCAGAGTAGGGGATTTTGCAGGCTCAGTCAAGAGCCACTATTGACCCCTTATCCGCGAGTAAGCAAACGCCTATTGCGACAAAATGGCTTCGGAGCCTCTGCGGAACGACTCGCGAGGATGCCGAGCCCTCCCCTCCGTATATCACGATGGTTTGGGAGGGCGAGGCTCCTGCCGAGCCGTCATGCCGGGTCTATCGAGACTATCTGATGGCTTGCCGCCATTCCTTATCCGCGGATTTCGGTTGACGATAAGGTATTTCAGATAGAGGTTGGCCGTCGCGTGCATGTTCAGGGCGGATTAGAAGCAATAGGCGTCTGAGCCGGCGACATCCTCTTGGAGCTTGAGTACCTCGAAGACTAACTTACCATTGTCCTGGTGCGTCAATTTAAGTGAGCAGACCCGGGTCAATTTTGGTGAGCGGCATAGTTTAACAAAAACCACATACGATTTGGCCAGCCGGATTTTACGGTAATAGCGGACTATCGTTGCATTCGTTGTCTGATACGATAGTGAGCAATGAGGATGGTTCGGGTTGCGACTAGCCGAACGTCGATGGATTCCCGTGACCAGCTGCAGTTACCTGCACCGACGACCGTGTTGGGCAACCCGTGGCTATCTCGAGGATCGTCCGCGATGTTGACAAAGGTCCAGGTCGTCACCCCGTGCGATGAAAGCCGTCCGAGAAGATCAGTGACTGTCTTGGGGGAAGAGCAGTAGAGGAAAATCCGCTCCGACCAGGCAGGTGCTGCCAGTTCGGGGACGAAGAAGGTATCGGTGATGATCACCTCGCCGCGTTGCGTCGATTCGAGCAGATCCTTCAGCACCGCCGCGTTGCCGCGGGAGACATGAAGCGAAAACGCGAGGCCGAAGAATTGAACGGCGATCCCTGCCACCACTGCGATCGTAATCGACGCGCGTCTCAGGCGTTCCCACGGAAGTTCTGCCGGGGGCGCCGTCAGCAGCAGCAGCGTGCTCAACACCGCCGTCAGCAGGTAGAACCGCGCACCCCACTGGAAACCGCCATCGACGGGGCTCGCGAGCAGACCTCCGACAACCAACCACGCGGCGGTGCAGCCCAAGAGCAGCCGATTCCTTCTCTGGCCCTCGCTCGCCTTTGCCCCGGTCAGCGCAATCGGCAAGGCGCTCAATACCACCCATACGGTGGTGACAGAGCGGATCGGGAAGGCCGTTGCGGGCTTGGCGCCGCCGAGGAAACGTAGAGCCGGCAAGCCGATGGCTGCCAAAAGCCCGGAGGCCAAGGCGATCAACGCGAGCCATCGCACGAGCTTGCCTGATCTCTCACGCGATGCCAACACAACAGAGAGGGCGATCAGCCAGGTCGCCAACACCAGCGCACTCACCCAATCAGGGGCGAAGAGGTGGTTGAGAGCCATGGTCCTCGTCTCGGCGAAGGAGAGATTGAAGACCTGTCGTTCCACACAGCGAGTCAAGTGGACGGGTAGCCATAACCCAATTGTCACGTGTTGAACAATGCTCCCAGCCACCAAACCGGCGACTGCCCCCGCACAAGCGACAGCGGCCGATAGGAAGCCGCGTCTCCGCGGCGCGAATGCTATGGGCATGGCAACCAGTGGAAGCAACACGGCCAGCTCACTTCTTACCCAGAAAACCAAGCCGAAGGCGATCCCAAGCGTCGTCCATGCTCGATGCGGTGCCATTGCCGGGTCTCCCCATTTCACCACTGCGAGCAGCCCGGCGAGGACGATCGCCACACTCAACGAGTGCTCCGAGAAATTCACGCCGTAGAACGCGAGTGGAGTAGCCAGGAGGCAAATGGCCGACACTGCTTCTCCGCTTTCCCCGATATTCTTTGCCAGGCGCCCGGCGAGGAGCGCCGCGGCAAGCGCTCCGAGGAATGGGAAAAGAAGCATGAGGCGCTCCCCTCCTAGAGCCATTGCAGGTGCACAGGCGAGTGGAAAGAGCACGGGAAACATCGACACGACGCCGCCAGGAGCTGCCGCCATTGAGACTGTAAGATGCTTGTATTCAGGGTCGATGTCCACGGCCGGGTATGCTATCGGCCGCGGCCAGCCGTGCCCTTCGACGAACGCCTTCGCCTGGAGATACTTTGTTCCACAGTCCCCCGCGAAGAATGCAAATGGGGGCGAAAATACCCACACGACTACCATGAAAAAACTGGCTGACAGCATGGCGATGATTTGGCGATCGATGCGTATCATCGAATGATCACGACGGCCTTCACTATATCAGACACTCAGAATTGGATATGGGAATACCATTTCCTTTTCCGTTCTGGATGCTCAAATGCCACGGATGTAGTAAATTGAGTATCCCTGCGTCGACAATGACCCTCATCCTCCGTTTCCGGGGACGGAGGATGGCGCGGCCAGCCATTATTTTGCGATTGTGGATGGCGGAACACGATCAAAATGTAGACTTTCGGCGCGCTGGCGTCAAGGCAAATCGAAAATCGGACAGACTTGGCCTGAGAATCCGGATACATGCGTTAGAGTTAAAAAATATCCGATGTGTACCGGACATCGGCGTGCGGCGACCTGATACTGCTCTGAACACGCGAGCCTATTTCTTGCGGCCATCCCAGCGGACGATGCGCAGATCCAGGACGAAAATGGCGTAGAGGGCCGGCACTAGGAGCAGCGTGACGAAGGTCGCGACCGTGAGGCCGCCGATCTGGGCGAAACAGAGCAGTTCCCAAAGCGGGCCCCCGCGGGCGCAATGGCATTCGTTTTTATTCTACGAAGCAACCATTTCATAGATTTGCAGACCAAGTGTTTGATTTTTAGGTAGTGATGGTTGTGATAAGTAAGGTTATTTTTTTTTGCTTGACTTTCTGAGCATTTTTCATAAGAATAGATTCGACAATCGTGCTCAGGAGTCGCGATGAAATTGGTAGAGACGCTACAGAAGACCACATTTAGCGGTCGGAGATTTACGAGGAAACAACTCGAGGGAATTCAAGAGACGGTTCACCAATTTAGAAACCTGAGCCGCAAGGAGTTGGCCA
>CAIWXX010000046.1 GCA_903916735.1 uncultured Acidobacteriota bacterium
CGTGCCAATTCGCATCACCTCCGCTCTGGGCCCGGTGCTCCGGGTCAGCGCCCTTGTCACTCTCGGTGTTGGGTTCCCTCCGTCAGGGCCCCAGGTCTGGACTCTCACCTCCTGTCCGTTGGTCATGCCGATCGCACCCGCCATCGGGTATCTGCGCAGATACCCGATGGCGGCCTGGATTCCTTCCAGCGGTGGCTTCTTACTACACTGGTAGTATTCCTCCGGCTGAGACAGAAAAGCAATTTCCTATATTCAGTCAAACGATTCACTAAAATATAGACTGACATGTCAGTCTAGTCAAGATGAAAAAAATCGAATCGGTTCGACACGTCCGTTGGTGATGCCGCTCGGTTTACTTCGATAATTCCTATCCCATTCCCGGCTCGATTTGAAGAGTTGAATGCAAGTTTTCGGGAACGGGAACGACTGAAAAGCAGGGATCACATCGAGAGAGCTTTGTTCTGTTTTCTAATATTAGGCCGGCGTTTCAAGCTGCATATGCGCATTTACGCATAATCCTTGTCAGTATGTTGTCAGGGCTGCCAGACGGGAAATCGCCCGTGCTGACATCTCCATGGCTCGCGAGCAACATGAGCCTCTCATTCGAAATGCAGCGACCAAAGGAGCATCGGAATCAACACCTATTGTTGATGATTTTCCTATGGCTGTTCTTATCCACGAACTCGTGTCAACGACTCAATCCGTGGAGAATAATCACCTCATCAAAGGATCAAGGATCGATTTAAGCGACTCTCTTGCCCGGAATCAAAATTCTACACCGTTGACTTAAATCAAGTGTTGCTTGATCTCATTCCTATTCTTATACGTGTCTGTTCCCGCTCCCGTTCCCGAATCGTTGTCATGAGGCTTCCAAATCGAATCGGGAACGGAATTCTCAAAGTGATTTGAGTGAGCTAATGCGCTGACTCGCGAATCGGGGCCAACAGGCACCCACTTGATTTCGTTCGAACCCTTTCGAAGGCGATTCACTTTGTGATTTTCAGTGTCTTCGATACCGTATTCGTACTCCATGCCTGAATCTTCGCCTTTTGAGAAATCGGCACTTTCGTCGTTGCAATCTGGAAATTGACGGATTTCTTTCCGGCAGGGACAATCACGGTCGATGGAATCACCGCCGCCCAATTGTTGCTCGCCAAGTAGATCAGAACTCCGCCACTGGGCGCAGCAACTGATAGTTGGATCTGACCTTTCACTTTTCTTCCGCCCTTGACGGACGCTGGTGTGAGAGTGAATTTCGAAATCGGAGCAAGTGAATAGACATTGTATGATGCAGTCAGCGAACCCGTATTGTCGTCATAGAATCCCGGGAGTCCCAAATGGAAGTATCCATCTGCGAACCCCAGATAGAGCCGGGTCGCACTGGATGGGAGATGAAACACCTGAGCCACCCCTGAACCGGTTCCGGTCAATCCGTCACCGATATAGAACACCTGCCGTAGTTCCGGACTGAATTCCGGGTTTTGAAGGCTATATCCACAGATTAATAAATAATCGGGAGGGGGATCCACTGGTTCATTGTTATCAAGGCACACGCCTGCGAGGAAAAACTTCAGATCACAGACCCGGGTTTCCGAGATGCCTCCGTATGAATCGATAACTGTGTGATTACCAAGCTGGTAATAGCCATCCGGACCATTTCCCGGGTCGCCAGGCCAACTCATGACCGTGCCTGTGACGCTTGAAAAAACGAGGACCTTTTCATATCCGGGGACGAGGCTGATGACATTGGGAAGAAGTCCGCCTCCTCCACCGCCGGGATTTGGAGGCGTTGTGTGTCCGGCACCGTAGATGTTCGATTGAGCATTGACAAGGATCGTTTCTGCGGGCGCAGGGTGCCGGGCAAGCCCGATCATGAGAAGACTTCCGGCAATCACCGCGGCGTAGCGACTCGTTAGATGGCGCATGTTGTATTCTCCTTTCGTTGCGTCACCAAATAAACGAATCTGCGAAGCAAATCCCCTCATCTCCGGCTTCGAACCGATGATCCCTATTTGCGCGAGAAGTCAGCTATGTTCTTTCCGGGAAGTTAAATTCAGATCGACGACCTCGCATGAATGCCATGGTTGCGATCACTGCCATCGATATGAAAACAAGACTTATGAGTAAAACAAGAGTCCGGCTCGAATTGAATAATCTTTTGCTTCCGCCGGGAATCGGGATGATGTGGCCGTCGCCGATGAGGACTATGCCCGCCCACGCAGCCGGTGGCGCTCCATCTTGGATCCGGTCGTTGCGTGCCGCAGCGAGCGCACCGGCCAGGGACATACCATTGCTCAGATGTCGATAGAATGTGTCGAAGAATTTCTGAGCATCTTCGTCGCGTAACGGCCAAAGACTGCCGATGACGGCATGAGCACCCGCTTGCAGGAACCCGCGCGCCAATCCCATCACTCCTTCGCCTTGGAAGAGTGTCCCCGATGCGCTGCGACAACTCGCCAGCACGACCACCTTTCCCTTGAGCGGCAATCGGACCACCTCACGGATCTGTAAAAGCCCGTCCTCAGCCGGGGCGCCCGGTGCCAGCAAGATCGCCGACCGGTCGGGGTGTTCATCATCCAGGATCGCATGGGCGGCGAAATGCAGTATGCGATAGCGCGAGAGGTCCATGGTTTTCAGCGCGTGTTCAGTGGCATCGCTTCCCATCAGAGCAAGGCTGCCCTGCCCGAGGCGTCGAACAAGCGCACGGCCTTCACGTCGAGCATACGGTAGTGGGCCGGGTGCGTGCCCCTCAATGAGCGCCCACTGTCGATCCACGCTTCTGCCGGACTCCCTCACGCGTGAATGCGTTCCCAGCTCGGGATCGGCCAGGACGAGAGCCGGGCATTCAGCCATGGGCTGCTTCTCATTTCGCCATCGCAGCCAAACTGTGGCTGACGGCACAATGGTGATTTCATAAAGCTGTCCGACGGCTTTCGACTGCTCATCATGACGCAGTGCGTCAAACGGGAGCCGGTGCAGTATCCGGTCAGGCACAATGATCACGTGCGTCTTTCCTGGGGGGAGGTTATTAAGTGAGGGGAGCAGCAGGTCTCGATAGAGCCTGACGGCGCCGGCCTTTTCGGTGCCGTCACGACGGGCGATCATTCCCAGAAATAGCCGGACAGCCGGTTCGACTTCTTTGTTATCGGGAAGTGCGTCGACACGAGCCTCTTCGCGTGTCACCGAGATCAGCCAGGAGCCCCCGAGTTGTGATCCGAGCTCGTCGGTACGATCTGAAAGCTGATACGACAGCAACACCTCATCATCCTTCAGATTGTTCTGCACATCCTCTATACGGGCGAAGGAGGGCCGGACCAGCGCCGAAAAACCGAGATCGTGTGATGCCATTTCATCGCGTAGAGCAGCCTCCTCGCCCTCCAGGCGTTCGATGTCCGCCAGCCGCTTCAGCACGTCTTCATCGGCGAGCCCGCCATTGAGGAGCTGTCGTTGAGTCTTGGCGATCGAATCCAGTACGGCTTGCCGCTTCTCATGCAAAGAGCCGGACGGCGTGATCTCAGCGGTGGCGTGGGATGCGTCGAGAGAATCGAGCAGGATCCGCGCACGAAGGCGTTCGATGACGGAGAATGCATGTTCCAGATCTCCATGTGATGGAGCTCCACCGGGCGCATCAAGGAGAAAGCCGATGGCTGAATAATAAAATGATGCCCACTCGGAAACAAACCCGGCCTTCACCACTTCGTCCCGCTGAAGGTCACGTATTCTCTCGATCGTTTCAAATGTCTTTCTGCATTCATCGAAGAAGTTCACTCGATCACCCATTGTGATACGCAGGGTCATCCTCTCGCCCCATCCCCATGCTATCCCTGGCAAATCTCCAGCCTTTTTGGCCATCTCGATTGCCTGATCGCAGAGCTGAAAGGCGGCACTCGGATTATCCGGATGGAGACGGAGCGAATTGTCAGCCAAGATCCTAAGTGCAAAGCAGATGCAGCTGATGTCGCCTATTTGACGCGACAACGCCAGCGCTCTCCGACTCTCTTCGAACGCCTCGGTGGGATTCAGAGCGGGATCCTGAGCTCGCAGGCACCTGATATATGCCTCGGCGCTCCTGTTCCCGGATCGGATCGCACATTCCAATGCCATCAATTCCAGGTTGTTCGCCTCATCATAGGCCATATCCCCGAGGAAATAGAGTTGCCATCCCAACATAGCCACATCGTAAAGCGCCCTGGCTTCAGCCCATTGGTTCTGGTCTGAGCGGTATATGTCTGCAGTCCGCCGGAAATAGTCGAAGGACTCCCGAATTCTGCCGACAGAGAAAGTGGTCCCGGCCAGACCGTCAAGGATGGACAACTGCATTCGGATAGGTCCCGAAGGGAAAACGACCGATTCGGCTCGCTTAAAATACGTCCATGCTTGGCCATAGAGACTTCGGCTGTTCGCCAGATATCCCCGTTCGATCCATGTTTCCGCCGACAGAAGTGCGTCACCGGATTGCTGAGCCGCTGCCGTTGCCGCATCCAATGCGGCCGAAGCCTTCTCCAGCTCTCCATGCACACGGTAGAATGCACAGAGGTCGGCATACACCAGGACCAATCCTTGCAGGTTTTTTTTAGCACGGAACCCATCTGCAGCCAGACGGTAATCACCTTCAGCGGCGGTTTTCCCAAGCTCGGTTTCCACCTCGGCGAGAAAGAGGCGCGCTGCATCATTGGCAGGGTCTCGCGCGACGATCGCATGGAGCCTCCGACGGGCTGCATCCCATTGGGAATGGCGTCCTGCGACTTGCGTATAGCATCGATAGGATTCGATGTTGCCGGGTTCGGCTTTCACTTGTGCATCGCATTCAACAAAATGCGTTTGTGATATCGGAGTACGATCAGTCAGGGCAGTCAAAGGGTGCCATGCGAGAATGAGGAGGCAAAAAAGAGAAAAAAATTTCATATGGAACGAGCTACTTGATATAGCAGATGAAGGCTCCGGATCCAATCCGTGTTCCGTCGGGAAGATTTGCCTCAACCTGCCAAACGATCCCGGCTCCAGCCGGTAGTCTGGCGAATGCAGATTCGGGGACCAAGTATTCCGTCGCCTTGAGGTCGTGGGCACGAGCGAGGACGGTCAAGTCTTCCGTCGCGATCAAGATGCTGTAGCTTGAATCGGCCGGACCGGATGTCCAGCGTAGCAGACAACGGTTCTTCGGGAGCGAGGACGCTTCGGGCACCAGCGAGCGGATCGTGGCGGCGGATCCTTCACGATAATCCGAGACTTCGGGTTCGTGTCCCGGCCAGAACCTCACGATCGTCATCGATGCAACCAAAACGACCGTCGCCGCCGCCGCCATCAGACCCCACCGCCACCACAATTGTTGATGCATATGAGTTGCGGCGGGCTCGGCTTCATTCGGGAGGCCGGCTTCGTTCCTGAGTCGTCGAGCCAGCCGCCAGGACTCGGCGCATGCCGGGCATAGGATCGTGTGATCGACGAGATCGCGCAGATCCTGCCGCGTCAGTTTCCCATCCAATGCACTCCAGAAACGATCCGGGCTGGGGCACTGATCTGAAGAAATCGCACGTTCGGCGAGTTCCGCAAACGCCGCCCTCAGTCTTTCGGAATGATGATTGTTCGGTATCACGGATTCAACCCTTTGTATGTGAGGCACTGACGCAATTCGTCGAGCCCCCTGTAAACCAAATTCTCAGTCTTCTTGGTGCTCCACCCCAAGAGGCGGGCGGTCTCCGGCACGCTATGTCCTTGGATGAAGAGCGCCACAGCGGTGCGGCGGGAGTCACGGAGCTTCATCAGGCAATCCTGAATGCCGAGGCCGATCTCCCGGCTCAGCGCCGCGCCCTCCGGCCCCCTTGATTTGTCAGCTGCTTCGGGCGTGGCGCCGTCCAAAGGCGTCTCCTGCAACCGTCGCACTCTACGTATCTCGTCAATCATGGCACTGTACGCCGCCTTCCATATATATGACGAGTTGAATTCGAGATTCCCCTCACGATGAGTCTCGATTTCCATCAACCGGATCATGGCTGCTTGAACGATGTCGTCGGCGCGATCACGAAGCCAGCGTGGGCAGATCCCGTGGAGAGCTCGGGCGAGCTTCTCCCTCATGATCTCGTAATGTTCGTTCGACCCAGGGGAATGCATCAATCAAGAAACATGATGGACTGAGTCGGAGTCCAAAAAAATGCATGAACGTTAGCGACATGTTGATCCGGTTGAAGATGTTGGATTGTGGTTTTCTTCTCCCGATCCATGATTACTACGGTCGTAGTAAATTGAATATCCCCGTGTCGATGTTGACATGTCGGCTCCTTCCCGAGGAGTGCCGCATCGTGCTGCCAACGATGACTGTATGGAAACCGATGGTGAAACACATTCAAAATGTAGACTTGCAGAAGGGTGAGTGTCAAGGCGTACCAACAATTCCCTGAGCCACGAGTTCCCTCATCAGTTCACAGAATCTACTTCAAGAATTCTGTTCCCGTTCCAGTGCCGGGTCCGATCGGGAGGTCTTATGGCGAAGATTCGGGAATGAAACCCGGTATCACCAGACTCAATGCCCTTGCTGTCCTGTTTCTTTTTGATAGAATTGGGGCCGAGGTTAAATGAATTCCTTTTGGGGAAGACGGGGGGACTCGTTTCGGGTGATCATCGTCACTGCGAAAACTCTCCGTATGAACTATCCTTAATCCGGCACACCCGGAACCAAACAAAATGGCTTCGACAACCTTTGCACCCGAACCTCTCAGGAATGCATGAAGAAATGAAAGCAGGAAATGATTCTTGTTTTCACCAACAGTGGTTTCCACAGATGTCACCGATAAGACATTAATCCGATCGCAGAGTGGGTGCATTCGGATATAATGCATTATGTTTTTTCGAGGTGATGATAAATGTCAAAGGTGATCGCGCAGATCAAGCATTCGAGTGAGGAAATATATCGGAAGATACTGGCTCGCAAAAAGCCGTCGATGAAATTTCCCGTGAGATCCCTGGCGAATGTGCGTTATCACCCCAGCAAGGGTTTTTTGGAAATTGCGGGGCAGAAGAAGGAGCGGACTCTCACTGTCTCGACCGTCAAGACTTTTGCGCAAGCGTTGCGCATGATCGCCCTCTCAAAGACGCTGATTGAAACCGATGATTTCGCCACAAAGCGAGATGCCTATTACCAGACCAAAAACTGGGATGATGCAAGATGTCTTGATCAGGTCGAGTCCGATACGATCATGAATAAGGAGTTAGCGGCATGAAAATGCGGTTTCTGTCGATCCTGTTCGTTGCGGTCCTGCCGGCAACGGCACATTCGCAGACACTGATCAAACGCACGATGGTGAGCGCGGGCGCAGGACACAACTTCAGCCCTGTCGCCCTCCGCCTTCCGACCGGCAATTTTGCCTTCGTGTGGGGATACTCCACCTCGGGTGACAACGACGTCCTGATCCCATATGGCCGCGTGATGAAGCCCAATGGAACGTCGGCGACGCCCGTCCGCAAGAACCTGCTCACGGCCCCGCTCTACCCCTACCAGCGCTTCACGGCGGGGCTCACGGCTGGCGGCCGCGTGCTGGTCGTCGGAACGAGGGCCTCGGACAGCTATCTCATCGTGCGACCGTACGACACGACGCTGCGAGCCAAGGGCGCGATGGTTCCGACCGGCGTGACAGGTTACACGCCGTCGATCGTGCCAGGCGCCTCGAGTGGCGCCCTGATGGGCTACGAAGGCGCCACAGCGTCGATAGTGCCGCTGGATGAGGCCGGAAGAGCAACGGACCAGCCGCTGGCCATACTGTCCCCCGACTCCACGGCCCACTTCTGGATCGACGATGTCGTGCTCGCCCCCGGCGGATACCTTGCAGCGGGGCGCGAGTCCAAGTCAGGCAAGACGCGCGCTGCCGCAGCCTACGTGCCCGACGACCTGTCCGCGGCTGGCGGTCTGTCTTTCTATGAAGCTGCCAGGTGGTCGAACACCTTCCTGACACAGTGCTCCTTCGACGGCAGCACCGGGTTGACCGTGTTCGGCCACAGCGTCTCGGACAGCAGGTCCTCTGGATACATTCGGCAATTGACCTCAAAGGGCGTGCCCACGGGCGCCCGCAAGAGATTCCCGGCCGGCGTGAAGCTGAGCTCCCACTACCGCATCGTGCCACTCACGGGCACCGGCCGGTACGCAGCGGCGTGGCTCAGCGGCTACGTCAACGGCTACGTGCAAATTCTCTCGGCGAACGGGAGCCCCATCGGCAGTCCTCTACCCGTCGCGGAAGCGGATTACACGATCAATTTCGAGTACGTCGACATGGCCTGGGATCCGACTTCGTCGACTCTGGCCATCGTCTACTCGATGCTCCGGACTGAACCGGACTACAGGTACGAGCTCTGGGCAGCCTTCTACAAGGTCGAGTAGAGTCCCTGCCCGATCTCCGTACGGAACGCGCGGCCTTTCAGCGGGGGTTCGTGCCGGCTTGCACGCGTACGCGCCACTCGACGGCCTTGTCCGGCTTCTTCCAGGAGTCGTAGAGGCGGATAAGACGCTGGACGGTCTCCCTGGTCTCCCTCCGCTCCTTCCCCCCATCGTGTTCCACCAAATGTGTGCTTCTGTGGGCCGAGTTCGTTCAGGAGAAGGTCCTCCGGCCGGTGAATCACGTTCATGTTGTTTTCACGTTGCCGAAAATGTTGAAACCATATTTCAAATTCCATTGGGATCTTCTTCCGCTATGCCGCTTCAATGATGGCTTGTTCGAATGTCTGAATGTCAACAGTTGTTGACGTACCGCGATTTCTCGCTGCCGGCCTGCGTTTTCACGCGTGTGGGCGCCACCTATGTCAACGGCGGTTGACAGTTCCGCTTGGAGCGATCTGCTGTGTTTTGTAAACGATCCGGACAAGCTGGAGTTGGCGCAGAAATTTCCTCCACCTCACAGATGTGGACACTTCGAAATCGTCATCCGCGAAACCCGCGCCTTACCGGCCGCGTCATCCCGGGGAGCTGTTCGAGGCCAAGGTCTTCTCGATGCTCCTCGACAAGGGCCTTATTGGCCACGAGCTGGTGGAGAAACTGAGGTCATGGAAACATACGGGATTCGATTTTTGGATCGGACCCGAGCTCACTGATGCGAAAGAGATCGTTCAGATCGGCATGTACACAGTGCGATCGTCCGCGGCCGCGGGCAGATTGGTCGTCGACGACGAGCTGGGACTGAAGTACTTCGGCAAGGGCACACGGCCCGACGTGGCCATTGGGAGCCTGTTCGAGCCGCCTTCAGAGAAGATGGACCCGCTCGAGTGGATCGCGCGGCTGACGTCGCACATCGCGGAGTGGGGCTGTCAGACGACGCACTACTATGCGGCGTATAGCAACGCGCACCGGGGCAAACAGGCAAAGGCGGGTAGCTCTCCGGGAAATGAGCAGAGCCCCACCGCTTGCGCAGCGGAGTCGGAAGATGAGTGGATCCGCACTCGCAGGCGCTCGTGGGCTCGGCTTTTGCAGATGGTTTACGAATGCGATCCCCTTCTATGCGAGTGCGGCGGTAAGCTGAAAATCATTTCGGTGATCGAAACGCGCAATCAAAGCGACGTGGTCGGGAAGATACTCAAGCACATCAAGTATCAGTTCGAGGTTCTCGCCATACCCGGCCGCGCGCCCCCGCCTTCGCAGCCGTGCCTCGGCTTTGACTGGGACGACAGTCCGGCCGCCGGCGCCTGCAGCGCCCAGTAGCGGCTCGGTCGCCCCGCCCGTTCTTCCACGCCACGGGTCTCGCCAAATTTGACAGACCACCTCTCCAGTCCTAGGTTTGTCCACGATTTGCTCATTCGCCCCCGGCCTGGATTCCTTCCAACGGTAGCTTATTACTACGTTGGTAGTATTTCTGCGGCTGAACCCAGAAAGCAATGTCCTATATCTCTCGCATTCGGGATTCTGGCGTGGGCAGCAGTGGTAGAATCACGAGAGGATGTCACAAAGGAAGAGCGTGATGAAGGTGATTCTGCAGTTTCGCGACCTCCTGGGGATCTTGATCAACCTGCTGGTGATCGGTCATGCATGGACGCAAGTGCCCACATCAAACCAACCCTGGGCGCCGCCCGCTGAATTGCCGGCTGCTTCCACCCGTTCCATCGCCATCACAATCGACGACCTTCCCTTCGTCGGCTACGGCGCGCCGCTGTCCGAGATGGAAAAAGGCACGGACAAGATACTGGCCGCTTTATCAAAATACGACGTCACCGCGGTCGGGTTTGTCTCCGGGGAGTCGGTCATGATTCCCGGCGAAATCGATCGCCGTCTGGCGCTCCTCAACCGCTGGCTCTCGGCCGGGCACGAATTGGGAAACCATACATACAGCCATCTCGATTTCAGCCTCGTTTCAATGGATGATTTTACAGCCGATATCATCAAGGCTGAGGTTCCTCTGCAACTGCTCCAAAAGCCCCTTGAACAAACCGGCCGCTATTTCCGTTTCCCCATGAACCACACTGGGAAAACCGCTGTCGAAAGGGATGCCATGGATTCCTTCCTCAAACAGCGAGGCTATGTGGCAGTGCCTTTTACAGTGGAAAATGAGGATTATCTATTCGCACAGCTCTATCAAAACGCCGAACAAAAGGGCGATTTGGACTTGGTGCAACGTATTCGTGACGCCTACTTGGAATTTGCCACCTCCAAGATGGCCTACATGGAAAAGGTTTCCCAGCGGCTTTTCAAAAGGGAAATCCCGCAGATTTTATTGTTGCACGCAAATGCACTCAACGGCGACGCCCTTGACATTCTCCTGGATCAACTCCACAGTCGTGGCTATCAATTCATCTCGCTGGCCGCAGCCATGGCCGATAGTGCGTATCTTCAACCGCAGGACTATATCGGACGTTTCGGTCCCTCATGGCTCTTTCGCTGGGCCTTGAATCGCGGGCAGGAAGAGATTTGGCGTGGTGATCCGGATCCTCCGGTCTGGATCCAGGAACTCGCGAAAAAATAGTTGCTGCTGAGGCATGAGAGGGCCGCTCAGGAGGCATGCCTCAGGCCGCCTCTTGTGAGCGGTAGCCGGATCATGAATCTGGCGCCCGCACCAACGGCGTTTTCGGCGCGAATCGAACCGCCATAACCTTCGACAATCGCTCTCACAATGGCCAGGCCCAATCCAGTATGTCTGTCTTTCTCGTGAGAGGACCCTGGGCGATAGGTGAAAAACCTTTCGAAAATGCGATTCATGTGCTGCTCGGGGATACCAGGGCCTTGATCTGTTATTGTCACAATGGCATATCCGTCTTGTCCGGAGAGCGCCACGAGCACGACGCCTCCTTGAGGTGAAAAGCCGGCAGCATTATCCAGAATATTTTCAAAAACCTGCGCGAGTCGCTCGGGAGAGGCATCGACTAACAGGGCTCCGTCAATCTTTGCCAATTCTATGTGAAGGTTCCGATCCTGCCTCAGCTGATAGCCGGAGACGATCGCATCAAGCAACTCGCGCAGATTGACCGCCTTTCGCTCTTCCTTATCCAATCGCGCGTCGATGTGAGAGATCTCGCGGACATCCTCCAGCAGATGATCCATGCGAGCTGTTTCGCGCAGAATAATGTCGAGAAACCGACGTCGCTCTTCTTGAGTCTCAACCTCACGCAACATGTCGGCCGAGGCGCGCATCGAGGCCAGTGGGTTTCGGAATTCATGTGAAACATCGATGGCGAAGGATTCAACGAATTGCATGCGATCTTCAAGGCGCCGTGAGAGCTCTTCCAAGGCCCTCGCTAAATCGCCGATCTCATCCCATCGTTTCGATCCACCGAAGCGGCCGGTGATGCGTCCGCGCCGGTCAATGATAGCCGCCGCTTGGGCGCGGAGTCGTCGCAGGGGACGAGCGATAGTCGTCGAAACGAATAGGCTCAAGATGGCAGCCGTCAGCAAGGACGCCAGGAAGATACGGAAAATCCGGAGACGCGTAATATAAATCACCTGCAAGATTCGATATGTCGACTGCGAAACAAGGACGACACCTGTAACAGCTTGGGAGGAACGTACCGGGATGGCGCAGTACAAAGTGACCGAACGTTGGCCTCCTGTCGAAATGCGCGTCATGGCGCCGTATCGTCCCTGGAGCGCCTCCTGAATTTCAGGCCCTGTCAAACGCTCAGCCGAATAAAGCAGCTCGCCGGACTCTGAAGGCGCCGGCGGCCTGAGGTGCGCCATACGTTGAAATAGCCTGTAGACAGAGGAGCCGATTCGATAGAGCCAACCTTCGCGGGCCTTGGAGGTTGGATTCATGCTGCTTTGAATCATTATGGACGGGCGTGGCTCAATGAGGCTGGAATCAGCCACAACCTTCTCCGACAGGTCGAGGATGCGGATGCGCGCATCCATTTGTCGATCGAGGCGCTGGAGGAGCCGCTGAGCTGAGATGGCATCCAGAAGAGGTGCATCCGAGAGCGCCGCCGCCACAAGCCGCCCCTGCTGGACCATGGCCCGTTCCTGCTCCACCAGCAGCTGCTTCTCGTAAACATCCAGGTACAACAAACCGGCTACTGGTAAGAAAACCAGAAGGATATTGAACGCCAGCAGACGGATTGAAATCGTCGACAATTGTCTGAGTATCGATGCACGGCGGCTCACTTGAAACAACTCCCGAGGAAAGCGCAAAAAAGAGGCCATTTCGAATGTCGCCGCCGCACTTTCGGCCAACCTATCTTGATAATAGAATTCATCCTCCGCTATATCGATACCCCAGACCATGCACGGTCTGAATGGCGGAAAATTCCGGATCGATGGAAGCAAACTTCTTTCGCAGTCTTTTGACGTGACTATCGATGGTGCGATCGGAGACGAATGTATCGTCAGGGTAACCGTCCGACATGAGCTGCCCCCTGGTTTTTACGACGCCGGGGCGTTGCGCGAGAGCTCGCAGGATCGCAAACTCAGTGACAGTCAGGTGAACGGCTTTGCCTTTCCAGTGAGTCGAGTAGCGTTCCAGATCCAGATGCAAATTCCCAAGATGCAGGATGTTCTCAGGAGAGGGAGCTGACTGGCGGTGATTGAGGGCGGTCCGGCGGAGAAGCACCCGAATGCGGGCAATCAGTTCCCGCATGGAAAAAGGCTTGCAGAGATAATCATCCGCGCCGAGCTCCAGCCCGAGAACACGATCGAATTCCTCGTCGCGGGACGTCAGAAAAATGATAGGCAGAGTTTCCGAGAGACTACGAAGTTTGCGACAGAGATCGAGGCCGTCCAGTCGGGGGAGGATGATGTCGAGCACGGCGACATCCGGCAGTTGATGTTCGAAAGCCTCCCAGGCGCTCTGGCCGTCAGCGTATGTTTCCACTTCGAATTTCTCGCGGCGAAGAGCGAAACCAACTGTTTCCCTGATGTTCTGTTCGTCGTCAACAACGGCGATCCGGCTCTGAATGATGGCTTGCATTGCCACAAATCTACAACACTCTGTTTTCCCCACACAACTCATCAATGATCCGCAATGGATCCTCTCCCCATCCTCCTGAAATCCAAAGTGTTGCTCCCGCCACAATTCCGCCACATCTTTCCACCAAATTTCCCCGTTTCCTTCATCTCAATGCCCAATCGATTTGCTTCACTATTGATGTGCAGAATGGCAATCAATCTTCAAATGGAGGAACACCATGGCAAAAAACATTGCAGCGATCATTGCGGTTTTCATTTTGGCAGCGGTTGGTTGGATGATCCTGGGAGCCACAATCATGGCCAGGACTGACACTCAAGACAGGCATCTCCGGGAGGCTGTGGGAGATCTCTGGGGCACTCCGCTTCAGCAAAATTCTCCAGTCATCCAGCTTCTCGTGTCGCGCGATGTCACACGAGATGTTTGGGATGAACATGTGAAAGGCTATGTGACAAAAAGTGAGACGGTCGTTGATCGTTTTCCGGTCGAACTTCTGCAAGGCAAAATCCAGGCGGACCTACATCTGGATCAACGGCAAAAGGGATTGCTGTGGTACTCCACATATCAAGTCCATTTCACGGGGAACTATGTGTTTCAGGAGACAAGTCATCGAACAGGCGATATCGTCGTGTGTTTCAGTTTCCCTGCTGAGAAAGGACTCTATGATGAGTTCCGATTCGAAATCGATGGTATTAAAGTGCCATTCAGACGCGCCGAGGCGAATCGAGTATCGGCAACAATCCCGAACACCCTGAGTGCCCAACACACTCTCACGATCGGGTACGTTTCACAGGGGCTCGACACCTTCATCTATCGTTTCGCCGATGGCATCAGTGAAGTCCATGACTTCACCTGCGTGATGACCACTGACTTCAATGGATTTGATTTTCCGAGCAACACGCTTTCACCGACTTCCAAACAACACAAATCAGACGGTTGGGAACTGACATGGAATTATAAAGATCTTATTACGGGGAATGGGATCGGAGTCAAAATGCCGCTCAAGCTGAATCCCGGACCAATGGCCTCCCGTATCTCCTTCTTTGCGCCGGTCTCGCTGGGATTCTTCTTCTTCCTGCTATTTATTATCTCCATTCTTAAAAATGTGGAGATTCATCCGATCAATTACTTTTTCCTGGCCGCCGCGTTTTTCACCTTCCATCTGTTACTGGCTTATCTTGTCGATCACATCTCAATTCATCTAGCCTTCATCATCTGCTCTGCGGTTTCGCTCTTTCTCACTATCTCATATATGCGACTTGTTGTCGGCAACCGCTTCGCCTTCATGGAGACGGCAATCGCTCAGCTGATCTACCTCATCGGATTCTCCTACGCCTTCTTCTTCGAGGGATTCACAGGTCTCACGATCACGATCGGTTCCATCGTCACGCTCTTCGTCGTGATGCAGCTAACCGGGCGGACCAACTGGCAGAACACCAACTAAATCCCCAGTTGCCGGTTTCCGAGGTTCTTGCTTTTGTAGGGACCGGCAATTCCTTTTTCAAGATGCCGGCAATTCCATAATTGAAATATCGATTGCCGGCATCGCTCTACTACCCGATCTCCAACAGGGCTTCTCGGATTCCTATTGCACATGACACCACTGCCTTCGCTTTCAGGGCAAATCTCTTCAAAATAAGATTGAGATTGACACAAGCTCACGGCACAACTACATTTCGCTCATGTTCCACGAGCGATTGTCGCAAAATGATCATCAACCGCATCCATCTTCCATCCGCAATAGCAAAGATGGAAATGGATGCCGGTTTTATTTTTCGGCGGTGCTTCAGAGCGCGTTGCGGTCAAAGGCCGGTGACCTCTGAGACGCCGTTATCAGAGCGATCGGACCAACGAATAAGATGGATATTTTCACCCATTGGCTCGCGCATTACGGCTATATCGCGCTCTTTCTATTGCTCATGTTCGGCAATTTTGGTTTCCCCGCTCCGGAGGAGACTCTGCTGACCTTTGCAGGGGTTCTTGTATACCGTGGTCACCTTCAGTTCGTGCCGGCCGTCATTGTCGCCTTCTTGGGCTGCTCGTGCGGCGTCACCCTGAGTTTTCTGCTGGGAGAAACCGTGGGATATCGCCTGATCATGAAGTATGGTCGCTATTTGCGCATTACGCCTGACAAGCTGGATGCGGCTCATGCTTGGTTTGATCGGGCAGGGCATTGGAGCCTGCTCGTGGGGTACTTCTTTCCCGGTATTCGACATTTGATGGCGATCATCGCCGGCGTCGCAAAGCTCTCGTACCCTGTTTTTGCTATCTTCGCCTACGCCGGCGCCTTGCTGTGGTCATTCACATTCATTTCTTTGGGGGTCTTTGTCGGGGGCCGATGGAATCGTGTTGCAGCGCAGATTCATGACAACCTGCTCATCGTCTCCCTCGTGATTGCGGCCGGTCTGCTTATAGCATTTATCTTCCGGATGTTACTCAAGCGTCGTCAAGAGAATATCGTGAAATAATCCCGACGGTGGACTGTGATGTAATACAAATATTTAGTCGTTCGAATTTTTTGTTTTTTTATATGGAGATCCTAATCAGCTCTTGTCGCGCCGGCCTGCTGCGTCCGGATCGATGGGCGGGCCTTTGATCTTATCGGTTTGAGAAAGCCCTGACAGCACTTCTATCTGAATTCCATCCGAAAGGCCGATTTTCACATCACCGTGCAAGAAAAGCTGAGGAGCAGTCTCAATTTCGACAAAGGGCTTTTCTCCATCGAATTGGAGCAGACTCTCGTCGATCGACAACACCCTATCGCGGCGATCGAGGACGATGTCGGCGTTGGCGTTGTAGTTCGCTCGAATGAAGACGCTGGACTGCGGCTTGACGGCGGCACGAATCTCGAACTGAATCGCCCCATTTTTATCGACGCCTTTGGGTGCAATATGATCGAGCGTCGCTTCAATCCTGTGATCCGGGATGGCGCCGATTGTGAGGAGCAGTTGCATGCCGGGGTTCAGCTTGCCTACTTCCGACTCATCCACAAATCCCTCGAAAATCATATCATCCATATCAGCGATTGTCGCAATCGTAGTTCCATCATTGAAGGTATTCGCTTCAATGACCGAATGCCCGACTTCAACCGGCACCTCCAACACCATCCCTTCGATCGTCGATCGGACGAGTGTATTGGTCGTGTCGGTCATCGCCCGCGAAGTGCCCTTGGAGATCAATTCGAGGTTGTCTTCGGCGCCTTTAAGCTCTTCCTGGGCTTTTTTGAAAGCAATTTCGAATGTCTGGAAGGTGGCAGCTGCAATAGTGCCGTCCTGTACGAGTTTCTGATTACGATCAAAATCCGCCTGTGCTTGTTCAAGACCGATCCGTGCCCGCTCCAGCCTGTTCTGTGCGTCGTTCAGATCAACCATATTCGGCACCATCCGGATGCGCGCAATCAGATCGCCCTTCTTCACGGCCCGCCCGGGGTCGACAAGAATCGCTTCTATGATCCCCGATATCTGCGGCTTGATGGCCACTTCTTGTCGAGGTACGACGGAACCCGTGGCAACCGTCTTTTTCACGATGTCGGCGATGCGCGGGCTTTCAGTGGCATAGACAACAGGTTTTTTCTGCGACTTCTTCCAAAGGAAAAAAATTGTCCCAATGAGCGCGACAATAAAGATGAGTCCAACCAGAATTGTTAAAAATTTCTTCATCCTCTGAATCCTTCCTTCACCTACTCTGCCCGCAGCGCCACTACCGTCTTGACCTTGATCGCTTGCATCGCGGGAATGAGCCCGGCGATGAAGCCCGCCAGAATGAGTATGCCTAAAGCTTCCAGTGCATCGGCGACTCCGACATCGGGATTCCTGAACATGGCAGGCGTATTTCCCATGATGGCGGGAAGAAGCCGATTGGCTCCCTCGATCAGCGCAATTCCAGCCACGAGCCCTAGATATCCTGCGCTCGTTGTGAGCATCATGGCTTCGAGCAGGATCTGTCTGATGATGGCCACCGGGCGCGCTCCGATGGCGCGGCGAATACCAATCTCTTTCGTCCGCTCTTTGACCACGATGAGCATGATATTCGACACGCCGATGGCGCCGGCCGTCAGTGTCCCGGCACCGACGATCCAGATCAGAATATCGATACTGGCGAAGAGCCCTATAAGCCTATTGTAGTCCTCTTCCTGATTGTAGCTACTAAACGCGCCTTCGTCTTTCGGCGCGACGATATGCCGCCTTTTAAGCAATGCCAGGACCTTCTGCTCTGCTACTGAAGCTGGTATGCCTTCACGTGCCGTCGCCGGGATTTGGCTGACTTTATTGGATGCATTAAAAACCCGGCCGAATGTTGCGAAAGGTATGAAGATTGTCTGGGCAGTGCGTTCGCCGCCAAATTCGTCAGCAAAAGGCTTGAACATGCCCACAACCAAGCAGTAAATGCCATTGATTTCAATGGCCTGGTTTATCGGATTTTCGCCTTTATTGAACAGCACCTTTGCGACCCTTTCCCCAATAACAGCAACCTTCCGGTTGTCCTTCATATCGAGTGGGTCTATGAACCTCCCCGATGTCATACATAAGGATTCGATCGCCAAAAACTCAGGTGCCACACCAAAAACGGCAAAGCCGCTCGATTTGGATCCTCGTTTGACATTGATTGAACTAAAAATGCCCAATCCATTGAATGGCGTCACCACAGCGACTTCTGGAATCTGCTCACCGATGATTTTCACATCATCAAATGTCAATTGAATGACGCGTCCCGATGGCATTCCTCTGTAAGGGATTTTGGTTACCCTCGACCAGATATAGAAACTATTTGTCGCACCTCCGGTAAACTCCCTGATCATGCCATTGGCCAGACCGTTGCCCGAGGCCAACATGAGGAGAAGCAGGAAAATGCCCCAAAAAACGCCGAAGACTGTGAGCAAGGTGCGAAGCTTATTTGCCGCGAGCGCGGATTTTATCTCCTTCCAACTCTCGAAATCGAACATGAGCTATTCATCCCTCAAGGCTTCGACGGGCCGGATCGCCGCCGCGCGTCGTGCCGGGAAAAAACCTGCGATTGCCCCCGCCGCGACAAGAATCAGCATTGCCGAGACAGCGGCGTGCAAGTCCACCTGCGGCGACCGAAAGTATTCTGATTGAGGCAACATTCGCGACATGACATCGAGGATGGCGACTCCCAGAACAAGTCCGATACAACCAGCCATGGATGTCATGAGGACCGCTTCCTGCAGAAGCAGGCTGACAATTGACACCGGAGTTCCACCGACAGCCTTCCGGATGCCTATCTCGCGAGTCCGTTCGCGCACGGCAATCATCAGTACATTGGATACGCCCATAATTCCGGCAATCAGAGTGCCGATGCCGACCATCCAGATGAAGATGCGAACGCCGGCTAACATCTTGTGGAATCGGGCGAATTCCGTATAAGTATTGCCGACAAACAAAGCTCGAATATCCTCCGGATCGAACTTGTGCCGGGAAGACAACCTGTTTCGTATATCGTCAACGATGTGCTGGTTTTGTGCAAATTCAGCATCACTCGTCGTGAACATGATCGCTCCGACACGGTCCTGGCCATTGAAGGCACGCTGAGCGGTCGACATAGGAATGTAAATAGTTTCCAGCTCGCCTTCAGCCCCTACCTCGGCGCAGACTCCCACAACTTGAAAAAGCAATGCCGTTGATCCGTATCCACTCACCTATCGCGCCGTTGCCTTTGAAGAGCTGATGAGCCGATCCATTGCCGATGACAGCCACCTTTCGGCCATCCCGTTGATCAAGCATGTTAATAAACCTGCCTTGAAGCATAATTTTCTTCTGGATGAGAGGTAGTTCGGGATGGACAGCACGAACATCGTATGTCTCCGATTGACTCTGATAGGAAACGGTGACTGGATTCTGTATGCGATAGCGTCCGAAGCTTTATCGACTCCGTTGACCCGGTCTTTAATCTCCTCATAATCACGATTTGTGAACACCACGGAGCGTCCCGTTGTAAACCCTTTATAAGGAACACTTGTCTTGCCGCCAACCATAATGACGCTGTTAAACGCCCAATCCCGAAACTGATATTCAATGCCGTTGGAAAGGCCGGCACCGGATCCGAGCAGGATCACGAGCATCATGATGCCCCACGCCACCGTAAAGCCGGTCAAGACCGTTCGGAGTTTGTTGGCACTGATTGTGTCCCAGATCTCCTGCCATTTATCGAGGGCAAACATTTTCGGATGATCCTGCCAGGTCCTTCATGAGACACGAGGTTGAAGATGGCGCGAGCCGGCACCTTTTTCGGCATGAACAAACGCGGCAACATCAGCAGGTGAACGTCCACTGCCGGCACTGTCTTCTTCGATCTGCCCGTCGCGCAGCCGTATGACGCGATCAGTCATGCACGCGATGTCATGTTCGTGAGTCACGATCACAACCGTCACCCCCGATGTGTGAATCTCACGCAGCAGCTCCATGACCTCCATGGATGTGGCCGTATCGAGCGCTCCGGTCGGCTCATCCGCGAGGATGAGCTTCGGCTGTGAGATGAGAGCGCGAGCGATGGCGACACGCTGTTGCTGCCCGCTGGAAAGCTCGCTGGGCAGATGAGTTGCACGGTCAGCCAAGCCCACCCGTGCGAGATAGTCCCCGGCGATCCGGTTGCGCGTGCGCCTCGGGATGCGTTGGTAATAGAGCGGCAATGCGACATTTTCAATGGCTGTTTTGAAGGGTATGAGGTTAAATGACTGGAAGACGAATCCAATGAGCTGCCCGCGCAGTATTGCCGCACGCGTTTCGCTGAGCGCGTTGATGATTTGACCATTCAGACAGTATTGGCCTTGATCATGAACATCGAGTAATCCGAGGACATTCATCAGAGTGGATTTACCTGAGCCGGATGGACCCATCACCGAAACCATTTCCCCGGCGTTGATATCAAGATCCAACCCACGCAGCACATGAAGCTTGTTATGGCCGATGCTATACTATTTGTGAAGATGATGAAGTCGAATCATAGTTTCTGCTCTGAACAAACGCCGGACTTACAGAAGATCACTCACTCTCCAATTCAATCGGAATGCACTTCCTATTTCATACAGACAACAGGAAAATAACCGTTGGTAAATCATCTGAATGATGCCAAGAAAATATATACTCATCAAGTGGGCGTCGTATTCCCTATTCCTGTACTAGCAATGCTAAGTATAGAGATGACCCGGCCATCGAGAAGAAATCAGGTGCAAGGAGTCGAGGAGCGATGAGCCGCGAGAAAAGCCAACATGTTCGACGTGAAATGGCGACGCGGCTAATAAATCCAAGAGAAATGCTCACAATCTCGGGATATTAGATGATAGGCAAACCCGGGCAAGACCATGTCCGGTGAAAACGGGGTCAGCTTGTCAATTGAATATTCTTGCCGATCACTCTGTCGCACAGGCCTGGGCTCGGCTGCGGAAGTCGTCCATGATACCAAGGTGGCCGAACGGACCTGTCTGGGTCAGGAAAATGCAGAAAATATCACGATTGAGATTCACCACGAAACAGGTGTTGTAGGGCCCGCCGGCCCAAGAGAATGACTCGGTGGATTTTGGATCATTGGCGGCCGGTTTCACACCAACTCCCAGCCCGTATCCCGAGACTTCGAAACCACGATTGGTGATACCGGCGATCTGATTTGAAAGCATCAGCGCAATCGTCTCGGCTTTCAGGATACGCACTCCATCGAGCTCGCCGCGGTTCAGGATCATTTGCAGGCAGCGGCTGAAGTCGGATGCAGTCGTGACGACTCCGCCGAATCCCGTGCCCCACCCGCCGCCACCGGATAGCCCCGCGGGCGGTCGGATAAACTCGCTCTGAGCGGCCGCCTCCGCAAGCTGCAACTTGCCGTCCTTGTATTCATAGTAGTTGGTCAACCTTTCCAGTCGATCCGCCGGCACGAAGAAGTCAGTATCGTTCATCCGGAGTGGTGTAAGGATCCGATGTTTCATGACTTCGTTGAGCGGCTGTCCCGAGAGGACTTCGATGAGGTCGCCGAGGACGTCGAATGAATAACTATATTCCCACCGTGTCCCCGGCTGATAGGCCAGAGGCATTGTCGTCAGGCGCTGGACAAACTCCTTCACGCTTTTGTTCCAGACCAAAAAACCCGCCTGCCGGTAAAGCTCATCGAGCGGGGTATTGCCATAAGCGTAAACAAAACCTGCGGTATGCCGGAACAGATCCCGGATGGTAATCTCGCGAGCCAGTGGTGAAGTCTTCAACGGATTCACCGGCTTGGCGCCCGCTGGATTGGATTCCATCACACGCACATTCTTGAACTCCGGAATATACTTGGAAACTGCATCATCAAGCTGAAACCGACCTTCCTCATAGAGCGTCAGAGCGGTGAGGCTGGTGAGGACCTTGGTCATGGAAGCGATGCGATACAGGGCATCAGCCCGCGCCGGTTTCTTTGCTTCAATGTCCATGAAGCCCAATGCCTTGAGTTGGGCGACTCTCCCGTGCCGCGCAATCAGCGTGACGACTCCAGCCAGCTCCCCTCGGTCTATATGATCCTGGATCATCTTATTGAGCTCTTCAAGCTTGGCCGTGGAAACTCCGATTTCCTCGGGCTTGGCCGACGGCAAGGCCTGGCTGGATACTCGTCCGACGCAGAAGAATGAGTACAGACAGAGAATCAAAACAATTCTAATCGTGTTTTTCAAGGCACAGTCTCCTTCCGGCTGCAATGGACTATATGAACTTGTTTCCAAAACAAAAGCAACTAAGAGGTCATTTCAAAAATGTACTAAAGGTATTTACCGGATCGATCATCCGCGCCGGGAATGTCATCCATCCACTTAATTTTTTCCGTATCAAGCAGTGGTGATTTCGATGAATGCTTATTCCTGCTTCAAAATTACGACGTCAACAAGACCGATAGATCAAAGCAAATGGAGGTGGATGCAAGCACCCCTGCCATCTCATCTCGGGAAAAAGCATCCCGAACCCAGTGAACAAAAGTGACGACGCTGCTGTGTTCGATGGCCACTGCTTTGGGAACGCCCGTCGATCCCGATGTATATATGAGATAGGCCAGATTCTGCGGGCATAGTGGCACGGCTGGATTGTCGGGGCGGCATCGAGCCAAGTTTTCCTTATCATGATCGAGGCATATGACATGCGCCCCATGCTTTGGCATTGATTCCAGAAGAGACTGCGTCGTGATCAGCACTACCGACCGGCTGTCTCTCAGGATGAATTCAATGCGCTCTCTCGGATAAGTCGGATCGATGGGAACATAGGCCGCGCCTGCTTTTAGGATTCCCAATAATCCGATAACCATATCGAGAGAACGCTCCATGCAGAGCCCAATCAAGCTCTCAGGCCCAACACCAAGCGCGAGAAGGCGATGAGCAATGCGGTTGGCCCGGCTGTTGAGTTCCCCATACGTCAGCCGTTGGTTTACAAAAACAACCGCAACTCCATCAGGGGTTCGTTCAACTTGGGCCTCGATGAGGTGATGGAGACATTGATCTCGAGGGTATGCCCTCTGAGTGCAATTCCATTCCAACAGGAGGCGTTTTTGTTCATCGGCAGTCAAAAGAAGTAGCTCGGATAACCGCCGTTCGGGGCTAATCACAATCTCTTCCAATATCATCTGGAGATGTCCGAGCATTCGATCAACGGTTTCTTTGTCGAAGAGGTCCGTATTGTATTCAGCCACTGCGACGAGGCCTTGCGGCGTCTCTCCCATGAAGAGAGGAAGATCAAGTTTCGATGTCCCGTTGTGAAACTCCATTGGGTTCATACTCAGTTCGCCGATTTTGATGTAACTGGGAGGTGGATTTTGAAGGGCGAACATGATTTGAACCATCGGGGATCGACTCAGCTCCCGTCGCGGCTGGAATTCCTCGACAACCCGCTTAATCGGAACATCCTGATGACTGTATGCGCCCAGAGCGGCTTCTCGGACCCGTCCCAACAATTCGCGAAAGTGCCTCTCTTTAGGCCGCGCGACGGTGCTCTTCGCCTCATTCATCTTCAGCTTGAGCCGGTTCGTGATGAACTAGGCGATGCTTGCCCTCGCCCGCTTGGCCGGCTCGCTCACTACGCACGTAGATATTGCAGTCGTCGGCATAGCGTACGAAGCGATGTCCACGCCGAAAGTGAGCTCTCGATCGAGGCATCTGCGCATCGACTGCTTTGCGGACGCGAGCGGGGATATGTTCTCAGGGGCGCTGTGCAGCCTCAATGATGGCTTGTTCGAATGTCTGAATGTCAACAATTGTTGACATACTGCGATTTCCGGCTGCTGGCCTGCGTTTTCACACGTGTGGGCGCCACCTTTGTCAACGGCGGTTGACAGTTCCGCTTGGAGTGATCTCCTGTGTTTTGTTAACGATCCGAACAAGCTGCAGTTGGCGCAGAAATTGCGTCCACCTCACAGGTGTGGACACTTCGAAATCGTCATCCGTGAACCAGCGCCTTACCGGCCGCGTCATCCCGAGAAGACCCCGTTCTTCGCGGCTCTCTATCATTACTTCGACAAGTTCAAGGCCTCCTACGAGGAGCGCTTCGAGAAGCATTACGGCCGGTGGCGAGGTAACTGCGGCGCCGAGAAGCTCCTGGCGCTGAGCTGCAAGACGAGGGGCTTCTGTCCCAGTTGCGGCACCAAGCGCGCGCTGCTCTGGGCCGAATTCGTTCAGGAGAAGGTGCTCAAATCCGCGCCTCACCGCCATGCTGTATTCACTTTGCCGAAAATGTTGAGACCGTACTTCAAATTCCATCGCGACCTGCTGCCCGC
>CAIWXX010000047.1 GCA_903916735.1 uncultured Acidobacteriota bacterium
CCGTCAGCGACAATGCTGCGACTAATGTGCTTATTGATAGAGTTGGTCTTGATAACATCAACCGGATGCTCGAAAATCAGAATCTGATCAACACACGATTACGGCGGAAGATGATTGACCTGGACGCGGCGAAGGCAGGCCGCGAGAACACATCGACACCTCGCGAAATGGCGACTCTCCTGGAGAATATTTACCGATGCAAGGTTTTGGATTCATCATCGACAGCCGATTTCATCAGGGTCCTCAGCACGCCCAAAGAGAGCTACATCCCGCGCTACCTGCCTGAAGACCTGCAAGTCGCCAACAAGCCGGGAAGCCTGGCCGGAGTCCGCTCCGATTGCGGAATCATCTTCGTTCCACGGAGGCCTTTCATCATCAGCGTCATGACAACTTATGTGGGTGATGAAAAAGCGGCAGAGGAAGCCATTGCGCGAATCGCGGAAGCCGCATTCAAATATTTTGATATCGTCGGCGCCTCATCCGGCTATGGTCGTATTCTGTATCCTCGAAGTCGCATGTAAGTGGAGAAATTAATGCGAACACTCACTGAAAGCCATGGATTCCCGATCTCTCGTGTCTGTGCGATTCTCGTCACAGGCTTTCTCACGTCGTCTCTTTGCCTCTCGGCGACACCGACGCATCGAGTTGTGCTCAAGCCGGTAGCAAACATGTATTCATCGCCGACGATGAACGCCGATGTCGTCTCGCAGGCAATTCTCGGGACGAACATCGATCAGGTACAGAAAAGGGGCGGCTGGGCGAAAGTGCAAACTCCCGATGCCTACACGGGGTGGATGCCGACATCCTGGGCGCGAACTCTGGGACCCGATGAAAATCCCTATGCTTCTCAAGGACGAGTGGTACGCGTTGAGAGCCTGCAAGGGAACCTTTACCGTGAACCCGATGTCACCAAACACGAACCTGTCATGACACTCCCATTCGGCACTCGCCTCGCCGTCATCTCATCGACTAGTGAAACCCCTATCTGGTTCATCGTCAGATTACCGGACCGCCGCATGGCCTGGATCCAGGCCGGCGATGTCACCGAAAATTTGATCACTCTGAATAGTGACGAATCAATCGCACTCGCAAAGCGTTTCATCGGGATCACATATCTCTGGGGCGGGGTTTCGAGTTTCGGGTTTGATTGCTCCGGGTTCACGCAGATGGTGATCTTCAGTCGCGGAGCACTCATGCCACGCGATGCCGATCTGCAGGCGGCCTGGAACGGAGTGGTTCCTGTCGACAAGGACCATCTGCAGCCGGGGGACCTGCTTTTCTTCGGACGCGACATCGACCATATTTCACACACAGGAATGTGTATCGGCGAAGGGAGATTCATACACGATACCACTCACGGGCATCCCGGCGTGCAGATCGGGATTCTGGATGACGAGCCCTGGAAGGGCCTTCTTGTCGCAAGCCGGAGGCTGAAATGAAGAGACGTGAGTGGATGAAGGCGATTGGGGCAGCGGGAGCAGCTGCAGCGTGGCCTCGGCGAGCCAATGCAGGTATTTCTTCGCAGACGCAAGGCTCCACGATAGTCGATACTGACATCATCAGACTCAAACTCAGGCATACCTGGACGACGACAATGTCCTCCAGCGCCTACCGCGACACACTTCATGTTCGGTTCCATCGCGACGGCATCACGGGGATCGGGGAAGGCGCGCCGATCATTCGATACGGCGAGAATACAGAAGAGGCCCGGAGAGCCGTGGAGTCAATCCGCGATCTGCTGGTGCCCGCCGATCCCTGGAAATTCATGAGGCTCCAGGCTGACATATCTCACCGTCTCGCCGGCCAGTATGCCGCGAAGTCCGCCATCGATATTGCCATCATGGATTGGATCGGCAAGAAACTCGGGATACCGCTCTACCGCTACTTTGGCCTCGACCCGGCCGACGCCCCGGTGACAAGCTTTTCCATCGGAATCGATACGCCGGAAATGACTCGACAGAAGGTGCAGGAGGCCGAGTCATATCCGGTGTTGAAGGTCAAAGTGGGGCTTGACTCGGATGAAGCAACTCTGGACGCCATCCGCAGCGTCACTAAAAAGCCGTTGCGTGTCGATGCCAATGAAGGATGGAAGAGCAAGGAAGAAGCTGTCAGAAAAATCAACTGGCTCGAAACAATGGGCGTCGAGCTTATCGAGCAGCCCATGCCGGCGGCGATGCTCGATGACATCCGTTGGGTTCGCAGCCGTGTGCATATCCCGATCATTGCCGACGAAGCGTGCCTGAGATCAACCGACATTCCGAAATTGGCGGGGTGCTTTGACGGCGTGAATATCAAACTCGACAAGTCCGGAGGAATACTGGAAGCCAACCGGATGATTCAAATCGCAAGGTCGCTCGGAATGAAGATCATGATTGGATGCATGGTTTCGAGTTCTGTCAGTATCACAGCCGCCGCTCACCTCTCGCCTCTCGCCGACTACGCCGACCTCGACGGCAACCTTCTTGTATCGAACGATCCTTATGAAGGAGCTCGCGTTCAGAGCGGGTGTTTGATACTACCCGATGGCCCGGGATTGGGACTGAGGCCGGCGCCCGCCTCATGAACCTCACCGGCTGGACCATCCGTTTCTCGGAAAGCCTTTTTTGGACAGTGAAGAGTGTGTGCATGTGCGAAAATGAGAACCCGTGAGCCGATCAGGGGTTTGATTCCATTAAGAGTACGCAATTCAGCGGAGAGAGCGTCTAACGGCTGAGTGTCGTCCATCCAGATGGCCGGCGCACTCACTCAGCAAAATCTTTCACTCCTCCGAAACCGCCTCGCCTCGACCACACCGTCGACTTTCGCGATTTGTCCTGAACGTCCAGGCCCATGCGGTTTCATCACCGACACAGCGGCAGTTGACTTCAACATCAATCTCGTCGAATGCTTCCAGGTCAACCGGCGGATCGACTGGGAAGAATACAGGATACCAGCTTGACGTCGCGCGCGACGAAAGGTGCGCCGAGACTCCGAGTTTGCTTTCAAACCAGGCCGACAGGCCTGTGCATGTGGCTGTTCTCTGCGCGATGAAGCGACTTCTGAAAATAAACGGCGACGGGGCATCCAGGGCAAAATTAACATGGAACGCGATTTGAGGCGCCGCACACCATTCGGACTCAAGTGTTCGCCTGAGATAAACTCGTTGGCCGGCATGGCGTGATGCTGGAGAAAAGTCAAAACCGGCAACCGGCATTTTCCAGGCCGACAATTCATTTTCGATGACTCCCCGGTCGGTTGTTGGTGCCATGAAGATGGCCATGCTTTCTGGAATAATTCTGCCGCCGGGCTTCAGGAATCGGCATCGTGCATCAGTCATTGTTCCAACAATCCCCTCGTCAATGCCGATGTGCCCGAGAGTCTCCGAGATCAGAACATCGACTTTCTCCGGCAGCTCAATCTCGCGCGAGTCACCGTGAATGAAATGGATCATCCCGCCGGCCCCATTTTTCTCGGCGATCTCCCTGGCGATGGATGCGAGCTCAGTCACCTCAACAGCGTAGACCTTTCGCGCTCCTGCCTGTATCGCCATCAAAGCCAGAATTCCGGTTCCGGTTCCAATGTCAACGACAGTATGGCCGGGCCGGACGACACTCTGAATCGCCTCCTGAAACACCTTCACGCGCACCGGGTCATGGAGCATCCGGCGATGAGTGTCGAGACGCGCAAACGTGGAAGCGATCGATCTCACAGGCATGAGATACTCGAAAAGTCCTTCCATGAGCTCCATGATGCCTCTCCAGGTCATCTCACTATTTAGAAGCCGACCACAATCCTTCGATGACGCTTCAGCCAAATATAACAGATCATGGGAATCAGCATCGAAACGAGCGACCAGATAACAATCCGGAAACCGGTCCCGATAATCATGAAGCACACAATGGTGAGGCCGATCAGAGTGATCAGTATCTTCATCGATCGTCGATGTGGCGAGAACCTGGAAGGCTCCCTCTTTAAGAGCGCCACATAGGCGATGCATGCAGCGCCAATCGCGATGAGGGCGGTCGCCGTGGAAATCATCGCAACCTCATTGTAGGCCTGCAAGAGAGTGCGATTGTACGAAAGCGCGAGAAAAAGTGCCGCGACGAGAGATGAAAAAAACAGCGAAAGAGCCGGCGTCGCGAACCGGGGATGAACTCCTGCAAATGCTGCAGGCGCCAGGCCGTTGCGGGCGGCAGCGAAAGGAAGACGGCCTGTGACGAGGAGCCATCCATTGAGGGCGCCAAGGATCGAAACGAGCGCGCCAAGGCTGACGAGCGTCCGGCCGACCGATCCGAAAACATTTTCCGCAGCGACCGCCAGCGGACTGGCCGATCCGGCAATCGCACGTGCCGGCAAGCCGAACATGAGAGAGACCGCGATGAGGAAGTACAGCGCGGAGG
The DNA here is from genome assembly GCA_903916735.1 of uncultured Acidobacteriota bacterium. GTDB lineage: Bacteria > Acidobacteriota > CAIWXX01 > CAIWXX01 > CAIWXX01 > CAIWXX01. The sequence goes on from CAIWXX010000047.1 coordinate 4,380, forward strand.
CGATCGTGAATCCAAGATAAGCCGCCCGGCGAATCGTGCGGCCGGCCCCCACAACCTCCTCACCAGGAACCGTCACGGATTCGGATCCGAGAAAGAGCCATGCGACCATTGAGATGGATGGCAAGAGAGCGCCGCAGCCATGGGGCGCAAACGGGATCGCATTGGAGATTCTTGCGCGCGCAAGTAACGGCACGGAGAGGAAAAGCAACGGAAGCACCTTCAGGATCATCGCGGCTGCCTGCACGCGAGCGCCCAGTTTCACTCCGATGATATTGATGATTGTGAAGCCCCATAGAAGGGCCTGTGCCACACTGAAGGCCGGCCACTGGGCATTCAGCGCGGGGAAAAAAACCGCCAGATAGCCGACGGCGCTGATGGCCATCGCGGCGTTGCAGCTGACGCAGCTGAACCAATAGAGGAAAGCCGTCTGAAGCTCGGCATGTTTCCCAAAAGCGCGGCCGACGAATGCCTGCGGCCCTCCCGTCACAGGAAAGGCTCCGCCCAGGTCAGCGAAAACAACCGCCAGGCTCAAAAAGGCGGCTGCGCAGATGATCCAGGCAAAAATCGACACAGGCCCGGCGATAGTCGCCAGCGAGGCTGGGATGACGTAGACACCCGATCCAACAATGTTGCCAGCCACAAGCGAGATCGCTGCGACCGGCCCGATGCCTCGGACGAGTCGGCCGGTGCCTTCAGTTTTCAAATTTTGGTTCAATCCTTATCAGGACCTGCTCATCCTCTCGGTACAGCATACTCCAGTCAGCCGCTTTTCTTTGGACCTCTGATGCCATATTACCATGATAGGAAAACCATGCGACTGCATCAAGAAGAATGTCCATTCTGACCATTTGAATAGTACGAAAATATTGGAAGCGTTAATTGTCAATGAATCGCTCGATCGTTTTCGATTAAAGTGACCGAGGACAAAATTCGATCTCCGGTGTTTCTCTGATAGATTATGCCGTATGGCCGGCGGTGCTTGCGGTCATGGAGGAATGCATGGGACAAATTTATGCGCTCTCGACGGCGCTGGTATGGGCTGTGGCCATGATTTTCCTCAAGCGAGCCGGGGAGGATGTATCCCCCTTTGCGCTTAACTTTTTCCGTGTCGGCCTTTCGGCGATCCTTCTCTGCATCACATCAATTGGGTTCAGGCAGCCTCTTTGGATCAAAGCACCGTTCTCTTCTTATCTGATTCTCTTCCTGAGCGGCATCATATCAATCGCCATTTCCGACACGTTGTTCCACGCCAGCCTGAATCGTGTCGGGGCAGGGCTTTCGGCCATCATCGATTGTCTCTACTCCCCGTTCACCGTCATTTTTGCCGTTTTTTTTCTGAAGGAGCGGCTGGGGGTGATCCAGTTCATTGGGATGTCGCTTGTGCTGATGAGTGTTGCCGCAGCAGCACAGCTTGACATGCCCGCCCTCATCGCTCCAGGTCGGCTTCTCAAGGGATTGATTCTCGGTGTCCTCGCTATGGTGACTCTGGCTTTTGGGATTGTCATCGCCAAACCGGTTTTGAATGAGACACCGGTTCTCTGGGCGACGACCATGCGTCAGTTCGGCGGTCTGCTTGTTATGCTGCCGATGGCTGCTTTTTCATCCAAACGCCGTCTCAACTTCGGCATCTTCAAGCCTTCCTCATCATGGCGGCATTCTCTACCCGGCGCCTTTCTCGGCTCCTATTGTGCACTCATCCTCTGGATTGCGAGCAATAAATATGCGCAGGTGGGCATAGCAGCCATCCTCAGCCAGGCTCACTCCATTTTCGTCCTGTTTCTGGCTGCGATTTTTCTCAAGGAGCCTTTGACGTCTCGTAAACTTTTCGCATCGCTGACGGCTCTCATCGGCATCGGCCTGGTTGTCTTTTTTTAATGATGGGGGTTCCAACAGGAATGAAAGTCCGCCCGCTCTCAGCCGTGTTCCAGGATATTCCCGTTCCCATACCCGTTACCGTACTCGAAGTCTTGTCATAGCCCCACCAAATCGTTCAGGAAACGGGAACATTTATTGGTTTCTAGACGGGAATTCGAGCCTGCTGCGATGCCGAAGGGGGAATCGGGGTTCAGGCGTCATTCTGCAGGTTATGCGCGACTCAAATTTCGGCTGAGGCTACTATGTTCTCATTACTTCGTGAACTTGATAACAATAGCCTTCTTTGAAGATTCGCCTGCCGTGTCCTCGACACGAGTGATCACGCCTCTCGATGTGTAGGCATATTCCGAGCTCTGAACAGGCCTCATCTCCTTCGGCAAGGGAAGAGTCACCGTGACGTAATCGTTTTTGCGGACTGGGGTTTGCATAGCAAACTTGAGGCCTGCCGAGCTCACATTGATCGTGCGGCTCATCTCCTCGTACGGCTTGCCGGCAAAAGTGATACCAGATACTTTCACTGGAAATCCGACCGTGACTCGCCGGCGCGTCCTTTTTTCCTGTTCCATGGTCGTCCCCCCTCAATAGTGTTACTGAATGAAGTTACATGTAACCAAGGCTAAATGCAACACGCTTGTACCGTCGCGGTATCGAGCCTTTTTCGAGCAGAGAAATATCCTACGGCTATCGCCGGCATGAATATTCTTGATTGAAGCAACAAGGACGCTACGAACTGTCTTGATCTGATTCAGGACGCCTCACGCCGGGTGCATATGTGAGGCAACCGCTGCACTATCGCTTCTTGTATTCGAACATGACTGTCGTCACTTCATCCAACACCAAAGGCCGGATGAAGCTATACGAGATGCCAGCTCATGGGATATCCACTCGAATCGGAAGCACGCCTACAGCGATCTTCTTTGCGTAAAACCGCACTATGAGGTGCTATATCTCGGCATTCGTCGGAAGAACCGACATTCCCCACTTTCGAGCCTCGGTCAGCATGATTTCATCGAGGCGATGGGCCACGGGAGAATCCAAGGGAGGAATATTCGCTTTGGCCAGACGCCTTTTGACTTCGGCTGTCGCTGCTTGATGAGCGTACAACCCGCCACGCGTCTCCCAATCGCCGTATGTATCGCGCGTCACCAGGCTCGATGGTACTGAGAGCTCACTGCGCCAGAACTTGCGCGTATGCGGGTGAGAGAGAAACTCGGCGACATGAACAACCTGATCCACAAGAGCGACAGCATCGCCGTCGCGTTTTTCGATGCCGCGGGCGAGGCGGAGGGCCATCCCGCAGACATCATGATCGAGGAGAATCTTTTCGAGTGATTGGCAGATCTCAAAATCCAGCATTCCCGGGCCTGATACAACATTGATTCCGGCGAGTGCGGCGAGGACGGCGCCTATTCCGGATTCGAATCCGGCTTGGTAGTCAGGGCATTTCGCATCAGAAAGACCCATGTACGCATGAGTGGGCAGGCCTAGGTGTTTGCCGACTTGCGCATAGCCCACATCAATCATCATGGTTTCGATAGCGCCCATTGGTGTTGTACCGTAGCGCATGTCGAGCGCAGCGGGGGATCCGCCGTAGATAATCGGAGATCCGGGGTGAGCCATCTGATGGATGACGATGCCCGAAAGGCTCTCGGCACAATGCTGTACAATGGCTTCTCGTAGCGTCACCGGCGATGTCGCTCCCGTCAACGGCATCGACACCAACTCGGCCGGAATGCCCGATCGAGCGCAGTCGATGAGCGCTTGGCATGTCAGGTCACTCCACTTCAGTGGTGGGCTCGGGCAGCAGTCAAAGATCGCGAGTGGCAGACGCCTTAACTCTTCCGCGCTCCCCCGCACCGCTTCGAGCATGTTCCGCATTGGAGCGAAACCGTCCTTGCGAAATGTTCCTGTCACGACAGGCTTTCGACTATTGTTCAAAACAAGATAAAGCCGATACCGGTCGGCAATCTCTTTGGGCACTTCCGACGGCGCCAATGCCGTCGATTGCGCAGCATAATAGGGTAGCCCATCGACGAGCCTGGCCAGATTCACGGCATCTTGTGTTTTTACCTCACGACGCTTTCCCAGTCCCGCATCAAAGATGTGGATGGCCGCAGAGCCCGGATCAAAATGAACCCGATCGCCACCGAGGTCCATCGCGATTTCGCGATCGCGGTTATACATGAGGATTCTGGAAGGCGCGGTGCTCACCGCACGCCTAGCCATCTTCTCATCCAGCAGGAAACGTCCAGCCTGCTCAATGGCGCCGCCTTCCCGCAACAACCTCTTCGCTTCTTCGTTCTCGACAAGGACCCCTGTCTTGCTCAAGATCGTGCATGCTTCTCCCACAATCCTCTCGATATCAGCCTGGGAAAGCAGATTCAGAGTCGGGCGGATTTCTGCCGTCATCGCGATCGCTCCTTTCCTGAGACAATTCTCATCGGTCGGTTTTCATCATCAATTTTCTTCGAAGCGGCATCCCGCTTTCTCCCGCGGTGCATGCCGGTAGCGACAATGTTCAAGCTCGCATATCGAACAGCCCGCCTGCCCTGTGGAAGGGCGATCAGGCGTTCCGATCCACATTGCGAATGAGATCGATTTTCGGGGGATCATCATGAGGGAAGGCGCGAGGCTCACGCCGGCTCGCTCATGCGGCAACAACTCGAAAAGTTGTTTCTGCGCCGCCAGCAACCATTGACCGTAGCCCGGGCTGATGCGACACGAAACGTTCCCGGGCTTTTTCGCCGTCTCCCCGACGATGCGGGCACTGAGCCTATTGGCGGCTTCTTCCGCCGCGGCGCTGCCGGCGGCATCGAGAAGCACGGCCCGTGTCACCTCGCCGATTCCGAGCAACTCACTGACTCGTTGTTCAATCTCGGGCCCCGCGGTCACAAGGCCGATGACAAGCCGCTCAGCATTCTCGATAGGAAGCCCGATTCGAGGGGCGTCATCATTTGGAAGTGTTCGATAGACACCACACGCCCTCGCGAGTGATCGGGCTTCAGCAACCGCCTGTTCGAACTGCGCCGTGATACGGCCGCCAGGCGGGCGTCCTGTGGGGTAGCCAAGAAACTGAAGGACATCTTCAGGATCAATGACAAGATCGATTGTCGGGATGAATTGGGCTTCATCACGACCACGCAACTCCACCTCATCAACTCTCACAGCAGGGGATTCTCTGGACATAAGGCTCATCAAGCTTGAGGCTCTGATTCTTCAGATTCCTTTTATGGATCGGCCAAGTCGTGAAGAGAGCGCGGCGATAAATCGAGGATCGGTCCCACAACATCCTCCAACAGCTTCAACACCGAGGGCTGCAATCGCGGCGGCGTCCTCAGCATAGGCTTCGGGAGTTTGAGCATAGTGGACGGATTCGCCGACCAGCTCGGGCGCACCCGCATTCGGCTGGATGACGAGTGGAAGCGTAACCGCAGCTCGTGCTTCTGCCGCCAGAAGCCGCATCTCGGAACTGGCGATACTGCAGTTCGCTCCGACAGCATCTGCTCCCGCTTCAGCCAAAGCCTTCATCGAAGCTGCCACAGCATTCCCCATAATCGTGAAAAACCCGCGCTTCTTCAACTCGAATGTCATCGAAACGAGAATCGGGATGTGCCGCACAGTGGCTTTCAGCGCCGTCAACGCCGCAATAGCCTCCCGAAGATCACTCATGGTTTCCACGTGAATGGCGTCGGGACCGGCGGCGGCCAGTGCCCGACCCTGCTCTTCAAAGCTGCGATGCCATTCTTCGATATCGGCATTTCCAACCGGCGGAAGATATTCGCCGGTCGGCCCAACATCTCCGATGACGAAACTGGCTCCGGCCTCTCGAGCCAGACGAACAGCTTCGGTATTAATGCGCGCGCATTGATCGGCGAGTCCGAATTGGGCAAGGCGAATCGGTGTGGCCCCGAAAGTGTCGGTGTGAACCGCATCGCTACCCGCAACAACGTAGGCACGATGAACAGAGGCCACATCAGCGGGTCTTTCCAGAACCCACGATTCGGGTGATGACCCGCGAGTAAGGCCTCGAGCGATCAGCATGGAGCCGAGGCCCCCGTCCAGGATGAGTGTGGGACCTGCTCTTAATCGTTCAATGAACGCGCTCATCGGTACGCTCAGCGCCTGATGTCCGCAACAAGGGCTTCAGCGGCATGGACGGCTCTGAGAGCGTTCTCGGCATGACCCGCTCCGATTTCCTTCGCCCAGGCCGGAGTTGTCGGTGAGCCGCCGACGAGGACTCGAATCGATTTGCTGAGCCCGGCGGCTCGGATCGCATCCACAATCGCCTTTTGCTCGGGCATGGTTGTCGTGAGGAGCGCGGACGCGGCGATAATATCCGCGTGAACATCGCGAGCCACTGCCAGGAATCGTTCGATGGGAACATCATTCCCAATGTCATGGACCTCAAACCCGTTAGCGCCCAGGAGAGTGCCGACCAGCGTTTTCCCGATGTCGTGCAGATCGCCGTGCACGGTTCCAATGACGACGCGTCCTTTGGACGCCAGCCCCGCTCGCCCGCGCTGCACCGCCGGAGTGATCAGGGACATCGCCGCTTTCATGGCTTCGGCCCCTTGAACAAGCTCCGGGAGGAAATACTCGCCTTCTTCCCACAGGTCTCCAACACGTCGGATGCCCGCGGCAAACCCCTGTTCAACGACAGCAAGAAGATCTTCCCCTGAATCGACGGCGGCCTGCGCAAGATCCCTGGCCTTGTCGACATCGCCGTCTACAACTGCCTGCTTCATCTCAAGAAAATTTGGCATATTGCTTCCTCACTTGAGCTAAATATCTGCCGAACGCCGAGGCATGTCAAGACGAATGCCATTCATCCAACCAGAGATGATGTTCACGGCACAGCCTCACAAAAGGCTTTCTTCTATAACCCTGCCGTGCGATCTCTTGAATGAGAGGGCGTGCGTTGTCAACATGCCCAAGATGGAGAAATGCTGTGGCTTTGATGAGGCGAGGAAGCAGAAACCCTTCATCATCGGCCGGCAGAGACTCGACAAGCTTTACAGCGCGTTCCCACGCCCGATGAGATCCGGTCTGATCCCCATGGAGAGCATCCATGACTCCGACATCGATCAGCAAACGAGCATACTCGATACATGTTTTAGAATTTTGAGGGCTCTTGGCAAGATCATTTTCATCCATGCGGGACGCGCGTGAATACAGTTTCTCCGCCTCTTCATCGTGTTTCTGATCGCGTGCGAGATTGCCGAGTGCGTGGAGTGTCAATGCCACATCAGGATGATCCTGCCCCAAAGCCTTTTCTTGAATATCGAGCGCCTGTGTCAGAAATTTTTCTGATTGCGCTACAGCCCCTGTGTCATGGCAATGGACGCCGAGATAATAATAGGTTGATGCCATATCGGGATGGTCCGGCTTGAGACTTTTTTCTTCGATCCTTAGGGCACGTAAATAGAAGCCTTCGGCGGTCTTATCGTTGCCTTTATCATCATAGATGAGGCCAAGGTATTTCAGCGTTGGAGCAGAATCGAGACTCGCCGGCCCGAACACTTTTTCATCGATTTTCAGTGCCCGCATCAACAGACTCTCCGCCTGCGAATATTGGCCTTTGAGGCAATATAGAGCCCCGAGGTTATGGAGGGTCGTCGCCAGATCAGGATGCTCGGGCTCGATCATGCGTTCGCGGATCCTCAGGGCGCGCCCGTAGTAAATTTCCGCCTGCGAATAATCACCCATGCTGCTATAGAGAGCGCCGAGATTGTTGAGTGTTGTCGCCACTACCGGATGATCCGGCCCATAGATCTTTTCCTCGATCGCCAGCGAACGCAGGTAGGATCCCTGGGCTCGCTTGTAATCGCCCTTTTCATAATAGAGAACGGCCAGAGATTCATTTGTGATGGCCAACTCAGGGTATTCCGGCCCGGCAATCTTCACCTCCATTTTCAATGCGCGCTGATAGTAGCTCTCAGCTTGAGCGTAATTGCCTTTGTAATAGGAAAGGACTCCGAGGTTATGAAGGACGGTGGCGACATCGAGGTGATCGTGTCCGAGTGCTTTTTCCCGGATTTTCAAAGCGCGCAGGTAAAAGCTCTCCGCTCGTGCATAATCGCCCTTATCATTATTCAGATTACCGAGAGCATTGAATGTGTTCGCCAGGTCGGGATGTTCCGGTCCAAGAACCTTTTCTTGAATTGATTCCGCCTGATGATAGAGGGATTCGGCTTTGTCGTAATCAGCCTGGCGTTGATGAACATTCGCCATATGAAAGAGCGAGATCGCCACCTGCGCATCCTCAGTCGGCGAATATTTTTTCCGGAGGGCAAGGGCGGATTCAAGAAACCCCTTCCCTCTGTCATAGAGGCCGAGCTCGACATAAATCGTGCCGAATGTATCGAGCATCCGTGCCAGGAGCAGAGGCTGATCCTTCAATTGAGCATCGGCTCTTTGCGCACCTCGATCCAGGAGTTCTCTTGCAGTCACCGTGTTACCTTCGGATTCAGTTGGGTCTGATACCTTGAAAACATCAATGAGAAATTGCGTCACCTGACGGGATGCTTCGGATTCGCGGCTTGCCCGATTCGATTCCCGACGGATCCTGATGGCCTGGATTGTCATGATGACGGCAACGGAGGTGAGCACAACAACTCCTGCAGCCATGAGCCATTTTCGCAAATTCCGGCGCGGCTTCTCCTGGATCCATTCCAATTTCAACGCCGTATCGATGGCTGATGGGCGATTCGACGGCGCCAGCGACTTCAGCCGATTGATAAGGGCCGTCAGGTCCCGATCGAGCCCTGTGACAGGCAGAGTCTCAGCACGGCTTGCTTTTGCGAGTTGTTCATAAACATCCGGATTTTTCGCAGATGCCGGCGTGCCGGTGAAAAGCTCCTGGAGAACAAGACCGAATGAGTATAGATCGCTCGCTGGTGTCGCTATCTCACCGCGAGCCTGTTCAGGACTCATATACGAAAGGGTCCCAAGGACGAATCCCAGTTTTGTGACGAGGTACGCGGATTTCTCTTCTTCACGATGAGCCGCCTCCTTGTCGGAGAGAGGCACGGTCGCCTGTCCATCGGTGCCGGAGGGCAGATCAGGCGCCTTTGAAGCAGTGGCATTCGGACCGGCGACGTCCCCCTGAAGCACACAAGCCAGGCCAAAATCCAGCACCTTGACCTGATTGTCCTTCGTGAGCATGATATTGCCCGGTTTGAGATCGCGGTGCACAATGCCCTGAGCGTGAGCAGCCGCCAGGACGTCCACGATTTGCCGGGCGATGCGATGCTTGACATCGTTGGTCAGCCCCTTCTTGATCGCATCCGTCAGCGTCTGCCCTTCGATGTACTCGAGTACAAGGAAATCCTGTTCACCACTCTCGATGTAATCGTGAATCTGACAAATGTGGGGATGGCGGAGCTGAGAGAGAATGCGAGCCTCGCGCAGGAAACGCCATTTTGCTTCGGCGTCCAACCGATCTTTTTCGTGAATGACCTTGAGTGCCACTTGGCGCTGGAGCTTTTCATCAAACCCCATGTACACGGCACCCATTCCACCCCTGCCAATCTGGCCGATAACGCAAATGTTGCCGATCTTCAATCCGATAAGGCTTTCTTCACTCATGAGATCATTTCAATGGCTGTTGGATGCGAGCATTCACTATAGTACGTCTCAGAAATTCCGCAAGCCGGAATTGTTTGGAGGGCTCAACATCGGCACATATGCGGATGACCCTTCCACTTCACAAAACTTTACACGCCGTTCAAATCTCCGAAAGAAATCCTCTTTATATTTCATGGTGAGGAACGCAATGGAGCGGTCCCGATATGACAAGGAGTGACACATGGACGAGTCGAAAGAACGAGAACACAATGCCGGCGCAGCGCCGGAGGCCGAAAGGCGCGGGCATGGCTTCCTGGCCGGCGTCCTCGTCGGCGGGTTGGTGGGAGTCCTTATCGCCGGTGCCGCCATGTTCGCAACATCGCCGATAAAAGCGGCTGCCCGATGGCCGATGAGCATGTCTCGGGGACCACGAGGGATGTGCAGTCATGAAGCGGCCCGTGCACGCTTTGAGATGGCAACGGACTTCCTGCTCTGGAAGGTCGATGCAACCAATGACCAATGCGAAAAAGTGAAAGCAGTCACGAAAGATGCCATGGACGATCTTACCGGGCTTGCCAAGCGACACCATGATGATCGTGAAACGCTTCTCAATGAACTGGCCAAGCCATCGGTCAACCGAGCGGCTCTCGAAGGCCTTCGCAAGACGGAAATGGGGTTGGCCGATGAAGCCTCACAGCGATTGCTGACGGCGATTGCCGATGTCGCCGACGTTTTGACACCCGATCAACGCGCGCAACTTGTCGAATTGGCTCATGAGTTTCACCGTTGAAACGAGGATTGTGGTAATCTGAATCGCGAGTTCCGAGTTCTCAGTGAGGCGGGTTTCCTGTTTCAATATGACTCGCTACTCTGAACTCGGATCTCATCAATGGAGGCGGATAATCCATGACCGATCGGCTTCTGATGATCGAGGACGATGAAAAGCTTGCTCAGATGGTCAGCCTCTACCTTGCGGAACGGGGATTGTCCGTCACGGCATGCCATACGGCACGAGCGGGAATCGAAAGGCTGCGAAGCGAACCCTTTGATGCGCTCATCCTCGACATCATGCTACCGGATATGGACGGATTCGAGGTCTGCCGGCAGGTACGGGTGCAGTCCGATATTCCCATTCTCATGCTGACGGCGCGCGGTGAAGAGACCGACCGCATCGTCGGATTGGAGTTGGGAGCCGATGATTATCTGCCCAAGCCATTCAATCCGCGTGAACTGCTCGCGCGACTGAAAGCAATTCTGCGCCGTGTCGGCAAACCGGCGGGTAAAGGCATGAGCCTTCGCTTTGGGCGACTGGAGATCGATCAGGAGGCTCGCGTGGTTCGAGTCGATGGTGAGCCACGCGAGCTGACAAGTTATCAATTCGATCTGCTGTGCGTGCTTGCCGATCATCCCGGGAGAGTCATGAGCCGGGAGAAACTGATGGACCTGGTGAGAGGCGACACGCTTGAAGCGTTCGATCGAAGCATCGATGTTCATATCTCACGGATTCGAGGCTCCATAGAAGATGACCCTCGAAGCCCGCGCCGCATCATCACGATTCGCGGAGTCGGTTATGTATTTGCAAAACGTCAGGATGAGGACTCGAGGGGTTGATGCGCAGGCTGTATCTCCAAATATACCTGACCGCCGTTTGCATTATGATCCTGTTTGGCATTCTGGTTTCCGTTGCATGGTGGCTTTCTCCATTGCGGCAGGACGAGGATCGACTCTGCGAAGGAATCGGAACAACTCTGGCAGATATTCTCCCGGGGCCCAATCGACCTGCAACCGAACTGCAGGCGGCACTCGATCGGCTCGCGGCGCGCTTGCCATTCGACCTCACGGTGCGTTCTGGAAATGGAGAACTGCTCGCCGCGGTGGGAGATCCGCTGCCTGGACCAGATGCACATCACCCTCGAAGCGGCATGATTCATCCCTCTCAGAGAGGGGCGATGGCGGCTTTTCTTCTTCCTGACGGCAGATGGCTTGTCGCTCGATACCTGGCCAGGCCGCGAAGCCACCTCATCGTTATCGCCTTGCTCGCGGTCGCCATAGCCGTTGGCTCCTACCCGGTCGTACGGCGCATTACCAGGCGATTGGAACGGCTGCAAGTTCATGTCGATGCACTGGGGGCAGGAGATCTGTCGGCAAGAGTGACGGTTGAAGGCAAAGATGAAGTCGCGAGTCTGGCGCGAAGCTTCAATCATGCAGCCGATCGCATCGAGCGATTGGTTCACGCACAGAGGTCGATTCTGGCGAGTGCCTCACACGAACTGCGTTCACCGCTGGCTCGATTGCGGGTAGCGAACGAATTGCAAGCAGGGAAAGACAACGCGGAAATTCGTGCGCAAATCGAAAAAGACATCGCCGAGTTGAATGAGCTTATCGATGAGCTGCTGATGGCCAGCAGAATGGAAGCGGTTCATGAACTCGATCGCACTGAAGAGGTCGACCTGCTGGGACTCGTCGCCGAGGAAGCGGCTCGAACCGATGCCAACGTTACAGGAGAGTCTGTCCACATTCAGGGCGACCCTCGCCTGCTCCGCCGACTCATCCGCAATCTGCTCGAGAACGGGCGTCGTTACGCCTCCGGGACAACGGTGGTTGTGACGGTTAGTTCTTTAGCTAATGCCGGAGCATGTCTGCTGGTATCCGATCGCGGGCCGGGCGTCCCGGAAGAGGAGAGGGAACGTATCTTCGCGCCCTTCTATCGTTCTCCACTCAGAACTGAGCGTGGCGAGGTTGGTGGAGTTGGCCTTGGACTCGCTCTGGTGCGGCAAATCGCGCGCCACCACGGCGGAGACGCGCGGTGCCATCCCAGAGAAGGGGGAGGCACTTGTTTCGATGTGACTCTGCGCGGGGCATGAGCGCGCGCTTCAGATTATTGACGTCAATTTCTCTCTTCCCACTCTTCAATAAAGCACAGTTGCATACCATCCTTGACAGGAAGTCTTGCCGGTCCTATGTTTTGGCCATGATTCATGATGGCCCCAGCCGGGACACGTCCGCCTTAGGAGATCAGCAGCCGGGGCTCGTCCCGGGTGTCATTCATCCGAGCAATGCCGTGTCGCCTTCTGCTCACGGTCCTCGGATTTTCCGCATCTCCAGAATGAAGAGATCGACTTATCCCGCTCGGACGACTCTCGCGGCCCTTTTCTGGATGCTGATCGCCGCCATCGGATGCAGGCACTCCCCTGCTCCCAGCTCCACACGGACACTCACCCTGGCCGTCCGCGCCGACGTCACCGGATTTTATCCAAATCCACCGACGACGAGTGAAAGCTATACAATCGACGTCAATCGCAATATCTACGACAGCCTCCTCCAATTCGATACGCGGCATCGCGTGGAGCCGGCCTTGGCAGAACGATGGGAGAACCCAGACGAGCGTACCTGTCTATTTTTTCTTCGCCCCGGCGTGCGCTTCTCCAACGGGAAGCCACTCACTGCCGCCGACGTCGCCGCATCTTTCGATGCATTGCGAATGCGCGGCTGGATCTCCTGGGATGTTTTGCAGGCAATCGAATCCGTGAGGGCGGTCGACGATGTGCGCGTGGAGATCAAGACTCGCACTCCCTATCTGGCTCTCCTCCCGCGGCTCACGTGGGGATTCATCTTGCCGGCGGAGGCCGTGGGGAAAACCCCCGTTCCATTTATCGGCAGCGGCCCCTATCGGCTTGCCAACTGGACACCCGGAAAGGAATTCATCCTGGAAAAAAATCCCTACTACCGTGGCCCCGGGCCGGCATTTTCGCGAGTCCGCTATGTTGTGGTGCCCGATCAGGATGAGCGCATTGGGATGGTTCTTCGCGGAGAAGCGGAGGTCGCCGACAATATCACACCTGACACCATCAACCTATTAAGCAGAATGAAGAATGTGACTCTCATGACGCGCCCGGCACTGCGCGTATTTTTCCTGTGCATGAGAATGGACGATCCTGTGTTTTCCATCAAACAGGTACGGGAAGCGATTGACCTGGCGATGGACAGACACGAATTAGTCCGGCGCGTTTTCAAGGGTGGTGCGCTGCCGGCTTCACAAATAGTCTCATCGGACATTTTTGGATACAACCCGGACATCCAGGAATCTCCGCCGGACAGACAGAAGGCACGGAAGTTGCTGGCCGCAGCCGGCTTTCCGCACGGATTCGTTGTGCGTCTTGATGGACCGTTCAATCGATATCTCAACGACCGGCAAGTGCTCGATGAAGTGGCACGGCAGCTCGGCGAAGTCGGCATCAGTGTCACCGTCAACGCCATCGATAAGCGCGACTTCTTCCAGTTGATCGACAGCGGAAAATCTCCCTTTCATCTTCTCGGATGGGCCTGTGAAACTGGCGATGCAAGTCATGTACTGGACGCCGTTTTCCACTCTCCGGCGATCGGAGGCCTCGGAAGTTACAACTGCATGGGGATTCATGATGCCAGGCTTGATCAGATGATTGATGAAAGCAATCGAAGCACGAACAACAAGGAACGCGCCGGGTACCTGAAGGAAGCTATTGCCCGGGTCACCGAACTCCGGCTGGCGATTCCTCTGATCGTTCCAATCGACGCCATCGTCGTTTCGCGCAGCATCGTTTGGGACCCTCCGGTAAACCTCGCGTTACGTCCGGCCGAGATGCGACCTGCACAATAGAAATTGTTCGCAGTCCAGCCCTTTTAAGACATACAGGTTTACAAATTCCTTGACTGGCTCCAATAGGGACCCTCGCGACAAGCCTCCAATAGTAACCTCCGATGAATGCAAACGACCTAAATCCTGGGATCATCGAGATCTCGCTGCTCTGTCGCATAAAAAAAGGGGCCGGCGTTTTCGGCCGGCCCTTTCGTGCAATTCGCAACTAATCCGTCAAACCTCCAGAAGTCTCATATTGAACCGTCACTTGCGACACGTTGCCAATGGGCACGATGCTGATGTTTACCATGCGCTTCCCGTCATCTCGTTTGGCATGCAGGCTCCCGATCGCAATCGCTCCGCCGCTCATCTTGGCCTTTTCGACTGTGAAGCCGGACGTTTTAAGTTCATTCTCAAAATAGTCCAGCACCTTATCACTGGGATCATCTGTTTGGAATGAAAAACTGCCGACGATCCCTGTCTCACTCGTCCTCGAGTATGTATTCACAGGGGCAGAGCCTGGATAAGAGGGAACCCACGAAGGCCGGGGCTGAGTCCCACCGCCGATGGTGACAATCCCTTCCTTCGATTTGACGGTCAGACCCTCCTTGCCCTTCTCGCTGCTCCCTTCGAATGTCACCTCTTCGCCTTTTTCATTTTTAAATTTCAGCCGGCCCTGTTTGATATCATCCGCGTTCATCGTGATCTCTTCGCCGGTTTTCTTATTGTGTATCGTCAGTGTGCCTTTCTCGTCATCCTGAGAGACAATCTCCAGATCAGGGTTGGCAGCGACCATCAATTTGGCCACAGCAACGGCCGGATTCTTCTGAGCCATTTCGGCATAGTTCTTGATCTTGTGTGCACCCCACCAGCACATCCCGGTGATGACGATTGCGACAAAGACCACCAAGCCTCCGCAACCGATCAGGATCCACTTCAACGGACCACTGCCTTTTTGGACCGGTGCCGGGGACATATCGGGGGAGGGTGGTTGAGGCGTATTTGTTGACATTGTTCTTCTCTCCTTCTTGTTAAATACCTTCTATTGGCGTCCTCGATATCCGTATTGTAGAGAATATATCGCATTCTGGATTTGTTTGCATTCGCCATCTCTCTGCAAAAAGCTCAAATTCTCAGGCACAGACCACCCAACTTGCAGTAGACCGGCATCGTGCACGTCAAGGAGATCGACCTCAAGCCTCTGATTCAGGTCGTCCGGAAAAACCAGCGTGGATTCTGGTGGCTTCATAGCGCCTACTCTTTAATATTGGGTATCGGCGTCATATGGCTGGGGGCGCGGGACTTCAGATTCCTCAAATCAGTCATCTTCTATATTCCGTTCATATGGCTCACCGGTCTTCTGCTGTCGGCCTTTCAGAATCAGGCACGGCTGGGGCTTGTATGGAGCGAACGCTGTGATCTGCGCCGGGTCGCTATCACTCTTGTTGCTGATTGAATTGGGCTCATCGTTGATTCCACCGGCTCCGCTAAAATTGAAAGCCGCCGAGTTCGGGGTCGGACTGGCACCTGGGTCTCTCCACATCACTATGCACCTGGACGAGTTGCCTGATGCGTACTCTGGAAGACTTCATCAGAGACTGACGTTCGGATCCCGTTCCCTAATATAGGCCATCATTTCCTTGGCCATATCCGTATAGGTGAGGACCTTATTGTAATCGAAGGGGACATTATTAAGATACTGCAGAATCAGAACGTCTCCGATACCCGTCTGTGGCAGAATGCCGGCAAAGAAAAATCCCATTTTTTCCAGCTCTGAGGTGAGGAAATAGGTGGCCGGATCTTCAAGGCTCACGAAGAGGTTGATGCAGGCAATCTGCTTGAGACAGATCTCCCGCAGAGTTCGTTTGACCTCCCTGAGCACATCCGCTCCGTAACGCCTGATCTGGATCTCGGCGCAGCTTTCCGACGCAAAGATCTCAGTTTCGATGATGGAACTTTCTTCAGGCAGGGAAGGCGCGATTCGATCCGGAGTCGCATAGCGATGCTCGGCCGAGTGAATATTCTTGTAGAGCTTCTCAATGAGCGGCCGATGATGCTGAGGAGGATAGAGAGTCAATGGGGCCGGCGGTTCAAGATATTTGTAGGCGAGAATGACAGTGATCCGTTGCCCTTTCTCATCCTTCTTCTGATCATCAATGCCTTTGAAAACCCATGTATCCGGGCTTGTTGCAAGCAGGATCCCGCAATCGTTGATCTCGAACTTGACCATCGATTTCTGTGTGAAGATGTGGTTGGTGACGGCGTAGGCATAGAGCCCGTACAACGGGAACCTTTTCGGTGTCTTAAAAAGGAAATCGACCATCCTGTTCAGGCATCCTTGCCCCCTGTATTCCACGTTGACAAAGGCAAAGGTCAATTCGGCGATTTTGGCTCCCAGGGTCGGGTATACCAGTGCGGAATGACCCATGAAGACATTATCTTTGGTTACCGCCACGGCTGAGACCATCTGCCCGGAATGATTCAGCTCAATGATGCGTTCAGGGTAATAGATGTGATCTTCGAAAAATGTATAGCCGTGCGACTTGTAAGCGCACTTGGATACCTCGATCGCCTCATGCGGCTCCAACCCTCGAACATCGTACGGAATTTTTCCCGTGATGACAGCCGGCCCTGGCGGTGTCACCGGCGCTGTCAATTCAGCAGGCGAGCAGAGTTGGTCGATGCTTTTATCATAAATGTACTTGATGAGGTGCGTTTCCTTCCCTTCCGCTCCGAGATTATGAAAGGAGACTTCGTCCATGGACTCCTTCATCAGAAAGAGGCCGAGGCCCACCGCTGAGACATCATCCAGGTCCTTGGAAGGCTCAAACTGCCGGAGTTGTGAGGGATCGAATGGTAATCCTTTTTCCTTGATGATGAGTTTGATACCGAGAGGGATACGTTCGCAGATGATCTCGAACGTGCCTCTCTCCCCGGCTTCGAACGCATGATGAATGACATTAGTGATCGCTTCTTCAAGAGCCAGCTCGATCTTAAAAATCGCGGCGTCAGCGAAGCCGAATTTCCTCGCCACCTCCTTGACGGTCATTTGGGCGATCGGCATGTAAGACATGTCGTTTGGAAGCACCAATTTCAAGGAATCATGCGTCTCCACTTTTTTCTCCTTTTTGTGAGCTCATTCATCGGGCATGAAAGAACGCACCATGATCATGATCAGTGTTTCGAAGAGGCCATCTTTGAGTTCGATCAACGATGTGATTATACTGATTCAGCACGAGATTAAAAGCACCAAATGAAAGAGAACATCCGGGGCGTTGAATGTGAATAAGGGCGGTCCTGTCGTGGATTGGGCATTCGTGAACGGCATCATCCATGGGCCCGGCAGGCGCCGAGCATCGGCCGTCGCCACGTCCGGCGGGCGCATCGTCTACACTGGTTCCGACGAGGGCGCGAAAGCGCTGGCAGGCCTGCGGACAGAGGTCATCGACCTCCGCGGAAAAATGATTGTGCCGGCATTTTGCGATGCCCACATTCACCCTCTTCTCGGAGGCATCAACCTGACAGGGCTTGATCTGATCAGTTTCAAGACGCTCAATGAGTACCAGATTAGATTACGAGAATATTCTTGTGAGAATCCGGCACGATCGTTCATCAGAGGGAGCGGCTGGATGCACGGATGTTTCCCTCACAGCGGCCCTAATAAGAGTGATCTGGACAAGATAATTTCAGATCGGCCTGTTTTCCTCAAAGCGATCGATGGACATTCCGCCTGGGTCAACTCAAAGGCTCTCGAAATGGCAGGCATCACAAAAAACACATCGGACCCCGTCGGCGGGCGCATTGAAAGGGATGATCAAACCGGAGAACCGACGGGCGCGTTGAGAGAACTCGCAGCGATGGCCCTTGTTGGAGATCGTCTCCCCCCACCATCGCGAGAAGAGATGCTGGCAGGCGCTCGTTTCTTCCTGTCGCAAGCCGCACGATATGGAATAACTGCGATCCACGACCCGATGGCCACCCGGGAGTTCATGGATGTTTACTTGGAACTTGAACAGCGGGGTGAATTGACTGTCCGAGTCAGCGCCGCCCTCGTCTGCGATCCCGCAAGCCCTGAAAACACGATCCCCGAATTGCTGGAACTATCGAGAGCATGTAGGGGGAGACAGCTGCGAGTCGAAACAGCCAAGATCTTTCTTGATGGCGTTGTGGACAGCCACACTGCTTTTCTTTTGGATTCTTATATCGATCGGCCGGGCTTTCGAGGCGAGCCGCTGTGGGAGGCGGAAGAGTTCAAACGTACAGCCGCCGCATTGGATCAGGAAGGAATTCAGATTCATATTCATGCGATCGGCGATGCGGCTGTGCGCATGGCATTGGACGGCCTCGAGTACATCATCGGATCCAACGGCCGCCGCGACGCACGCCACCAGATTGCGCACCTTGATCTCACTTCTCAGATGGACATACCTCGTTTCCAGGCCCTCGGAGTGATTGCCGTTATTCAGCCGGCATGGTTTTATATGGACAGCAATTTCTTCGATAGTGCATTGCCGTTTTTGGGGAAAGCCAGAGCCATGCAGCTTTATCGGATGCGAAGCCTGATGGAATCAGGCGCTGCCGTGGCCTCCAGCAGCGATTGGCCATTCGGTGGTGACCGGATCACTTTCAATCCCCTCGATACAATAAAAATCGGCAGGACGCGACGAGGAATCGGCGGCGACTTCCAGGAAGCATACAACCCAGAGGAGGGAGTCAGCGTTGAGTCACTCATCGACAGTCACACAATCGTTGGGGCGTACGCCAATTTTCTGGATGGAGAAACAGGCTCCATTGAACCGGGCAAGATCGCCGATCTTGTTGTTCTGGATCGGGACCTTCTCGGCGTCCCGGCCGAAGAAATTCACCAGACACGAGTCCTGCTCACTCTCCTGGGCGGTTATCCGGTTTTTCGAGACGAGTGTTTCTGATGCGCACATGACCGATTCTTGAAATGCCGAGTCATGGATGAAAACCCCGAAAAAAGGGAGCTTCCAATTTGATTTGCGTGTCGTCGATCGATAAATTTAATAGTGGAGGCTGAGATGCCGATCTACGAATTCTCGTGCACGGATTGCGAGGCCAAATTTGAAGTCCTGGTTATGAGCCGATCGATTGACATCATCTGCCCCACGTGCGGTGGAAGAGGGAATGAACGCGAGTTCTCTGTTTTCGGCATGAAAAGCATCCCGGCAGACGGCTCAGCCGGTTTCTCGTCGTCAGCCTGAGGAGGTTGTTCATCCTGCTCCGCGACGAGCTGTGCCGGTTGCTGGCCGAAGCTCGATGCCCCCTCACATCGAAAAGGCCTCAAGGCATCAAGATGCGTCGCTTGCCGATTTCGTCCGTTCTACTTCACATCAAACCCGACGAAACAACCGATCCACCGATTGTCGTTACTTCCCGGCACATCGAAGGTCGGTATGAAGCCATTATTGGCTTGAATCGTGAATTTATATAAATAGCTCGGGCCGGGATATGGGAAACCCTCACCGACATCGAATTCGACTCGCCCCTCTCCCGAACTGAGTCGCATCGATCGTTTTTGGAACAGCCCGCACCTGACCATCACATCGGACTCCCGCGGCCCCACACTCACACGCACTGTGATGTGCTGGAGCGGCTGCGGGGATTGGAGAATGACTTCAGAAGCATGATCGCCGAACGTCCAATAGCCTTCATAGCCGCTCGTCTCTTTTAGATAAAAGTTCTCATCCAGGAAATAGAGCTTGTAGAGCGGCGGGCTCCCGCCGAAGCCCACCTGGCTCGAACGCGGCGACATGTTGCATGGCAGCTTGTTCAGCAGGCTCAACTCGACAGGCAGCAACTTGAATGGATACTTCGATACATGCAATCCGGGATCAAATGAAGAACGATATGGGTTGAGAAGTATCTGTGAAAGAAAAATGCCTGCGTAGATCCAGCTCCAGAAGATCGGCCGGAGCGAGCTGATCATTGTGGCGAGAAAGAAGAACAGCGGGAAAATGCTCAGGAAATATCGATTGCCAAGGCAGCCGGCGCCGCCACCTTGATAGTCGTTCGGAAACATCCCGATGAATATGGAAATCTCGATGAGAATGACGCACAGGATGAGCCAACGGGCGAGTCCCTTGCGTCCTCGCACAAAGTAGATGAGAGCCAGCGCGGTTCCAGGGAAATAAATGAATACGCCGGCAAAGCGGCCGAAGAAATAATAGAACAGGTTCGCGCCAAGGACCTTCCAGTTGAAGGGGAACTCCCAATCGTTCGTGCTCATCCCAACGCCGGTGTTATCGAACGTCGCATCGGCTTGGAGATAGGGGTAGCGAAAATGGGGATCCGGCGGTTTCCAATAGAAAATCTTGCGTTCCCCGCCCTGGAAATTGAAGTCTCCCGTTGCCCAGAAATTGGTCATAAAAAGCATCGCCAGCATCGCTCCGAAGACGACCCCGATCCGGAAGCCTCGAACGATGCGCCGCCCGGCCCATGCATGAAGGATAAGGGGCACGATGAGAATGATATTCGTTGGTTTGGAGAAGGTTGCGAGAGCGAGAATGACGGCAGCCAGGTCGTCGGTCCACCATGAGTCCAGAAGATTCTCACGTAACTTCGGAGCATGCTTGTAGAGCCAGAGAAAATAGCCGAAAAACACGGACACCACATTGAAGAAATCCGCGGTCATCCAGAAAATATAAACGACGCTGACACCGGCCAGAAGAAATGTCACTGTGAATAGAAGCGAAGGAATGATCTCGTTGAAGCGTCGCAAATAGGCATATCCGGCAAATAACATCAGAGCCAGGAGGATGGAATGCAGGATCAGGAATCCGTTGTCGTTGAAGATGAGAACGAAGGGAGCGGCGAGAAGAGGTAGAACGAAGGATTTGCTGTAGTAAAGCGCATTCGCCGGCTTTGAATCGATATGAATAAAGGGCGGTGACGATCGTAAGGAAAGCGATGAAATCCTCCCCTTCTTGAGATACAGCCCTTGAGGCCCTTCATAGTAATCGGCATAGACACGAGCCAGATCATCACGCGTGTACTTGAGATCCGCATCGTGGCCGATGCTCTGAGCCATCATCAGATAAACAGCCTCATCGGAAAAGAGATATCCACTGAGCCGCTGAACACGCGAAGCAACGGCATAGCCGAGGAAGAAAATTGAAATCACAACGAGAATGAGCCGCGCTTGCTTGTCTGTCATGGAAAATCTATCCGGAAAAGTTCACGTGACGGCGCCCTTATTGAAGGTGCTCATTGAGCCACAATTCGAGTGTTGCAATCGCCCAGAGCCGATGAGCATGGTTGGCACGACGGCTGTTGTGTTCGGAAAGCATGGCCTGGATGGCGGCCGGATTGAGCAGCCCCCGGCGAGAGATGGCCGAATTTGAAAGAACGTCTTTTAAAAAATCGCCGACAACAGGTTCGTCGCGGATCCAGTTTTTAAGCGGCACGCTGTGGCCGAGCTTGTCCTT
The DNA here is from genome assembly GCA_903916735.1 of uncultured Acidobacteriota bacterium. Lineage (GTDB taxonomy): Bacteria > Acidobacteriota > CAIWXX01 > CAIWXX01 > CAIWXX01 > CAIWXX01. The sequence continues at coordinate 25,884 of CAIWXX010000047.1, forward strand.
CCGATTGATGATCTCATCTGGAAGGACCGATTCCATCGCCTTGTGCTGAATATATTTTGTCTTTGACCAGCCGCGAATCTTGAGCCTACTGGGTATCTTCGACGAGTAGGCAATGAGATTGGCTTCATAGAAAGGAAAGCGGGGCTCAACCTTGAACGCTCGCACCATGTCCTGCCGCCTGACGGCGAATCGAACAACGGTCTGCCAATCGGAGAAAAGGGACCGGCCGAGCAAGTCCGAGCCTGCCGAACCTTTATAAGTGGCTCGCAACTGATCCAGCGGATCGAGCTCGGAAAACTCATGCCAGAGTGCCGGGGATGCCAGCCAATGCAAAGCATCAAGAGAATAGTAAATGCGCCAGCGGTGGCTGCCAAGAGCCGAGCCGAATGCCCAGCTTTCGGCGAAACGTTTTAATTTGACGACCAGATTCTTTTTCTGATCTGAATCAGGCAGAAAGGTAAAGAGCCGCATGGCCGGGGCCATTAGAGGGCGTGGGATCGCATCGACGATGCGGGCGGCTTTATCGGCGATATAAACCGGATGCCCGCCGAAAAGCTCATCCCCGCCGTCGCCGGTGAGCACATATGAAACCGTTCCTGCAGCCTGCTCGCCCAGCAGATACGACGCCACCTCAATCCCGGAGTCGCAGAAAGGCTCGTCCATGAACCGAACCATCTCGGCGATCCGGCACACTGCAGCGGCAGGAAACTCGACTTCCGTGTGCCGGGTGCCGAACTTCGTCGACATAATGCGGGCATAGCGTGATTCGTCAAACGTGTTTCCATGGCAGCGGAAAGAATATGTGAAGATGGGGCTTTGAAGCCGGCGCCGCATCAGGGCCAGGACGGAACTGCTGTCCATACCACCGGAGAGGAGCGTGCCAACGGGAGCATCTGGGGCGAGCTGTGAGGCAACGGATTTCTGCATCAGCTCTTGGAGCCCTGCGGCGAGCGCGTCGGCATCCACCCGACCGACGGCGGCGAAGTCGAGTGTCCAATAGGGGTGGATCTGTGTGCCGGAGGAGAGCAGGCTCGTCACACGCCCGGGTTCGGCCTTGAGAATTCCATCGATAAAGGTTGTTGAAAAGGGATTGTAACAAAGGAGCAGATATGTATAGAGAGCCTCATGGCAGAGCCTCTTCTCGGCTCCCGGAAGGCCCGTCAGCGGGGCGATGGAGCTGCCGAAGGCGGCATATTTACTACCATTGTAGTAAAAGAGAGGCTCCGCACCGACGCGGTCCCGGATCAATCGGACCGCGCTCTCAGACTCGTCCCAGATCGCCACCGCGAATTTGCCTTCCCAACGGGCTGGGGCATTGCGGCCGTGTTTTTCAAAAGAACGGAGCAGAAGTTCCGCGATACTGCTATTGCGCCGGAGATCGGGGTGTTGCGAGCGCAGTTCCGACTCATTGCTGAGGTAGCCTTCCCACACCAGCGCCAGATGGCGATCGCCTGTCTGGGCGAACCCGCCGGCGAGAGTCGGCAATGCGGATGGGCACCAGATCAGCCCGGCCGGTCCGCGGAGAAAACGGCGGGCCGTAGAATGACCCTTATCGAAATGGCTCAGAATGTCCGGCTGAGCGACCCCTTCCCTATCCAAATAGCCAAAAATCACGACGCAAAAGCCTATTGCATATGACAGGTGGTTTTCAATAGGGATGTTTCAATCCCACATCTGCGGATGTCACGTCAACCATCGGCCCTCAGAATTGAATGCATCGATTGAATGCCGGCGCCGCTACTGTTTTCTCGCGACCAGTGATATCGCCGACTGGGCTGTCGGAGTGACAAGAACATCGACGATGTTGACGTGTTCCTGCCGCGTCGCGCAAAAGAGAACAACCTCCGCAATGTCCGCGCCGGTCAGTGGCCTCACACCATGATAAGCCTTGGCGGCCCGTTCGCTGTCCCCATGGAAGCGCACCAGACTGAATTCGGTTTCACAGAGTCCCGGATCGACGCTCGAAACGCGAATTCCGGTACCGTGGAGATCCAGGCGCATGCCAAATGTCAATGCTTTGACCGATGCTTTTGTCGAGCAGTAGACACTGCCCCCTGGATAGACATCATGCCCGGCGAGCGAGCCGATATTGATGATGTGCCCGTGTCCGCGCTCCACCATGCCGGGAATAACCGCGTGGCTGATGTAAAGAAGCCCTTTGACGTTCGTGTCGATCATCTCGTCCCAGTCCTCCTGGTCGGCATCATAGATCTTGCCGATGCCCCGAGCGAGGCCGGCATTGTTGAGAAGGATGTCGATCGAGGTCCACTCCGCCGGCAGATGTGCAACCGCGGCTTCGACTGCGGCACGATCACGCACGTCCAGAGTCAAGCAATGACATGGCACTTTCAATTCGGCGGCAAGCTTATCGAGGCAATCGCGACGTCGCGCAGCTATCAGCAGGCGAGCTCCTGCCGCCGCGAACCCGCGCACACAGGCCTCTCCGATTCCTGAGCTGGCCCCGGTGACGAATATAATTTTATCTTTCAGGCTCATTGACATTTCATTCACCCCACTGATAAGTCACAGTCGACATGGTCATAAGGTGGAAGAGTATGGCTTGTTTCGTTCTCTGTCAACGAGATGCCGCATCGCCTCTGAGCGTTATCACGATTTAGATTCACCACACCACCCGATCAACACCTGTCGAATGTCCATCAGAAAAATTGCACACTCATAATTTGGAGCATCGAATGGACCCGCCGATGAACACGGATAAACACAGATACCCGGCGTCCGATCTGTGTTCATCTGTGATTTCAAAGGGCTGACCTTGCCGGCAACCATTTTGTCGTGCACCCCAGCCTGTCCACGACAATTGAAACCGCAAGGCTTTTGATGCTAGATTGACCGAATGCGTGGACTAATTTTAAGTGGTGGAAGAGGCACTCGGCTGCGGCCTCTCACATTCACCAACGCCAAGCAGCTTGTCCCGGTCGCCAACAAGCCGGTTCTTTTTTATGGGATCGAGGCCCTCGTGGCTGCCGGCATCATGGAGATCGGGATTGTCGTCGGAGATACACGAGAAGAAATCCGGTCCGCCGTCGGCGACGGCAGTCATTGGGGATGCCGGATTACATACATCGAGCAGGAGGCACCCTTGGGGCTCGCCCATGCCGTCCTAATCTCCGAGGACTTTTTGAAGGGCGAGCCTTTTGTCATGTACCTCGGCGACAACCTCATCAAGAACGGCATCACGGCGCTGGTGGATGAATTCCGCGTACGACGACCGAATGCGCAGATTCTGCTGGCACATGTTCCAAACCCATCGCAGTTCGGCGTCGCCGAGCTCGAAGGCGGGCGCATCGTTAAGCTTGTGGAGAAGCCTCGGCATCCGAAGAGCGATCTGGCGCTGGTTGGCGTCTACATGTTCGATCCGAATATCTTCCCAGCCGTCAAGGCGATTTCGCCATCGTGGCGAGGCGAGCTGGAGATCACGGATGCAATCCAGCACCTCGTCGATCAGGGCCTCATCGTCGAACCTCATGTGGTCGACGGATGGTGGAAGGATATGGGCAAGGTTGAAGATCTACTCGAAGCCAATCGCCTCGTCCTGGAGACTTTTGAACAACGAATCGAAGGATCGGTTGACGCAGAGAGCCGTATTGAGGGGAAGGTCGTCATCGAGAAAGGCGCGCAGGTGGTGGCAAGTGTCATTCGCGGGCCGGCGATCATCGGGATGAACGCACAGATCAGCCATTCCTATGTCGGGCCGTTCTCTTCAATCCACAATAATGTCAAAATCACGGACAGCGAAATCGAGCATTCCATCGTTCTCGAGAATGCCGCCATCGAATCGATCAACGACCGAATTGAAAGCAGCCTCATCGGGCGCAACGCCAGAATTTCGAAATTAAGCCTCAAGCCGCGCGCCTGGCGGTTCAATATCGGAGACAACAGCGAAATCGGAGTCCATTAGAGAGAAGGGACTAGGGAAAGGGGCTAGGGACTAGAATCGCCGTGCAAAATAAATCAATTTTTTGCGTCCGCATATGGAGTCGCACCCGTGAGTAGTTCTTCTTTTCTGCCAACCAACCCCCGATACCTGATCACCGGCGGGGCCGGGTTCATCGGGAGCAATTTCATCCATCAACTCCTGCGCGAAGAACCCGAGTGTTCGATCGTGAATCTGGACAAACTCACCTACGCCGGCAATCTCGCGAACCTGGACGATGTGGCTGGAGATGAACGATACAGATTCGTGAAAGGTGATATCGGCGATGCGCGCCTTGTGGAGGGGCTCATCGAATCCACTACGATTGTAGTAAATTTCGCGGCTGAAACTCATGTCGATCGTTCCATTCTGGATCCGCTTTCCTTCATCACAACCGATGTGATGGGCACCGGCGTGCTGCTTGAAGCTTTTCGTAAGAAAGGCGGGCGGCGTTTTCTTCATATTTCTACCGATGAGGTTTACGGGAGCATCGATCAAGGGTTCTTCCGCGAGGAAGATCCGATCAATCCCAGTTCCCCCTATTCCGCATCCAAGGCGGGCGGCGACAGGCTCGCCTACTCCTATTTTGTAACATACGGCCTTCCGGTCATTATCGCCCGCCCGAGCAATACATTCGGACCCTATCAATACCCTGAGAAAGCCATCCCGCTTTTTTCGACAAACGCCCTCGACGATCACTCCCTGCCACTCTACGGCGACGGGAAAAATGTCCGCGACTGGCTCTTCGTCGAAGATCTCTGTCGCGGGTTGCGGCTGCTCATTCAAAAGGCCGAGCCCGGGAAAGCGTACAATCTGGGCGGAGGCAACGAGCTTCAAAACCGGGATCTGATCCGCAAGATTCTCCACATTCTCGGGAAACCCGAATCACTGATTCAGCCGGTCAAGGATCGGCTCGGGCACGACCGCCGGTATGCGCTGGATTCAAGTCGAGCGCGCTCTCTCGGTTGGACGCCGAGCACGTCTTTTGATCAGGCGATCGAAGCGACAGTGCGCTGGTATGCCGATCACCGGCCCTGGTGGGAAGCCATCAAGCTGAAGAGCGAAGATTACAAGCAGTACTATCAAACGCAATACGGCGCGGATAAAAAGCAAGAGAGCCGATGACCTGCTTTGACGAAGCGCACATCGGAAAATTCGGCAGGCCGACAAATCTCACGCAATGAATAGTTCCATCGAAGAGCTCGGATATGTCGCATCCAACCGGCGTTCATTCGCAATCATCTGTGGGTTCACTTTCTTTTTCTTGAACTGAAGCACGTGATGCGTGTTGTTGTCACAGGTGCCGAAGGACAGCTCGGGAGAGAAATCGTTTCGCTCCTGCATGCGGCCGAATACGAGGTCTTTCCTTCCGATATCGCCCATCTCGATATCGGAGACAACAAGACCATCATGGACGCAATAGCCCATCTCTCTCCCGGTCTCATCATCAACTGCGCGGCGTACACTGACGTCGATGGATGCGAAAAAAATCGCTCGCTGGCTGACCGAGTCAACCGGGATGGCCCGGCGAACCTTGCGCGAGCGGCCGCGGCGGCTGCCGCCATCATCGTGCACTATTCAACCGATTTCGTTTTTGATGGAACCAATGGCAAACCGTACACCGAAACAGATGCACCCCACCCGCTTTCAGCCTACGGCCTCTCAAAGTTGGCAGGCGACCAGGCCGTTCAGACAATAGCGCCGGATCACCTCATCATCCGGACATCATGGGTCTATGGACACGGCCCGAAGAATTTTGTCCTGTCGATTGCGAGGCAGTTACATGCGGGCAAAAAGGCATTGCGCGTTGTCGAGGAAAAGGGATCTCCGACTTACGCTCGGGACCTGGCTGAAGCAACCATGGCGCTGCTTGGCCGCAGCGTTCGCGGCCTCGTCAACTTCTGTAACTCAGGAGAATGCACGCGCCTTGAGTATGCCCGGGAGATCGCTCGCCTTCTCGGAGCCGATGTGGAGGTCACGCCGATATCAAGCGAGGAATTGAATCTGCCGGCGCGCCGGCCCGCCTATTCCACGCTCGACCGCTCCCTCTACAAGCGCTTGACAGGGCAATTCCCACGCCCCTGGCAGACCGCGCTTGAGGATTACATCAAAAGGGAATTGGTGTAAAAGACTGCGGACCCGCTCAGTTGACGCGTCAGGGACTCTCAGCAGCAAAGCAGAGGCTGAATACTCCCACATGCGAACCATGAATGCACAGTTGATCGTCAAGGTTGGGGCATTCGCAATCGCGCGCTGGTACAGCCCTTTGGATACAACCAAGTTGCAGTTGTCGTAGCCCGGGGCGGCAACGAGCCCCAATTTGAAGCACCCCGACTGATCAGTGAGTCCTTCACGCAGTCAGGTTCCATGCCGGCGACGGCGATGGAAGATTAGTTTGGCCAATGAGTGGTATGATTAAACCAAAGCGGAGGAGATATGCCAAAGAAGGTTTTAGGCTCCATCTGTCTCGTGGCAGCGATCGGATTTGTTTCCTGCGAGCCGCCGAAATCCCAAAATCCACTTTCGGATCCAAAAGGCGCCAAGGCCGACCTGCGCCTGGCGGGACTCTGGGCTGGACACATGAATAAGGATGTGGACTATATCGTTTTCGCTCCCAGGGAAGATCAAATGATGGACCTTGTCCTGATCGGGCAGGACTCGAAAGACGGCGCCTTCACGATGCATTATGAATTTTATCCAACGACCATCGACGGCAAGGATTACATGAACCTGCGGAGCAAGTTTTTTCCGGATCCCGACTCCGAGAAGTTCGTCCTATCTCCAACATTTTTTTTCGCAAGATATGAAATCTCCAAGGATGGCATCCTGTCTCTCTGGCCAATGAGCGACGATGAAGTCAAGAAAGCCATCACCAATGAAAAACTCGAAGGTAACGTCGACGCTATACCGATGATCACCGCCGATTCGGCCAAACTGAGTGAATTCATCAAAAACGCCGATCCCGAGGAGCTCTTCTGGTTTATGGGCAAGTATAAAAAGGCAGTCATCGATCTCCCATCAACTGAAAAATAAGTCGGCGGATCATAGTCAATCGCGCTGATTTCATCGATCCAGGGAGATGACTGACCACGGCCACGCCAAAGTCGGACTGATGCGTATTCAGGAAATCATCGAAATGGTGAAGATGAAGCGATGCGTGAAAAATATCACTTCAATCAAAGACTCGTTCCTCTTGACTGCTACTGTGCGGCATCCGATGGAGGCTTTGGAGGTGAGGACAGAGTCAGTCGTGATTGTTTCTCATGTGTCTTCCACATTCCGCCTGTTGTGAAACAGGTCCATCCCCATTTGATCCAGCCGATGAAAGATGCCGCAAGCCAGAGCGCCCATGCCAGCATCGCCAATCGGTAGACCATCAGCGGGACCGAGATCACCCAGGCATGGGGCAACATTTCCCCTGATCGATCCTGGTACCATCGGAGGAGCTGCGCACTCGATCCGTTGCCGGAGATCTGCATCTCGGGCCGTCCGAGGAGTCCTTGTGTGATTGAATAGAGGAGGCTGCCAAGAGCGATCATAGTGAGAACCACCAAAAGGAACTGCACGATTTGGAACACAGTGACGCTCGCGGCAGGCCGCTTCTTCCGGGCTCCGAGGACGAGGAACCAAACGGCGATGATGGCCGCGATCACAAGCGGCGTTTGCGTCAGCCCCAGCGACAGGAGGAACCAATGATGAGCGCGCAGCGGGGTGATGCGGTAACGGCCCAGGCCGATGCTGAGGAGCGCCAGCACCACGAGTAGGCTCCAGAAGAGGACCGCAGGGCCGAGTCGAGGACCTCCGACCACCAGCATCCACCGGTCGGCAGGCATCCGCATATCGATCCCCGCATTGACGCTATCGATCCCGACGTTGACATCCGGCGTTCGGAAGAGAAGACTGATGCCGTTTGCCTGTCGCCAGATAACCTGAGCATTGTGGCCTCCGGGCGTGACGGTCAGGGTCACCATCCGCCCTTCCTGTCGCACAGGCAGTGCGATGTTATCGACTGAGACAGATTGCAGTTCGGCGCTGTCCGGCAGTGTGATCACATGCTGGTTGCCGCGGCTGCTGCGGAGATTCAGCGCGAGAGTGATATCGGTGGAGCGTAACCCTGGGTTCATGGTCAGGGTTGATTTATCGATCGTGAGCGTCTGTCCGGGAACTCCTTCGGGACGGCTGATTTTGATCGTCACGGATTCGCCTGGCCATGGCCGCCATTCACGAACCCGCATCTCAGATCCGGTTGGAGCGTGAATTGTGGGGATGCCCTGTGGTTCGGCATGCCAAATAGGGCTCGCATTCAACATCCAAACTTCCACCCACGGCACTGCATCAGGAGCCTTGAATAGAATTGCGGAGCTCACCGGCAAAACAGACGTCCATTCAACTTCTGTTGTCTGCGGGCTCATGCTGACCTGTGCTTTTCCCTTTTCGACTCGCACATCCGCCGTCGTGACGGATTCGCCATCCAACAACGGGATCTCGACGACGACAGCGGCACCGGGAGGACTCAGCCTCACAACGCGCGTTTCGACCTGCCATGTGAGTCCAAGCATGAGAGATCGCTCCACGGCAACAAAGGGCGGAAGGGTTTCTTGCTGCAGCGATTCGGCGGCGTCGGCATTCGCCACGCGCTTCCGAGTCAGTTGCAGGTTGTCCTCGGCCAGCCCATCCTCATGCAGCCCATCCAGAATCCACCCATTCACCACGGCTTCGACGCGATGAGGCTTGAGTGGCAGAGGGATCTGCACGGTTTCGCGATCCGGCAGCGCTCCCTGCAAGATGATTTGGTGCATCCCGGCTGAGAGAGGAATCCAGAGGATGCCGTTGGTGGTGCGGAGGAGTCCGCGAGCAGGCGAGCCGTCGAGGACGACGCTTTGTGGGACCCACTGTTGAGCGCCTCCCGGGAGCGGCACTGCGGTGTCGGCTTCGACATTCACTTCGAGCCTGGCCGTCAGCATCGAGGCGGACACATCAATCTTAAGGCGAGGGCTCTCGGCGCAATTGGGAGCGCAATCGGGCTTTTTCAAAAGCCTGGTCTGCAGTTCCTGCAGGAGCTCATTTGATGGGAAATCAGCGCTCGCAAATCGCGGGCTCAATCCCATGACCATCAAAATGACAAGAATGGCAGACGCCGATTTGGGAGTGCCGATGACGGCCCGAAATTTCTTGAACCATGTGAGAACCGGGAATCCGAGGAGGCAGAGCACGAGTACAACGGTGAGCACAATGCGCAGCCAGGAGAGCAGAAAATTGAGGCGTGGAGAAATGAAGAAAAACCTGAGCCGCTGATTCGCTTCAACAGGGCCGCGCCATGTCAGCGACACGGTGCTCCAGGTCCAATCCGGAAGCCCTGGACCCGTGGAGACAAGCGCAGTCGGATCAGGGGCGTAAAGATTATTCGCTGTTGATATAAATCCGAGCCCGCCCAAATTACTTTGGCTTTCAACTCGCCCGAATTTCTCATCTGCATCTCTGCGTACGACTTCTTGCTTCGTCGCTTCCTTCTCCGGCATCGGCGAAGAGGGCGGTTTTGCATAGCCAAGCGACATCACATTTTTCGTTTCCTGTGCAGGCTCACTTAAAGCACCGGCAGTGGGGCTTACCAATTGTGGATAGAGTGCCTGCCGGGCTTGGAGCGCAAGAAATGGAATCATCAGCAAAGCCAGCGCAATGCGCGCACCGAATCGATAAACTTTCATCCATTTTAAGAAACCGCCTTCGGGAAGCACTCGCACGAGAGCTTCTCCGGCCGGCACCACCAGCCAGATCCACTGCAGCGCGAAATCTTCCTGCCAGGACAATGTCGCAGTGACAAACGCAAACACTCCCCAGCCCGCCCCCCAAAGCTTCCAGACGGAGAATGCAATGATGAGCACGAGAAAGAGATCAAGCAGAGTCCATGCATCCACCCATGTCGGCGTCGCGCGGTCAACCCCGATAGCATGGATAAGTCGCCAGCCTGGAGGCAAGTGCAGCAGCCCCGATGCCTCTTCGAAATTGTGATTCCAGCTGACGGCAGGCACAACCCAAATTCTCCCGGCAATCCTGCTATCGGCTTCCAGATCGACTTGACCTTGTCGGATCTCAAATCCGTTAGCGCCGCCTTTTGCGAGCGCTGTAATAAACTGATCCTTTCCTCCGACGGCAACCCGGCCCAGCTTAGTTTCAGGCGCCATCTCCAGCCGCCAGCTTCGGCTCAGAGTGCCTGCTATCGTGTCCTTGACCGTGAATCCACCGCCATTGAAATCGAGCCAGAATGTGCGATTGAGGATCAGACGGTCAGGCGCCGGGTCGGAATCTCCTCGCCGCCGCTCGATCAATTTCATCGTATCTCCGGGTCGCATCAGATATGCAGGCAATTGACGCCAGTCCTCAGGAAGCTGAGTTTGCTGTGGATCGATGCCCGGAGCGCCTTCAACGGAGACTATCCGCAAATCATTTCGAGCATCAAAGACCCAGGCTTCATCGGCATCCCACGGCCCTTCCGGCCGCGGCAACGTGAGAGCCGCCACAGGTCCTTCATGTCTCGCCGTCAACTCGACTTCCCACGACCCGGGCCTCACCTGGACACGCAGCCGACCATCTTTCTCTATGCGCGCCGGCAGCGGTCCGGTCAACGACATCGGCACGAATCCCGCTGGGAGCGCCCTGCCCAGAAGCACTTCACGATTTTTCCCGGATACTTTCAACTCCACCCGCGTGATGATTTGCAATGGAATGTCATCAACGATACGGCGATGGACGATCACATCGAGACGGCTCTCGCCTTCCTGCACTTTCTGCGTGCGTTGCAACCACAGACGCCCTTCTTCATCTCGATTTGGGAATTCGACTCGTTGCCCTTTTACCATCAGCGAAAGCAGCCCGGTTTCCGGAGGGATTTGCAATAGTTCAGGCAGCGAATCCCACTGGAATGTGCCGGCCACGGTATGAGCTCCGACTGCCAACTTCAGCCCCGGCCCCAAGTCGCGTAGAACTACGGCGCCCGGAGCATTATCAACCTTCACATCCTGCGGCCAATGTCTGACGTCGCCCGGCAGCCTGATCCACGTCTCAGCATAGAGGCGCCAATCCTGAGTGAATATGCCACCCTTCTCGTCAAGAGCCAGCGCCAGAAACGCGGGCCAGGCACATGGATTGTTGTCGGATCCGAGCAAATTTGGGCACATCTCGCCTTCATGCCCGGCAAGCACCCATCCAACCCACGGTTCCAGCGGGGCAGGAACTTTTTCCTTTTTCAGCGGTTGAGTGTGGGCGGATAGCACGCTGATCATCATGACCAGGACAAAAGACAGATGGAAACCCTTCCTGAACATACCAATCCTCCAGCCTGCTTCCAGAAGCAGTTTCATTCGCCTACCTGCAGCCAACATCGAGAGATACTCGAAAAATTGATGCGAGCATTATACTCCCACAGTATCCTTCTAAAATACGTATAAGACCAGGGGCTGGATTTAAGCGGATCTCCATGAATTTTGAGCTCGCAGCAATAAAAAAAGGGGGGGCGTTCTTTAGGGTGCTCCTCCTCATCAGGTTATGCAGTCGTAGCCGTCCGGTACTTCCCGTAACGATAGGTTGTGAATTGCGAGTTTATTCCGGCGGACTGGCCTGCGGTAAAAGCCGATCGCATCAACTTTTTTTGCCGAAAAGCTTTCCAAACCCTGACTTACGAGCTTCTTCGAGCTCAGCAGCAAATTCCTGAAGTTTTTTATCCTTTTGCTGCAGCATTTCAACAAACTTTTGCCTTTCCTGATTTCTGAAGGCGATCTCACGTTCAGCCGCTTCAAGCCTCTTGTTGGCGGCCGCCAGGGCTTCCATCCGTTTGCGCATTTCTTCTTCGACCTGCCGCAAGCGCTGGTCCATAGCCTGAATCTGATGATCCTTTTCAACGAGCTTATCCTGATGCGTGGCTGACGTATCGGAGTACATTTTCTTGAGTTCCTTGAGTTCCTCGATTTTCGAATAATCGGCCGGTGATTCTTTCACGTCAGAACCTCCATATTGATCTTCTCTTCCACCAAAGAGCTCAGCGATGAGCTTTTCTGCGAGCTGATCGAGCTCTTCGGGAACAGGCGAACAGGCCCTGGCATCATCACGCGTCACGAGATCGTTGACGATCAGCGCGAGCAGTGATTGATTCATGGTCTGCATCCGGTAGTACGAGACTGAACTCTCGATCTCCTCGCGCAACTCCTTCAACTCCCCCTCTCGGATTATTCTCTGGATTTTCGGCGAATTGATCATCACTTCCACAGCCGCCGACCGGCCTCGCGGCGAACGGCTCTTGACCAGTTGAAGGGAAATGATGCCGAGGAGGGCCTCAGAAAGCTGAGCGCGGACCTGCTTGTGCTTGCCCTGAGGGAACATGTCGAGGATGCGATCGAGAGTCTGCGATGCCGAGTTTGTGTGCAACGTGCTGAAGACGAGATGCCCTGTTTCAGCGGCTGTCAGAACGGTTTGGATCGTTTCCAGATCACGCATCTCGCCGACCATGATGACATCAGGGTCTTGTCGCAGAACATCGCGCAGCGCCCGGTTAAAGCTCGGCGTATCCGTTCCGATTTCGCGCTGGCTAATCGAGGCTTTCTCGTCTCTGAAGAGAAACTCGATGGGGTCTTCGACGGTGACAATGTGAACTTGCCGACTGGCGTTGATTTCCTTGAGGAGCGCAGCCAGGGTTGTTGACTTCCCTGAACCGGCTGGGCCGGTGACCAGCAATAATCCCTGGTTCTTGTTGACTAACTCCAACATGACCTCGGGCAGCTCCCAGTCTTCGAGCCCTCCAATCTGGTGAGGTATGAAGCGGAAAACCGCCTCGATCGAGCCCCTCTGATAGAACGCATTGATCCTGAATCGTGAGAGACCTGATATGCTGATAGCCATGTCGACGGCCAGGTCCTGCTGGAGGCTTTCGCGTTGGTGCGTCGACATGATGGCTTCGAGCATTAGCCGAATGGCATCGGCTGTTAATTTTTGCTCTCCCATTCCCGGCAGCGGCTGCAATTCACCGCGCAAGCGGACGAGCGGCGGGCGCATCACCTTCAAATGAAGGTCCGATGCTCGGAGCTCTGCCATCCGGCGGAGCAGTGCCTCAAGATTGGGTTCTGATCCCATCGCTGTTCGCAGTCAGTTTACGTGTTCTGAACCGGAAAGGGAAGGACAGAATGGAGGTGACCACGGTCACCTCAAAGTCAGACCCATGCGTCATCAGGAAATTATCAAAATGGCTGAGTCGCTGCAAAAAGTAAACCCTCAATGAACGGGCTTTAAGCGATTTTTACTATGGCTTCACGCCAGAGGCGCTCCTGTCTATCGTGTGAGGTCATGGACTTCGCCACAGCCTCGGCGCAAAAGGGGTTCTTTCGCACCTCCTACAAGGCGGAGCTCCTGGCGGCATTCGGCACTTTGACGAAGTCATGTTTTGAAAGTAACCTAGGTTATGATTTTCCAAGGAGTGATACATGGAGATCATGCGCGCTGACATCCGAAGCGAGCTTCTCGCTCGTCGTCAGAAACTCGAAAAATTCTCCACAACTCATCATGAAGCATCACATCTTGCGCATCTTCCCGATGAGGTCGAGGACGCTTTGAAACGAATTGACTCCGGATCCTATGGCCCTTGCGAAATTTGTCATGATCCGATCGAAAAAGATCGGCTGGCAGCCGATCCGCTCTTGCGTTACTGTCTCGACCATCTCACCCGCCGGCAGCGGGATGCCCTTCAACAGGATCTGGAGTTGGCATCACGCGTGCAGATGGCTCTGCTTTCACAACGATCGCCGTCTTTTCACGGCTGGGACGTGGCCTATTCCCATCTGCCGCTTGGTCCCGTCAGCGGCGATTATTGCAATCTCGTGATGCAAGGCGAACATCCCAGAGATCTCCATTTCCTCCTTGGAGATGTCGCGGGCAAGGGCTTGTTTTGAAAAAGCCATCATTTCGACGCTATGATGAGTCGCCAAGAGAGGGGAGTTCATGAGTCATAAGATGAAGCTCATCATGTTGGAAGGTTCAAAGGCCGGCGCCGATTATCCGCTGGACGCTGAAGTGATGAGGTTGGGGCGCGAACATGCACGCACGATTCCTCTGGATGATCCGCTGGTCTCCCGTCGACATGCCGAAATCACATGTGCTCAGGAAGGTGAGAACGAAGACACGTGCACTCGGTGGCAAATCACCGATCTTGGTTCATTGAACGGCACACTCATCAACGGCGCGCAGCTCGACAAAAGCCGGCTTCTCGCCGACGGCGACAAAATCCAAATCGGTTCAACCGTCTTCGGTTTCGAGTCGGTGGGAAAGGATCATCGTTTCCAGAATCTGCTCGCCATGCTCATCGCGCTTTCGGCTCTCGCCGGCGCCCTCATGGCCTGGCGCATCAACATCATCTCGGGCGACGCCGGCGGCTACGACGGCAAGGGCCTCACGGCACTCCTCGGGTTCACGAATGCCGAAACCAATACCAATGCAGTGATCTGCATGGACATCGAAGCTTATACGGACTATCACTGGCGAATGCGAATGGCCGAACTGATCGACCGCGATCTCGATCAGACAAATGGCGAAGAACAAAGGGCGGAGCTCAGGCAGGAAGCCCTCGCCAATCGCAAACTGGCCTCTGTCTCGCGCCGATACTTTCACACTGATTACCTCAAGCCAGCCGATACGCCTGGGGCGGAAACCTACGATAGAGCCCGGTATCACGCCGCCTGCATGGCAGGCGAAGCCAGCCAGGCCGACCTGGATTATTCAATCCACTTTAAAGAGGCCGACCGCGAACGCAGCCACTCACTCTGGCTCTCCTTTCTGACCATCATCCTGGGATGCTCGGTCTTTTTCTACACCAGCGCCAGGATTTCCATCACCAATTGGAAATATCGCTTCGCCGCCCTCGGAGCCGGCCTCTTTCTCGCTTCTGTCGTCTCGGCAGTGCTTTTGGAACTCCTCGCTCATTGACACTGAGGATCTGGAATGGACACAAAGGCCCAAAACAGTCCTGACCCAATAGAAAGAGCCATCCCTTCCCCCCGCTCGGCGATCATAGCCCTTGTACACCGGATAACGCGCAGGGTCCTCGGCGAAGCCAACAAGTTCATCATCCTGCTCATGGCTGCGGTGACCCTTTACGGTACTCTGGTTGCATTTCTCCAAGTCCATGCAAATGTGAAGTCAGCCGAGTATACACGGGAGGAAAAGACGCGAGCCATTCTCGCTCTTCTCCTGAAGGTGAATGGGCTGCTGGGTGATGCTTACGACACGGAAACAACCCGAACATATGTCGAACTCAGGAACCGGGCCGCTCTGGCGGCACGTGAAACTGAAACACGCGGGTTCTCACCCGAAGCCAGCCTGGCCAGAAGCCGCGCTGTCGAACGCCTCCTTGGCGCTTCGGATTCTCTCATCGACCAGAGCCAGGTTCTGCGGCAGCCATACTTCAAATCCACGAATCTTTCGGAGTTGAAGCCATCGGGAGGCGATCCGAAAGAATTCTTTCGCTGCCTCAATAAGGATCTGAATGCCGGCGAACCCGACCTTTACGCATACGAACAGCGCATGGTTTTTGGACCCTCCCTGCTGGTCAATGAGGAGAGGGAGGCTTATGGCGAGTTGGTCCAGGCATGGAGCCGAAAGGCCAGCGCCTACCAGACTATTATTCCGCTGATTGCCGTCAGCCTGTTTTTATATGCGTTGGCACTGACAGTCGACGGCAAATTGAAATCGGCTTTCGTTTACATCGGCAGTGGTAATGTCGTTGTGCTGGCGGCATGGACACTTGTCACAGCCCTGCTACCGGCGCCCCGGATTTCCGGTGAAGCTCTTCGGTCCTACGTCGATGGATATGTCGTTGGTGTCAACGCATATGACGCCAATTTCAGCAACCTATACGACAAGGCCATTACCAAGGCCGACGAAGCCATTGTCAAGCTCGACCGGGCCATCAAGCTCAAGCCGAACTATGCCAAAGCCTACGAAACAAGGGCCAATTGCTACCTGAGCAAGGGCGAAGCCATGTTCATGAAACGTGCCGCCCCGGCGGCACGTGATGCAGCACTCCTTCATTCCAAGAGCGATTTCACTCAGGCGCTACGGCTGGACCCCGAGCGCGTCGACAGCTATTGGAATATGGCATGGATCATGTACCTATTGGGTGATTACACTGGATGCGCCGATTTCTATCGGCAGGTAATCGTGCGATCGCCAGAGCAGCAATTCGGAGCACACCTGGAAAGATCTCTGGCTCTTTTGGCTCTGGGCAAGGCTGCGGATGCCGAAGCCGAAGTGCGACAGGCAATCGACCGCGCCTGTAAAACCCCACTCGTCACTGATTATGATTATTATCGATCCACCATCCGGATCCTGCGCCGGCTGCAAACCATCCGGCCTCATCCTGGTATGGACACAATGGAGCTCCTGATGAAGCAGGCATTCGCTTCAGTTCAGTACCGCGGAACTCCTGAGCCTGGGCAAACAAGCGCGATGCTCAACAACCTCGCCTTTTCATCCTCTGCTTCCGGGCAGGATGAGAATCAGAAAAAGGCCGTCTTCCCTTATGGAACCGAGCAAGTCCATGTCCGGTTCGATTACGAGGGCCTGCGAAATGGGGAACAACTCGTGATCAGGGTCTATCAGGATGACGTCGACAACTACGCCATGACTCAATTTCTCACCTGGCGGGACGGCGCTGCCGGACTCAGCAATCGTCTCGTCATCAAGAGCGAGCTTGAACCGACTCTGAAGTACCTCGATGCCGGGAAGTATGACGTTGAGATTTTTATCGAAGGCAATTCAAAAGCTCAGGGATCGTTCACCATCGCAGAGTCGTGAAAGCAAATATCTTCGCTTTCGACATCAGTCGACGATTCCTATTTCTCAGTTTGCTGCAGGGTGGCACTCACCCCTATCTGCGAGTACGCACACGCCTATTGCGACAAAATGGCTTCGGAGCCTCTGCGGCACGGCTCGCGAGGATGCCGAGCCGTCATGCCGGGTCTATCGAGACTACCTGATGGCTTGTCGCCATTCCTTATTCACGGATTTCGGACTCAGAGCTCGCATTGACTTTTCAATCGCCTGGTATCATCATTTTCCCCATGATCTGGGGGGATTCAGTGCCATCATCATGTCGTGGGTTGCAAGGAGACTCCCAACCCCGCGATCGCACAGGCATTCGCGAATCGCAAGGAGGAACAAATCCAATGAAACGCAGGATGTTTCCAACTGGCTTGCCGATGAGGACGGCCCTCCTGAAGTACAATCGGATGGAGTGCTAATCGGCATCGACCCCCAATGGTACTTAGGCCGCTTAGCGGCCTCTTTTCGCAAGCGAAGCGAGCGAAAAGCATAGTATCTGTTCGGTGAAATCCGTGCACAAAATGGTAAAAGTTGTGATAGGGCAGGATCGTGAATTCCTCTCAGGAAGCCATGAATAAAGGAATGCAGGAATGACTTATGAAGCCACCGCTGGTCGATATAAAAATTCGTTCCTGCTTTCATTTCTTCCTGCATTCTTGAGAGGTTCGGCAGCGATGGTTGTCGATGCCATCTTGTTTGGTTGCGGCTATGCCGAGTTGGGGAAGGTGGGATCCTAAAACAGTGAGAAGGAATTTCTCAGGAGAAAACACATGCCTTATGCCTCTAACCCCATCGCGATAATCCTCAAAATTTCGGTCGTCATTCTGGCGGCCTCGATACCGATCGTCTTCACGCCCTGCTCGGCCTATTATGAAGACATCTCGACATCCAATACGGTCGAGCACAGCACGTTTCACTACGAATTCACGCGCACTCTGGCTCGAGCCTCCGGTTTCTCGGCAGTGGATGCCGAGTTCATTGCGTGCGTTGATGCGGCAGTCGACCTGCAGAAATTCGAAGGCGAATGGAGCTCAAGCCCCACAATCGGGATCCGCGGCACGGGGCGAGTCGGTAAGTCGCACCAGTACTATCATTTTCCGCGCCGACACGCCGGCAATTCCACGGGCGATTATGGTTATCCCGGGAAGCGCGATACATGCTCCTATTTCGGCGGAACATCGGATCCGTGCAGCAGTTGGGCTGAGGTGGATGAGCTTGAGAGGTGGGCTGTCTATGGCATCGGACATCCTAACCATGGCACTCCGAAGATGTCTCTCAACGGGCAGGCCTACAAATCCATTAAGGGACAGACAGCCAGCTCCTTGGCTGTTTATCTTCATTCGCTCGCAGACTCATACTCTCATGAAGCCTGCATGCGGAGCACCGGAATACGAAATCATAAGGACAGCCCTTCCGAGTGCACACTGCAGTACTGGCATCTGGATGCCGAATATGGCCCCGAATCAAAAAATCCTGGAACGGTTTACACGCGGGAAGCGGGGCTCGCAACCTGGCTCGCACTGAAATGGTATCGCAAGCAAAATGGATTAATAGGCAAGATGATCTGGACCGATGATCAGGCCAAATCGTTCATCAACCAATGGGCTCGGCTGGACAAGGCTTTAGATCGACGCAATCTGGCTGTGACAAAATACAAAGCGATGCATTAGCATCGCATTGGTTGCGACATTCCATTCATGATCCAAGAGCAGATCCATGCAATCGACTGCGGGACTCAGAGCATACGGGCCATTATTTTCAATCTCAAGGGCAACATGAACAACGTGTCGCGACTAAAAGGGGATCGAACCTGAGGCACTCTTCGATGAGAGGGTCACCCAGGGGCCGGCCGGCTCTACGGCATCGGCACTCCTAAAAAGCGTGGGCGAAAGCGTTTCGCTGACAGCGAGCAAGGCCTCGGAATTTGATGAGATCGTTTTCCAGTGCGAGCTCGTGCTCACCCTGCAGATAGCGCCCGTTGAACGCCGGGTTATCGGTACAGAAGCAGTAGTCGATGCCTTCTGCTTCGAGCAACCGGGTGCATTCACGAACCGGCGCGAGATTTACGAAAGTGCCTGTGTGAAGATACGTGCTCGGGCATAATTCAAAACAGATTCCACGCCGGTGCATCTCAGGCAACAGATCAGGGCGATGGAGAGGAATCTGGACTCCGTGTCCAATCCGGCGAAGATATGGAAAAAATTCGGGATGAATGTGCTCAGGAGAAGTCTCGCCGATGTGTGCTGTCGCCGGAAGGTAGGAATCGGCCGCGCGCTTGAAAAGCGAGAGAAAGAAATCGAGGCGCTGTCCAAAGGGTTTCTCCGGGCCGGCCACATCGATCCCGCGGATGAGATCGCGGCGACGGAGAGCGAGGTCGAGAGTGGCGGAGTTGACGTCATCGCGGAGAGCCGTGTGAAGGCACAAAACAAAACGCACATCAACGGCATAATCAGGGACGCGCGCACCAGCCGCGATCGATTCAACCACATCCTCCATCGCCGCCATGCGGGCCGATGAATCGAGTGCGGGGCAGGTCCGAAGATATGGCGAAAACCTCAGTTCAAGAAGCGATGTCGATTCGAAGACCCGGGCGCCGCGGATGATCCTGTAGAGGAAATAGGCCATGGTCGCGGGTGTCTGCAGAGGCTCGACGAGCTTATGCAGCTCGAGATAATCCTCGAGTGTGTGCTTCCGTCCGGCAAAATGACTCTTGAGAGCCGCATAGGTCGGGAAGCGTTCAAGCAAGCTACGGATGGTTTCGCGTTCCACCGAAGACAGTCCGAGATCAGGGCCTCCTTTAACCAGAAACCCATGAAGCACTTTGGGGTGAACAGCGCCGCCAAGATGCCTGTGCAGATCCGCATAATCAGGCCCGGCGTTCATCCGCCCAGGTTCGACCATATGCCTGAACTATTCTAAACGCAGCCTGTCGGCTTCGGAAGACCCGCGATCTTGCAGGCGCCTTTGGCCGGTCCCGACGGAAAGAGCTCAAAGATCCGCTTAAGAGGACATCCGGTCTCTTTGCAAAGCTTACGCACCATTGGCGCGATTCTATTGTCAAGATAGTAATTCCGAAGGTAGCGGACCACTTTCCAATGTTCCTCGGTCAATTGTTCAACACCCTCAATCTTCGCCAGCTCAGCCGCCACAGCATCGTCCCATAGTTCGGGTTCCTGTATGAATCCGTCTTCATCCAAATCAAACTGCTTTCCTGCAATCATGATCGATCCCATTCGCATTCTCCCTTATTCGCTAAAACCTCTCGTTCGAATCTATTATCTCTTGAGAGTGATAAAAAAGAAAAGTCCTCATACAATGGTCAATCAGAGGCAACTTCGAAAGGTGCGCTTCACACACAGAGAAAGGGGGAACGGATGAGTCAGTATGAGCTTTGGAACTGGAATGCCCTCCTCATGTATCAGAATGTCCCCCGCCGCACGCAGAGGGTAATCAAAGTCCGCCCGATTTCAGCCCCTCTGGCAGCGATCTTTGACAACATAAAAATTTTGGCCTACATTCTGGTCCAGATTCACGAGTAGCCAACTCAGAAGAGTGGTCCTCGACGTTTGTTTTCCGGTCATCCGGGTTGCATCTGCCGATGTGCTCAAAAATTAACTCCTTAGGCCATCAGTCAGGAGCATTGCATATCAACTGGTCGAAAGGCGTTGTCCTCAACCATTCATCTGAGCGATCAACTGCGAAATCTCATTGTTACTTCATGTGCGTCGGCAGGACGCCACATATCTCTGGAGGTGCTTCGTGCGATTCCACCATCTCAGTCATCGATTCCTTTCATTCGTGATACTGCTATCGGCTCTGTGCGGCGCCCAACTACTGGTCAGGCGCGCGGAAGCCGCGATTCAATGCGCCCCCGCCAGTGAGCGATTCCCGCACGCGGCCTCGGCCGGGGTCGCCGTCCCCTTTGTGGCGGGTGAAGGCCAGTCGAATGCAGCCGTCGCCTTCTTCGCCAAAACGTCGGGCGGCGCCGTGTTCGTGACGAAGAAAGGTGAAATCGTCTGCTCGCTGTTCGAGACTCAGCGTGCACAAGATAGGGGCCACGACACGCTCTCCGATCATCTGCTCAATCCAAGAGGGTGGTCGCTCGTTGTGCGACCTGTCGACGGCATCTCGACGCCCACTCCCGGCAAGCCAGCTGAGTCGAACGTCAGCGTCTTCCATGGCGATCGGCCCGAATTCGGGGGATGTCTACCTATCGGGTTCGACCTGGTCGGCGAATCTCCCGGGAACTGTCGGTGGAGCACAAGCCACTAGTGGTGGGAGCCAGGATGCATTCGTGGCGCATTTGAATCCGGCACTGACGAGTCTTCTACAGGCGACTTATCTCGGTGGGAGCTCCAACGATGGCAGCAATTGGATGGACATTCATCAGACCAATGGGAATGTGTATATAGCTGGTCAAACAAATTCCGTGAATTTTCCAGGAACAACCGGCGGAGCACAAGCGTCGCGAAACGGGCCACCCTCTCTATGCCACCGGCAGTACGGCATCAGGGGACTTCCCGGGGATCCCAGGTGGAGCGCAGAGTGTCTACGGAGGGGGCACAGCTGATGGATATGTGACATGGTTGAGCGAGGACCTGGCGGAATGCAGAGTTCCGTCCATAACCACGCAGCCTCAGAGCCAGGCTGTTATTACATGGGAACCCGCCACGCTGTCGGTTGTCGCCGATGGGAACGCGCCGTTTACCTATCAATGGTACTCCGGATTTAATGGCGACACATCGAGTCCGATCCCTGGCGCCAAATTAAAGCGGTACACGACGCCGGGATTGAGCCCCGGCACACATAACTACTGGGTGCGAGCGACGAACATGTGCGGCATCGCCGACAGCAACACGGCGGCCATCACCGCCGGTGTCGCAGTGCCTGTGATCACTTCTATTCGTTCACAAAAATCGACGCCGGGCTCTTTCGCAAACATTTTCGGAAGCAACTTCTCGACGAAAAGACGGAACAACACTATCTTTATCGGGGGTGTCGCGGTTACAAAGGATCTTTGGGCCGTGTCCTCGCGGCGGCTCAGGTTCATTATCCCGGACATGCCGCCAGGCATGACCTATGTCTATGTAACGGTGAAGGGAGTCAGTTCCAATACGAAGAAATTCGAGGTGAAGTAGGCTGCACCTGGGGATCGGTGCTTCTCGTCCGAGGACGCAGTGTCCTCCTCCGGTGCCGCTCACCGCGGCTGCCGGCGACTGAGAATGGAGAACCGGCAACTGACGCTTAGTGTTTCTCCCACTTAATGAATCCCGGCTTCACATCCATCATGGCATTCACGATCAACTCAACAAGGCCGCCGTAGATGATATTGGATTTTTCAAAAACGCCGAAATGATCCATGATGTCTCGAAGCTGACCCTTGCAGTTGCTGCATGGTGCGCACAGGTATTTGGGCGTTTCCGGCCCGATGCAATCCGAGAAGGCGTTCAACACCTGTTCCATCTTCTTCCGCCCGCTCACATGATAGCGCCAGTGTTCGAAGTTATTGGGGCGCATAATGGCGAAGCCGGAGCCTCCGCCACAGCAGTAATTGTCGACGCCATGTGGAGTCATTTCGCGGAACTGAGGGCAGATCTTTCTTAAAATTTCCCGCTGTGGTTCGACAATTCCCATGAGCCGCACCATGTTGCATGGGTCGTGGAGAGTGACGGGGAAGCTATTGCGACTCGGATCCAGCTTGATCCGGTCATTCATGACGATGTCGCGGAGAAGTGTCATCGAGCTTTCCCGCGGGATGTCGAGCTCAGGCGGGAGCACGCGATCGGCGATGACGGTAAGAGCCTTGTGAGCATGCCCGCATTCGCCGATGACAATTTTTTTGACCCCTAGTTTTTTGGCGATGCGAGCGTGTTCGAGTGCGACGCGCGCGAACATCACATCGTCGTACCAGACGCCGTAGTTAACGGCGTCGTAGGCACAGGTTTCCGAGGAGAGAGTCCAGCTCAGGCCGGCGGCATTCAGAATGACGGCGAAGGCGCCGGGGTTTTCAGGCCATGCCATTATTTCACCGGCGTTGTGAATGAGCAAAATGTCGGCGCCTTCCACATCCCACGGAGTTTTGACATCGATGCCCGTCTGTTCTGAGGTATCTTCATCGATGAATTCGACATTATCCTTCACGACAGTGGGATTCATGCCGGTCGAGGAACCGACTTTCAGCTGGAGGATCGATCCATCCTTATGAATCTCCTTCGGCGCGATTCCCATTTCCTGACTGAAAATTTTGCGAATCTCTCGAGTGATGAGGGCGTTGTCGACGCCGATCGGGCATGTCTGAGCGCACCGGCGGCAGAGGTTGCAGCGATAGGCAAGCTCGGCCAGTCGCGAGACCGTCGCCCAGTTGAGCTTGATGTCGCCGTGACTCCATCTGCCGAAGAGACGGCCGCCCGGCTTGAGATACTTGTTATAAATCCGCCG
Organism: uncultured Acidobacteriota bacterium; assembly: GCA_903916735.1. Taxonomy (GTDB): domain Bacteria; phylum Acidobacteriota; class CAIWXX01; order CAIWXX01; family CAIWXX01; genus CAIWXX01. The sequence goes on from CAIWXX010000047.1 coordinate 49,114, forward strand.
TAAAACTTCTGAACGATACGTAGGGCGGTAGATGTCGGCTTTATTTGAAGCCTCATAAATGTGGCAGGCATCATTGCATGTCTGGCATTTTGCGCAATATTCCATGCTGAGGATGAACGGTTGTAGAAAAGTCCAATTCTCTTCTTTCTGAAAACATTTTTCCAAGCCTGCCAGGAATTGCCGCACGAGCTCGTTCTCTTCTTCCCGACTCTTCGGCTTCGGAAGGCTCAGAGCGCAGAAGCCGTCCAGTGAACATTCATACTTTTCTTTCTGCTCAGGCGTGAGATCCGGCCACTTTGGATAATTGCCCGGGCGATCCAAGGGCTTTGGAAGCGGCTTGAGATCCTCGGGGTCCAAGCTGAGTAGACTCCTCAA
>CAIWXX010000048.1 GCA_903916735.1 uncultured Acidobacteriota bacterium
ACTAAAATGAGTGCAAAAACAATCGCGTCGCGATTCGTTCGTCTGCGACGACGTGCGACCTCTTCTGCACTCATGTAAAGGTTTTCCGTCAGGGTGCGATATGCCGCCAGAGCCAGTTTTTTACGCTTTACCATATAGATGGGAAAAAACACAAGCCAGAGAAAGAAAAATGCGATGGCCCAGGCACGGGGAGTGTATCGATCGGTTGCCGATAGCTTCAGGCTCGATTTGTCAAGTACGTCCAAACGCAATTTAGAAGCATCAATACTGACGAATACAAGACTTGCCACGATGCATATCAACGATAGAAAACTCCCTCCAGGTCCAAGCCAAGCCGACCCACCCAAAATGGAAAACAAAACAAAAACGAATAGGCTCCACATAACTACAGGTATCCAGGGATAAGGGTCTTGAAAGGATTCTGAGGCATTGGAATCTGCGATTCTATCCCTTTTGACACCTCCTGTTGGACCACTATTCATTGATGACTTTTTCCCATGTCCAGCCACGAAGTCATATCCACAGTCACATCTCATTGCACCGTCCGGGCTGAACAACCCGCAGAGAGGACACTTGACAGTTCCCGTCTCATTCATCTGCTTGACGGCAGGTTGACGTGTTTGGCCGACATCCGCGGATGTGGATGGTCGTTCGGATGAAAAAGGAAACGCCACTTCGAAATAGGCGTCCCCAACGGACCCATCCGGCTTCTTAAAGCCGAGACCAGAAAGACGAATCTTGGTTCCATGTCGAACATCATTTTGAATACGTATGCTCTTGGTTCCTCGGATTGTCGGCACCGACATAACTTGACCTCGGTCCGAATCCCTCAGCAGCAATTGAGTATATATGTCGCTCCCCTCACGCCTCAAAAACCGATCAGGCTGCACCTTCACTTTCACCAGAATCTCAGGGCTTCGGTTTGCAGGTATCGCCGGAATACGGAGAACCGTGCCATCCTCTGTACCTTCCGGCACAGTAACCAGCAAATCCCTTCGAACCCGTTTCCTCCCGCTCCCACCGCACGCCGAACAAAACGCACCTTCAACAGCCGCCCCACCACAGACATCGCACGCTATTTCCTGCTCGTACTCGACGCGATATTGGCTTTCCCCCGCCGTATCCATAAACGGCACATTCAGAGTCAACTCAACGGGTGAGAGAATGGGCTCAGAATGGACATAAGGAGGCTGTTGGACATTAATCGGTCCGGGTCGAGCGCCTGCCTCGTTTGCCGAGGCCTGCCGGTTCCCCGGCCCAGTCGCACTCAATAAGGGTTCCAGCGACACGCAGACATCCCGGCCCGAGGCCAGGCGCTTCTCGGGATCTTTCTCCAAGAATGCATCGAGCAGTCCCTGGTAGCGGCTCAGTTGCGCAGGGAGCCTTGGCGGCGGTTCCTGGATATGCTTCACGACAATCGCGATGTCGTCTTCGGCCTCGAACGGCACATGACCCGTGAGCATCTCGTAGAGAACGACTCCGAGTGAATAGATATCACTCCTCCCATCGAGAGTTTTTCCACGTCCTTGCTCGGGGCTCATGTAATGTGGCGTCCCGACGCTCATACCGGGCTTTGTCAGCTTCGTGGCCGAACTCACCGCACGCGCAATCCCGAAATCCGTCAGGACAGCCGTGCCGTCCCGCCGAAACATGATATTGTCGGATTTGATGTCGCGGTGGATATAGCCCTGCTCATGGGCGTATTGGAGCGCAGAGGCAACTTGACGCACGATCAAGAATGCCTGTGCCGGATCAACCGGCCCACGCTGGATTCGCTCTTTGATGCTCCCGCCCTCCAGATACTCCATTGCAATATAATGCGCATCACCGCAACTACCGACATCATGAATCGTGATGATGTTCGAGTGCACGAGCTTCGCCGAAGTCCTTGCTTCGCGAGTGAAGCGCTCAACGGCGTTCGGCAACTCCGCGTACGATGGCAACAGCACTTTCAGTGCGACTGTTCGATCAAGTTTGTGCTCGTGCGCGAGATAGACTCGCGCCATGCCGCCTTGACCAAGTTCCCTGTCGATTGTGTATCCCGGAATTGTCGGTATCACGGCCATCAACTTTTCTCCTGATTCCATTGCACTGTCTGACTATTTGGAATTGAAATCGGTCGCCAGTGCACATCCATTACAAAACTGACCTCAGCAGTAGGTTGCATCTGGAACTTTACATCTTGGGTTTTTTATGCAACAGCAGAAGGCACATGCACAAAAACGATTCAAAGCAGATGTACTGCCAAATTGGCAAGGAATCTCGATTGTCAAAAATGTGTTTTATTAACGACTGGATTGTGCCTTATCAATGGCCTCAAGAATTGAATCCGTGGTACCTGATTCGGTCAGGAAAAGCCAGTTTTTGTCGGCTACTTTTATATGAAACCCTTTGATTGGCGTATTCAAACCAACAGATGAAATACTGTTAATTGACCAATTTCCGGGATGTTCATCGCTGCGGAATTCGATATATCCATACCTTACGATGAGAGTCCCGGTGCATGATGACTTGCCACCAAGTAACCCTCCTAAAAATCCATCCACTCCATGATCGTGTTCAACACCCCAGGACCCAATAATAGTCATGCTTTTTCTAAGTTGCAATGCTTCAGGATCATTAGGCACGAGACGTAATAATTCCTGAACTTGTTGATCTGCTTCCTGATAATTTCCACGATCAAGGCCCGATTGGACAGAGTTGCGCATCTGGGAGATATGAGCTGGTTCTGTCCGCGTGCCTTGCTTGTCCCAGCTGGAGATATCCACAGCGAGATGCACAACACCGTTTCCTGAATCAACCGTTAATTCCTGCACTTGCCCTATCACATTGATTTGCTCATTTCCCACAATATCCATGGCCAGTCGATCCGATGTGTCTCGAATCGAAAGATCAAGAGTTGAAACCGATCCCACGGTGAATTCGGATGTTCCCACGACATGATTACATCGTTCTTCCGGTATGGCGATGTCTACAACGCCGTCCGGTGAAGAACCGTTTTGGAGCGACACACGAGTTCTCCAGACTGCTCGACCATCTCTGCCCACCTGAATACGACTGGCGGCCACGGGCAGGGAGTCAATCCGGATATGTGCCCCGACAATACTATCAGTCAGCTGATCTCGCGTTGTTTGCCAACGGTACGGGCTATATCCCTGTGCCTCATGACCCCAATCGAGAATGCTTGCAACTACTGATTGAATCGTGTAATCAGAAGACTGGCAATTAGCGAAATCTGCGAACGAAATAATAACCACGAGAACTGTCGTTGTCACAAACCACAGACAGGATTTCATGATCGCCTCCATGTTGCGCAAAGATTATTGCGCCCGAAATCTTGGGTATTGATATTTAGTGATGGCACATCGTTTTCGAATCCCTGTACAACTCCCCGGTAGTCGAACAGGCACAAAACTTCTAATTAAGATAGGCTATAGAAGCTCAATCTTATGCTTTAAAAATTACCCTGTCAAATTTCAAATCGCAATATAATAATCTCCAATCCTCCTGCGAGAAGCACAATGAGGTCATTCTGTTCGCACTTCCTCTCAATGGGAACCTGCTAAAAATGATCGCACGGGCAAAGCACGCTTGCCGTTGGTGAACGTGCGAGTCGAGGTTGCTTCGCTGCTCCGGAAAAATGTGTAATAAGCGGCAATATCAGATCCTTGTGTCTCTGACGCCCATGGGCAACATCCAGTCAAAGTGATTAGCCTTGTCAAATGAAAATTAGTATTTCCTTCGACGGACTGTGCCGAGATGCTTTCAAGCTCGGAAATGGTGGGTAGTCGCCAATCAGAGTAGCCTCCGGCATTGAATTGACGGCAGTACATCTCTGCTGTATCCCAGGAAATATCGGATCCATTGTCTTGTGCTGCCCACATCAAATTCGTATTGGAATCCAGAACAGTTCCATTTGCATATGCTATAAATTTCCCGTCTCGGCCCACTTCGCGAGTCCGTGGAACCATAGGTGCAACCTCTTGTGCCGGCGGCGCTTGTTCAGAAAACGTTGTATCCTGTGATTTCATCGGTTCTTGCGGGATGTTCTCGCCTGCCGCAGATACAGATCCGGACAAAGGTGCCTCATTCGGCGGTTTTATTGGCTCAGGGGGAGGCGGAGTATGAAATTCCCGAATGATAGGCGCAATGGATATGGTGGTTGCAGGTTGGGGCACTGAAGGTTGAACCCGGCTGCGAGATAAAACAATCACGAGTGAAATTACAAGAATACCAAGCACAACGGCTAGAAGAAGAGCTATGTGCAAGCGTTTTCCATGGGTTGGTTGATCAGCCATGCCCGCATTCGTTATAAAGTGATTCGCTTTTGAGTCCCTACTACTGGGCGGCGGCTCACCGGACCCGCTCCGCCGACCCGATACACCAGTACCACGACCAGTGGTCGCACTTACAACCTTGATACCTCCAGCTGGTGATGGCCTCCCTCCCAACATCCCATCTATGTGTTCGCACAACCGCGCACCTGTAGGCAGACGCTGATCAGGATCTTTCGCCAGCAACGAATCCACCAAATCCTGGTACTGAGCACAACACTCCGGCAACCTCGGTGACACTTCCTGGATATGCTTGATGGCTATCGCCACACTATCCTCGCCGTCGAACGGGACATGACCAGTCAACATCTCATGGAACATGATGCCGAGTGAATAGAGATCGCTCCGGCCATCCAACGGGCGGCCGCGGGCCTGCTCGGGACTCATGTAATGCGGTGTGCCGACAGACATGCCTGTTTTTGTCAGCTTTGTAGATGATCCTACCACCCGTGCGATGCCGAAATCGGTAACAACAGCTGTTCCGTCCTTGCGGAACATGATGTTATCAGGCTTGATGTCTCGATGGATGTAACCGCGGGTATGGGCATAGTCGAGTGCCAATGCAACCTGACGCACGATTCCGAGCGCATCGCATGGGTCCATAGGTCCGTGCATAACCCGATCCTTGAGACTTCCACCTTCAAGGAACTCCATAGCCATGTAGTAGATATCACCATAGCTTCCGACGTCATGGATGGTGACGATGTTGGAATGAACGAGTGTTGCAGACGTTTTTGCTTCCCGGATGAATCGCTCAGTCGCATTCGGCAACTCCGCCAGAGCGGGAGGAAGCACTTTCAGCGCAACCGTTCTTTCCAGTTTTTCTTCATGCGCCAGGTACACACGGGCCATACCACCTTGCCCGAGTTCTTTCTTGATCGTATAACCTGGGATTGTCGGTATCGCAGACATCACTTATTCTCCTGCTTTTTTTCCATAGTCTGATCATCGGTTGACTGGCTGGGTTGCTGAGGACTGCTTTCTGGGGGACGGCTCCGAATGGCAGGTGGTGTTTGAGATTTTGTCTTGGGGTGCGATGTGCCGTTGTGACCCTGTTTTTCTTCGCGGAGAACGAAGGCCAGCAAACTGCATAGCACGCCGAGAATGATGAGAAGCCCAATCACGGCCGGAGTTTTACTTCTTGCCCGTGCATGAGCAGGCGCAACTTTGATCGGCGCGAGTTTGATACGCTTGTCCCGCGGATAGGCGCCGAGCTCGGCGATCACCACAGTGATATTGTCATCGCCACCGCTAGCTTTAGCGAGATTCACCATATAGGCAGCGGCCTTTTCGAGAGAAGGTGCACCGGCAAGTGATTGCATCATTTCGTCAGTTGTGACGTAGTTGGATAGCCCGTCCGAGCACAACAGCAAAGCGTCTCCTGGTTCGAGCTTGAATTCCTGAGCCGGATCGACGTCGGCGTTTTCGGAACCGCCCAGTGACTTGTAGATGATGTTCTTGTGAGCGTAATTCTTGGCTTCCTCGGGAGTGAGAGCCCCGGCATCAAGCATGCGCTGGAGCATGCTGTGATCGGTGCTCCGCTGCACGACCATCCCGGCGCGAATGTGATACAGCTTGCTGTCGCCGATGTGCCCGAACCAGACCGGCACCGCCCCACTGACCTTTTTTCCTTGTCCCCTATCCCCTATTACAGCCACCGTGCAAGTCGTGCCCATGTTGAGATTCCCGCTCACTGTCGCACCCTTCTCGCGGATGCGTTGGTGGGCGAGTCGCATGATGTTAATAATCACATCGGCGACAGGCTGCTCCCCGCTCCAACTTCTAAAAATTTCCTCTGCGGTTTCGACTGCCGTTGTACTGGCGATCTTCCCGCCGACCGCACCG
>CAIWXX010000049.1 GCA_903916735.1 uncultured Acidobacteriota bacterium
GAAGACCACATTTAGCGGTCGGAGATTTACGAGGAAACAACTCGAGGGAATTCAAGAGACGGTTCACCAATTTAGAAACCTGAGCCGCAAGGAGTTGGCCAAGACTCTTTGTGAGCATTTAAGCTGGACCTCACCCAATGGAGCGTACAAGATTCATTCTTGTTATGCCCTATTGGACAAGCTGGCAAAACAGGAAATTGTTGTGCTTCCAGCCAAGCGACAAACCAAAGCACCGGTGCGCCAAGAAGTGAGGATAGAGAATCCCGAAGAAGACCGCCCGATTAACGACACGTTTTCCGCAATCAGTCCCATCGAGCTGCAACTTGTAACCACAAAGGAAGACCGAAATCGTTGGAAAGCGTATGTGCAGCAATACCATTATCTTGGATATGAGCACGCCTTCGGTGCACATCTTTGCTTGGGCAGAAGCTTGGATGCCTGCTCTTTTCGGCATCAGAGGGGAACGCTGACGGAAATACAAATCAGCCGGTAGCAGTATAGATGCCGCAATCAATGATATCGCAACTGTACGGAGTGGAGCAGCCGGCATCAACTCCTGTGGCGGCTGCGAAGGAGATCGAACAGAATCAGGTCCAGCAATCTCCCGAGCCCCCGCAACAGGGCCCGCAGCCGAAAGTGGAACCCACGGATATTCCGGACACTTCGGACGATGGGAGCACGCCGAGATATCGACGATAACCACAGGGGCCTTTTTCGAGTTTTTGGGGGCGGTACAAAACCATTACTCTGCTCAATAGTATCTATCCTGGGGCATCTTAGAGCGACGAAATTACTCCATGGACCGATAGACTGTGGCGGCTTGCACGCCGAAGGTCCAAGTGGTCGCCAACGGGAAGACGAGCAACGTGGGAGATGAGTAGGCGAGATTTGCTGTCGTTGCAAAGATAATGGATATAGGATATCCTATATCTATGGAGGATTGAATGCAGAAGGTTCTCGTATCTCTACCAGAGGATCTCGCGTCCCGGATGAAGGCGGTGATGCCGACACGTCAACGAAGCCAAATTCTGGCACAGGTAATCGAAAAGGAAGTCGTTCGGCGCGAAGAAGAGTTGTATCGGTGTGCCCAGCGAGTGGAAAAGGATAAGGTTCTCAACGATGAAATGTCAGACTGGGACGTAATCAGTGGAGACGGTATTGATCCCGAAACGTGGTGAGATTTATTGGGTCGCTCTGAATCCCACTTTAGGTTCTGAAGTCCGCAAAACACGGCCATGTGTGATTATGAGCGCCACTGCTCTAAACCGCGCTCGCCGGACCGTCGTGGTTGTCCCGATTTCATCTTCGACCAATGTGAATCCACCGATCACAGTTAGTGTCCGGTGTGCGGGGAAACAAGCAGTTGCCGTATGCGATCAGATTCGTGCCGTGGACAAGGCTCGGCTGCGCGACAAGCTCGGGGAGCTTACACATTCGGAAATGGACAATATAGGAGCGAATCTCCGGAGCGTACTCTGGCTCTGAAGGGATCTCCGCAAGGCAGAAAAATTGGTGGCCGCGAATAACCAAGGGATAGGATAGGATATAGGATTTTGCTTTTCCGCTCTGGATGCTCAAATGCCACAGATGTAGTAAATTGAGTATCCCTGCGTCGATAATGACCCCCATGCTCCGTCCCCTGGGACGGAGGATGGCACGGCCGACCATTATTTTGCGATGGTTGATAGTGGAACACGATCAAAATGTAGACTTTCGACGAGCTGGGGTCAAGGTGTTTCCGGGGCATAGGTGCTTGACCTTTGTCTGACAAACTATAGAATGTCAGTTATGATGACTCGTCAGAAACTTCTTGCGCGCCGTCAGCAGCTGCTCTCACGGCTGCCGCCACTGGCGGAAGTGCTGCGCGGGAGTTTTTTCATCCGTCGCCGCCGGTGTGGGAAGGAAGGATGTCGGTGCGCCCGCGGTGCGGGCCATCGGACGGCCTATATTGCCGTCACCTTCAAAGACGGTACGACCGAGCAGGTTGCCCTGACGCGCGATCTGGAACCGCTGGCTCGGGCGTGGGTCCGCAATTACCAGCATTGGTGGGACGTTGTGGAACGAGTCTCTCGCATCAATCGGGATTTGCTCAGGCGGCGCCTGGTAGGGCCGCGGGATTGATTCATGCCGCGGCTCTCTCAGAATAGGGATGATCTCCGGACCAGGGGCTCGGCGAAATCGCCCCGGGTGGCAGGCAGCAACTCGCGATGATGCGCAGGTAGCCTCAGCGCTGCACCGTACTCGTTCTGTCGATCGCGTCCATGCCCTGAACGAGGCAGCGTTTTTCGATGAGCTCTTCTGCTACCTCCGCGAGATTGGCCTCATGCCGCTCCTTGAAGCCCTGGATCCTGGAGACCGAAGGGGCGCCATCTACCCCTTCCTACAGTTTGCGCTTTTCACGATCATGCGCTGTGTCGGCGGAGTTCAGAGCATGTTGGCCACGCATGATGTTTTGCTGACCGACGAAGCCCTCATGTCCACATTGGGATTCAACGCGGTACAAGTGGAGCAGGGCAGCAACAAGCGGGGCATGGGGCGATGCAAAAAGCCTGTGGCGATCCGAGGGCCGTTCTCCTTCGAAACCGTGGCCGACAATATTGTCCGGATTGGGCCTGAGAAGCTCATGGATATGTTCAATGGAGCGATTCGGTACTTCAGAGGGCACAGGAAAACCTCAAAGGGATTGCCAGGATCTGATCGGTCGCGCTGGACAGGGGCTTTCAGGATGGCAAGCTTCTATCGGCCATCGACTCCGACGGGATCTTGATCTACATCCCCGCGAAATCCAACATGAACATCACCGCCGACGCGCGCGAAATCGCAGAGGCGGGCAGCAGCAGAAGCTGCCTGCGGCCGAACACTACCCGGGTGCCTCTATCGCGAACGGCACCAAACACTCACAACGACCCTCGTCGGCATCCAGGATATGCCCTGCGACTGGTGGAAGCCCGGGGGTTCGGACTCTCACAGGCCAATTCGAAGAACTTCCAACCCAAGCTCCTGCGCTCTACCGTCGTTCTGCGATGGGACGGGGCGCCAAAAAACATGGAGAAGGAGACCGTCCTGCTGACCACCAATCCCGACTCCGACCCATTTGTAGCCTTCGATGCTTACGATGACAGAAGCCTCATCGAAAACATCTGCAACCGCGAGGCCAAAGAAAAAAGGTTCCTCGATAACCATCCCAAGCGGAGTAAGGCAGGCGTCGGTGTCCATACCATCTTCGTCTTTCTCTGCAAGTCGCTTATCGCCGGCTTTCGGGCTTACAAGTCTAAATCGGATGAGGCCGAACAACATGGCCAGGACAACTTTATCGCCCACTACCGGCGAGAACTCGAAGCCCGAAATAGAGACAAGGTCATCGTCTTCATTGATGAGCACTTTGGTATCTTCCGAAACTTCGAGTTCGCATTGCTTGCTGGAGTCACAGTCCGCGAACGGGCCATCATGGGCGAATCCGTGGAAGCAGTCCTTCGCCGCTACGGAGTTCCCGACTCGCCGACCAATCCATCCTAAACCGGCAAAAAATCCCGAAAAACGCCTGGTCCTCGCCGCATCCGCCCACAACTTCGGGCTCCTCAGTTCAGGCTCAAGCCCCACCCGCAACCCGGATCTCCTGGCCACCACCCCTGATCCCTGCATCCCTCAGCCCCTCCTGTACCCACCAATCACCTCGCTACCTGACCGCCCCCAGCGGTCGATAGCGTCAATAAAGCCCTCTGGTCGCTCGTTGATGGTGCAGAATGGGAATCGCTCTACTCCGAATCCCAGTCACCGGATGTTTCCCTTGCGGGTCAATACTCAAGATCAGTATACTTCGATATCATGAACGCGACGGCGGATCTCATCACTGTGTTCCGATCGACAGCCCTCATTGGGGTCAAACGGGCCGCCGAGCTTCTGGAATGGAATGGCATACCCTGTTCAATCGAACCAGAAAATAGCCCTACCAACACGCCAATCGATGACCATGTTGGCACGGCCTGTGCACTTTCATTTGGTGTTCTTGTCGAAGAGAGCTTCGCCGATCACGCCCGCCAGGTTCTTGATCACAAGGGATTTGAGACAATCATCGAATCGGAAGCCCTGAGCATGACACCTCAGCCGGCAGACGCAACCACGAGCAAAGTCCTTGTGGTCACGTGGATCATCAGTCTCGCTGCACTCATCATTATCTTTCTCTACTATTTTATGCATCGAAGTGGCATTTAGCTGTTATCGAGCCAGGTCGAACGATCCGCCCGCTCCTCACGCCATCTCCGGGTCGACTGTTTCCTTTTTGCATAAAAGAAATATGCTTCCGGTTTCCATGGCGCTATCATGATATGTACAGAGGCAGTATGGAAGCATGGCCGACAAGCTAAGGCAAACACAGCCGTTAATAATCGGTCTAAAAGGGAAATCTATTGAACACACGGCGAGCACTAAGAATTTTTAGTTTGGCATGGTTGTTGACGGCAATCATTTGTTTCCCTGACTGCAAAGATCGAAGTCCGTCGAAAAGCCGCATCGACCCTCACCAACTCAATTCCATCGATCACGATTTCCTGTATGCATGTCGGCAAGGCGACATCGGCAAGGCACAACGGTGCCTGCAGCGCGGCGCGAATATTCTGGTCTGCTCCAATTATCGCAGCGCGCTTTTTTCCGCCATCGACGGCGGCAGGCTCGATGTCATGACGTTCCTTTTGGAAAAAGAAAAAAAACTGGTCCGCATTCCCAACGAATACGGCGTGAGCCCACTTGGCTACATCCTCCGAGGCGACGGGAATTTCATTCAGGGTGACGAAAATGCCTTACGCATCGCTGCTCTTCATTTGCTGATCGATTCCGGCGCCGATGTGCACGAAAAGAATGAGTATGGTCTCACCGACCTTTTTTACGTCTCTGGGAACGATGCCCCGGCGATGATTGAAGTGCTGTTGTCGAGTGGTGCTGATATGAATCAGAAATCATCTACCCCCTACCCCGACAGCTTCTGTGATGTGGATTTTGCATTGCCAGCAGGGTCGACGGCATTGGATGAATTTGAAGCCCTGCTCGAAGTCATCCCTTCAATCGGCGATTTCGATTCTTATAGGAAAGTTGTTGGCGAAACCATCCGGGTTCTTAAGAAGCATGGCGCAGTTAATGGGGCCTGGGCTGCTCAAAAACGCAGCTCATCAATGATCTATTCCATTTCCAATGCAGCCACTGCTTCTTCCAGATGATTCATCTTGCCGGCGCCGATATGATCGGAGCCGTGACTCCCGGCTGACGAAGCAGCCACGCCGGAGAACCGTATGACATGGAGCCCAGACAAAGTCGCGAGACCTTGAGACCCGTTTGACCAAGATTGACGTATCTCATTTAGGAACTTTTTTTTTCTGAAAGCCAAGAAAATTCCATCGCAGGTGGATCGTTAGTTTTCATGCCAAGAAGCTGGCGACATCTCATATTGTACAGCATGACAAATCGTTTCGACTGACCGCATCATGGACTGTGGCCATTTGAACTCCTGAGTGAGTTGCATCCTCGGGGCTCATCGGTGAATAATATTTTCCTCAGATCATCCTTATGAAAAATAGCCGAAAACTGATCACGCATACTGTCGAATTGAGTGACATCAAAAGAATCCGGAAACACAGTCACTCATTACAAATATTCTTTCGCCTACAAATCATATCCTGGCTCTATGCAGTTTTCAGTTTAGCTTGCCTTCTGACCATGAGATCTGCAGAGCGTTCCGGCGGCACAGATGCCGTATTTTCCAGGATGCTCATATTTTCAGCCATCGCATATTTTCTCTTCAGCATCCTCGCAATTATTTATGCATTTAAGACACAATCCGATGTCATCCTCTTCGATTCGGATCTCAGCCCTTCAATCCGGGGTCTGACCATCTTCGTGGTCTTTTGCGTACTCATTCCTATTCTGTTTGCATTTTCCTGGCTCATGGTATTGAAGATCATACACAATCAAAAAAGAGTATTGGGTTCAAAAGCCAATTTGGATGAGAAACCACAAAAAGAAATGATCAACGAAATGAGCTAGAGGGTGCAGTATTGCGAACGAGTTTCTTCAACTTCAGACGCTACGGGCAGCCGCCATTTTCGGCTGTTCTGATCCATGGCGGGCCTGGCGCCCCAGGGTCCATGGCGCCGCTCGCCGAAGTACTGTGCAGCCGGTTCGGCATCTTGGAAGCACTGCAGACGGCAACGACAGTTCGGGGGCAAGTGATCGAGCTCAAAGCGATATTGGAAAACCATGGAAACATCCCCGGCGTGTTGATTGGTCATTCATGGGGAGCATGGCTGGCATATCTGACTGCTGCTGATCATCCTTCGCTGGTCAAAAAGTTGATACTGGTGGCGAGCGGCCCCTTCCTCGATCGTGATGCAAAGGGAATCATGGAAACCCGGTTGAGACGCTTGAACAAGGGCAACCGGACGAGACTGCTTGAGCTGCAACAAATCCTGGCCGGTGGAGATGTGCCTCTGAGAGATCAGTTGTTCAAAGAATTCGGAGAATTGATCTCGAAGGCCGATGCCTATGATGCTCTTCCTCTTCCCGATGAGTCGATCCCGTGCCGATTCGATATGTTCCGAAGCGTCTGGAATGAGGCTGCAAGAATGAGGAGCACCGGCAAGCTTCTGGATATAGGAAAGCGAATTCAATGCCCCGTCATCGCCATCCACGGCGACCATGATCCACATCCAGCCGAAGGGGTCAGGCAGCCTCTATCGACTGTCATTCGGAATTTTCGATTTCTTCTTCTGAAAAATTGCGGGCACGACCCATGGAAAGAACGCCATGCGCGAGGGCCTTTCTTCGATGCTCTGGAGAAGGAGTTAATTCGCACCCCTCACAACTAAGGATTGGAGGATCCGGGTGAGGGATCTGGGTCGGGAACTTCGTCCATGCCCTGACTTCATCTCGACACATCTCCGTCCAGAAACACAGCGCGGCCACTGAAATTGCGGAGCGTCTAGGCGGCGTTTTTACTTTTTACTTTTGCTTTCTGCTTTTTTCCCCAGGACATCCATAACCATCTGCAGATCCTGCCACGCATCTCTTTTATCCGATGGCGATTCGATCAGCAGCGATGGATGATACGTCGGCATGATTTTGACCCCGTCAAATTCATGAAACCGGCCGCGTAGCTGCCCGATGCTTTCCTGCGAGCCCACCAGTATGGAAACGGCATCAGCACCTTGAGCCACTGCCACTCTCACTGCCGCATGCAGGAGTTCTTTTTTCAGCGCCGCTTCAACAGTCTCTGCAACTCGCTCGTCAGAAGAAATTCCAGGCAGGCCGATAATGAGTACATCCTCAGGACGATAGCCCATCGCACCGATCATTTTTACAAGCAGCGCTTCAGAGTGGCCTTCATCATGAGGAAGATCCCAAACAAATGCCAGATCTGCCTGCGAAGGGCCTTTCCGTAATACAACCGCATCACCTGGTGGAGAGGGCTCCTTCGAGTCGATCTGGATGCGTGTCGATTGTCCGGCGGTCAGATCATTGACACCGATATCTCGAAAAAAGAGGAGCCAGGCAGCCAGCTTATCCAGGTCGTTCAGCACAGGCGGCTGAGGTGTTTCTCGCATAGGTCCAGAATTCCCGCGGCGATTTGGCTTTTTGATTGTAACGGCATGTGGATCGCCTCGCCGTCCCTTTCGACGATCCAGACTTCGTTCTGATTCGAGTTGAAGCCGGCGCCGTCGCGTGTGACGTCGTTTAGGACCACGAAATCGCAGTTCTTCTGCTCAAGTTTCCTGCGCGCTTCGGCCAAATCCAGGGACGTTTCTGCACTGAATCCGACGAGGATCTTTCCCCCTTTTATCCGGCCGACTTCGGCCAGAATATCCGGATTGGCTTCCATTCGAATCTCGGGAATGCCGTCGGTCTTTTTGATCTTTTTTGTTGCATGCGACACCGGGCGGAAATCCGCAACAGCCGCGGCCTTGATGACGATCGTCGCTTCACTCATCCGGGACATCACCGCCTGCCGCATCTCTTCGGCAGTTTCGACGGCCATGCATTCGACCCCTGCCGGCGGATCGATCGAAACCGGTCCCGAGATCAGGATGACGCGCGCACCTCGCGAGGCCGCTTCCGATGCGATTGCGTACCCCATCTTCCCGCTGCTACGGTTGCTGAGGTACCGCACCGGATCGATTGGTTCACGCGTCGGCCCCGCCGTCACGAGGACGCATTGATGCTTCAGGCTTTCGCGGCGGTTGAGCAAATCCTCGCAGCGGGCAGCGATAGCCTCCGGATCCGCGAGCCTCCCGGCTCCTTGCCACCCGCAGGCCAGATATCCGGCTTCGGGATCGATGAAGTGCACCCCTCTCGATTTCAATGTGGCGAGGTTGGCCTGCATCGCCATGTGCGAATACATGTTGCTGTTCATCGCCGGCGCGATGACAACCGGACATCGAGCGGCGAGGTAGATACAAGTGAGAAAATCATCCGCGATGCCGGCGGCGAACTTGGCGATGATATTGGCAGTTGCAGGAGCCACCAGCAGAAGCGCCATATTATCGGTCACTGTAATATGCGAAATGGAACTGCTCCTGCCGATCTCGAACTGCTCAAGAAGGACTTCGCGGTGCGCGAGAGCCTCAAGCGTGAGAGGCCCGATGAAGTGCACGGCCTCTCTCGTCATGATCGGCTGCACCTCGAAAGACCTCTTCTGCAGGGCCCGCAGAATCTCGGCGCTCTTGTAGGCACTTATGGAACCTGTAACCCCAAGCCCAATCAAGCGGCCATCACCCACATGATCCTCCTCTGAGACAAGAAAAAAGGGAAAAGGCGTTGGTTCCGAAGCAGCTGTTTGAAGAAAAAGGCCGGACTCTTGATATTCATCGCCAGCCGCCCCAGAGATCCAATAAGTCCTTGAAGAGGAGCCGTGTGGCTGAAAAATGACCCGCTCCACACCGCCCACTCATTCTCGTGGAATCCAAGGAATCGACCGAATTTCCAAGGCATGACTGAACCAATCGGGCGTGACGGTGGTCGGCGTCATGTCTCTGTGTGCCATTGCTCCTCTTTTAATCTGCCGTTACAAAAAGAATAGAATCGTCTCTGCAATCTCAATGCCTCGGGATCAGAGCGCACACCTCATCGCTGAGACTCGGACTGATAATCCGCTTCACCATGCAGCGGATCAAGTCTCCTGATGGCGGCGAAACTTCTGTATCGCTCCTTGATTAGTCCTTCTCTTTGGCTTTTTTCGACCTTCCCTTCGCCTTCACCGGCTCCCCCTCGACAGTCGGATCGTAGTACTTGATGAGGGTTTTCTCCACTTCTCGAATCGCAATACGTGTCCACTTAGTCGAATCGGTCTGGATTTTGGGCTTGGCGCCGCGTTGAAGCTGGACAGCTCGCTTGGCCGCAATGACGACAAATTTAAATCGGCTGTTGATTTCCTTGGGTATTTCGATCAAAGAACCTTCTCCTTTTTCTCTACAAAGGTAGATATTATATCAGCAATCCTGTCTTTTCTGCAATCCGGGCGACAGCGCTCGGCGCCGATAATCGCCCTCAACTCATCAAACGAGCTCTCCGTCATCTCGTTGATGACGACGTAGTCAAACTCCTCGTAGTGAAGCACTTCGCGGCGCGCGCGCTCGAGCCGGCACTGGATGGACCCGGGAGTTTCCGTCGCTCGGCCTTCGAGCCTCCTTTTCAGCTCTTCGAAGGTCGGTGGCAACAGGAAAATCGACACCGCATCGGTCCGCTTCCGCTGGACCTGGTTGGCACCATGAATATCGATATCGAGCAGCACATCGCGGCCCGCTTCAAGATGTTCGTTCAAAAGCTCTTCACAGGTTCCATAATTATTTCCATGCACCGGGGCCCATTCCAGGAAGCGTCCCTCATCGACCATTTCTGCGAACTTGCGGGCATCTACAAAATAGTAATCCCGACCATGCGCTTCGTGCGTCCGGGGCGCTCGCGTCGTATAGGAGACGGAGAAGACCAGGTTCGAGATGCGTTCAAGCAGCAAATGGACAAGGGTTGACTTGCCCGTCCCCGAGGGCGCCGTCAGGATGATGAGGTTGCCGGGCTTCCTCAATGCTAGTCCTCGTCTTCCGGCGACAGCCGACTGATGAGTGTCTGTGAGAGGATGGATGAGAGAACGACGTGATCCGAATCTGTGACGATCACGGATCGCGTCTGGCGGCCGGCGGTCGCATCGATCAGCTTCCCGCTGTTTTTCGCCTCATCTTTGAGTCTTCTCACCGGCGCTGAATTCGGCACCACGATGGCCACGATTCGCGTCGACATGACGGCATTTCCATAGCCCACATTGATTAATTTATCCATCTGCTTTTTCATATCACCTCCGAAGTCATCTGCACGTTGCCGGAGTGGAGCTGGAACCGGCTGCCGGAGACTGAGTGCTTTTCATTCAATATTCGCCGCCTGCTGCCTGAGTTTTTCGATCAGCACCTTGGCGTCGATCACATGAGTGCTCATCCGTGCTTCCTGCGCCTTGCTCCCGATTGTGTTAAATTCCCTCTGTAACTCTTGAATGAGAAACTCGATCCTTTTTCCCGAGGACAGCTCGGCATTCTCTGAAAGAGCCTCGCGCATGGCCCGATCGTGGCTCCGCAGGCGATCGATCTCCTCGGTGATGTCCATGCGTTGAGCCTGGTAGGCGGCCTCTTCAACCAGCCGTTCTTCCGTCACACTTTGTCCCTGAAGGAGCTGTTGCATGCGATCCCGCAGTTTCACCATGACGCCCTCGATCCGTCCCTTATCCAGGGTCGCGATTTCATCGAGGATTTTCGACAGATCCAAGAGCATGGCGCTCATATCGCGAGCCAGCGAGGCTCCTTCCATGCAGCGGCTCTGATTCCAATCGGCGACGGCCCGGCGAAAGCAACTCAGGATCGTTTCGATGTCCTCTTCCGAATTCAACGATTCGCCATCGGCCAGTCGCAGAATTCCGGCTCGGAGCAGGCCGTCGAGCGTGACTTGAGCACCTGCCTCGTCAAGGGCCGGGCGAATGGCCTTGAGCAGACCATCATTAAAAGTGTACCGATTAGCATCAGCGGATCGCTGCATCCGAATGTTAACATCGATCGATCCCCTCGCCGCAAACTCCTGAAGCACTCGCCTGATGCGAATCTCCAACTCCTCATCCGGCGGATCCAGCCGCACATTGGTCTGCATGTAACGGTTGTTGACGCTTTTGATCCGGCAGACACACGTGAAGTCGGGCGTTGCGATTTCCGATTGCCCGAAGCCTGTCATGCTTCGCATCATGCCCGGCTCCTCCGAATCCTCTGTCCTCTTTCTGGAAACACAGCCACCTCCGCATCTGAAAACTGCAAGTCGTATAATTTCGAGTAAATTCCGTTACGGTTCAAGAGCTCTTCATGCGTGCCCCACTCTTTGATCTCTCCTTCGGCCAGGACCACGATCTTGTCGGCGCGCCGGACGGTCGAAAGCCTGTGGGCGATGACGAGAGTTGTTCGGTTGGCGATGACATTCGCGAGTGCTCGCTGCACCATGAGTTCGCTTTCCGTATCCAGAGCCGACGTGGCTTCGTCCAGGATGAGGATGGGCGGGTCCTTGAGGATGACTCGTGCAATCGCGAGACGCTGCCGCTGGCCGGCGCTCAACGTCTGCCCCTTTTCACCGAGCATTGTGTCGTAGCCGCGCTGGAGCGATGCGATGAATTCGTGGGCATGTGCGGCCAGCGCAGCGGCCTCGATGGCTGCACGATTCATGTTTTTCAAACCATAGGCCACGTTGTTGGCAACCGTGTCGTTGAAAAGAATCGTCTCCTGCGTGACGATCCCGATCTGGCTTCGCAAGGAACGGAGTGTGACCTTGCGGATATCGATTGAATCGATGAGAACGGCCCCATCAGTGACGTCGTAAAAGCGCGGTAGGAGGTTCACAAGCGTCGATTTTCCAGCGCCACTCAACCCGACGATCGCCAGCACCTCCCCGCGCTTCACTTCCAAATCGACGTATCGGAGTACCGGGTGATGATCGTAGGAGAAGCAGACGCTGTCGAAACGCACCGAACCGGCGGTTCGGCCGAGCTCGATGGCATCCGGTGATTCCGGGATTTCCATATGCGTGTCGAGCATCTCGAAGACGCGCGACGCGGCGGCCAGGGCCTGCTGAATCGTCGCATTGACCCGGCTGATGCGCTTCAGAGGCGCATAGAGCATGATCAGTGATGCCAGGAATGACGTGAACTGCCCAACACTCATGGCGCCGCTTCTGATCTGATGGTAGCCGTAAAAAATGACGAGGCTCCCTGCCACAGCGCCGAGCATCTCCATGACGGGCGAAGACAGAGCCACCAACCGCGTGATTCTGAGGTTTACCCTGAAAAGCCGATCCGTCGCCATCTGGAACTTCTCCCGCTCGAAGTCCTCCATCGTGAAGGCTTTGACGATGCGGTGTCCTGTGATGGTTTCGCTCAGGAGATGTGAGATATCAGCCAGCTTTTCCTGAGATCGCACGGAGCCGCTCCTCAGCTTTTTCCCGAAATTAACGAGTGGATAGATGGCGATGGGCACAAAAACAATGACGATGAGCGACAGCTTCCAGTCCCAGAAAAAAATGACGCAGAGGAGACCGATCAGCGTAAAGCCCTCCCGGATGAGATCACCGACAACTTCGGAAACGGCCATCTGAATTTTCTCGACATCATTTGTCACACGCGATATGAGCCGCCCTGTCTGGTGGCGATGGAAAAAAGCCGTGGATTGTTCGAGGAGGTGTGAGAAAAGCTCATTACGAAGCTCCAGCACCACTCGTTGCCCCACCGACACCATGAAAAAGGTCGCCAGGTAGGCGAACAGGCATTTGAAGAAAAAAATGATGATCAGCAGCATGAGGACGGGCAGGGAGGCGCCCTGATGGCCGATCGGGGAATTCCGGAAAAGATCAAGCGCCCTGTTAATGAAGGCCGGAACGGCATAGGCAGTGGCGCTTGGTGATTGAACAAGCACATCGTCCATCAGCGGCTTCACCATCAACGCGAAGGCCGAAGTAAAGATAGCCACCATCGCCATGGAGAAGAGCGCCAGCAGGAGTATTGGGACATGCGGGCGCACCTTGCGCGCAAGCCTGCAAAATAACTGGAACGCGCTGTTCATTCTTCTCGAAAAACCCTCATCCGCTCGCCTTGGCCTCGCTCTGCTGTGTGCTCCGTTCGACAGCATCGGCAGGGTGTGTCTTGTGAGTGACGGCGTGATAGAGCCGGCTGGCGGGTCCGGACGCAGCATATGTGCCGGCGCAGATAGCAAGCGTGATGTGTGGGAAAAGGGCCATGGCGGCGAAAAAGAGTGCGAAAAAGAAGACAACGACGACGGATTTCCGGCTCTTCAAGTCGATGTCTTTGAAACTCCGATAGCGCATCTTGCTGATCATCAGAAGGCCGATCAGAACCGCAACCAGACTGATCATGATGGTCATTCTGACGTCCGTCAGACGCTGAGGCCGGAGATTAACGACGGCAGCGATCGTTCCGGCGGCTGCGGGTATCGGGAGTCCCACAAAATACCGCTTGTCGGTGTGCCCGGGTTGAACGTTAAACCGCGCAAGGCGGATCGCGCCGCAGATTAAAAACAGGAAGGACGCAGCCCAGCCCAGTCGTCTCCACTCAAGAACCCTCAAATAAGAAAACGCCCAACAATAAATCATGACGGCCGGAGCGACTCCAAAAGAAATGACATCGCTGAGCGAATCCAGCTCCTTGCCGAATTCCGAATTCGTGCCGGTCATTCGTGCGATGCGCCCGTCGAGCATGTCGGCGAGCCCTGCAATAAAAATACAAATCACCGCCATCGTGAAATCGCGGCGCATCGACGACATGATGGCAAAATAGCCGAAGAAGATGTTGGCGGTCGTGAAAAGACTCGGAAGCAGCGGGATGCCGCGCCGGAGCCCGCGATGACGCACATCGAGCTTCATCGGCCCATCTCCACAGTCGACGACGCTCCTGAATCCCGAACCCGGCCAATAATGCTCGTCCCGCCGGCCACCTTATCGCCAACCTGAACAGCCGGCACGATAGCATCCGGCAGGTACAAATCAACACGAGAACCGAACATGATCATGCCGACTTTTTCCCCGGTTGCGACAGTATCTTTTTCCTTCTTCCAGCAGACAATTCGCCGTGCGATAATCCCCGCCACCTGGCTGAATGCTATCTTCCCGTGGGGCGAGTCGATGACGAACGTGTTCCTTTCATTCTGATCGGACGCCCTCGCATCAGATGCCACAAAGAAACGACCCGCCTTGTAATCGATTCGTTCGATCAGGCCGGGCACCGGGGATCGATTGATATGAACATTAAAAATGTTGAGGAAGATGCTGATCTTGGTGGCAGGGCTTCCCATCGGCGATTCATTCACCTTCCCGATGGCAATCACTTTCCCATCTGCCGGCGAAACGACCAGGTCGCGGCCGTCGGGCATATGACGCTCGGGGTCTCGAAAAAAAAATGCGATGAACAGGAAAGGTATCACGAAAAAGCATGCAATCCGTGGATTCCCAGTCGCAAGGAAAAATATCCCCACCAGCCCACACACGATGAGAAAAGGTATGCCCTCTCTGGCCATATTCCAGATATTTCGCAGTCTAGAGGAGGTCTAGACCGGCTCCCCGGCGAGCTCTTCCTTATATTTGTTGAGTATCTCCTGCATCCTGTCCTTCAGTTGCAGTTTCTGTTTTTTCAGATTGGTTTTCTCCAGTTTTTCGGCATCAGTGAGGTAGAAACGGTGCTCGAGTTTATCGAGCTTCTCTTCACAACCCCTGTGTTTCAGCAATAGGTGACGATACTCCTCGTCTACCGACAATGCGTGATCACGGAGTCTCTGATCCTCCATCCTTCCGCCTCCTTAATAACCTCGATTGAGGACAAATCACATACATTTCTAACACAATAGGACACGCCATTCAACATATGAATTTGGTCGGGGTGTAGGTCAGAAAAACTGCACACTAATAATTTAACGTGCCCGATAGAACCACCAGTGAACGCCGATACCCGGCCTCCGATCGATGTCCATCCGGGTTCATCTGTGGTATCAAAGCTTTTCCCTTGCCGGCAACAATTTTGTCGTGCATCCATTTGGTAACAGTGGATGTGTCTCAACCAGTTTTCATAAGCCATTTAAATTGTAACATTGTTTTCACTCATCGGCAAAGAAATCAGATTAAATCCGGTCTTGTGTTTGATAGTCAAGGACAATGGCACCAAATCAAAACTACTGGCCGACATGGGTCAGGCGCAGGATGCCGACCTCCCCCATTTGGGCAAAGCCCAACGCGGCATAGCCGCAACCAAACAAGATGGCTTCGACAACTATCGCTCCCGAACCTCTCAGGAATGCAGGAAGATAGGAAAGCAGGAACGGATTTTTATATCGACCAGAGAGCGGTGGCTTCATAAGTCATTCCTGAATTCCCATTTTCCCGGCTTCCTGAGAGGAATTCACGATTATGTCCTATTACAGGTCTTGCCATTTTGTGCTCAGATTTCTCCGATTAGACACTAAAATATTGTGTAAATGAAAGGCGCCAGGACCGAGCTCTGGGCGAAGAAAAGAATCAAGCCGAGGAGCAGCAATAAAATCAGAGCAGGTATGAAAACGTAGTGCCCCTGGCGAACGAAATGGCTGATCAAGATGAGCGGCTGGATCAGGATCGGACGCTTGCGACCGCTCTGCTCGATGGTTTCAGCTCGTAAATTCTTCCTTTTCCAACCTTCAGCATCCACCGCCTGACCATCAGTCCACTGATAAAAAGGATGGCAACCGTGCCGCCATTTCAGGAAATAACCAACTGGAAGGAAGAATGTGAAATAGACGACCATCAAGATGATTGAAAAAATGCCCGTTCCGATTATGTGGGCGAGTTTCATCCAGAGTTTCTCAGGCCAGGCCAGGACGGACGGCACAATCAATGTGAGCGCCAGGAGGATGACACCGATCCAGAGCACTGCGAGCCAGAGAGAATCGCTCGCATCGGGCACGAAAAGGTACCTCAATCCACCGAGCAACACCAGCATCCAGCCGATGGCAAGGCCGAAGAGGATTTGCTGCTTCAATGCGGCCGTCTGATTCCGGCCGTCGAGCCGCTTGAGATAGGATGGTCGAATCATGACGTCGTTACTCGTTGACGGTTCTCTGTTCCCAGTGCCTTGGTTGAAATTGTTTCCGTATCCGTTCCCGAAAACCGGCGCCTCGTATTTCCATCAGCCGCCCTTCTAATCAAGCTCGAACCTCCTAAGCCACTTCGCTCTTTCGGCGTCATTCATCGGGCGATTTTTCTGTTTCTCGCGATAAAGAAACCTGTTTCCCAGAACCAGGCAATCGATTTCGGTCGCCATGAAGCACCGATAGGCATCTTCTGCCGTGCAAACGATCGGTTCGCCGCGAACGTTGAATGATGTATTGACGATGACCGAGCAGCCGGTTCTTCTTTTGAAATCGGAAATGACGGCGTGCATGAAGGGGTTGCGGGCTTTGTCGATCGTTTGCAGGCGAGCGGAGTAATCGACATGTGTGACCGCGGGTATCTCTGATCGAGGAATCTTGAGCAGATCGATGCCAAAGAGGTTTTCCTTGGCAGCGGCAAGCCGCCGGCGTTCGACGACGGGATAGACCAGAAGCATATATGGGCTCTCCTGCCGCACATCAAAGTACTCGGCAGAATCCTCTTCCAGAACCATCGGCGCAAACGGCCTGAAGCTTTCGCGAAATTTGATCTTCAGATTCATATGGCTCTGCATGGCAGGTGAACGGGCGTCGCCCAGAATCGAACGAGCTCCGAGTGCACGCGGGCCGAATTCCATGCGCCCGCGCGCGACGCCGACGATTTTCTCGTCGGCGATTTTCTCGGCGATCCGCTGCTGCAGTTCCACCTCTTCGAGTGTCTCCCAGACGGCGCCGAGTCTTTCGAGGATGGCGTCATCGGAAGCGGAGGACGGTGGAATATCGGGGCCGAGAAATGCGCCGTGCATGCCGTCAGGATTACCGGGCGTCCGTGGATGATCCAAGTTCTGATGCCACATCCAGAGAGCCGCGCCGATTGATCCACCGGCATCTCCCGCTCCTGGTTGAATCCAAATTTTCTTGAAAATGCCTTCCGTTGACATCATTCCCATCGCAACGACGTTCAAGGCGACTCCTCCGGCCAACACGATGTTTTCCATGCCCGTTTTAGTGCGGACGTGGCGCGCCATGGTTAGGACAGCATCATTGAGAACAACCTGGATGCTTGCCGCGATATCCATCTCTTTCTGCGTGATGAGTGTTTCAGGCTTTCGCGGAGGTCCTCCGAACAAGGCGTCAAACCGTCCATTCGTCATGGTCAGACCGCCGACGTAATCGAAGTAGTGCTGATTCATGGCGATCGACCCATCATCGCTAATATGGATGAGCTTTTCGCGAATCAGATCCACATATTTCGGTCCACCATACGGCGCCAGCCCCATCAGCTTGTATTCGCCGCTGTTGATTTTGAAGCCGGTATAATAAGTGAAGGCGGAATAGAGCAGCCCGAGCGAGTTGGGGAAGCGGATATGATCGATCAGTTCGATGCGGTTTCCTCCTCCGACGCCATAGGTCGTCGTCGACCATTCGCCGACCCCGTCGATTGTCAATATGGCGGCCTCGTCGAACGGCGATGGAAAGAAGGCGCTCGCCGCGTGTGAAAGATGATGGTCACAGAAGTGAATTCGTTTCTTGATGCCCATCTCGCGAGCGATTTCGTTCTCCATCCAGAGCTTCCCGGTCAGCCACGAGGGGAAGGCCTGAAGATAGCTTCTGAGGCTGTGTGGGGCCGTCCAGTGATACGTCGTCAAGAGCCGTTCGAATTTCACGAATGGATTTTCGTAAAAGACGACGAAGTCCAGATTGTCTTCACGAAGCCCGCCGGCTTCCAGGCAATAGGCGATGGCATTGTGCGGAAATGAAGCATCCCCTTTGATCCGTGTGAACCGCTCCTCTTGAGCGGCGGCCACGATGAGGCCGTCTTCCACGAGTGCCGCGGCGGAATCGTGATAGTAAGCGGAAATGCCGAGAATGCGAATCTTCGTGCTCACTTCTTCGCCCCAATGGGAACAAGCGTCAAGTGGAGACGCCGATCGGCTCCGTTGAACAGCGCATGAATGCGAATCGTGTTGACGGATTCCGCAAAATTTCTCCCTTCGAGATTCCAGACAAGCGTCGATCCATCCCTCTTGCCCAGAGGAGTGACCACGCCGGTATCGAAATGCAGCTGCGAATCTTCGGAGGTCACATAGAGAGAAGCCGAGGCAAGGCCTTTGCCGTTAAGCCGGATTTCGCTCAGTGCAACCGGCATTTCCAGGTTGAGCAGAACGTGAGGAGTTCGAAGGGGCATATACATCAGGATGTCATCATCAGTTGGGTACTCGAAGTGCATCCCCTTCTCGCCCCAGATCTTCATCGATCCAGGCATCCAGTCGTTCACACGCACGGCCGTCTGCTTTCTGACAGCCGTCTTCGGCCCGAGAGACTCGGGGTAGCTCTTTTCCAGAATATCGGCAGCCTCAACAGCGAAGAAATGGGCACAGCGCGGGCCTGGATGGCCATTGGCTGGGTTGACTCCCCACGAAAGAATGTTCTTCTTGTTGGCGGCTTCATCGGGATACATTTTAAGAAAGTCATCGAGAATGTCGTAGAAGGGCATGCCTGTTGCTTCGAATACCTGTTTCAACGGCGCATGGCGCGGCTCGAAGTACTCTCGGCTCGGCCAGAAAGGCAGCGTCATCACAAAACCCGGTACGCCGGTGCCGCGCTGGAAATCGCCGAGCTCAGCGACAGTGCGTTTGTAAATCTCAAAATTCTTCCCATGCAGCAACTGAAGCTCCCAATCTCCGCATTCGTATCCATGCCGATAGCCATTGAAACGGATTTCCTTTTTCCTGAGATAGAGATTCAATAGGACCGTGTCGAGGTTAGGGAAAAACGACCCAACGAGGGCATCGACAGCAGGGTAGCCGCAGGTCATCCTCGGATTGAGGAGATCCCGAATTTGTGTAACCCGCCTCTCATCGGGATCATTGGTGACATATCCCCAGATGATCAGATCGGGCTTATATATCGGGACGAGCGATTCGGCCTGTTCCAGTTCCTGCCTTGTGGACTTGCCGCAAAGCCCCGCGGCGATGACTTCGACATCATTATAGCCCCGGCGGAACAGCTCGCGCGCCAGCTGTCTCCACCAGATATCGTTCATATTGGCGGTACCATTCCCCCACGCAAACGAATCGCCCATGACAAGGATCCGCTTGGCTTTTGTCTTGTGTTCGGCGACCTCAAACAACTTGGATCTCCAGATCCAATTGTCATCCTTGGCGTGGTTCTTGGCCTGGATGCCGTGGTTGATCCGGGCGTTTTCCGCTTCCCAGCCGGCGGCGCTGACCTTCCACTGATCTTCCATTGCCGGAATGACTTTGCGATCGAGGAAGAAAAGGATGGCGATCAGGATCACGATGGAGATCAGGAAATAGACGATCCCCTGGCGCGGAAAAACCTGAATACGCCGACTGGCGATCGTCACATCAGCCATCGTCGCTCTCTCAACCTCCAGCGGCTCTGAATGCCTTCCAACTCCAACAGGCCGAAAACCCTATCGCTTAAGGGAGGCGTCTGTCAAAACCACGTCCCATCCATGGTTCGCGCCGGAATATACACGGAGCGCCAGTTTCGAGTCAACATTATTCAGTAATAACCAAATAGTTCCCGGATTTATTACGTTAATATTGATCGATTTGAGGATATAATTTGTTGGATGGAATCGCAGAAGATGATGAATCGCTGGATAACGGCGGTCCTGAGTGCGCTCGACTCTCTTTCAACATTTGTCGTGACCCTGCTCCTTCTCGATGTTCTCTTGCTGGGTCATTGTTCCTACTCTCTGCTTCAGATTCGCCCGACACCCGGCTTATTAAGAGCGGTCTGCATCCTTGCCGGTTCAGTCTGGCTATTAAAGGTGCTATTCCTGGTGGTTCATCCCCACTGGCGCCGGACTTGCTCGGGGAACTGCCTTTTTGGTTGGGCCGTCGCGATCGGGTTCCTCTTCTTCTGGCCTCTGAAGTGCAGCTTTTTGCTTAATTCAATCCGTCGATGGCATCGGGTTCTCCTGGGCGCCTCCTGCTGGTTGATCATCCTTTCCCTTGCCGTTTCATTTGCATTCACACCAGCAACACTCCGCCAGGGACTCCGAGTTTATTATTATCGCAACCAGGAGTGGAATGGGCATCCGTTTTATAAATCCATCGATAGGAATTTCGATCTCGATACTATTCAAGATCGTTTTCATAGACTCCCCTGGCCCGATTACAGCATCGCCTGGCAGGGATGGCTGGAGTTGCCGGAAACGGGAAAACACCAGATCGTCATTGAAAGCAACGGGCAAATCGAACTGACTGTGGATGGACAGATATTTTTTGGAAATCCGGGCAAAGATAGGAACGAAACGTTTGACCTGAGCCTTGTCAAGGGGTTTCATCCCATCACGATTGGGCTTAACCATCTCCGCAAGCGACCATGGATATCGCTCCAGCTGCGGCATCCGGACGGTGTCCTGAGGGATCTTCCGGCGGAGAATATGTTCACCGGAAAGCCGACCCCAATGGAGGCGGCACTGAGCACCAACAGCGCAATGCTCGGCGTCAATCTCGGCCTTGCAGTCATTTTTGGCCTCGTCTGCACTCTTAGCATCTGCCTGATGACCAGATCTCTTCAGAGTGTTGCATTGATACGACGCTGGCACGCATGGATTGGGCAGGAATCCGTTGCTATCGGCATTCTTCTCGCGATAGGAGTCATCAGTCGATTGATCATGATGATGACCACATCGAGCGTCCTCTGGCCCGACTCGTTCGTCTATTGGCAGCAATCACTGGCCCTTTTCAAAGGTTGGGACTGGGCTCACATCGGCCGCGGTCCCATGTACCCATTGTTTCTGGCGCTCTTCTGGCGCCTCGGCATCACGCCGGCAACCGGACTCATGATCATCGCGGCGCAGCGCATCATGGGAATCCTTTCGGTAGTTTTTTTTTACAAAGTCGGCCGAAAGGTGTTTGGACCGACGGTCGCCTTTTACGGCTGCTTCCTTCTCGCTCTCCATTCACTCCAGCTCTACTATGAGACGGTGGTTCAAACAGAGACGATGTTCGTTTTCTTTCTGAGCCTACTCTTGTGGGTGCTGTTAGTCGCCATTGAAAAGGATTCCTGGCGCTGGTACGCTCTGGCAGGGCTTCTATGCGGAGTCATGACGCTGACAAGGCCAATGGGTCAGCTTTACATTGGATGCGTTCTTTTGTGTGTTTTCATCGCCGGGAGACAACGGCCGGCGCGAGCGATTCTTCATTGTGCTGTGATCCTGGTTCTGTCCATGGCGCTCATCTTCCCATGGATGCTCCACAAACATCGCACTGAAGGTACCTGGAAGATCAGCCTGGAAGCGGGGCGCAATCTCTTTTACCGCGTCTATGATCTCGATAAAATTCCCCCGGTTAATGACACTCGATATCCGGAAGTCAGAGACATCTTCGATCGGGAAAGGTCGGAATTCACAGCGACATTTTATGCGGTGCAAGGCGCGCTGAGAGACCGGCTCGGATATTCTCCGGTGGAATCGGACAGGGCTATGATCGGGTTTGCGTTTGAAGGGTTGAGGGCTCATCCTTGGATGTACGCCACGGCGTGGCTTGATGCCATCGTAGGAATTTGTGTGGCGCCGCACAACAGCGTCTTCGTCTGCCCTTCACGGTTCGGCCCGCACCTCTGGAGTGAGCGGACCATCGGTGAGTCCCTCCCGCCCTTCCCTGCTCACTCGCCCGAAGGCTTCCTGTGGGCGCGTGAACATGTCACGCCCTATTTTGAAAAGGGCAGCGTCAGGATGGGAGCCGTCATGGTTTTCTGCGCCGCCGGTTGGATCTTGTTTTTTTCAGGACGGGCCAATTCCCGGGCACGAGGTTTTTTGCTCATCTTAACCATCCTCTATTTCATCGCCATGGCCACAGCCTTCAACGCTGAAGAGGACCGCTATCGCCTTCCCGTGGATGCACTCCTTTTCCTGTTTGCTTTCTATGGCCTCGCTCAGCTCAGCCGGCTTCCATTTCTGGGGCGAATGCAATCGAACGGCGAGTGACCCAGGCCGTTTTCGTCAATCATGAACTCTCCCGCCCGGCCTGACTCGATTGCGGAAGTTGATCTGAGGAAAGGCTATCTGGATGGGCGGTCGATTTTCGCAAGCTCGTTAGCATTTACTGAATGCGTCATATTGTTGTCTTGCCGGTGTCGAGTTTGAGAAGGACATCAGCAAAGGACCCCTGGGTCATAACCGGCCCGCCGGAGGTATTGTTGTGCAAGTTCGTCGGCTCAAGCATCAGTTCCGTGATCAGCCGTCCCAACGCAACTTTGAAGGACCCTTAACCGGCGGCCTATTGACGGCCTGTTTGGAGAGGCGGTGAACCCGGCGGGGCATTTGATCACATCCTGAAAGCGAAAACCGCTCGGTCGTGGTATGCTGTCGCGTGCTTGGGTAATCGCAATGACCTTGGACACCTGCTACACATCTCAACAATGAAAAGTTCTGTGACTGCCGGTGGTGAGGGTGCAGGAAGCAGTCTCAGGTGCACTCAAACGGCTGTTGGGCATTCTTGTCGTCTCGGCCCTAAACCAACCCGACGATTAGGTGAGTGGGCCTGGGAGATCATGAATGTATAAACGGCTTGCTGAGGTTCTGACATGCGTTCATGGCGGCGATCATGACGCCCGGGAAGAAATTCTGAAATTTTTGCAAGCAAGATTTCTCAAGCTGGCCAAACTAAGAGTAATGGGAGAGGACGCAAAAGACATCGTACAAGAGACACTCATGGTTGTTGATCATCATCTGCAGGAGATTGCCACCGTTGAAGGCTTGTTGGCCTACACAAATGAAGTGATGCGGAACAAGATCGGCAATCATTACCGTCGACGGGACCTGCGCAGGCGATACATCGTGACAAGCGACCATGTGCCCGAACCCGAATACGACATGACCGAGGAATTGGAGACAGCCGAGCTCTATCGACTCATGCACAAAGCAATCGATGAATTGGGCGAGGTGCGGCCTCGTTGCCGGGAGCTTTTCCTGGGACTCATCAATGGCCTCAGCATCTCTGATCTATGCGAACGCCTGCAGATGCCGCGATCCAAAGTGGACGAGTGGCTCTTTCGTTGCCGGCAGGCGCTTCGGCGCATTCTCCAAAAAAGACATTGGATACAATGATAAAAAATAAGCGACGACACAAGCGGCTCAACTGTACCGATCTCGACATCGCGCCGCTTCAATGAGGTGAGAAAATGAAATGCACTGACCCCGTGGTCGGAAATCTCATCGGCCGGTATGAACTGGACGCGCTGGAGGAACCCTGGCGGGAAAAATTCGTGGAACATATGGTCGAATGTGAGTACTGCCATAATGAAGTTTATTCCATGGAGCCGTACATGAGGGCGGCCCGGGAGCACAAGGAGGGCCTCCTGAAGGGACCTGGAGCCCGTGAGGCTGCCCGAATCGGAACAATCGTGAGGGCTGTGCCGCTCTGGCGAAGGAGATACCCGCAGGCTGCGGCTCTGCTTCTCTTGGCCATCGCACTTGCCGTGGTCGCATTTTTAAGGCCATGGAAGCCGCAAGAAATGATTGTGCGCCTGCAGGACATGCCGATTCCAAAAGCTTCTTATGTTCCCGCTGAAGGGAATGCCGTGCTTCGGAGTAGCGGATCAGAACCGCTGCTTCGTCAAGCCATGACGGCGTATCAGCAAGACGATTATGCAACAGCCTCCAGAAATCTCGAAGTTATCAGCAGACTCGATCCGGATAGCCAACAAGCTCATTTTTATTGGGGCATTGCTCTGCTCATGCTCGGCCGTCCCCAGGATTCCATTGCGCCTCTGAAGCAGGCGATGCAACTGAGTATCGACTCACAGTGTGAAGAGTGCCGGTTTTATTTGGCGGTGGCATTCATCAAGTGCAGTCGCGTTTCTGAGGCGCACGACGAACTCGACGCGGTGATCCAGATGAATGGGCAGCATCGTGCAGCGGCGGAGAAATTAAGGCAACGCCTGGAATCAAAGTAGAATGTCTCTTTCTCGTGTCGATGGTCCTGGGATCGTATTGGCATTTCTTCATGAAGGCTGCATTTGTGGCCATGACCGAGATTCTGTTTAATCTATGGCTCAATGAGGTCATTCCTATCGATTTTATGTTATAGGAAAATCACATTCTATTTTTTTCCATTTTTTCTCCCATTGCATTTCTCATCTAAATTTGTTACTAACATAACTGTCGTGCGTGCATAGATGGCGAGGGTGTTGAGTCTGCATTCTCGCCGTTTTGGCGAATCGGCGCTGGGCCCCGGGAATGCCTTTTTTCACGGAATACAGATGCTGAAAAAATCCAGCTGGATGCCGACTGCCTATGCATGGCTACGGCGAGCGCCCATCGGATTGATCGCTGGGATATGCGTTTTTCTCTGTAGCGATAGAGGCATCCCCATCGGCAAGGCGATCAAATTCGGCGAACAGCGTTCAGATGTGCTCCACTCTTCCAGCAGGCGTTTTATTAATGTGCCGGCGGGTCCACAATGCCCTTGGGTATTTGCCGGTCATGCCGGTCAGAGAGTCACGATCACATGTGATTCGTATGAATTCAACTCTTATCTATCGCTCCTTGATCCGCAGGGGCGACAGATTACCTGGAACGAGGACAGCGGGTGGTTCTTCAATTCGCGGATTCGTGCGACTCTCCCTGTTTCCGGGCAGTATTCCCTTATCGTTTCCGGGGAGGACGCGGATCAATATGGGACATACCAGATAAAGCTTCTGAAAGGCGATTTCGATGTCGACGCATCGCCATCGGCCTCCATGTCTTACTACCTGAAGGGACTCGACTGGGCTCGACATGAAAAAAATCAGCGGGCCGTGAGCTGGCTGAATTTGGCGATGG
Source organism: uncultured Acidobacteriota bacterium (assembly GCA_903916735.1). Taxonomy (GTDB): domain Bacteria; phylum Acidobacteriota; class CAIWXX01; order CAIWXX01; family CAIWXX01; genus CAIWXX01. Next base: position 24,988 of record CAIWXX010000049.1, read on the forward strand.
GCAAGTATTGCCGGCATCGAGGACTGTGGCAGGAATCGGACGGGTATCTGGCAAAAAGCCGCGAAGCAGCTCGTCGCATCGGATTCAAATACGGCGAATGGGCGGCGGCAATGGAGCGAGGCCGATTGCTGACAAGATGCTTGCGCTATGATGAAGCGATCGCCGAGTTTCAACAAGCTCGCCCACTCGGCAAACAGCTCCGGTCAGCGGACATCGCCGACACTGTTGTTTCGATAGATATGGGCAATCTCCATAAGTCCATGGGCCGAGGCGATCTGGCTGAGGTATATTACAAGCGGGCGTCGGCTGGTGTTGAACGAAGTGGGCTTCCTTCGATCGTTGTGCGATTCGATGCATCGCGTTCCAAAATAGGTTCGTCTCGCGAAAAAGCATCGGTTATGAAATATGCGGAAAAAGTTAGTGAATTGCAGTGCGGACTGGATCCGATGTTCAATCTCACCGCCGTTAAGATGCTTTCCGAAGCATTCTCACTCGCCGGCAAGCCAGAGAGAGCACGGTCCTTAATTTCAGATGCAATTGCTAAGGCTCGTTACCTAGAGTGTCTGGATGAAGAGGTAGAATTGCTCCTTCTCGATTCAACAATCAATTATGGCCTCGGAGATTTAGGCGGCATGGTCTTATCGGCTCAAAAAGCCGCTGAAATTACCTCCTGGAATGATCCGGATCCCGAGCCGAGGCGTATTGCTTTGCAAATGGAGGCTCTGGGAGCGAGATTGCAAGGAGATTGGGGGAAAGGCATCCAACTCTGTTCCGACGCACTTCAGATAACAGAAGAAGCATGGCGGAAACAGCCGGTTGGGAAAGTTAGGCAACGCCTCCTCGCAGAATCCAAGGCCATCTGCACACAGATCATTCAAATGCTCTACTCGCGCGACTCAGGCAAATCAAACAGCATCTATGCCAGAATGGCCTTTGATTATGCCGAGAGGAGTCGGAGCCGCGAGTTTCTCGACGAAATCGCATCGGCCAAGCTTCAGCCTCAACGCACTTCAAGTGGCCCTCTGCCTCTCCAGGATCGGAAATTGCTGGCGCAAATTTCCGCGGTCGGGCAGGAAATGATTCACATACGTGCTGGGAGATCCGCCGAACCGGCATGGTTGGATAAGATTGAACAACAGCGTGCCGAGCTTGTGGAAGAGCGGATGCAATTCGAAGCGAAAAGCGCCAGGACCTATGAGAATCAAATAAACATCGCTCCTATGCAGCCCATAACAGCCGAACAGGTCCAGAAGGATTTGTCGGCTCAACATCCCAATTCCGCTATCCTTTTTTATCAATTGGGAATACAAAACAGTTATCTGATTGTCCTGACACCCACCGATGCTCGGATTTTTCAACTGCCCAACTGGACGGTGATAAGCAAGGCGATCACGGAATGGCGTTCTCAAATCCTTCGGCAGATCGGCATCGAGAGAATCCCGGAGCAAGCCGTCCAGGATTATGGCCGGATCGCGCATAGTTTGTTTCAGATGCTGCTGGCGCCGGCAACACCAATTATCCAAGACCGCAATCTCATAATCGCCGCCGATCGCTCACTGCTCGGTCTGGCATTCGAGAGCCTTGTTGTATCGCCTCCAATAAAGACGCAGAATTTTGGTCAATTGCACTATGTCGTCGAAGATCATTCCATCACCTATGCTCCATCGATGTCGGTTCTGGCCGAAGTGGAAAAGCGGCAGGCTCACGCGATGCGCCGAGCATCAAAACAGGTACTTCTTGTTGGAGACGCCGTTTTCAATGACGATGATCCAAGGGCGGCCGTCCAGCCCGGACATTTGGCGATCACTCAAACAACGACTTCAACCGGTGTCAGGCTATGCGCAGGCCTCCACCGTTTGCCGGCCACTCGCGATGAAGTTCTCAGCATTGCGCGCATCGCGGAAAACTGCGGCTGGAAGTCCAAGGTCTTGCTGGATTTTAATGCCAGCAAGGAGAACTTAATACATGAAACGCTGGCTTCATATAAAGTGCTGCACCTGGCCACTCATGCAATCACAGATTCGGTCGAAGGTGACTTTTCAAGCATCGTTCTCTCCATCGATGCGAAATCACCTGGTAAGGACGGCTTGCTCACAGCCGCCGAAGCATCACAGCTTCGATTGAATGCGGACATGGTTGTGCTCAGCGGTTGTTCAACCGGAAATGGCCAACCGACCGGCGCGGAAGGCATTATCGGGTTGAGCCGGGCGTTCCTCATCGCCGGGGCCAATCATGTGTGCGCGTCCGTGTGGAACGTGGAAGATCGTTCCACTCAGGAATTGATGACCTGCCTTTACAGCAATCTGCTGAAAAAGGGTCAAACCGAATCATCTGCCTTGCAACAGGCGAAGATCGATGCACTTCATCATGGCACCGCGCCCTGCTATTGGGCACCTTTCGTGCTGATCGGGCCTCCCAGCAGCATTCACCAGCCCTGATAATCAGCCCGCCCAGACGAATTATTTCGGGGGCGGAGGCGGCGGGTCCGGTAGTTTCCTGATATTAGGCTCAGCACAACAGGGCAAGTCGCGGTCACAACACATATGATCATCTCCATTGGGCGACAGAATATGATTCGGATCTGCCGTTCCAACCTGTGCGGGTTTCTGTTGCTCAGGGGAAGGCACCCATGTTGCAGCCGGCGATGATAGTAGATACAAAAGAGCCCATATCAGCCATCTTAGGATTGACATCGAAATTTCCTCCACAATGAAATTTCTTTGGAAATCATCGAAAATATCCGATGATGCATGGTAGAAGGGGTGTTCATCCACGATGTACCCCTCAGCCACCTCCGAGTGCCGTCATTTGACGCCACTCTTTTAATTTCACATGTGATATTCAGTTGAGTCATCAGAATTTCACAGCCGACATTTTGTCTATGAACGCAGAATGAAAGGCGACATGCAAACCGCTCATGGGCGCACAATACCACAAAATAACGGGATAACACACTGAATTATGCCCGGTTTCCGGCCACTCATGATTCCGATCCAGGTTCATTTTGCATCGCTCCCATCCGCGCATACCCCGCCGGCGTGAAAGACATCGAAGTATTGAAGATCGCGCTTCTTGGTGGTCATTAGTTCTTTTCGATAAGCCTCCTCATTCACTGTTGTCGTTGCACAGGTTGGAGCCCATGGCCGAAAACCGCTGCCGGCAGTAAGCCTGCTCTGGAATCAATCTCATGAGACCCCTCTCCAGGCAAGCATTGACTCATCGTGCCCCCCCCTCTCTCGACCGCCGCGATAACACCGCTCATTAATATTAGTTTTGTCAAACCCGGATTTCTTGCAGAAAAAAGAGAAATGGAGCCCAAGATTTTTTAGTTGCGAGAAACCTATAAGAGGGAAGGAGTGTACGCTGTGTCCAAGTCTCTATTATTCAGGAACAGGCAAATAGGACGGGCGCCTTTATCCTACAAGCCTCAAGACTGGACAAGCACAGTCATGGGGGGAAATGTCGATAGCGAGACGATGTGGAATGCGGCGACTGATCCCTTTTGCATCCTGGACCGAAACGGCTTCATACTCGATGCAGATCCGGCTTTCTGCTCGACTGTGGGATACGCACGGGCCGAACTAACCGGTATGCATTTCAGCGACATCGATGGTACGGCACGCCCAGAAGATTTTTTAAGGCGACTCGAAAAAATCCGAATTGTGCAATCCGACCAATTTCCATCCTGCGTCCGCCGGAAGGAAGGCCAACAGGTTGATGTTATTCTCAGAATGAAAGTTGCCGACATCGGCGGCGAAGTCATCATCATCGTCTTCGCCCACCGGAAAGGCAGAACAGGCTCTCATCATGAGCTGTTCTCGAATGGCATGCTTGAAGGCCTGCCGGCCGGCTGCAGTTTCATTGATGACCAGGGTATTGTGCAGGAAATTAACAGCACCCTCCTGAAATGGCTCGGATACGGCCATGAAGACCTCGTGGGGCTGGTGCGCTATGTGGACCTGGTTGACCTGCAGGGGCGCAATCGATTTCTGCAATCTCTCATACCGACACAGCTTGATTGTCAGCTCGATGACATACAGCTCATCCGAAAAGATGGCGGCCTTTTACCGGTCCGAATCCACGTTGCCGGCTCTTTGGATGGACATGGGTTTCATCACGGATACAAAATCACAGCGCTGGATGTGAAGCGGGAAAAGATGCTCGAAGCCCAGTTACTGCAGGCTCAAAAGCTGGAAAGCTTGGGCACGCTGGTGGGGGGTGTGGCTCACGATTTCAACAACGTACTCACGGGCATCATCGGATTCACACAACTGATGATGGAGGAAATGAAGACCGATGATGATCACTTCGAAAGCCTCAAACGTATCGAAACCCTCGCCGGCCGGGCAGCCGAAATGGTTGGGCAACTCCTGGCATTCAGCCGCAGGGAAGACAGTCATCGAAAAAGCTTCAACCTGCACCCCTTTTTAATTGAAATCTGTGCGCTTCTGAAACGCATCATTCCCGAAACAATCAAAATCAATCTGAATTTCGCTGATGAAAATTTCCTTATTGAAGCGGATGCCACGCAGATTCAGCAGGTGATCATCAATCTAGCAGTCAACGCCCGAGATGCCATGCCCGATGGCGGATTTCTGGGTTTGCAGACGACCCGAGTTGAAGTGGACGATCACCTCAGCCAAACCTATCCCAACGCAGTAACCGGCGCACATGTCAGGATGAGTATCAGCGATACGGGCGTTGGCATTCCACCGGAAATACTGTCCAGAATTTTTGATCCTTTTTTTACGACGAAATCGGTGGGCAAAGGGACCGGGTTGGGGTTGCCGGTCACGAACGGAATTGTAAAAAATCATGGAGGGTTTATCATGGTCGAGAGCCGGCCGAGTGTCGGAACAACAGTTCATGTGCATCTTCCACTCGCAGGGACCTGCGTGGCGGAGATAGCGCCATCTCACACTGAAATGGGCAGGGGTTCTGAAACCATTCTGCTCGCGGAAGATGAGCCGTCTGTACTGGAATTGGCCCAGATGGCCCTGGAGTACTTTGGCTATCACGTTGTCACGGCGTGCGACGGCCTGAGCGCACTGGCCCAATACAAAGCTCGAAAGAACGATATCTCACTGGTTGTTGTGGATCTGGTCATGCCGAGGCTAGGTGGATCCGAGACGATCCGGGAACTCAGGCGCATGGACCCAACCGTCAAGGTTCTCCTGACCACAGGCTATGATCGTTCGTCCCAGGAAGCCGAAAAAATACTGGCCGACGGAACCTGCCGTATGTTGAGAAAGCCCTACGGAGTTCATCAACTGATTCAAGCGGTTCGAATGGGATTGGGTCAGACGGCCGGATAGAAGCGCCCGATCTCAGTTCCGATGAGTGCAGTCATTCATCAATTTCTTTGGAGATAACCAGCGGCTCAGTGGAAGCGTCGCTTGCTAAGAGACCAAGTCTGATACATCCACGCTCTTTGGATTCTCTTCGTCGGATGATGGGATGATTCCCTAACGCGGCATAGCCGCAACCAAACAAGATGGCTTCGACAACCATCGCTCCCGAACCTCTCAGGAATGCAGGAAGAGAGGAAAGCAGGAACGGATTTTAATATCGACCAGCGGTGGGTTCATAAGTCATTCCTGCATTCCTTTCTTCCTGGCTTCCTGAGAGGAATTTACGATTCTGCCCTATCACAACTTTTGCCATTTTGTGCACAGTGTTGACTGGTCAGATATTAAGACCGCAACTTGAGGATTGGGGTGATTCGCGTCCCCTTGACTCAGAGCAGGCGATTCCCTATAAAGAAGAGTACTGGCTAAAGGAGTAATACCAAGATGGCAAAGAATCAGGTCGTGGGCACCGGGAAACACTTCATCGGCTATGCCCTCTTTACGGGGCTCGTAATGTGCGCGCTTCTCGTGCCTGCCGGTTCGGCGATCGGAAATGAACGATCACACCTCGCGCCTCCCAACCCCGAGTTCATCCGCTATATGGAAAACATGAAGAACGGGCTGGTTCAGGAATACAGTCTCGATGGTCATCCGCTCGGTCATATCCCTTCTCCCGTGGATTTATCTCACCTTAAAGGTGTCCAGCTGTTCACTCCAACCAAGGCCGTGCCTCCGGTCTACGATCTCCGAACAACCGGAAAGCTCACGTCAGTGAAGGATCAGGCAAACTGCGGCTCCTGTTGGGCATTTGCGGCATATGGGTCACTTGAATCGTGTCTTCTTCCTGGGGAATCGCGCGATTTTTCAGAAAACGCCCTCATCCATAATCATGGGTTTGATTTGGGGCCATGCAGCGGTGGGAATACCTACATGTCGACGGCGTATCTTGCGAGATGGTCCGGCCCGATCAATGAGACAGACGATCCTTATCCCTACATGGCGTTCACAGATACGGCTGCCGCGATTCAAAAACATGTTCAGGATGTCTGCTTTCTCCCGGAGCGGGAAAACGCTCTCGATAACAAAAATATCAAAGAAGCCGTGATGAAATATGGGGCTGTTGTTATTAGCTTCTTCATGGAAACGAAATATTTTGACGAGAATCATTCCAGCTACTATAAGCCGAACGGTGAGGATACGAATCATGAGGTCTGCGTTGTCGGGTGGGATGATAATTACGATCTCAATAATTTCTGGATGAAGCCGCCCGCCAACGGCGCCTTCATTGTTAAAAACAGCTGGGGATCAGATTGGGGCAAAGAGGGATATTTCTATATGTCTTATTACAGCCTGCCCCTCTGGGTAGGCACGGTTTTTAACAAGAGCGAAGCGATTACCAACTATAGCGGCGTCTATCAATATGACCCGCTGGGGTGGGTTGATGGCTGGGGCGACGGCAAGACGGCGACCTATTGGGGTGCGAATATTTTCACGGCGGTCGCAGGATCCAAACCACTATCGGCGATCTCCACATACGCAGGGAGTGCGAAGACAGCCTACGAAATCTACATCTACACCGAGGTGAAGCCGGGTCAGCCGCGAAGCGGCACTCTGGCGTTGAGTCAGAAGGGCACATTCACACTGCCTGGATATCACACTTTGAAATTGACGAAGCAAATCGCTGTCACGTCAGGCAAGAAATTTTCGGTGGTCGTGAAATACACGACACCCAAATACTTCTTCCCTTCGCCTGTGGAATATCCGTATCCCGGCTACAGCAGCAAGGCGAAATCAAAAGCAGGAGAGAGCTTCGAGAGCGCCGATGGATTGAAGTGGCTGGATATGATCAAAGGCAAGTGCAACATCTGCGTGAAAGCATTCACCTCGAAGTAAGTTGCCGGTTGTCAATTGCCGGTTCTCAGTCTCTGAGAACCGGCAGAATTTCCTAACATGGCGGAGCCAGAACCAAAATACGATGGCCACAACACCCGCGACTCCAGACCTCTCAGGAAGCCAGGAAGGGAGGAATGCAGGAACGGAAGGTAGTGTGCCGGCAATGGTCAGTTCGTTCCTGGTTTCCCCTTACTTCCTGCATTCAACTTGGCTCCTGATGTGGCCCCCACGCGGTGGGTGGGAGGGACCCGAGCGACCCTAACCAAGAAGGAGGAGCGATGCGTCACAGGGCATTCTCGATCGTATTTTTGATGGCATGTAATCTGTCGGTGATCACCCCGATCTGTAACGGGCGCCCACACGGAAGCATGTACTATGTGGCCACGACGGGAACTGATTCGAACCCGGGAACCGAGGCGAGTCCCTGGCGCACGATCCAGAAGGCGGCCAACACCCTGGTCGCCGGCGATACCGTCTACATCAGGGCGGGAACTTACAGGGAGAGGGTGATCCCGAAGAACTCCGGAACGGATGCGGGCCACCGGATCACGTACACCTCCTACCCCGGCGAAAGGGCCACGATCGATGGGAAGGGCGTTGCGGTGATCCAGTACCAGGGGCTGATTCACATCGAGGGGAAGAAATACATCACGATCTCCGGATTGAAGGTCATGAACTCGGCCTACTACGGGATCAATGCCGACACCGCGAGCAACATCACCGTCGAGAGGAACGTCACCTACAAGACCGCGTCGTGCGGGATCGGCATCTGGGCCTGTACCAGCGTGAGCGTCGAAGGCAACGATGTGTCGAAGGCGTGTTCCAGTGGGCAGCAAGAGTCCATCTCCGTCGCTCAGACGAGCCGGTTCGAGGTCCTTAACAACCACGTCCATGACGCGCCCGACAAGGAGGGCATCTGCCTCAAGGACGGATCCTCCTATGGGAAAGTCTCCGGCAACACCGTCCACCACACGCCGGACGTCGGAATCTACGTGGACGCCTGGGAGCGCCACACTCACCACATCGAGATCTCAGGCAACGTGGTCCACGACATCCCGGAGAAAAGCGGAATCGTCGTGGCATCGGAGATGGGGGGTCTCAACGAGAATATACGGATCACCAACAACATTGTCTATCGCTGTGGGTATTATGGGATCGCGGTCTCAGACTACGGGATCGGGCCATCGAAGCGCATTCGGCGCGTCGAGATCGTCAACAACACGCTGTGGGGGAACGGCATCCCGTGGGGAGGCGGCATCACCTGCCCGAATCTGGAGGCACGGTCTATCATCATCAGGAACAACATCTGCAGCGAGAATTCGGCGTTTCAGATCGCCGTTGCGGCTCCCCTGTACAACAAGGCCGTCAAAGTGGACCATAACCTCATCAATCGCTTCATGGGCGAGGAGGGCGAGGTCCGTGGCACGAGTTACGTGGAGGCGGACCCACTGCTGATCAATCCGGCGAAGGGCGATTTCCACATCGGTGCTGCGTCGCCCGCCATCGACAAGGGTTCCAAGGCAAAGGCACCGCTGTACGACTTCGACGGGAACTCGCGGCCGCAGGACGGCGACGGCGACGGGACCGCCGGGTTTGACATCGGTGCCTACGAGGCGACACCGGGAGCGATGGTACCGAAGTAGACGCGGCTAATCACCCGAAAGCCGATGCGTGTGACGCGGCATCCGGGCCCGGCTCGTTCACGCTCACCCGCGCGAAGCGGCTGAGTACCTGGCCCGGAATCTCGCGCGTGAGCCGTCTCTCGCCCAGGAATTCCGCCCCCGTCTGCTTGTGCTCTCGCGAGGAAAAGCGGACGATGCACCTCAGGCGGGGACGGCCGGGCAGCGCCAGCATCCCCAGCTGGCCGACGACACCGTTGGCGGGGGCCCCGTCGGTGGACAGCGATGCTCCGGCTTCCTACATCTCGCGGATGCGCACGGAGGCGCTGTCCGCATCAAACATGAGAGTCGACGGGTAATCAACGGGATGACGTTCGGGACCTCGCTGGTACGCTTCCAGATCCGCCGGCAGCTCGGGGTTCTGACCTGTCCGCCCGGCCCCCCCTTAGGCTCGCCGGAGAGCCCGTCAGAACCGTCAGCGCGTCACAGAGGACCGGCCCGGGAGTGCCGGTGAGACGGGTGTGGTCATCAGCATTGCGAAGGCTAGGTCGAAGAAGCCAAGAAGTCAAGCTCATCGACTCGGGCCCAGCACTGACGCACGACCCGCATTCCGGTGCTCGACGGGCGGGCCGGGGTCTCCCCGTGCGTGGCTGAACGCGGCTGGTCTGATGATGTCGCGGTGAAGCCTGCTATCCGCGCATTCATGACCCATCTGGGCGCCTTGGAAGACGGTTCGTTGCTTCTTGGGCAGGGCTTCAGATCGCCGGCTCAGAAGCCTATTGCCTCTAATCCGCCCCGACATGCACGCGAAGGCCAACCTCTATCTGAAATACCTTCTCATCAATCGTGGCTCTTGACTGAGTCTGCAAAATCCCCTACTCTGAACCCATGTTTCCGCCGCACACCGCCGAAAACATATCCCCTATTAACCCAATATTACTACATCTGTAGAGTTCTCGGTATCCAGTCGAAAAAGCAAATCCTTTTACACATTTGCGCATGACCGGCAAGCTGGTGTGAAAACTTGATGCTGCCGGTGAAAAGCATGTGCATGTCGAATTCAATTTCCAGGACGGTTATGCCTTGTATTTCGTCGATGCCCGCAAGTTCGGCCGCCTGTGTTTGTGGCCCTGCCAAAGCCAATCTTGCCCTGGCCTGGGACCCGAACCGCTTAATCCGGCTTCGGTCCTGTCGGTGTTATCCGGACTGAACACATGCCGGCCGATCAAAACCGTTTTGCTCGACCAGACAATCCTGGCCGGGGTCGAAAATATTTATGCCGATGAGGCGTTATACGTGGCCGGAATTAGTCCCCCGAACCCCTGCCGCCAGGCTCAGCGCAGAGCAGCGGCTACACTTGAGCCACTCTGTGCCACAGGTGCCAAAGAGCGCCATCCGCCTCCGTGACACCACTCTGAAAAAAAACGCGTTTCGGGCCGCTCGGCCCACTTTTGTCCCCGCTGCCAGAAAGCGAGGCTGTGACATAAAGCTGGAAGCGCCGTCTCTTGTGGTTCAGATCGTGGCGACGAGATCGGAAATAATCTCCCCCGCTGTGGCTCAAATGAAAAATCTCTCGTTGGCCCAGATATCCCGCAGGGAGAATTTCGCCCGGCGGCAGATAAAGATGGGGCGGCGGTTCTCGTACGGCATGGCCAGGTCGCAGCGGGTGGTCGCGCCCAGCTCCACCTGCTCGAAATGGGAGCGCAGGTCCCGGAAGTTCTCTTCGATGTCGCGGCTGGTGCCGAAGATGATTGCCGCGCTCCCCCGCCATTCGTCGAATCCCCAGTACCAATAACTGTTGTGTGCGCATACCGCCCGTGGCAGTCCGTATTTCGGGCCGAAGAAATCGATCGCCCCCGCCTCGCCGTAGTTGCGCAGGTAGATCCAGCAGTCCCTTTGCTCGGCCGGGGTCAGCCGCCGGTACAGTTCGGCTACCTGGGCCGTCATCTCCTCCCAGCCCAGCTCGTCGGCATATTGCTGTGGCAGGACGCCGATCTCGCTCCGCTCATTCCACTGGGGCTTTTGGCCGAGGAATTCCTGGTAGCGGATGAAACCCTGCACGGACAGCACGGGAAGGGAGAAGGGGGTGGTGATGATGCCGCCAAGAAGGATGCATGCCGCCAGCGCCGGGGCGATCCATTTTAAGTGTTTTTTGGCGGCGGCAAGTTCGATAATAACCGCTCCCGCCGCGAAGAGTAGCGGGAAGAAAGGTGACAAATAATAGGGCTTCCCGTTCTGCAGGGCCATGACCACGAAGATCGCTGCGTAGGCCCATGCGAACAAGCGGAAGGGGTTTCCTTTTTTGCCCGCAGCAAGAAAGCCGAATCCCAGCAGCAAGGATGGAATGTTACCGATCCCCGCATCCATGAGCTGGCCCAGGAAAAAGTTGATGGGAGTCAGCGGGGCGTTCTTCAAGGAGGCGGCGTTGCGCATGAATTCCAGCGAGGGGAAACCGTTGGCTATCTCCCAAAGAAGATGAGGCAGGAAGATTAAAAAGGCGAGTAGCCCTCCCAGGTAGAGCCATTTGCTGCAGAACTGCCTGCGCTGCCGGGTCAGCAGCAGCCCGATCGCCACCCCGAATAGGAAGAATCCCATGGAATACTTATTCAGCAATCCGAGCCCGGCCACAACTCCGAACGCCAGCCAGAGCCGCGGGCGCTCTTCGCGGACGATGAGAGCGAGGATATACGCAGCCAGCGCCCAGAAGAGGATATCGAAAGCATTCATGGAAAAATAGCGGCCGGCGTTTCCCTGGAGGACCGGCGAGGTGAGCACGGCGAAAGCGGCCAGCCCCTGGGCCGTCCTGCCGCCGCCCAGCTTGCGGGCGATCAACCCGGCAAGGAAAATGATGGCGACTCCAGCCAGCAGCGGCAGCAGGCGGATGGCGAAAAGCGAATCGCCGAGAAGCATGCGGACCGCCCGAAGCAGAAAGATCGAGGACGGCGGCTGGTCGACGAAGCCCCAGGCCAAGTGCTTGCTGCAGGCGATATAGTACAGCTCGTCCCGGAAGTAACCGTAGTGCGCGAACGTAAACAGGTGCAGCACCACTCGGGCCAAGGCGCAATAGACGACCAGGGATGTTCCGCTCAACCAGAACCGGCGTTCAATGACTTGTTTTTCCATGACAGGCTCCTGTGGGGCTGCTTGACCGGCCACGATAAGTAATCATTCTATCATTTGCGCCATCCGATATTCCAGATAGCCCGGAATGGTTTTATCCCACAATAGATAATGAATCTTGGCCCAAAAAGGTTACAGGGAATCGGGAAGTAAAATGGACAGACTGCGGCCCGCAAATTATATTCGGCGGCTATGTCCGAGCTGCCAGGAATGGGGCCAGGTCTTCATTTTTCATTTTTCGCGATCAGGCGTTGACCCAACTGCTGAAGTTTCGCAGCTAAACTTGAATCGTTCTCAGATTCCCTCTTGATTGCCTTCACCGCCATCGGGACAGCAGACGAGCCTTTCCCGTATCGTTCAGCGATCTCTCCCACGGTCATTAGAGAATACAGCCTTTGGGCGCAGAGGAACATCCGTGCTCGGCGCCTGGGATGCTCGTCTCGAAACACGTCTTCAACCGCCTGTTCGATCTGTTGGGGACTCCTTTTCTTTTCGTGGCGTCGCCGAAGTTGCCGGGCAGATGGTTCTTCTCCACTCACAGCAGCCCTCATGAGGTGCACGAGGCGCCGAGTGAATTCCTCGCCGCCCAGCGCCAAATCCTGCAACGGCTCGTTCGAACGGGTCGACCGGCTTCTAACCCCTCCCAGCCTCAACCCAATCCCTGTAACGATGGCAATCTCCCCCGAACTCCTCTAGAGTCCTCCACGTCGTCACCCAGTCCACGCATACCGGACTGCCCACGACCTAGTTGCGGTAGCCTCAACCATCGGTACCGCTCAGCCGGCCTCGTCAAACGTGACCGATTCGGATTGAGGTGAATGTAGCGCGAACATTCAAAAAAGTACTCGCCTTCCTGGACGAGGATCGCCTTGTAGCGGGCCTGCCACAGATGGTCCACGCGCCGATGGCGTCGATTGAAAATCTGGGCATACTGGCCATTAAGGTCCCGCATCATCCGGCCAAGGTCTCCTCCGGGCGTCTCACAGAGCATGTGATAGTGATTCGGCATGAGGCAGAATGCGAACAAGATGCCCATCGCCGACCAACGCAGCAAGAATGTCCAGGAACTCGATTCGGTTGGAGTCGTCGACGAATACCGGCATGCGTGCAACTCCGCGGGACATTACATAATACAGCGCACCATCAAACTCAATTCTTGTGGGCCCAGCCATACATCTATCCTATCTCACTGCTCCTCCAACAACAACAAAAATGAAAAGTGAAGACCTGGCCCCATGCAACTCGCTTGAAGCCTCACGCCCTGAAAAGTACATCCTCCCGATTAAAGAGCTTGACGGCCACCGCAAGCGCGATCGCGGCGTACACAGTTGACGAGCCGAAAATAAAAAAGATGTATTCCCAGGGATATGTTCCAGTGACGATTTCCTTGCTGACAAGGCTCGTGTTGAGTATCGGGACAAGCGCTGTCTCCATATTCAATTCAACTCCGGGCATCATCGACATAACGGCCGGGAGAATCACAACAATCATGAGCGGTGAAAGATAGCTCTGAGCCTCTTTATAGCTCTTGGCGAACAGAGCGATGGTCAGAAGAACGGCGGAGAAAAACATAACCAGCGGCAATACCATTGCGAAAACTGCGATCACGGCTCCGGCATCAATATTCAATTGAAAAATCGATGCGCTATCCAGGGGCATTCCTGCGCCGGCGCTCTTCGCATACAGGAAAGAAAACCCCATCGCCAGCACTGCCAGCATTGATGTCGCCAGAGCTGTTGTCGTGACGACCAGAAATTTTCCAAGGACGAGATCAGTGCGGCTGACAGGGCTGCAGAGGATCGTCTCCATTGTTCCCCTTTCTTTTTCCCCCGCTGTCAGATCTGTTGCCGGGTACATGGCGCCGGTGATGCTCAGGAGAATGACCAGGTATGGGATGAGCCCCGCCAAGACGCTGCTCCCGACTTTATGCTGTTCGACATTGATTGGTTGAAGCAGGGCATCGGACACGTGACGAGCCGCCAGCCGTTCGCGCACTGTCGCCGCTCCCAGATCCCGGAGAGCCTTATCCATGCGATCGGCGGCGATCTGCGAAGGGAATTCGCCTTCGTACATGTAAATCGGCACGGTCATTGTTTCATTCCGCTCCAATGACGCGTCGAAGTCCTTGGGAATCACGACAGCCGCGCCAACTTTTTTCTTGGACACTTGCTTGATGTAGTCCGGCGCCGCCGGCACCAGGGCGACGAGCTTCGCAGTGCGGATCGCGGACATGACCCGCGGTGAGTCCTCTCCGCCGATGACCATGACATGCGACGTTTCTTGCATGGCGCTCACCATCATCTTCGCAGTGAAAAGGCCCATCCCGATGGTCAGCAGCGGCATCAGGAGAAGCGGGATGACAATCATGGAGATCAGGGTCCTCCGATCGCGGAGTGAATCGATCAGCTCTTTGCGATAGACAACACCGATCTTTCGCAGATTCATCGACCGCCTCCTTCTACAACTCTGATGAAGATATCTTCCAGGTCACCCGGTCCATATTTCTCGCGGAGCGATCCGATTGTCCCTTCTGCCAGCAGGCGCCCGTTGTGAATGATACCAATTATGTCGCAGAGCTTTTCCACTTCGCTCATGACATGTGTCGAAAAAATCACAGTTCTGCCGCGTGTGCGGCAATCGCGGATGAAATTCACGATTGTCCGCGCCGTCATGACATCCAGTCCGAGTGTCGGCTCGTCGAAGATCATCACCGGCGGATCATGCACCAGAGTGCGTGCGACCGAAACCTTCTGCTTCATTCCCGTGGAAAGTTTGTCGCATCGCCTGTCGCGGTACTCATTCATATCAAAGACTGTGAACAATTCATCGATGCGCTTTTGGAGAACTGATTCTGTGAGTCCGTAGAGCCGGCCGAAGTACTCGACCATTTCCTGCGCGGAGAGGCGCCCATAGAGGGCCGTTGCCGTCGACATGAAACCGATACTCGCGCGGACTTTCTCAGGTTCATTCACGACATCGTATCCCGCTACTTTGGCCGTGCCGGATGTCGGCTGCAGGATCGTGGCGAGCATCCGCTGACATGTAGTTTTTCCGGCGCCGTTGACACCGAGCAATCCGTAGATTTGCCCAGGAAGGCAACGAAAGCTGACATCATCGACCGCTCGTATTTCTCCACGCTTCTTGTCACGAAACACTTTGCAGAGCTGATTTGCCTCGATCATCGAGTCCTCTTATTCTGCCGGGTTTGCGAATTGATCTTTCCGTGGAGCGGCATGATCGCCAAAATCTCCGATCATGGTGCCCGTCATCCGGTACTCTCATTCATTTACGGTCATATTTTAAGAAAGTTGCATGAGAGCAAAAGGATCAAGAGCAAGATTTCCCAGATAATGGCAGATGAAAACCAATCCGTTGACGCAATTGACATGAGCGGTATTTCGAGAGTGAGCGGTTGACACCATTAACGTCAAGCGACGCCCCGACGTTTCTCTTTTACTTCTCGCTATAGTATTTTTTGATCGTCGGGAAGAGGTATTCGGCGAAGGCACGCTGCAAATCATAACGTGGTGAATATCCCCAATCAAAACGGGCTGCGTGATCATCAACATCAGCCGGCCAGGAGTCGACAATGCCCTGTCTCTTGAGATCGGGCTTGAAGGTGATGTCGGCGCCCGGGAAAGCTGCCAGAACCAGTTCCCGCACTTCCGCCGCGGAAGGGTTGAAGCCGCCAAGGTTATAGACGGTGTGGTTGAGTTTCTCATGCGGGGCAGTCACCAGCTGCATGAGGGCATCGACCCCATCAGGCATGGCCATGAACGGGATGCGTGTATCCGGCCGGACGAAGCAGGCGTAGGGTTGGCCCTGAGCGGCTGCGTGTATCATCTCGGGCGCATAATCAGAAGTGCCGCCTGAAGGGATCGTGACAGCTGAAATGAGGCCCGGGAAGCGGATGCCGCGAAAATCAACTTTGCCTGAACGGGACTCGACCGCGAGGCGCTTGTAATGCCGGGCATAGTAGCGGCCAAGGTGCTCGCAGTAGAGCTTGTTGCAACCGTACATGGTGGCAGGATCATTCCATTCATTCTCCTTCACTCTGCCTGCCCGTGCTTTGGTTTCCAGATCCGGGAGCCCATAGGCTGCGATCGAGCTGGGGTAGAGGAAAGTGACAGACCGGCCGTGGGATTCGCATTGCTTCTGAGCAAACTCCAGCAGGTTCAATGTGCCGTTGACGTTAACGAGGTGAGCTTCCATCGGCGCGAATTCAGAACGAGTTGACAGGAGAGCGGCAAGGTGAAAAACCAAGTCCACTTCATATTCGACGAGGATTCGATCAAGCAGATGCGTATCAAGAATCGAGCCAATGAATTCTTGCTGCACAAGATGCCCCAGAGCCTGGTCCAGAGGCCTCACATCGAGTGTGATGATGGGATGATCTTTATCGTTGGCCAGCCGGCAGATCAGACCATGGCCAATTTCACCACCGGCTCCTGTGATGAGAACGACGGGTTTCCGCAACATGAATATCCTCCCTCTTCGAACCTGATAACAGTTCTATCCACGGACGCTTCGATCCCGCAGGCGATCGTCAAAGCGCTCCCGAATATATCATAAAGATCAATGACCGGTTGCCGTTGAGAATTTGCGGCCGCGCCAAGGGACTGTGGAGAGGAGGCGAGCAGGCACCCTCTGCTCTTCCGCTCCTTTCTAACCTATCGTAGCCAGAACCAAAGACGGAGGCCGCACCAATCGCAACCCCGGACTTCTCAGGAAGGGAGGGATGCAGGAACGGACCTTGATATCGATCAGTGGTGGTTCCATAAACTATCCCTGCATTCCTTTCTTCCTGGCTTCCTAAGAGGAATTCACAATCCTGCCCTCTCACAATTTTTGCCATCTTATGCACAGATTTCACCGGCCACACACTAATCCCGCGGCGGCGAAGCAGATGTGCCCTTATCGCGGGATCCGGGTTCCTCTGGTGCCCTTTTATTATCACAGCGTGTCGCTTATACTTTTTACAATGATGCTGGAGGGTGAAATGAGGCAGAAGGAGGAGGCATGGTTGCGCTTGTTCTGAACGGACAATCCTTCGATGTCACAGGCGAAACGATGCGCGATGTCCTTTTGCACGCAAGCGGGCGGCTTGACAAAGGGCATGCCATCAGCCGGGTGGTGGTCGATGGAAACGAGACTCCCGGCTACATGGAGGACAGTTTCCTTGCCTCATCGGCGCTGCAGATCCGGAGAGTCGAAGTCGAAAGCCAATCTGTCAAGGATCTTGTTCTGAAAGGCGTGAATCTGGAAGGGCGGTTTCTCACCGAGCTCTGCAAAGATCTCCCCCGCATCGCCTTGGCATTTCGAAAATCCGAGGCGACGAAGGCCAGCGAAAATCTCATTGTGATCGCCGATGGCCTGAAGAGCCTGGTGCAGGTTTTACAGAGTGTCAGTACCTTTTTCCCGGAATTTTACAAGACTTTCGTTTATGATGAGAAGAGTGTCGATGCGCATCTCCGCGATTTTTCTGGGATTTTGGAATCCATTCACATTGCGCAGACACAGTCCGACTGGGTCATGCTGGCAGACATCATCGAATACGAACTGACCGAGAAGATCCGCAATTGGGGCAGTCTTCTGGATCAACTGACCGTGGAGTTGTCCAGTATCACACCGTCGGAATGCTAACACAGCGAAAAGAGTGATTGTTGTTAGAAGCAACAAGGCACGAGCCAAAACGTCCCTCGACATGAGTCGATCATGCCACGCCTTTTGTCAAATTCTTTTGGCAACCAGCGTGTGCCTTCGGGTGAATGATGGTTGAACTACGCCGCGATCCTGTTGTCGAAAGGTGGATCACAATTCCACGGGAGAGGGCTATCGATATCGATTCTCTCTTCTCGATCGAAGAAGCATCGCCAAATGATCCCTGTCCATTCTGCCGCGATCAGAACGACGAAAAGGAAATTGACTCTATCCGTGATGCCCAGGGCCATTGGGTCACTCGCGTTTTCGCCGATCTCCGACCAATTCTCCGCGTGGAAGGCACTCTCAGCCGAGGAGCCAAAGGCATTTACGACCGAATGAACGGCATCGGCGCGCATGAAATAGTGATTGAAACTCCCGAGCATGCGCTTTCCTGGGCCACCATGGATTCTCGCCAGTTGTCCCTTGTCCTCCGCACCTATCGGCAGAGAAGTCTGGATCTTCGCCGTGATCAGCGCCTCCGGGCGCTCTTCATTGTCAAAAACCACGGCGGCATGGCCAGCCATTTCCAGCATCCGCATTCACACATCGTGGCTCTCCCGATTGTGCCTCTATCGTTGATCGAGGAGATCGAAGGTGGTGAGAAGCATTACGCATACAAAGAACGCTGTGTTTGGTGCGACATTCGGGAACAGGAAATGAATGACCCGGAGCGCACAGTTTATCTCGACGATCGGTATCTCGTCGTCGCGCCCTTCGCATCCCGTTTTCCGTTTGAACTGCTGGTGCTTCCATTGCAGCACCATGCCGATTTCGCGTCGGCTGGTAATGATGATTTGGATATGCTGGGCAGGTGCCTTCGTTCAACGTGCGAAATGATCCAGAGACGCCTTCGCGATGCGTCTCTATCGATTGTCTTTCACTCCGCGCCTTTCCAAAATCCTCCGGAGCACTCATTCCATTGGCACATAGAAATCAGGCCGGCGATTTCAAAGCTGGCGGGATTCGAATGGGGAACAGGGTTTTACACAAATCCTATTCCACCTGAAATCGCCGCGGCACATCTGCGAGGATAACGAGCCGAAAGAGGTGAAATCCGGCGGCTCAATGTCTTTGCGAGAGATGCTGACAAAGGCCATGATAGAATTTCCATGAAACGTTCGAGTCATCGATCATTGATGGAGGTTCCAATGATTCACCGTCGTTTATCGGCATTCAGACTCATCTTTGCCATGCTCGTCTTGATCGTGTCCTCGATCGACGGGCTCGCAGCCACCCCAGCGCATCCAAAAGAAGTTCAAATCACCCTTCTGCATGTCAATGATGTCTACCAGATCAGTCCGGTGGATAAGGGAACGCGAGGGGGATTGGCACGGGTCGCAATGATCCGAAAGCAATCGGCATCGGAATCGCCGAATGTGCTGCTCTTCCTGTCCGGCGATACAATTTCGCCATCCGTCGCATCGAGTATTTTCCGAGGTCGTCAGATGATCGACTGCTGGAATGCTGTTGGCGTTGACTATGCATGCCTCGGCAATCACGAATTCGACTTCGGCCCGGGCATTTTGCAGGAACGAGTCAAGGAATCACACTTCGTCTGGCTCAATGCAAACGTCATCGATCGCAAAACTAAAAAGCCGTTCGGCTCAATGCCGCCCTACGTCATTCGTGATATCGCCGGCATCAAAATCGGGCTCTTCGGCCTTCTGACAACGAGCACCGAAAAATCATCGAAGCCGGGGCCGGATGTCGGTTTCCTGGACCCGATTGCCACGGCTGTGCAGGCTGTCCGCGAGATGAAGGCCAAAGGCGCGCGGATCATCATCGCCATCACGCACCTTTCCATGGATGAGGACAAGTCGCTGGCACATGCCGTCCCTTCAATCGATCTCATTTTTGGGGGGCATGAACACACGATCCTCCGGTCCCTCGTCGGTCACACGCCGATTTTCAAAGCCGGGAGTGATGCCCGAGATGTCGATAAGATTGTCCTCCATGTCAACTCCGCCACCGGCGCGATCAGCAGCCTGGATTGGCGCCTCCTGCCGGTCACACCAGACGTCCCGGAAGAGCCGGAAACCGCCGCCGTGGTGAGTCGCTATGAAAAGGAGCTCTCCGCACAACTCGATCAACCGGTCGGTCGGACCGGAGTTGCACTGGATGCAGGGAGCGCTGCCAATCGAGGTGGTGAGACAAACCTGGCCGATTTCATCTGCGACGCCTATCGGCAATCAATGAGCGCGGATGTCGCGATCGTCAACGGCGGGTCAATACGATCGAATATGAGTTATGGACCAGGGACTCTCACACGCCGCGATCTACTGTCAATTCTGCCATTCGAAGATCCTGTTGTGAAAGTGGCTGTCACCGGGAGCGTCATCCGCGCCGCACTTGAACACGGGCTCGATCGGATTTCCGAGACCCGCGAGGATGGGCGATTTCCACAGGTCTCAGGCATACGATACGCCTTTGACTCTCAACAGCCCGCCGGCAAACGGATCGTTGACGTAAACATCAACGGTCAGCCGCTCGATGACGCCCGCACGTACTCGCTGGCATTGACAATCTACCTTGCGAATGGCGGTGATGGCTATACAATGTTCGCCGGCGCGACGTTTCTGACCAGCGCCATCGAAGGACCGGCCCAGGCGGTAGTTCTGTTGAACGCCGTGAACGCCGTCCCGGAAATTCACCCGGAAGTCGACGGCCGAATTCAGGAGATCAAGAAAAATCCCTGACAGAGCAACCAATCAGGGTCCCAAAGCGTCAAAATGAACATCATGGTCATCGAATCCGTAATAAAATATGGATGATAATTTTAATGGCACGTTTTTACGCACATGAGAAGATGGAGAGAGTGAGATGAAGAGGCGAATCGGCATCCTGATTGTTCTTATGGCCGCGACAATTCTGTACCGGTTCCCGGATCTCTATCTGGAATTTTTCACATCCAGCATCGTCGGCAACGTCGGACTGGACGGAGTGTCACGGGGCGGGCACATGGTGGTCAACTCGCTCCTGAAACAGGATTATCTCGGTCGTACCACTCCAGCCTACGGCGCCGGGTTACGAGAAAATGACCGGATCGTCGAAGCTTATGACGGTCATGGTGTGGGAGGCCCCATCAATGGGCTGTTCGACTACGGCCAGGTGATCAGGAGGATTCACTTTGGTGAGTCATGGACGCTGGCTATCGAGCGAGGTGAAGGCGTTAAGACCAGAGTCATGCGGCTGAACATGCCTCCTATTCTGAAGCCGTCAACATTCACAAGCATGTATTCAATCGCGATTCTGTTGCATTTTCTGATTCCCTTGCTTGCCATTGTGACAGCCTTCTTCGTCGGATTTATGCGGCTGGATGACAACAACGCATTCAGGGGCTGCCTCCTTTTCCTCAGTTTCGCCGTCATTTTTGGTGTCTATTTCGCCGCCTATCCCCCGAGCCTCCATATCCCGACACTCCTCTACTATTTCATCGGCCAATCATTTCTCATTTATCTCTTTATGAGCTTCTTTCTCCTCTTTCCATCCCCATCCATCATTGAGCGCAAGATGCCGTGGTTAAGGGGCTTTTTTCTGATCTTCTCTGCGATCTGCTGGGTTCTGAATATGGTCCAAGACGTACCCGACTTCTACTCGTTCGAATGTGACTATCAGATAACCACTTTTTTGGCGCCCATCAACGGGATCATCGGGAAGATAGCCGGGGTTGGATCGATTCTCATGTTCATTGTGGGCGTGGCATCCCTGTTCCTGAACACATTTAAAGCATCGACCAGAGATGAGCTGCGGCGGATGATCATCCTGCTGGCGGGTACGGTTGTCGGACTGATGCCGCTTTTCTGTATCGCGCTCTACCAAAGTCTCCTCAATGGTTCGGAACCGCCTCTCTGGCTGGTCCTCGCCATTGCCGTTCTCCTGACTTTGTTTCCTCTTTCCTTTGCCTATGTTGTCGTCGTCCACCGGGTCTTTGGAATCAAGGTTATGCTGCGCCGCGGCCTCCAATACGCCCTCCTTTCGCAGGGATTCCATGTCGTCGAAGGAATTCTGCTTTTTGTTGCTTTCTACTTTGGCGCTCACCACTTCTTTTCGTCCATCTACCGACATGCCAGTCCGATCACGATCAGCGCAACAACCGTCATTCTGACATTGGGGCTCGTCAGCGGATTGAAGAAAGTCAATCAACCCATCATGCAGTCCTTGGACCGGCGCTTTTTTCGTGATGCCGTTAACGCACAGGAGGTTCTCACAGCATTGAGCCGCGCCGTGCGGAAGTTGGCGGCTGAGCCCGAGAGGTTGATCGAGCTTGTGACGGATCAGATCTCCGATTCCCTGCACCCGGCTCATGTCGCCGTCTTCCTGCGGCGGAATGGGTCTGTGTACCAATGCGTTCGATTGAAGCAGAGATTCGATGGAAATAGAAATGCCCCGAGCTTGCAGCCGGACGCCTCTCAGTTGATACTTCAAGCGGATGCGTTCATTCCTCGGCAGTTTGAGGGCCTGTCCGAGCCGGAAGCCATTGAGCTCTATCCGGAGGGCCCGACATCAACCACCACGGCAATCATACCGACATCTTCTCTCAGCGGGATGCATCGCGAGGGAGACCTCATTCAACGCCTCAACACGCGGCTTCTTCTACCTCTGAAAACTTCCGACACGCTGCTCGGATTCATCAGCCTTGGTGAGAAGCTTTCCGAGGAGCCCTATACAAAGGACAATAAAAAACTCCTCCTAACTGTGGCCGAACAGACATCAATTGCGCTCGACTACGCCCAGCTCGTCCATCAGGTCGCCGAACAGGAGAAGCTCAAGCGCGAGCTCGAGATCGCTCAGGAGGTCCAATCGCGCCTCTTTCCTCAGGATCTTCCGCCAATGAAAACTCTGGAGTACGTGAGCATCTGCAAGGCAGCCCGAGGAGTGGCAGGCGATTATTATGATTTCCTAAAGATTGGCGCCGACAAGCTCGGAATGGCGATCGGCGATGTTTCTGGAAAGGGCATCGGCGCGGCGCTGCTGATGGCCAGCCTCCAGGCATTGCTCCGAAGCCATGCTCAACAACGCGGCGATGATGTCGGCGGGCTGATCGGCGATATGAACAAGCTGATGTGCGCATCCACGGATTCCAATAAATATGCAACCTTTTTCTATGCTCTGTACGATGATGCTTCACGTGCGTTCACCTACGTCAATGCCGGACACAACCCTCCAATGCTTTTCCGTCCGGCAACCACAACGGGGACAACCGTTTCAGATGATCTGCCGGCTCTGACTGACGAGCCATTCGACATGATCCGCCTCTGCCATGGCGGAATGGTGATCGGGATGTTCGAGAGCGCGGCGTACGAACAGGAGACGGTCTATCTGCAATCGGGGGACATTCTGGTCTTTTTCACCGACGGGGTTTCCGAGGCAATGAACGTCTCTGAGGAGGAATTCGGCGAACAACGCATCTCAAAGATCATCTCCTCATGGCCGAACGCCACTGCCAAGGACCTGAGCAACCGGGTGCTGCAGGATCTGGCTGCCTTCGTCGGCGACGCACCTCAATACGACGACGTCACCTTGATCGTTGCGAGAGTATACTAGAGCAAATGCTTCCGGCGCCCTCGCTGAAGAGAGTCACTGCTCGCCTGCCGACTCCTGGGAGACAGCAAGGGCCGCGCCCTGAAAACGACCTCTCCAGGCTAATTCATTCACGGATCGGCGGTGGTTCTCGGACCCCGAAGGCTTGTCGAGCTCGATTCCGGCAGCCGGATACCCGACAGAGACAAGGGCTTTGATCTCGATGTTCCTGGGGACAGCCAGCAATTTCCGGACGTCCCTTTGCGAAAACCAGCCGATCCAGCAACTGCCGAGCCCCAAGGCCGTCGCCATCAGGCAGAGATGTTCTCCGGCGATCCCTATATCCAGATCATGGCAGTCGCTTCCCACCCAACCGGCTGCTCGATGCAGCACGGCATGAGGATCCGCGCACAATACAAAAACCAGCGGTGCGGTCTCCATCCACCTGTTCACACGAGTTCCGATCGGAGCGCAATAAGACAAGCGCCGGATCATTTCTCCATCATCGACGACCACAACGCGCCAGGGCTGGATGTTGCAAGAAGACGGTGCCAGCCGGATCGCCTCGAGGAGTAAAAGTATTTTTTCATTCTCCACCGGCCGGGAATCATATCGCCGGACACTGCGTCGTCGCTTGATCAGATCCAGTAACGCTTCGCTCTGCATATCGACTCCATGGTTTCACGACATTAACTCGACGCTCTTTATCTGTGCGGAAACCCACATGCCTCGCTGCAAGCCGAGCTCCGCGACGGTTTTCCGGAGAACTCGGGCGAGCAGCGGGGCGCCGCCGGCATCGAGCCTGACGATTGTCATCGCGGGGCTGATATCAAGAATTTCTACTACATTTGTAATAAAAATATTCGGGATACCGGCTTCCAGTGGAGGCTCGATCGACAGGATCACTTCGCGTGCCAGCAGCCGGACGCGCACAGTGGCTCCGGTCGATGTCACGCGCTGGGGAACAGCGAGGCGGCCGCCGGAAAAATCCAGGTATGTCAGATGATATTGGTTATCATGCCCTGCAACAACAGCATCGACAACCGTACCGGCTTCATCGCCGCGGGCCAACGGCCAATCCAGGCGCGTCAGGGTTTCAGAGAGTGGACCGGCAGCGACGATCCTCCCTCCTTCGATGGCCAGCATGTGATCGGCGAGCCGAGCGACTTCATCCATTGAATGGGTGACATATAGAACCGGCATCGGCATCTCGACGTGCAATTTTTCCAGGTAGGGAAAAATTTCCATTTTGCTGGCGGCGTCGAGAGCCGCGAGAGGCTCGTCCATCAACAAGAGCCGCGGGCTCGTCAGTAAAGCACGCCCAATGGCGACACGCTGGCGTTCTCCCCCGGAAAGGCTTGGCGGATGACGATGAAGGAGCGACGCCAGTCCCAGCCAATCGATGGTCTGTTCGGGCATGATCCGTCGACGATCAATTGGAGTCCGCTTGAATCCGTATTCCAGGTTCTCTCGCACGGTGAGGTGAGGGAAAAGGCCGGGCTCCTGAAAAACATATCCTATCGGCCGAAGGTGGGTTGGCAGAAAGAGGCTTCGAAGATCGTCCTGCCAGAGCTCACCATTAACTTCAAGATAAGAATTGGAAGCTCGTTCAAGGCCGGCGATGCAGCGAAGCAGCGTCGTCTTGCCCGACCCCGATGGGCCAAAGAGCGATGTCACTCCCCTGCCGGGGGCTTCAAACTCGGCGTCCAGATGGAAATCGCCGAGGTTGAGCTTGAACCAACCACGGATGGTACTCACGGATGAAGCGCCTGCAGTCGCCGATTGAATCCATAGACCAGGAGCAGGACAATGAAGGAAAAAACAAGGAGCCCTGCCGCCAGAGTATGCGCCTGTGCATACTGCATCATTTCAACATGATCGTAGATTGCGATCGAGAGAACCTGTGTTTTGCCGGGGATGTTCCCGCCGATCATGAGGACGACGCCGAATTCTCCCATGGTATGGGCGAACCCAAGAGTGGCGGCGGCGAGGAAGGCGCGTCGAGCGAGCGGCACGGCAACGGTGAAAAAACGGTCGAGAGGGGAAGCTCCGAGTGTCGCGGCAACTTCCAGCGGCCGCCGCCCAACCGATTCGAAGGCACTCTGCAGCGGCTGCACCACAAAAGGAAGCGAGTAAATCACCGAGCCGATGACGAGGCCGGAGAACGAAAATGCGAGTGGTTCTTGACCGAGCGCTCGCAACGCGGCGCCGATGGGGCCACGGGAACCGAGCGCGACCAGGAGGTAAAAGCCAAGTACCGTCGGCGGGAGAACCAAGGGCAGTGCAACCAGTGCTTCGATGGGCGCCTTGAACCAGGCGGAGGTGCGAGACAACCACCAGGCAATTGGTGTGCCGATCAGTAACAAGACGAGTGTAGTTGTCGCGGCTAAGCGGAGGGTTAGCCACATGGGCGGTTCAAAGAGCGTTGCTATCAACATTGCTCAATTTAAAAAGGGACAAGGGGCCAAGGGCTGAGCACCATCGGGCCAAAAATTAAGAAGTGGCGGATCCTATTGAGCATCTGACTTAACGCAAAATGAAGAATGCCGAAAAGAGGTCCGGGCAAATTAAAATTCTCATTCGGCATTTATTATCCTACATTACTTGGTTATTGCGCATCTGGCTGCAGGTGCCCAGGAAGGGCAGAGGCATTCCAATATAGGGGGATCGGCTTTTATTGTGCAAAGCACCCTTCCCTAACCCCTTTTCTCTCATCCGTTGCCGATCGTGGGAAAGCATTGTCGCGAATCGCAATTTCTCCTCCTCCCCTAATTCCGAGCCGCAATTTGAGGCAGCTGATAGCCATGTCCTTCGATGATTTTCTGAACCCCTCGCGTCTTCAGGAATGACAACAAATCACGAGCAGCAGGATTGTCCCGCGCCCGCTGTAGGAGTACCGCCTGCTGCTCGAGGGGCGAATACATCTCCTGAGGCACGATCCAACAGGAGCCGACATTGTGACTCTCTTTAACCTGCGAATAGGCCACGAACCCCGCCTCGGCGTTGCCACCAGCGACGAATTGAAA
>CAIWXX010000050.1 GCA_903916735.1 uncultured Acidobacteriota bacterium
CGTCACTGTGGATTGAACCTGCATCGGCGGCGGGACTGCCGGACTTGCCTCTGTGCCCGAGAGGCCATTTATCAAGTGCTCGAAATACCCGGCAACAAACGATCTCTCGTGCCCATCCGGTTTCTGTACCTTAAGCAGTCCCTCTG
Organism: uncultured Acidobacteriota bacterium; assembly: GCA_903916735.1. Classification (GTDB taxonomy): domain Bacteria; phylum Acidobacteriota; class CAIWXX01; order CAIWXX01; family CAIWXX01; genus CAIWXX01. The sequence continues at coordinate 147 of CAIWXX010000050.1, forward strand.
TGAGTCTGATCTCCTCGTTCTTCCTTCGATGCATGTGCCGATACTCCTCTTGCCTCTGTCATAACTCCTCGAGCTTGCTGAGTGCACAGGAAAATTGCAATCGCGAGGCTAATACAGAGGAATGGACTAATGAAAAGACTGCCAATGACCCCGTCAGCTACAGGAAAGGAGTATGAAAGCAGATGGACCGCTGCCGGGGTTATCCGAAGTTCGAATGCGGTTGTATTCGAAGCAAGCAGGTATCCCCCTATCAGGACCGTGAGCGCGACCTGGAATATGAGAACGACGATGATCGCCTTCCGCGACCGTCCGCGAAGGCGCAGGAGATCGTACCCCCACGCAATCAGCAAAGCGTTGAGCACGTCGTTCAGATCCAGATGAAAATACTTTCGTGTGCAATATTCCCATAAGGAATTGGTGAGGCCCAAACCAGAGGTGAGAATAATATAGCCGGCCGCGACGCGGACAGCGTTTTTCGTGCGCGATTCCTTTTCCGGGAGATCCCGATCTACGCCTTCTGTCATCATCATATCAACCACTCGCTGTGCATGGAGAGGCGTCCTGCAGCCGCCCACACCTCCATATCGACAGGCCCTGACCCATGATGAATGCTGCCAACGCACCGGATACAAAGGACGTCAGCAATGTCATCCCCACGAGAGTCCAGTTTACATGGATTCATTTTTCAACCTCCTGTGTGACTAAGGCTGGGTGCCATAATACGCCCTGGGCATAAGCTTCAGCTCCAGAGTTAGCATAAATACTCGCGCCCTGGCACACGGCACCCTTGGTTGGCCGAAATATCGCCCTTCGCCACCTTTGGGCCCTGCAAGAGCGCGGGATCCGCCGAGCTCCTTAGCGTGCATTTTTACACGAATCTGGTCGGCAACTAGCGACACGGTCCGCCCCACGGCTTGAATCTTGAAGACCTGCCCCGCACCTCAACAAAGTTAGGAGTCAAGACGCGACCTGCCTCTCGCCTGATCTTGATGCTCTCTGCCGCAAGTGCGTAGTAAGTATGGCGGCAACGACGCATGCAATAGCTGGGAGTAGGACGTAGACACCTTGCCATACTCGATCCCATGCATTGGGGGGAATGTTCCACTTTTCCCGCATCATGGTAAGTAGTGCGGCCTCGATGTTGAGGGCTGCCACTACTAGTGCCCAGCGAAACGGCTTTCGGTCAACCACAGCCACTGCAACAAGCAGACCAGCCAGAATGGCTGCGAGCGTTTGTACTTTGGAGTTCCATATTCCCATCGCAATGGCTGAAAGAAAACTATCACTGAATATGATCTTACCGTTGAGCCGAAAGAAGGGCCACTGCAACAGAGGGGCAATCCAAGCTCTTGATAGATAAAAGACTCCACAGCTGATTAGGATGTTCCGAATGATTGACATATGACCTCGTTTGACACTTGCTTGTAATCAACGCGTTTTGGTATTCACTCGAGTAATCGAAGTGTGCTCATTTATCGAGTGAACTTTCATCGAAAATATCCTTCGCACGACTACTCTCTTAGATGCGCTCCTAGGGCGCAGGGGGGATTGTCTGACATAAAGCCACGTTTATTGGTTCGATGTCGACAGGTACGCCCATGCTCGTGTATGTCTTCTCTTCTCCTCCAGGTCCTCCTTCGAAATTGGTCGTCTGCGTATGCAGCCCGTACCAACGCCAGCGTAAATGCGGACAATCGCTTTCGCACCAATACTCATCCAGGTAGAGGACGTGTCGATACACTTCGATGTAATACTCACGCACCCAAGCGCAAACTAAGGTCATGTACGGGACACCTTCCCCCACCTCAGTTGGGTCGTTCTCGACACGCGCGTCTTCAAATTTCCAGGTCGACAGGGGGGACCTGGTTTGCGTCTCCCAAGACCCGATTCTGGTTTTTCCCGCCCAGTAACAGTGCGTCTTCAACCCCAGAGGATCTACAAAATCGGTAGGGTTGTTCCTGACGTAGGTATAGAAGTTCAGTCCAGAGGTGAATCCAATCGGATCCTCTGCCGTGAATCTCCCGCTGTGCGGGTCGTAATATCTATTGCGAATTAGATGCCGTACGCGAGCTTTTGCCCCTGCCGCGCATGTGTATACAAACATTGGATCAAAGCTCAATTCGAAAACTTCCGCCGCACCTGAGTTCATCGCCTCATGCGCGAAAACTTAAAGATCAAGACCTGGCACCGCTCTCCGTCTCATGCGCGAAGAGCTAAAACACAAAGATCTGACAGCGTTCATTTCCTCGTCGTGCGTACTGGCAACGTCCGTGGGGGAAAAGATCCGTACAGTGCGCTCAAGGATTCGCAGCAGCGATTGAAATCGAAGAGTCGGGCAACCGATACCCCCTGTAATTCAGAGGACCATATCCATGAACAACTGAGATGAATAAGTGGGGTGATGTGAATAGGATCGAGGTTAGGATACTTATTCGAACACTCAGGAATTCGCGAATAATGCATATCATAGATACTTCTTAGTTCCTCGATCGTCGGCATGCGCCAGTCTGCAAATCCTCCACCTTTGTAGTTTTCACAGTAGGCTTTTGCATCCTGCCATGTAATGTTGCTCCCATTATCCTGCGCGGCCCACATCAAGCCCGTCTGTGAGTCAAGGACCGTACCATCGCCGTTATCGAAAAATCGCTTTGTTTGTGTTTGCGCCGCAACCGTTCTGGAAGGTTCTTTGGCAAAGCATGAAGATTCGGACACGCATAAAAATATCCACCCCATAACCAACAACCAAATATTCATTTTCAGGGTACCCCTTCCCAATTGATATGTTTTTTCTATATTTGCGAGAAGCAGTGAGTGAGCTTAGTTCAAATAGCATGACAGGCTTACGGTTGGGCAGCCCGGAATAGTAACTGTTCCGCAATGCTTGATAATATCGTTTTTCACTTCTTCTTTACGTGCTCGAATTTCACGCGTCGGGGTCTTTTTACACAGACAACTCAATTCTTCGCAGGATGCTGCACACTCTCTCTCATCACTACTCCAAGTTGGAATCACAGTACCATCCGGCTGATGCTCGCAAAAACATCTGGCTTGATCTGGCCAATCAGCAAGATGTCTTTCCTCATGTTTCTCCATGCAATTATTTATATCTTGATTGCTGGGAGGATTACTTCCACCATGGTTATACTGGCTGCCAGAGCAAAATCCGGCCTTCCCACCCTTGCAACAGATGTAATACACGGTATCGGCTGTCTTGCTGGCGCTAAGGCCTGAAAGATCTGTATTATTGATAGGATCATCTGAACAATAGCGGTATGGATTAATGTTTCGGATCGGATCCTCCGCGGTGAATCTCCCACTCCGCGGGTCGTAGTATCTACTGCGAAAATAATAGAGCCCACTTTCAGCATCCAATTCGCGGCCGGTGAAGGCGTAGGTTTGGTCGCCGACGTTTGTCGGAGAGATGATCTGGCCAAAGGAATCATACTTTAGAGCTAGGTCGATAGCGCCAGTAG
>CAIWXX010000051.1 GCA_903916735.1 uncultured Acidobacteriota bacterium
GTGGATGTAGCGCGAACATTCAAGGAAGTACTCGCCTTCCTGGACGAGGATCGCCTTGTAGCGGGCCTGCCACAGATGGCCCACGCGCCGATGGCGTCGATTGAAAATCTGGGCATACTGGCCGTTGAGGTCCCGCATCATCCGGCCAAGGTCTCCTCCGGGCGTCTCACAGAGCATGTGATAGTGATTCGGCACGAGGCAGAACGCGAACAAGATGCCCATCGCCGACCAAGGCCGCAAGAATGTCCAGGAACTCGATTCGATCGGAGTCGTCGACGAATACCGGCATGCGTGCAATTCCGCGGGACATTACATGATACAGCGCACCATCAAACTCAATTTTTGTGGGCCGAGCCATACATCTATCCTATCTCACTGCTCCTCAACAACAACAAAAATGAAAAGTGAAGACCTGGCCCCTTTTCTCTGGCCCCTTTTCTGTGCTAACGTTTCGGGCGACAGTCGCTGGCCGAACCGATTACTCGGTTGGCCGGATCGCAGAGTTTACTCTAGTAAGTCATGCAAGAATCTAGTCGGCAAGAATTCGTGGCATCGATGCTCCGCTGCCCTCAGTGTGGATCGACATTGCGATTCGCGTCGAGCGAACAGCGTGTGTATTGCAACCACGAACGCGGAACATGCACAATTGACCGGGGGTTTCCACTGATCGCCGGCCGGCCGGCGTTGGTGGTCTTTGAGCGGTCCGTGTTGGAAGAGGCATCGCTGGTCGCCCGCGTCGGCAACAGCCCGATCGCTCGTTCCAAGCCGGGCAATTGGTTTCGGCTTGCCATGCGGAAATTGCTCGCCGCACTCACCGGTTCCAATCCCGTCGCTGAATCGAACGGCCGCCGCTTGCTCGAAGAATTGCAAAAACTTACGCCGCGGCCGGTCGTTTTAAACATCGGTGGAGCGACCATCGGCTCAATTGCCGTCGCTTTGCGAAAAAACGCGGAGAATGTCTGCATCCTTTGTTTCGACATCTACGCCTCGCCCGAAACTGACTTTATCGCCGATGCGCACGACATTCCGCTGCCCGACGCTTCCGTCGAAGGAGTTTGGATCCAAGCGGTTTTGGAGCATGTGATTCAGCCGGAGCGCGTGGTGGCCGAAATTCACCGCGTTCTCAAGCCCGGCGGACTCGTCTACGCGGAAATCCCGTTCATGCAAACCGTTCACGAAGAGGCTTACGATTTCACTCGCTTCTCCGATACCGGCATTCGCTGGCTGTTTCGCAGATTCAACCGAATTGAGTCAGGGGTGGTTCTTGGACCGGGCCGGGCGTTGCTTTGGTCGACCTGCGCCGCATTAGGCGGCGTGTTGCGCAGCAGAAAAATGGGCGACCTTTTCGGTACGCTTCTATTCTTTTGGGTGCGATTCCTCGACGCCTTCATTCCAACACCCTATGCCGTCGACGCCGCTTGCGGCCTCTATTTTTTCGGTCGAAAAGCGGATACGATAGTCTCGCAGAAAGAAGTGATTTGCAGTTTTCAGGGCGTGCTAACGCGACCGCTCGCTGCACCGGGAGGCGACCACGGATAGCGAGAAGGAGGTTGATCGGCGGCACTCCGGGCTGTGCATCTCGCAGGGCGATGACGAACCCGCGGACGTAGCCGATCAGGGATCGTCCGACCTGACCGTGACGAGTATCACGTCGAACGAGGACTTCTCCTCCCTACGCCTAGAGTGGAATGCTCTCCTTTCCGCCAGCTCCAGCGACACGATCTGCCTCACCTGGGAATGGCTGTGGAACTGGTGGCATGTGTTTGGCCGGGACCGGCAGCTCACACTGCTCATGGTCCGCGGCTCCAGGGGAGACCTGGCTGGAATTGCGCCGTTCGCCATCAGACGCGCAACGCATGCGGGTGTGCTGCCGATTAGACGGTTGGAGCTGCTGGGTACGGGCGAACCGGCGGAGGACGCGATCTGGTCGGAGTATCTCGACATCATCGTGAGACGGGGCCGGGAGGCAGAGGTCATAGAGGCGGTGGCTGATTATCTCGCCACGAAACTGTGTTCGGACTGGGACGAAATCCACTTCTCGAACACGCTTGATGGTTCTCTCGCAACCGCGGTGGGCGAGGCGCTGAGTGCCAGGGGCTTCAGGATTGCGCGGGTTGAGAAGGCGCCCAGTCTCTTCCTTCGCCTCCCCACTGATCCCGATGCCGTACCCGAGCTACTCCACGCACGCAAGAGGAGGAAGCTCCGCTACTACCTTCGCAAGCTCGACGCTGCCGGCGGGGTCGAGCTCGAGGCATGCACGAGCAAGACCGACCTCACAAGCTGGATGGAGCAGTTGGTGGAACTCCATCAGCGCAGGTGGATGGCGCGAGGGCAGCGAGGCGTATTCGCCAGCGCCGACTTCAGTGCATTTCACCAAAAACTCGCGCCGGTCCTGCTTGAACAAGACAAGCTGGCCCTCTATGTGCTGAACCTGCGAGGCCTCAAGGTGGCGGCGGTCTACGGCTTCAGGCATGGCAAGACGATATCCGGCTACCAAAGCGGGTTCGACCTCGATTTGGACCGGAAGATCAGCCTCGGCCTCATCACCTTTTCCCTGTGTCTCCGCGATGCCGTGAACACGGGCATGACGGAATGGGACTTTCTTCGCGGTGATGAACCATACAAGAGGCTATGGCCCATCATCTCGCGCAAGTACATCGACACCTACATCTGGAATACGGGAATGAGAACGGCACTTGCCCGCTGCTCCTTCTTGGCTCTGCGCTGCGCAAAGGCCGCCATCAGGCCGGCCCTGGTCCGTCTTGGGCTGCGCTCGAAAGAATCGCACGCATGAACTTGAGACGCGTTCGTGAGCTCATTCCGCTGTTCGATCGCTCGCGGCTCCGCGACGCCGTGTCCACGACAGGCCTGAGCCTGGCAGGCAAGTCCGCGGGCTTCCTCGTTCCGTTCTTCATTGCTTCGTGGTTCGGTGTGAGCCCTGCTACCGACGCCTTCTTTTTCGCCTACGGGGCCATTCTGTTCCTGGCAGGGATTTTCGGCCCGGTGCTGGAGGTTATCGTCCCATACATAGCCGAGTCGCGCCGCCGCGGTGACAACCTGGCGGGCTTCATGAGCCGGCTGCTCGGTACCGGCACGGTGATCTTCGGATCGGGGATGGCATGTTTTCTCCTCGCCGCCACGCTGCTGGTCCCGCACATAACGCAGTTTTCCGTCGAAGGCACAGCCTTGACATGCCGGCTGCTGTTCGAGGTCTCGCCGCTGGCCGTTTTGCTGTTCTGGACCAGCATCCTCTCTGGGTACCTCAACGCGCACAAGCGGTTCGCCCTGCCCGCGCTGTCCCCTGCAGTCAGGGCGTCGGTCAATTTGTGCTTCATCTTCCTCCTCAAGGCCCGCTTTGGCGTCCACGCCCTCGTCCTCGGCTACATCGCGGGCGAGTCCGTCCGTCTGTTTGTGCTGGCTCTGGCTGTTGCCATCAATTCCCCATTTCGGTTCCGCCCCGCACTGCGACTCGATCAGCGGCTCCGTGAGTTCTATCGGACATCGTTCTACTCGGTGATCGCAATGATCTGGGTGCTTGCGAACCAGCTAGTGGACAACACAATGGCTTCCTGGCTCGTGCCGGGCAGCGTCAGTGTCCTTCAGTACGCCGGCAATCTCTACATGATCCCGCTGAGTCTGTTCTCGGGAGGCATCGTGACGGTGTTGCTGGCGCACTGGAGCGAGAGCTATTGCGGGTCCTGCGGGGCGGAGTTCCAGCGGGATGTCGGCCGCAGCGTGTGGAGTGCGTTCTGGCTGACGTTGCCGGCTACGATAATACTCATTCTCCTCAGCCAGCCGGCAAGCCGGTTGCTCCTGGGTCACGGGGTCTTCGAGCAAACCAACATCGACATGGTCGCGAGGGTTTGGACCGGATACCTGGTCGGATTTCCCCTGCAGGCGATGGCGCTGCTCTACGTCAAGGCGCTGCTGGTCCTGAAAAGGACAAAGGTCCTCATGTGGGGAGCCTTCTACGCGGTCTTCCTCAACGTGCTCGGAAATGCGTTGCTGATGCAATGGTTCGGCGCAGTCGGCATTGCGTTGGCGACGTCCGGCACGGCAGCTTTCTCCACTTTCTACTTCTGGCGATCTTTGCGGTCTGCGTTCGCAGAACAAGCGGGAAGCCCGGGAGGAAACGATGGCAATCCCATGCGTTGAACTCGGCCGGCCGGTCAAGGTCGTACATGTGATCAATGGCGAGAGCTTTGGTGGGATCGAGCGTGCCGTGACAACACTGGTCCAGCACCACCGCGGTGTTCACCCTGCGATCATATGCCTGATGGATGGTGACATGACTCGGTTCGGCGCATCCACTGCCGACTGCAGGATCGACCTCATCCGGATGCACAGCCGCCTTGACCCGACCGCGGCCATAGGGCTTGCACGCTACGTTCGTGCGCATCATATCGATCTCATCCATGCTCACACCCTGAGGGCAAACCTTGTGGGGGCGATGGCCGCCCACTTCGCGCATGTGCCGGTGGTGGCAACGATCCACAGCCCTATCGCGAGGGATACTGAGGATCTCACGAGGAATCGGCGGAACTTCTGGCTGCAGCGAAAACTTTTCCGCTGGACCGCAAGATATGTTGCCGTGAGTGAGGGGCTGAGGCGCGAGGCGATCGCCTCCGGCCTCCCTCCCGCGCGCGTCGTCGTGATCCGCAACGGCATCGATGCTGTCAGGTACGGCCTTGGGGACGGGACCGCTTTGCGCCGATCGCTTGCGGGCGTGGATGCGGACACTCCTCTGGTCGGCACACTCGCATTGCTGCGGCCGCGCAAGGGGATTGACGTGTTGCTAAGCGCCATTCCCATTGTCGCACGCTCGATTCCTCCTGCACGCGTCATCATTGCCGGCAAGGCGGAGCTGCCCGCCTACGAGCAGGAGTTGCGACGACTGGCCCGGAGCCTCGGCATCGCCGACCGTGTTCACTTTCTTGGATTCCGGAGCGATGTCCCCGATCTCCTCGCGGCACTCGACGCTTTCGTCATACCGTCATTGTTCGGGGAGGGCGCCCCGTTTGCCCTTTTGGAAGCTATGGCTGCGTCTCGCGCCGTCATCGCCACACGCACGGAGGGCAATGATGAAATCATCCTGGCAGGCTCGACCGGTGTGCTTGTCGACCCTCACGATCCGGAATCCCTCGCGAGCGCCATCGTCAATGTGCTGGCCAGTGCCGAGCACCGGCGAGAGCTCGGAGCCCGGGCGCGGCAAGCGGTGGTCGAGCGTTTCAGTGCCACGAGGATGGCCGCAGAGACAGAAGCGTTCTACTCGCGAGTCCTTGCCGCAAGAAGCTCACGGTAGAGGCCGGCGTATTCCTCGCGTTGTGCAACGGCACCGTATTTCAACAGCGCATGCGCCTGTGCCGCGCGTCCCATGGCCTGTGCTGCATCGGGATGCGCAAGGATGTACATCAACGCCCCGGCCAGGGCGACGGCATCTCCCGGCTCGACGAGCAGACCTGTCTGATCGTGTTCGATGATCTCCCGGTTCGCTGCGAGGTTGGATGCAATAACCGCCTTGCCTGCCGACATCGCCTCGAGCAATGCCAGAGACATGCCCTCCTGTCGAGATGGCAGGCAGAACACGTCCGCTGCAGCGAGGAGATCCGCAACATCGTCCCTCGCTCCGAGGAAGCGGACCCGCTTCGTGATGCCGGCGCCTTCGGCCAGGGCCTTCAGTGCGGCTTCTGCTGGTCCGCTCCCGGCAACCAGGAACACCGCATCTGGGATGCCTGCCAAGACGATCGGCGCGGCATCGATCAGGTAATCGCATCCCTTCACCGCCGCGAGCCGACCGATGAATAAAATCACACCGGCGCCGCGGGGCACGCCAAGCTCGGCGCGCACGTCGTCGCGTGGGCGTGCGCCGGCGTACTTCCGCGGGCTCGGCGCGTTTGCGATGACAAAAATCTTCTCGTCCACTCGGCCGATTTCGGCGATCACCACCCGGCGGATGTCCTCGGAGACGCACACGATGGCATCCACCTGAGCGGCCGTGGCGCGGTACATCCAGCGACAGGCGATTTTCCTCGCCCACAGAGTCGGCCCGCGCCGCGCAGGCAGGAAGTCAGGACCGTGAAACGTCCAGATGACCGTGGGTCCATGCGGCGCACGCCGCAGGCGGATGACCACGAGGTCGAGGAAATTGAGCAGATGCGTCTGGATCACGTCGATCCTATGGCGCTCCACGAGCTTTGCGAGCTGAGCCCCGATGCGCTTTAGCTCCGCTCGGTAGCTAAAAGCGCGCGAGAACTTACAGGAAGGCCTGCGAACGATCTCCACCGAGGCGCCGGCCGCTTCCAGCCTCGCCCGCAATGGACCGTCCGCAAGGGCGCATACGAGGAACCCGCCCCCGACCGTGTTGTTTGCTTCGGCCAGCACGCACAGAGTCTCCTGGGCGCCGCCGTGATCGAGATCGAGGATGACGTGCATTACGCGGGGATCAACAGGGCCGCTCATGTCGCTCCACACGGACGGCTACGAGCCCGAGGATGAGCCACGCCAGTCCCGACGTACAGGCCAGGAATCGCAGGTCAATCGACATGCTGATGACCACGAGGAAGGCCATATTGGCCCAGAGTGTGATGAGGAGGCGGTCGACTTTGGAGTACCATAAAGCTCTGGCTGATCGGACCAGAACCCATGCCAGCGGGAAGGCGAGGCATGCGTAGCCGACTATGCCCAGCTCCGCCAGGATCGAGATGTGACTGTTGTGAGACGCTGCTTGGTATCGGTCCCAGTCGGATGGTACAAAAGGCCCGGTTCTCTCGATAAAGCCCCTGGCGTGGCGGTCGTAAGAGCCGAAGCCCCAACCTAGCAACGGCTTGTCCAGGAACATTTTCACGCCGGCGGCGCCGAGGACGACGCGATCGGCGACCGTCTGCGAGTTGCCCAGACGCTCGATCGCGTAGCTCTTCCTGTCGACCTGCGTGGATTGAGACGGCGCGGTGGTGCCCGCTCCGCTCGATCCCGGCCCCACCCGGACGCGAGCCGCACCAGTCGGCAGATGCGAGAGCAAGACCACTGCCGGAACGATAGCCATGACCGGGATGGCGAGCCGCCTCCGGTAGGCCGTAGCAAGCAGACCCAAGGCCACGGCACTGCCAATCCAACTTGCGCGAGAGAAGCTGACGAAGCCGGCGGAGAAACCGATGACAAGCAATCCACTGCCAAACGCCCTGGCGGGCAGGCCGGGCTTGGACGAGAGGAAGTGAAAACAGAAGGTTGCGGCCAAGACGAGCATGGCGACATAGCCATCGGGATGTGTCATGGTGCCGGTGACCCTCAGGCCACCCATCTCGATCACTACCCCTGGCCAGAAGCGCGGGAGCGCGGTGGGCAGGAGCAGGCCGAGAGCCCCAGTGACCGCCTCCAGGATGCACAGCCCCGCCAGGATCGGCACCCATGCCGCCAATTGCGGCTCCTCGATCCTGGAAACCCGGACCAGCCAAAACGCGGCGAACGGTACGAGGAACACGCGGTCGAGCTCGGTCAGGTTCTTGAGCGTCGTCACGTGCGACTCGCCCTCGAACAGGATCGATGCCAGCGCACCGGCCACGAACAGCACCATGGCGAGGTCGCCCAGACCGGGTCGGAACGCAGGCAGATCGTTACTCCTTTTGAGCCGCAGCAGCAGGAGCAGCAGAAGCGCGAGGGGGAGTAAGGCGTATGTGTTGAACAGGTAGAGCGGCCTCAGCATTGACAGCCGAGGAATCAATGCCCCGAGAACCACCCAGGCGATTAGGATGTGTGGGGTTTGCCGACCGATGCCCTGGTTCATAAGCGGGCGATTCTACTCCATAGGCATTCACCTATGCTATTATGCGGCGAACTTGGAGGTACGCATTCTCACCGACGACCCGCTGATCGAGCGTGCTGCCGAACCCGCCATTCGCCAGGCAGCACCGGAAACCGAGCGCATTCCAAAGAGGAGTTTCCTGGGGATAGATATCTCTGTCACGAGCCGCGCCGATGTGATCCGCTTCATCACTCAGACTGCCCGCTCGCGCGGCAAAGCACTGGTCAACAACGTCAACGCTCAAGCGATGAACATCGCTCATCGTGACGCGCGCTTCGCTGCCATCCTCAACGACTCTGACATCGTCTTCTGCGATGGCTTCGGTGTGAAGGCGCTGGCGCGCCTTGCCGGCATCCGCATCGGGGAGAGGATGACCCCTCGCGAGTGGGTTGATGAATTGCTCGATCGCTGCGTGCAAGAACGGCTCTCCCTATACTTTCTGGGGTGCGAAGAAGAGGTGGTGCAAGCGTTTGCGGACGAGGTCGCGCGGCGCCACCCGCGCGCGATTATCGCCGGGTGTAACCATGGGTACTTCGACGTGCGGGGCGAGGACAACCGAAGCGTGATCACAGCCATCAACAATTCCGGAGCCGATGTCGTCCTGGTTGGGATGGGCATGCCACGGCAGGAGATTTGGGCTCACGATGCCTTGCCGGAGCTCGACCGAGGTGTTGTCGTCGCCGTCGGTGCGCTGTTCAAAGTCTATGCTGGAATCGAGAAGCCCTGCCCTGAGTGGATGAGCCGGTGCGGATTCGAGTGGCTTTGGCGATTGGTCCACGAACCCCTCCGACTCGGCCGCCGATACTTCGCCGGCAACCCGGCGTTGTTCCTGCGGGTCTGCTACGCGGCATTCGTCAAGCGGCTCATCGAATTCTTCCTGGCCAGTATGCTTTTCGCTCTCTGCACGCCGGTGCTCGCACTGTTCTGTGCGCTCATCCGGCTGGAGACGCAGGGGTCTGCGCTATTCCGGCAGAAACGGGTGGGCAAGAACGGTGAACGATTCTGGATATACAAGCTCCGCACATTGAAACCTGACTTCCCGCCATACGCTTCGAAACGCCATGTCTCATCTGAGAGCGCCACCCGCCTCGGCCGTTTCCTGAGGCGTTCGACGATTGATGAGCTTCCTCAACTCATCAACGTCATCCGTGGCGATATGGCACTCATTGGGCCGCGGCCGGAGATGCCGTTCATCGCCGACAGCTATCGGGGTGTCGAGACGCTTCGCCTCTCCGTCAAGCCGGGGCTCACTGGACTCTGGCAGATCGCGCGACTGCGGGGAGAGACCGACGGACGCGAGATCCACGAGGACATTACGTACGACCTCAACTACGTCCGGCGGGTAGGGATTTTCCTCGACATGAGGATCTTCGTGCAAACCGTGTTCTATCTCGCTGCCATGCCGTTCAGGGGGCTTTTCGGCGGACGCGAGAAAGCCTCGCGCGACCTCGCCTGAAGCACGATCCCGGCGACCTTCAGCAGACATCGCTCCTCGACCGGGCGGAATCCGGCCTTCTCAATGGCACGTCGGGACGCCGTGTTGCTCCGCGACGCCGCGATCACCATGCGCATGCCCGGATGGGCGATACACACCTGGCTGAGCAGGTGTGGATAGAGGTTCCGGCCGCGCCACTCGGGAACGGTGAGCCCGTCAAAGATGTACACTGTCCCAGGACCGATGTCGACGACGCACTCGACCTCGGGGATGAAGACACACGGCCCCTTGTCGACCCAGGAATAGGACACGACCTTCTCTCCGTGCTTGATGGTGAAACACTTCATCCCCTTGTCGAGTCGCCGAGCTGCGGTGTCACGGAAAGAGCTCTGCTCGTTGCGGTCCAACCGGCAGGCGAAGGCGTCGAGGTCTGAGCGAGATGCCGGCGCGAAAGAAAGCCCCCGGCCGCGCGCGGTGACGGCCATGTGAGGCTCCGTCGGTTCCCTCTCGAAGATGATGATCGTCTGGTGCTTGAAGAGAACCTCGCGCATCCAGCGTCGCAGGGGCCTCAGGTAAGACCTCCACCGCTTGGTGCCCGACAGCGCCCGCCCCAGAAGGCTCGCACCGGCCCGCTCTGTGAACCCCGATGTTCTCAGCCGGAACCTGCACATGGAGAGGCCCGCCTCCACCACGATCCGTTTGAGCGCGAAGAGGTCATCGGCAGCAGCATTGAGCCCGCTGATCGTTGTTACGCCGCAGCTGAAGCCGCTGTTCCGAATGAGCTCCTTGAGGCTGTCGTCGAAGTCCCCGAGTTGGCCGTTCGGATAGGCGAACGGCACGCTCTGGACGCTCAGGAGTTGCTGGAACCTCGCCATCGAATTGCAGACTTCGTGTGATCGAGATTCACGATCGAGTCGCGTGAGTATCTCATGATGGTGCGCGTGGGCTCCGACACTAAGCCAGCCGGATTGAGTGATCTCCTCCAGCTCCGCGGCTGTGAGCGTGGCGAATGTCTCGCGGTTGTCGCTTGTCGCGGGTTGAGCTTCGAGGCGGTGCAGGATCGACGCCAGGACGTCAGCCTTCTCGAAAGCAGGCAGCGTCTTCAGGAACTGGGCGATCGCCGGCAGCGCCCCCTGGGCGAGGCCGTGGGTCCCGAGAACGTATCGCCCTCCGCCGTCGTCGCCGAGGTCCAGCTCTGTGACGGCGCTGCGCGCGAGCGCCAGGTAGAGTTGGTCGTGCCAAAGGAGCTCGGGAGAGTCGAATGAACTCGTGACCAGGAACACCGTGGCTGGGACACGCAAGCATTGGAGGAGGGGCAATGCTCGCTGCCGGACCGAAGCGTATCCATCGTCGAAGGTCAGAACCACCACCCGATCCGGCAGCGGTTGGCCATCCCGCAACCGTGCCACGACATCATCGAGCCGCATGACCTGATAACGATTCACCAGCCATTTCAGCTGCCTGGCGAGTTCCGCTTCGACGACCATCCATGGGCAGGGAGGATCAAGCGGCATCTCCACCACACCGTGATACGCAAGGATCAGGATTTTGCGTCGGTTGATTGCTCTGAAGAGAATGTCGACCCCCAAGGCGCAGAGCACCTGGCTTACGACTTCCTTGGCAAATGATGCAGATCGAAGTACGTTTTTGTCGATCATATAAACAAATGAAGAACCTTCATACCAGCTCTTTGTCGTCTATTATGCACAACTATTTTTCAACCTATCGCAATCAGGAGCTATTCAGAGGGTGCCAGATTTGGAAAACGCATTTCGCTCATCAGCACACCAAGATCGCGGTCATCGTCACTCAAGCCGATTTTTTTAGGATTAAATGTCCTGTTGACCTCTGTTCGTATGTGTATCCACCGACCCCGCATTCCCTGCACATGAAGCACAACGGTCTTTGCACTGCTTTGTTCCAAGCTTGATGTTTCCATGAGTTTATCGTCGACATATACTTTTAGGATCAATTCTTTCTGGCTTGGCCTCCTGAAGGACAGATCAAGCGCATCGAAGCTTAAATATAGAATGATGATCACCGAGTAGGCATCGTAGCGTCGAGGGACAACTTCCCATCTATTTCGAGTGGATGCGCAAGGAGCAACAGTCGCGGCCTTGCTCACCGCCGCGAGTATGGCCATGCACAGAAGCAGCACAAGCCCAAGCCATTCAACATGGTAATCAATTCTTAAAACAGAGTTAAAAATGCCAAACGAAAGTAAGAATATGGCGTTCAGAAAAGCGTAAATAAAATATAGCATTCGGGTTAGTTTTCGACAATAAGCACATATTTTCAAGATCCCACTCTGGGAGATGAAGCCTTTTGAGGATCATCCAGGTGAAGACCTCTCGCTAGGGAAGGGGAACTGAGATCTCGATGGGGAGGCCGATCCACGCCGCCGCGGTCCTAATAGCTCTTCGGATCGAAGTCGCACTTACACCACTTGTCCGGGCTCTCTCACCGGTGATTGCCCCGGAGAAGAGGCCCAGCTGTTATTATAGTCGACGTGCGTCGAGGGACTCAAATCAACCGCATTGAAGCTGCGCGCATGGCCCGCGAAAAGGGATGGCTCTGAAGGCGTGGGTTTTCGGGGCGATGTGCCGCCTTGATTCTCGACGAGAATCCGGATATTTTAATAAAGGCATTCAGTCAACATTGAATAACGACATTCTACAAGGAGAAAACAATGAAATACCTTTTCACAATCCTGGGATCTCTCACATTGTCATTAGCACCTCTGGTCGCCGACGTCACCATTACCAGCAAAATTGATATGCCCGGTGGCATGGGAAGCGGTCCGAGCGTCATGTACATCAAGGGCCAGAAAATGCGTGTTGAACATGGCGCACTCGCAAACAGCATGGTGATGATCATTGATGCCGGCACTCGCCAGATGATCAGCCTCCACCTAAGCCAACATACAGCGGATATCTATGACCTCGCCAAGCTTGGAGAAACAGTTGCAAAGAAAATCTCTACGGATGACATCAAAGTATCCGTCACACCGAATAGCCAGACAAAGACGATCCTTGGAAAGGCATGCGTTGGGTACAATATCGCCATGACGGTGCCCATGACCATGGGGACAATGACCATGACGATGGAAATGGCGGGTCAGAACTGGATAGCCAAGGGTGTTCCAGGAACAGCCGACATCACGGCTTTCTGGAAAACCTCTGCTCAAAACGGCATTTTTTTCGGTGACCCTCAACAGCTGAAAACGGCCCCAGCCCAGGCCAAAGGGATGACCGAGATGTTCAAGGCCCTTTCAGAACTAGGTGGCATCTCCTATGGCTCGACAATGCAAATGAAGATGTCCGGCACCGGCCCGATGGCGGAGGTCATGAGCCAACGAGGTGGTATGACAATTAACACGGAGGTCACCGCTATCACGACAACGCCCATTGCGGATTCGATGTTTCAGATCCCAGCCGACTTTACAACAATGCAGAAGTAGTCATCTCACACCGGCCGGGCACCCGATTTCGAGCCCACATACCGGGAGAAAAAATCGGACGTCAACGGCATCTCATTACGGATGAGCAGATGAGCGGAGGCTCTTAAAAGAGCCTCTGCCCTTCGGCTCTGCATCCCTTGTGGATTCGTCTGTACGAACCTTGAATTGGAATCAGCGGCTGTTCATCAAGTCCGGCCGTATAGATCCTGGAGGCGTACGACATCATCCAATTCGGGGGTCGACACTTCAAAAATCGTGCAGTCCTCGACTGCTCGCATTCGATGCTTGACTCCCGGACGAATATGATACGGATTCCCCGGCCCGAGCTTGCGGGTTTTCATACCGCCATCTTCTTCCACTTCAAAATCCATCGCGCCGGAAACGACATAAATCGTTTCATCCTTGATCTTGTGATACTGGAGACTGAGGCTATGTCCTGATCGTATAAAGAGGATCTTGCCGACATACCGTTCAGTCCAGGCAATGATGATTTCGTAGCCCCATGGTTTCTCAACCTTGATAGGTAGTGTTGTCGTTTTCTCTTCCACTCGACTGATACTCCTTATGGCCTCAGTTTTCGTTAATGAGAAGCGTCGATTGTCATCAAATTCGCCCATCCGCTACATGTCAAAACCTAGACGTCTCCCTTGAAGCCTCCCGGCATGCTCATCATCGCTTCTGGGAACCGTGTCACAAGCTTTTCCAGAAGATACTCTTCAACTTCCTGTGCCGTTGGCCGCAGGAGAGCTTGGACTGCGATGTCATTCAAGTCTTCGGCTCGAACCGATCGAATCACCCTCTTGATAACCGGTATAAAAGCCGGGTTCATAGAAAATTCTCTCAAACCGAGTCCAAGCATGATCAAAGCGAAAAGTGGGTCCGCGGCTGCTTCACCGCAAAGGCTGACCGGGATGCCGGCATTCGCAGCGGCCCGTAGAACTTCCCGGAGCGATCGCAGTATCGCCGGATGCATCGGTTCGTAAAGATAGGATATCGCGTCGTTATCGCGATCGATGGCCAGTGTATGTTGAATGAGGTCATTGGTCCCAATGCTGAAGAAGTCAACTTCCTGCGCAAGGAGGTCGGCCACTGTCACAGCCGATGGCACTTCAATCATGATGCCAAGAGGAATCGCATCGTTGAAATGTGTGCCCTCGCTCTTAAGCTCCTCGCTGCACTCCTGAAAGATCTGCTTGACCTGCCGGACTTCCCCGACTCCCGATATCATGGGCACCATGATACGCAAATCGCCGTGGGTGCCAGCCCGCAACAGAGCCCGAATCTGACGTTTGAAAAAATCCTTGCGTTTCAGGCAAAGCCTGACGGCGCGAAGGCCGAGGATTGGATTGTTTTCGCGAACATGCGAGCCCGGATCCCCCAACTTATCGCCGCCCAGATCCGCCGTGCGGATGATGGCCGTGTAAGGGGCGACACCGCGAACAACAGCAGAATAGGCTTCGTACTGCTCTTCCTCGCTCGGATCGCAGTGCGCACTACAGAGCATCAAATACTCAGTTCTGAAAAGACCGATTCCTTCCGCCCCGCTCTGAGATAGAAGCGGGATGTCCGATACAGCTTCGACATTGGCCTGGACAAGAACAGAAACGCCATCGAGTGTGACAGCCGGGAGAAGCGCACATCGTATGAGTTCTTTCTGAAAATCCTCGTACTTTTGCTTCTTGAAGAGATACTCGCGGACGAGCGTTGGAGATGGATTCAGTACGACCTCGCCTTCGGTACCATCCACGAGGACACGATCGTTGTGGCGAACCTTGAAGTAGAAATCGTGGAGGCCGATGACGGCTGGGATCTTCAGAGAGCGGGCGAGAATAATGGCATGAGACGTTCGGCTTGAGGTGTCGATCGCAAAACCCAGCACCCTGTTCTTTTCAATCTGAACTGCCTGTGAAGGCGTCAGGTCTCGGGCCACCAGCACGATATTCTCATCAAGGCCTTCCATGGTTTCCACCTGTTGGTGCCCGAGATTGATCTGAACACGGCCGATTGCGTCGCCGACATCAGTGCCTCGGTCGGCGATATAGGCATCATCAATGTCCCGAAAGAGGCTCTCCAGATGGTGTCGAACCTCCTGCAAGGCCCATTCGACGTTGATTTTCTCCCCCCGTATCTTTTCGATTGTCGGTTGGATGAGGATGTCGTCCTGGAGTATCAGAATTTGAGCGTCGAAAATATAGGAATGTTCTTCTCCAACCTCTTTTCGGACACGTTCTTTCAAGGCGACTAGCTGATCGCGGCTCTTCGCCAGGGCATCATGAAATCGCCGAACCTCATCCTCGATTTCAGCATCCGCGATTGAGATTTTGACAGGAGTGATCTCCTTACGTTCGAGTATGAAGACTCGACCCAAGGCGATACCGGAAGAGACGCCCTGCCCCTTCAGCCTGAGTTGTCTCACTCTCTCTCCCCAAACCGGCTGGCGATCAAAGCTTCGACGGCATCGATGGCTGCTTTCTCATCCTGCCCATTGACACGCAGAATGATATATGTCCCCCTTGATGCCACCAGCATCAGGATGCCCAGGATCGACTTGCCGTCGACTTCAATCCCATTTTTCTGCACAATAATCTTGGACGTGAATGCACTCGTGGTGCGGACAAATTTGGCAGCAGCGCGAGCGTGAAGGCCCAACTTGTTGACGATCTGAACCCGTCGTTCAATCATATGAAAACGATCCCCTGGAGGTCTGTTCCTGCTAGGTCTGTGATGCTCATCGATGTCGGTGTCCGGTTTCCAGAGATTATTTCGTTTTTAAAATTTCACCAGCTACCGAGATGGAACGTTTTCCTTGTTCCTTGATCTTCTGCGCGGCTTGGCCGAGATCTTCGTCGCGCATCCCAAGAAATTTAATCAACATCGGCAGATTCACGCCGGTCACAACCTCGACATGATGCTCTTCGAGGAAGCTGAGACAAAGGTTCGACGGCGTCCCTCCAAACATGTCGGTCATGACCAAAACTCCTGCGCCGGTATCGACCTTTTTGATGGCATTTCTGATCTGTTGCTTTGCATCCTCGACATCCTCATGCCATCCGATGGAGACGGAGATGACATGATTGGGCGTGCCGACAATCATGGACGCAACGTTGAGAAGCTCTTTGGCCAGGTTTTCATGGGTGACAACAACCCCACCAATCATTTGTGATCCCTCTGCAACTCTCGCCGGCGCCGGCCAAACTTCTTCATAGAAACACCAATTCTTTATTCCGCATGAATATCCCGGTGATTTACCGTCACCTCGAAACCGTCCGTTGCCAGCACTCGGCTAATCTCCTGCGCCATGAACACCGAGCGATGTTTGCCACCGGTGCAACCAAAAGAAATCGTGAGGTAGCTCTTGCCCTCCTCGACATAGAGCGGCAGCAGGAAACGTAGAAAATCCAGGGTCTTCTCGAGCACCCGGTGTGTCTCCCCATAAGAACGAAGAAATCGTATCACACTTCCATCGAGTCCGGTTCGCACTTTCAAACGCGGATTGAAAAAGGGGTTGGGGAGAATGCGCACATCGACGACAAGATCGCTTTCCGGCGGAATCCCGAAACGGTAGCCGAAACTGATAATTGACAGCAGGCAGCTCTGACGCCGGCCATATTTCTCAAAAATGAGTTTCCGCAGCTGGTGAACCGTGTGCCGTGATGTATTGATGACATCATCGGCAACGTTGCGAACGCCCTGGAGCAACTTGCGCTCACGTGCGATGGATGATCGGAGCAACTCCCCTGCTCGAGCCAGCGGGTGCGGCCGGCGCGTCTCACTGAACCGTCGAATCAGGACGGCATCATCGGATTCCAGAAAAAGCAGATGCGGATCAACGCCCAATTGCTGCAATTCGGCGTAGATTCTTCCAAAATCCTTCCAAAAGCTCTTTTCGCGAACATCCAAAATAAGAGCCGTCCGGCTCTGCTTCTGTCGTTTCCAGAGACGTCCCCATTCCGGGACGAGCCCCAGAGGAAGATTATCAATGCAAAAATAGCCGAGATCCTCCAAACACTTCTGCACCTGAGACTTACCGGAACCCGAGAGTCCAGTAACGACTATGAACCGCGGGTTTTCAAGCACATCTTTTTGAGACTTCCGAGAATGAGAGGATTGCTTCTGATTAGGTGACGCGGCCTTCGGCATGATCAACCTCGTCCCGCAAGTCGTCTCTGCAACGTCCGGTTGAAGCGCTTAGCGGGGTGATATCCTTGTTTTTTTAAAAGCTGGTTTCGCGCTGCCACCTCGATGAGGATCGTTAAGTTCCTCCCTGGCGCCACGGGCATCCGAATCAGAGGCAGATCGACATCGAAAATCCGATGTGTTCTTTCGTCAAGCCCCAACCGATCGTATGCTTTGCCCTCAACCCAACTCTCGAGGCTGACCACCATATCCACAGTTTTCATTGGAGTGATGGCGGAAATTCCAAACATGTCGCGGATATTGATGAGTCCGATTCCGCGCAATTCCATATGGTATTGGATGAGTTCCGGAGAGAACCCGATGAGTTGTCCCGACTGATCGCGCCTGATTTCAACAATATCATCAGCGACCAGCCGATGCCCGCGAACAACAAGATCCAGAGCACATTCACTCTTGCCGATTCCACTATCTCCGATGATCATCACTCCCAGGCCGAAGATATCGAGAAGATCCCCATGAACCGACTTGATAGGGGCTAGTTTGTGGTTGAGGAAGGTCATCACTTTTTCGATGCACTGAGAGCTGGTTAAGGGGCACCCAAAAAGCGGCATTTCGCGGTCGCGGCATCCACGGAAGAGCTCATCTGGAGGCCGCTGGCTTGCCGTCACAATAATGCACGACATCTCGCCGCGAAGAAGACTCGCGATCGCCCGCTTCCGTTGGACGGCGCCTAATCCTTGAAGAAATGCTATTTCACTGACGCCGAGAATTTGGACACGTCCTGGATGGATGTACTCGGTGTAGCCGGCGAGCGCAAGGCCCGGCTTTTGGATGCGGGGGCCTGTGATCTGATTCTGGAGCCCTTGGGAGCCCGTTAGCAGGCGGAGTTTCAGGCCGCCGGCTTCATGCGAAAGAAGTTCGCTGACAGGAATCAAGGGTGCAGATTCAGGCCATGAGACAATCGGCCTTTTCTCGGCTTTCGTTCGCCGCACGCTTTATATCTCGGGTTCAATCAGCCCGACATTCCCGTCCTTGCGCCGGTAAACGACTGCAATGCGATCGGTTGTCGTGCTTCGAAACACGATAAAATCGCTCTTGTCCGAGCCCATCTTCAAAGCAGCATCCTCGATGGACATGGGTTTTAAGTCGAAGTTGTTGACCCGGACAACTCTTCCAACCG
The DNA here is from genome assembly GCA_903916735.1 of uncultured Acidobacteriota bacterium. Taxonomy (GTDB): domain Bacteria; phylum Acidobacteriota; class CAIWXX01; order CAIWXX01; family CAIWXX01; genus CAIWXX01. The sequence goes on from CAIWXX010000051.1 coordinate 18,011, forward strand.
GCACAGCCTCGTTGGCCGATTCATCCACAGTCACTCGCTTCTCCACTCCCTTGCGCTTTCCAGCGCTGCGCTTTTCCTTGAGCCGTTTTGCCTGTGTGTCAAGCTTGTTGAAGACAGCCGTGAGCGAGCTGTACATGTCGGCACTCACCGTCGTCGATGCCAGCTTGCTGCGACGGGTATGCACATTGACTTCGGCTCTGTGGCGATACTTCTCAACAGTCAAAAACGCGTGTACCTCGATGATGTCATCGAGATACTTGCCAATTTTTTCAACTCTTTCGCTGACGAAGCTCTTGATCGATGGAGTTACCTCGAACCCTCTGCCGGTGAATAGCACTTTCATGATTTGTCTTCACTCCTCGGTAGATTCGGTAGATTAGTCCCTTCCAAAATCTGGGGCGGCGTCACAGTCCCGCCGGATCGCCTCAGATGTGAAGGCGGTATTTTCAATTCGTCCCTGTATTTGGCGACAGTCCTCCGCGCAATCCGCAGTTTGTCATTCCGCAGTAGGGCGGCAATTGCCGAATCGGATAATGGCCCATCATGCGCTTCGGTACTGACGAGATCGCGAATCCTCTGTTTGACATTGATCGTAGAAATGGATTCCCCTCGATCGTTGCTCAACCCCCGATTAAAGAAGAACTTCATGGCCAGGGTTCCCTGAGGTGTCTGCATGTACTTGTTGGCAACGACGCGTCCGACCGTCGATTCATGCACTCCGATATCATCGGCGACATCATGAAGAACCATCGGCCGCAAATGGCCTTTTCCTTTTTCCAGGAAATCGCGTTGATGACGCACGATGGATTCACTGACTTTGTAAATCGTTCTCTGGCGTTGATCAAGGCTCTTAATCAGCCAGAGGGCGGATTTGAATCTCTCACGGATATACTTCCGGCTTTCCTGATCGTCCTGCAAGGCCTTACTCGCCAGCATTCGCGAGTAGACAGGGCTGATGCGTAGCCGGGGAAGCCCTTCTTCGTTCAAAATCACGACGAAATCGTTTTCGACCTTCACCACGTAGACATCAGGCACCACGTAATACGGCTTGGTGGCGGAGTACTTCAGCCCCGGCTGAGGATCCAGATGTCGAATGATGTCGAGATGATGTTGGAGATCCTCTTGTGAACAGGCCAACCTCTGGCAAATGGCCGTGTCATCGCGTGCTTCGACGAGGTCCAGGTTATCGAGGAGCAGGTTTTCCGTCACCGTGCCAGAAAGGCCGATGTGATGCAGTTGAATGCGAAGGCATTCACTCAGGCTCCGGGCGGCCACCCCTGGCGGATCAAACTGCTGGACCAGCGCCAGAGCCTCTTCGACCTCAGCGAGCGTGTAGTCACCCATGGCGACAATCTCGTCGAGCTCAACCCGCAGGTAGCCATCTTCGTCGAGATTTCCGATGATGGCGATCCCAATATCTTTGATATGGTCGGTACAGGGCGTGCAATCAAGCTGCCAGAGAAGATGATCGGAGAGTGTCATCTGGACGCTCAGCGTGTTCTCGAAGGAGGGCAAATCTGAAACATCCATTGGCAGTGGCGGCCTCCACGGCTCATCCTGATAATCGCTGAAGAAATTCTCGATGTCGAAATCATCGAACTCGTCGGCAGGATGCTCGGGCTTTGTATCGAGCTCTTTGACAGCTCCGTCGGCTGATTCTGCGGCTTCTACACGGGCCTCATCATCCGATGATGCTTCACCCGTATCGCCGGCAGTCTGAACCTCCGGGACGGCAGCTTCCTCGCCCTCCGCGGCAGCCCCTTCTTGCTCTTCTTCCGGCTCCTGCATTTCAAGAGCCTCTTCCAGAACCGGGTTTTCGGCCAGTTCGACATTGACCGTTTCCTGCAGCTCAAGTTTGGTCATTGGCAGAAGCTTGATGGCATACTGCAGAGAAGGCGTCATGACGAGCTTGTGCGTCAGCCTGAGTTGAATCGTTGCTTTCTGTGCCATTGTCCTTGACGATTCTACCTCATTTCACATCCAGAAGTTCTCTCCAAGATATATCTTCCGAACGTCGGCATCATCCGCCAATTCCCGTGGGCGCCCATGCCGGAATATCCGGCCATCATTGATGATATAAGCACGATCAGTAATCAGGAGCGTCTCACGGACGTTATGATCGGTCAGGACGATGCCGATTCCACGTTTCTGCAAATGCATAATGATCTTCTTGATCTCGATCACGGCCAACGGATCGATCCCGGCGAACGGTTCATCCAGAAGAATGAAGGAAGGGGAAACCACCAGACTTCTCGTGATCTCGGTACGACGTCTTTCGCCGCCGGAAAGGCTGAAAGCGCGAGCTTTCGCCAAAGGCGTCAGCTGGAGCTCAGCCAGCAGCGCACTCAGTCGCTGCTGACGCTCAGCAGAACTCAAATCCAGTGTTTCCAGAATCGCAAGCAAGTTCTCCTCAACCGTCAGGCCTCTGAAAATCGATGGCTCCTGCGGCAGATACCCGATGCCGCTTCGGGCGCGCATATACATCGGATCTTCGGTGATCTCTTCGCCGTTCAGGAAGACATGCCCATCATCAGGAGTCGTCAGGCCGAGTATCATGGAGAACGTGGTCGTTTTGCCTGCGCCGTTTGGCCCCAGCAAGCCAACGATTTCTCCACGGCGAACAACGACGCTGACGTCATCGACCACCTTGCGCCCTTTAAAGGATTTTACAAGGCCACGGGCTTCAAGTGTTTCATTGATCGCCTGACCGGCAGAATTCGAGTATTCCAGGTCCATTAGTGTTTGCTGAGATCTGGTTGGTAGATGGTTGTTGTTCGCCCCTCCATCTTCCCATCTAAAATGATCTTACCGTCCTGGAAAAAGTATGTCAATAATTTGCCCTGGCTCGTTCCGCGAACGATGTCGATGACTTTGGGTTTCCCGGTGAGCATCACCATATCTTTGAAAAGATCATAATCGGCTGTCTGACCGAAGATTTGTTTACCAGGCTGCGTGATGACAACATTTCCAGTCGATTGCATCCGATCAATGTCATTGGCATTTTTCTGGAAGAAGACTTCGCACTTGTCGGACTTCATATCGGCCTCTTCGCGATGGAGGACGACATTCGTTGTGTAGGTCATACTTCGAGTTTTTTCAGTATACAATAGCTGTTCGCTCGTCACCGTGATGGGAACGCGTTCCTTCGCATTCGTGCCTTCCTTCTCACCTTTTTTCGGAACAGAAGAAAAGAGCACCGACTTGACGCCGGTCGATGCCGAGAAAGTGTTCTGCCCCTGGTCGACATTGATCTGTGCGGCTGTGATAATATTATCTCCCTGCCAGGCACGTCCGTCGCCAGTAAAAATGGCCAGGCCTTTTGTCGGATCATATGTCATGGATGTTGCGCTTAAGGAGACTGGATCGTCTGCATTTCCAAAAAAGGAAATTTCCCCGGATCGCTTAAGGTAATTTGTTCTGACGTCGTTTGTCGCCTTCAGGATGCCCGAAGTCTCGTTGATTTCGATCTTTTGCGCGCTGACGGTGTTGCCTTCTCGCTCGACTCGCGGGTTGCCTTCGGTGATTGTGAGCAGTCGCAGTTTTCCGTCGTATGTTCCTTTTTCGCCATAGGCCTTGCTGTCCTGATCTTCGAATCGAACTTTTCCCGTGAACAGCATCTGTGATGCTTCTTCTGTTACGGGATCAAAAGACGCGGTCATCGCATCACAATACACTCGCTTTAGAACCCTGTCTTTGCGGGTCTTTCCTTCCTGCACAATTTCCACAGCAACATCGCCGTTCGCTTCGCATTTCTCGATCCCGTCTTTGTTCGCGAAAAAAACGAAGTGAATTTTATCCCCGGCGATGCGCCGCCGCGAAATAATTTTTTCATCCTTCTGGCGACGCGTTTCGATGACGGCATGTCCCTGAGCCACGGCGTCGGCAATTCGTTTTCCATCGTCGGCATAGGTCAGGTGAGCCATTTCCGCCGTGAGCGTTTTCTGGCCGGGGCTGTTAGCCATTGAAGAGAGGCACCGCTCATCTTCTTCCCTCCGGATCGTCCCTCGTGCCGAACTGGCAAAGTCGGCTTGCACACCGAAGCGAGCTTCCATGTCCTTGATGTGGCTGCCATCATCGACGAGAGTGAATTCCACCTCCTCGGAACGGAGGAACGAATCGGCATTTGTGACTTCCACTCCCTGTTGAAAGATCCCAACCTTGGCGCGATCATCGTAATGCATGTAACGACTCAGAATCTGGGTATCCGCGGGAAGGTCCGAGCGCAAATTCCGGACGTTGAATTCAACTCTATGTATGAACTCAACAATCTTCGATGTAACATCGATGGTGAGACCCACTCCGTGCCCGGCAATATTACCACGCTCAAACCGGACGGCATCACTGCTTCGAATAAGATCCTTATCCTTGATATACCTCAGAGAATCAGTCACAAGCTTCAACCCGGTCTCCAATTTGGCTATTACATCGCCTTCCAGATACAAGCCCAGAAAATTACCGTCGTAGTGGCCCCTCTCCGCACTGATCACAGCGCTGTCTCCGGCGTTTTTCCCGAAAATCTTGATCTCGATCCCCCCCTGCAGCTGGTAGATGCCCTTGTCATCAAGGAAATGCTTCTTGGCCTTCACTTCGAAGATTTTACGATTGCCTTCCGTTCTGACGACATCAAGTCCTTCGAGGACAGCCGTGTTTTTTGTCTTTTCCCCCGGGGCAATTATTATGTTCGTTCCGGGTGTCCGCTGTCGATAGATGAAGAAAAAGATCGTCCCGGCAAAGAGAAGCAGCACCACAGCCAGTATGGCCCGGGCTATTTTCTGGCGCTTAAACCCCATTGCGGAAATCCTCAACCTGGAATTGTACTTCTTTCAGGCCCTGATGCTCGTGGATTTGCAATCTGGCAACGATGTCAATCGGAAGCCCGACAGGGATCTGCCAATCCGGTTTCCGCCATGCCACGCCTGTGAAGTTCCGTTCGCCAGCTCGAACCTGAAATCGTACGCCCTTTCGCCCGAGGATCCGAGGCGCATGAAGAAGACGAACCGATCGGAAGAGAAAAAGAGGTTCGGGATTCCCTCGACCGAACGGCTCCAAGCCGGCAAGGTCCTGTATGGCTTCGAACAGAGACTGAGATGGATCGACAGTGGCATCCACGTGAAGTTCCGGGATGAAAGCCATGTTCAGTTCACTGATCGTTATTTCCAAGCGATTCCGAAACAACGAAATTTGATCCTCAGGAAGCGTAAATCCGGCCGCCAGTTCATGCCCTCCGAAAGTAGCCAGAATTTCTCTGCATGAACGCAGACATTCGACGATATTCACTCCTGGAACCGAACGTGCTGACCCAAACGCCATACCGCCCTGTCGGGACATCATCAGGACCGGCCGATGGAAGCGTTCCACCAACCGACTCGCGACGATACCGATAACGCCGCGATCCCAGCCTTCACCATCCAGCACGATAGCGGGACTGGCTGGATCGACCAGATCGGATGCAGCAGTAAGGATGCCCTCTTCGATCTCTTGACGGCGCCTGTTGAGTTGTTCGATCTCATCGAGTGATGAAAAAAGCCGACCCGGATCTTTCTCAAAGAAGAGCTCAAATGCCTTGGTTGCATCATCGAGACGTCCAGCGGCGTTGAGACGGGGTCCGATCTGATAAGCGATATTGGAGGCTCGGACATGATTGGGATCAATCCGGGCCTTTTGAATCAATCCGAGAAGTCCCGGGTTATCGCATTCTCTCAACGCCTGAAGTCCCCGGCGTACGATTTGCCGGTTTTCACCGCGAAGAGGGGCAACATCTGCAACCGTGCCGATGGCTGCCATCGCATGGATCAACGGAGTGGCGCGCTCGCCGGCTGTCTCAAGTAGATAAAGTGCTAGAAGATACGCGACTCCGGCGGCCGCCAGATCACGATCAAGCCAGCGGCTGCCGGGCTTGACTGGGTTGAGCACCGCAACAGCATGGCGTAAAGGCGCCTCTTGTACGTGATGATCTGTGACGATGGCATCACAACCGGCGTTTTTTAGACGATCGAAAACATCATCCGATGATGATCCACAGTCAGCCGTGAGAAAAAGCTTAGCGCCTGATTCCAGCGCCCGCATCACCCCTCGCTCAGATACTCCATATCCGTCCCGGATCCGATGAGGGAGAAACACTTCCGTTTGTGCCCCGAGGATTTCCAGAGCGCAGCGCAAAATGACGGCTGACGTAATCCCGTCGACGTCATAATCTCCGTGGATGAAAATTTTTTCGTGGTCTGCAACAGCCCTCTCGATGCGCACCCGCGCATGATCGAGGTCCTCCTGATCGGCAACAAAGCGCTCAACATGGCCATAGAGAAAATGAGCAGCACTGTCGCCATCAATACCCCGTGAAAGCAAAACCCGCGCCGTTAGAGGCGAACACTTGAGGAAAGCAGACAATTTTTCAGCGCGATCCTCAGAAACATGCCGAAGGACCCATCTTTTTTCATGCCCTTGCAGGATGATGTCATCCTGAGAGCATGGACTGCTACTCATAGAACTCCCACACATGGCGACGAGGGAATCGGGAGAGAAAAGGACTTTCAGCGAAAATGAACCTCGTGATCCTCATCCGACGCGCCCGAAGCACTGTGCATCTCTTCATTATGCTTCGCCATTCCTCCCGTTTTCGCAACATCCGAAACCTATACTTAACATAGAGAGCGAGGCGAAGGAAAGCTCCAAAAGGATAAAGAGACGCCACCGAAGAGAGCGAGGAAAAAATACTAATAAATTGAATATGTTCCATTAATGCCGCTACGACCAAAACGTTCGGGGTGTGAAACCCGGTACAAAGTGAGTCTCTTCCGACTCGCCAATGCTGCGAATGGTTTCAGGTCCGAATTTCAAACGGCCTGCGACTCACCTGCCGGGCTTGAAAGTGAACGTCGGCAAGGTGAACCAGACTTTCACATGTTTGCCGGCTTTAACTGGTATTGTAAACTTGTATTTACGAGCAGCTTCCACAGCCGATTCATCAAATCCGAATTTTGATTTACTTGATTTAACAATTTTGGTATCGATGACCTCCCCGGTTTCAGAGACGAGGACGCTGACGGACACAGTTCCGCTGGCGTTTATTCTCTGAGCAATGAGCGGGTACAATGGATTGGCCGATCTGGTGATGGTCGGCTTTGTGTCGAGGGAATCCATGGGGCAGATCTGTCCTTCCTTGATCTGGCTGAGCTGTTGTTCACTTTCTTTTTGAGCTTGAAGTTCGGCCGCTTTCTTGGCAGCTTCGTCATCCGCTTTCTTCTTCTCTTCAGCGATCCTCGCGGCATCAGCGGCTGCCTGGGCCGCGGCGTCCTCTTGTCCCTTCTTCAGTGTCTCCTGTTCGGCCTGTCGCTGCCGGTCGGCTTCCTCCTGTTTCTTCTTCTCCTCCATCTTTTTTGCCAACTCGGTTGCCAGGCGATCCTGTTCTGCCTTAGATGCCGCCTTTTTCAGCGCATCCTCCTGCTGCTTCTTCAGGCTATCGAGCTCGGCGCCAATCCTGGCCTTATCTTCCTCCGCCTTTTTCGCCTGCTCTTCGAGCTCCTTCAGTCGTTTCTGTTGATCAGAAGACTGCTGCTGGTTGGCAGCAGCTGTCTGAGCGGCTCCAGTCCATTTGGGCTTAAAGTACAGGAAATATGAACCGGCTGCCACCAGGATCGCAATGGCAGCAATGACGGCGATGAGTACCATCGGACTCTTTTTCTTTGGCTCCGCATAATCCTGCAAGAAGGTGATACTCGCTGAAGCCGAATCCGTTGCAGGACGAGCAGAGGGCCGATGTGATGGAGTGGGCATCGCTGAGGAGTCAGTCACCGGAGATTTGGTTTCGATTTTTTCCTTTTCAGGATGAGTTTCTTTCTGCAAGACCTGTGTAATTGCCGTATCGAGAGGGCTCTTGGCGGGCGGCGGCGTGGCCGGCGCACTTGCCGGTTCCACAATATACTCCAGGAAGTTGATTTTTTTCTCCTCCTGAAGCTGCTTCATTTCATTCTCGATCTCTGTCCGGAAGGCCGTGTGCATGAAAAAGGCCAGATTGAAGGTGGACGGCGCGAAATCGCCTGAGAGCAAAAGGGCTTCGACCGCCTGTCGGACATCCTTGATGGTCGGAAACCTTCCAGCAGGACTCGGATTCAGGCATCTGAGGATGAAATCCGAAATGTTCGCCGGAATACGATCCTCATCTTGATAAGGCACCATCAAGCGGGAATCTTCCAGTCTCTGTTTGAAATCGATATCGCGATTTCCAGTGAAGAATGGATCACCGGTGAGCATACGAAAGAAGACCAGACCGAGAGCATAGATGTCGCTTCGTCTTTCAGGAGGCTTTCCATCGAGGAACTCGGGACTGAGATACGTTTCGATTTTCTTATACGCTTCTTTTCGCTCGTTCTGATATTTGCTGAGAACATTCGCGACGCTGAAGTTTTTAACTTTGACATCCCCTTCATATGTCAGCAGGATATCCACCGGCGAAAGAGCACCATGAATGAGCGGTCGATCGTCAATTTTGGCTGCATGTGCCGTTTCAAGAGCCGCGATGATCCGGCTGAGAATGTACAAGCTCTGATCCAGCGCCAGCGGGAAACCATCGCCCATCCGCGTGAAGACAATCCCCAGATCCTTGCCTTCGACAAATTCCCATGAAATAAAGTAGGCCCCCTCGATTTTCCCGCATCCATAGACACGAGTGATATTGGGGCTGTTCAGGTGAGCACAAGCCTTGAGCTCTTCGATGAGGCTTTTCACGAGACCAGTGTCATGTGTAATGTTGGGATTGATTTTGTTGAGGTAGACGAGTTTCTCGAAGCCGGCCTGACCCAACTTGGCGGCTCGATAAATCCTTCCCAGATAATCGCCGGAAACTTCTTCAAGCAGCACAAAAGAACCGAACTTTTCGAGCTTAGACATGTCGTTAAGACTCCAGAAACTTTTCGAGCTTTATAACATCCAGCCAGACCCATGTCAAGGAAGAGAGGATCATAGGCCGTACTGCACTAAGACGAATTCGATCCTGCAATGAGGGCGCATCCTTTTTCCATGTGAGAGATCTTCGCCTTTCGATTTCATCAGGCTCTCGTCCCCGTCCAGGCTCATTTTCGAAGGGAAGCAAACCTTCTCATGCGCCAAAGGCCATCGGTTTGGACCTCCTCATCCTCATGTCAGCATACACTACAACAGCAATCAGGGCCAGAAATAAAACCCATGTCTGTTCCAGATCGTTTCGTTTTCGAGCCAACCGCATAGCGTTCTGTCCGGCACTCGCCGCATCGGTATATCGACCTTGCCGGCTTCTCAGCCGGGTCAGTCCCTGATAAATCCGCACGAGGTTCCATTCATCAAGAGTCTTTGAAAAGTTTAACGATTCCCTGTTGCTCGAGCGAAAGAGCTGCTGAGAGAGCGGCCGAAACCAGGAGGACCCAGACAGGCAGGAATCCTCTGATGGCCGTCGTCCTCTCTCCGGTCACACTTCCCAATACTGGCTTTCGAAGGCTTCGTCGGGCACTGCTAGAGTTATGGACGAGCCGTCAGGCTGAGCGTCGAATACTTCTCTTCCCCGTTGCCATGAAATATAGAATTCCAGCTGATCACCACTCCGTAATCCGAGTTCCCGAAATGGAATCATCGCCTCGATGACCGTGTCCACCGCAAAGCAGCATGTTGAAACGGGCTGGTCTTCTCTGTAAAGCCGGGCTTCGGCCTCACCCGTCAATCGGCAGATCAGCTGATAACGGGCAGGGGCGAGAAAAATAAGATGCATTTCCATGCCGCTGGCGAAATATGAAGAGGCCCGGCTGACAGTATCGACTCTGATGTAAAGATCTTCGAGATTGAATCCAAATCCAATGGACTGAGTGATGGCTCTGGTCTTGTGCATCGATGTGCCCCGCGTGACAACGCGGTACTCGCCTGCTCCCAGCCACTCGAAGTAACTTGTGATGCGCCCGTCAATTTTCGGCGTTATGAAACGAGTCGGAGCGGAGAGCGACGGCCCGCCCTTTCTCTTACGACCCGCAATGATGGAAACATGCAGATCGGGTGGAGCGGTCTCGCCTAAAATGGAATAAACATTCAGCAGATGCTTCCTGAAAAGCTGGTCAAATTCCCAATCATTTTCCGAACTGTGATCTTCTCCATACCACCAGAACCAGTCGCTGCCTTCTGCGATGTAAATCTCCTCCCAGGCGGCAGTGAGCCGGTGTTCGGGATCGCGTTCGGCCAGAAGGTCACGCGCGAGAGAAAGCATCTCCCAGGCCCGGCGGTCCTCTTCATGTCCGATCCAAATGTCGAAGTTATGATAGATCCATGAGCCGGGAGAGATCCGTTCAAGTGCCGCGCCAGGCATCTGTTCAACCGCCTGAGTGCAGGTGGCCGTGACTATCACTTTGGATTGCTGAATACCATCACAGATCCGTCTCAGGAACTCGCGGCCCCCTTTTTCGTAATATTCCCATGCATTTTCTCCATCCAGAATGATGGAAATCACCGGAGGCTGATTGCCCGTCCATGACTGCCCGATTGCTTCAATGCGGTTTTGGAAGTCGCGAGCGGCTTCTTTGGGACCCATCTTGCTGTAAGTAAATCCAAAAAGATCAGAAAGGATATGATCACGGAACAGCAGGCCGATCGATTTATCAGCAAACTGCATCCGATAGGGTTTGTATAAAAGCCCGGGGTTGCCGAGTGAACCGTCGGGGCCGCGGCCAAGAGAGATGCCCAGGCTTTGTTCCAAAATTTCCTCATCCGTTGCGGCCCACTTATAGCCTTCATCGGCCGCCATTTTGAGCGTATCCATGGATACGGAGCCCTCACTCGGCCAAAGACCTGTCGGGCTCCAGCCGAAGACTTTTTCGAAAAGCAATCGCCCTTCTCTCAACTGATGGACTGCATCTTCAGGATGACGGAAGGGGTCCTTGAGGAGCTTGGTACGATAGTTCGCTTCATGCGCGACGGTACTATCAATGAGAAGCGGAAGTATCGGGTGATAATAGGGCGTTGTGGATAGCTCCATCTGCCCTCGAGCAGCGGCATCCCGGTATGCTGGAATGATCTTTCCCAAAATTTCCCGCTCGACATCGGCGAGCTGCTTTTTATCTGCTTCAGAAAAGTTCTTTCCTCTCTGGATTAGATCGATAATTCGGGCATCTCCCTCGATATACTCTTCGTCCACCCATGCGAGTTTCTGCAAAACCTGCAGATCCAGAAAATCCTGTTTCGAAAAAATCCGCGCTGCTCGGCGAAGATGATCCTCCTCGACATTGAACCCTCGCTTCTCGAGAAGCGCATCGTATCTGGGATATCGTGAGATCATCGTCAACCGATTGGCCATGAAAAAATTTTTTAGAATATAGATACGGTCTTCCTCGGTGAGCTCCTCTGAGGACTTCAATGAGAGCGACTGAAATTTTTCATTCGCCGTTCCATGCTCGTAATCAAGCAGTTGCTGGATGAGGGATGGCACCAAGTTGAAGGTCATTTTGATATCGGGGAATTCCTTGAGCAGAGATGCCATGCCATAATAATCCTTCAGACCGTGCAGTCGAACCCATGGAAGCAGATAGCTTTTCTCGAAATGATCTAGATAAAGCGGTTGATGCATATGCCATAGGAAGACAATAGTGATTTGACTCATCTTGTCCGATCCCCAATCAGATCCATGATCAGTGCGTTTTTTAGATGCTTTTTAATGAACATTCCCTTTTTCTACCAGATTCCATCAAACCAGTCCAGAGCCAGGACAGTGACCCGGCATCCGATCTGTGTTCATCTCTGTCCATCTGTGGGTTCAAAGTTATTTCCCTGCCATCAACAATTTTTTCGCCTACCCGAGGGTGTCTGGGATACTTGACATCGGTCCGTATCCTTTTTTATCCCGGACATGGTTATAGTTGGATGCTGATACGGAGTCATTGTCTTATCTATGCTTCAATCCTATGGAACCTCACCATGAGGAGATTGAAGTCGAAAGAACAGGCATTAAATCCCTGGAAAAGGGGCAAGCTGTCGAATCCGACATCGAGAGCGGCCCCAAGGGACCGACCGCACGAAAAGCCACCATTCTACCTGAATAAAATCCACTCGATTTCATCATTCGCGGCCTCCCCAGGGCTCTGCATCCGACGGAGTCAGGTGGCAAGACGTCCGTGGTGCTTATCTGGAAATATGCCATTCGCAGCGAGGAGCATTGCGATGGAGCTCATTGTTTTCCGCCACTCCCTCTGAGAAGAGAACTCGTCCGGATCTCGATGACGTGAAGTCCGTTGCATGGAAAAGTGCAAGAGCGAGAGATTCAAGCGCACTATCTTGGTCCGGTTATCTGGGGTTTCCAGAATTATCGATGAATCGGATGGATTTCTTACTTTCGCCCAACCGGCTTGGCTGTGAGTTGAACCTTGCCATCCTTGACTCCGAGGCGGAACTCGATATCGCCAGGCCCATATTTTGATGCAATTTTTTCATATTGTCCCTGAATCAGGTTCTGAAAGGATGGGAGAGAGAGTTTCGCAGCACCTTCGCCGGTCTGCGAGCGCATTTCGATGAACCGTTCGAAGAGCGCTCCCACGAGGCTGGTCTCGTTAGCAGATTGCAGAATACATCGGGAGCGGTCCGGGGCAGCCACTGGCGGCTCGGTCTTCCGGGCTGCCGCTTGTGGTCGATGAACAGGAGCGCCACCTGCAGCCAGCACGAGCCCCTCCTCCTTTGCCCTAAGAAGCCTTGCCCAAAGCTCGCAATAAGTATGAAACCGCGACATGAGTGTCTGGAAATAGAATCTCTGTCCTGAATTCAGCATGACCATATCGTTGAGTTGTCTGATCAGAACCGCAATACGCTCTCGTTCGCGTTCAGGATTGAACTCCTTGGTAATTTTCACGACTCCAGCCAGAAATCGCTCATAGTCCAGCTTCAGCTTCGCTATCGACTGGTTGAGATCGGTAAGAGCTTTTTCAATATCCAGCATATCTCAAGATCGTTAGCCAAGCGATTCGGGTTTCCGAGTTCACCATCAGGGAGGCGTGCTATCGATGGAACCAGAACAGTGGCAACCAGAGATCCCGGGCGTAAGGGAGTGGGAGATCGTAAATGAGGACCTCGCTTTCGGGTAATGCGCCGGCGATCTGGTAAAGATTAAAAAGCTCGGCTGCGTGCTCGATCTCGTATCGAGCATAATGCCGAAGATATCTCCCATTACCTTCCGCCCAGTACGTCGGAGCCGTTTGTGCGATAGTAACCGCCTTCTCATATCGTTCGAGGATATCCGGATCGGGCTTCGTTTCGCCATGGCTTTGTGGTGGACCGAAGACGAGCGTGGCACACGGCCGAAGCTGAACCTGATCAGGATGGAGAATAAACGCGACCTTCTGCCCGAGAGTACGAATCTCGTCCTGGATTTCGCGCCGGATTTTTTCGCGATTCTCTGCCTCCGAACCATTCAATGCCTTTTCCTTCAGCATGTTCGAAGAATAGTGAAATCAGCTCGGACTGTCAATGTCGCTGGGACTCCGGTTTCAGCGCAATAGGTTTGAAATTGAGCAAGCGTGTTGCATTGACAAAGAGTTCATGGGTTTTCGCTCCGAGGCGCCGATGCGAATCTCTCAAACACCTGCCCCGAACAATCAATTTCGACACGTGGGATCCTTTCTGGTCAACGACTACTTCTTCGCCGGCAGAGGATCCATCACACAGCGGAATCCGACCCAGTAGATCATGGAAAAAGGCTTTGTTGTTCCGCGCTGGGTCAGGCGACATCCTTTGCTCTCGGTCATATAAGAGCCACCTCGGAGCATCACTCGATCACGCCGATCCAGGGGGAGCACGGACTGGTCGACGGTTTTGTCCAAGGGGTATGGGTTGAACGGCGATGCTGTGAGCTCTGTGACATTGCCGGCCATATCAAAAACCCCATAAGGACTGACATCCTCAGGATAGAATCCGACAACCGTCGTCGCTTTCCGATCTTCTTCGATGGAATTGCATTTTTTGGGTTGAAATGCCGGGCCCCATGGGTAACGAAGTTCTTTGGAACTGCGAGCGGCTTTTTCCCATTCAGCTTCAGTCGGGAGGCGCTTGCCTGCCCATTTCGCATAAGCCGTGCAGTCAAAATAAGTGAGAGATTGAACAGGGTGGTTTTCGAGACCGGCTCCAGCGTATTTCTGCCAGTCGCCATTCGCTTTATACCCGGTGGCTTTTACGAACTGGTCGTAAAGTGCGTTCGTCACTTCATATTTATCGATGTAGTAAGCGGGCAGATTCAGTTCATGGATCGGCTGTTCCACCTTAAAATCATCGCTTCCCATACGAAAAGCCCCGGCCGGTACGAGAACCATTTGTGCTCCATCAATGGGACTGATGATTGTCGTCGGCAAGCCGCTTGACGAGATGAAAAGAAACAGGAACGCCAAGATCATATTTCGTCTCCAAAAACTGCCCCCATGGCACGTGCCGTTGCAACATATTCGCCATCGGGCGGCACATTTCGAGGCTTCGAGACGGCCAATTCGAGTGGAACGCTCACAATTTTCGGCGTCTGCAGGCTGACCATTTGTCCGAACTTTCCTTCCATGAGGAAACGGACAGCGGCGCTTCCGAATCGAGTGGCGAGGATTCTGTCGAAGGGAGATGGAGACCCGCCACGCAACGTGTGGCCCAGCACGACGGCTCTTGTCTCCTTGCAGGTGGCTTCCTCGATTTCGGCTGCGATTTTGAATGCCACGCCACCGAGCCGAACGGGATCGTAAGAACCTTCGATACGCTTCGCCACGGTGACATCGCCTCCAACCGGCTTCGCGCCTTCTGCCACGACGACGATTGTAAAAGCCTTCCCTTCCTCGCGCTCCTTTCGCAAAATCTCACTGCAGACAACATCCATTCGATATGGAATTTCAGGGATCAGGATGACATCTGCACCTGCTGCCAGGCCGGACTGCAGGGCGATCCACCCAGCATAGCGCCCCATCACTTCGACGACCATGACGCGGTGGTGCGACGCCGCCGTCGAATAGAGTTTGTCAATCGACGCAACCGCCGTCTGAAGGGCAGAGTCGAAACCGAAGGTAATATCGGTGGCTGAGAGGTCGTTATCAATCGTTTTCGGAACCCCCACGACAGGGACTCCAAGCTTGCACAGCTCACTCGCGATCGACAAAGTCCCATCGCCGCCGATGATGACAAGTGCATCCAGGTCATTGTATTCGATGGTTCGCATGACCTTCTCTGACACATCCACATGAGTCAGCTGACCATTCACAATGATCGGATGGCGAAAGGGATTATCTCGGTTGTTGGTTCCGAGTATCGTTCCACCCTGTTTCAGAATTCCAGAAACCCGTTGAGGGGGAAGCGGCACTATCTTTTTCTCGATCAAACCCGTGAACCCATCTTCGATACCAAATACTTCAACTCCGTGCTGATACCACGCTGTCTTCACAACCGCCCTTATGACGGCGTTCAATCCCGGGCAATCTCCGCCTCCGGTTAGAACCCCAATGCGTTTGATCGGCTTCTTCTCAGTCATAGTCGGTCACCTCAATTACCCACAAATATGGGCCAACTTGAACTCCGAGTCAATCCATAATCAATCAGGCATCAACCCTTGGTGGATCCCTGACAATCATCGTTCAATTGTCATCGCCAGCACGCAAATGGAAATTCGTGATGCCGGCCGGAGATTGAGCAGACGGATTGAAATGATTGGGATATGCGAATGGGAGAGCATGAAAGTTGAGTGGATGAGAACGTCGGCATCCTTCGACTCACCCCTATAAACCAGGGTGTCCGGCACGAGCCCTCCTCGAAAATCCGGCCGGTAGTCATAGACATCGATGTTGAGACGAATTGGAATCGTTTCCTTCGTCCCGTCATTGTATTGGATTTCCCATCGCGCGGGAACAGTGGTCTGGCCGGAACGCTTGGTTTGGTCGATTGCCAGGAGCGCGTGAAGCCGGGTGCCTATCTGGCCCGCCAGCGATATTTCCTGGGTTTGAATCCCCTTTCCCACGCTCAACACATTGAGAGTGCCGCGTTGGCCGAAGTGGAATAGAGCGGTAGGCGTATTCTGAATCGCCGGATCGATTCTCGGAAAATAGGCAATGGATTCATCACCAGAGCCTGAAGATGCAAATGGATTGCGATCATATCGTGCATTGGCAATCGAATTGAGATCGATGCGGTACCATTTGCCCGGCTCGCCGACAATCTCCTCTCCTGGTTTCTGATATGGACGTGTCTCCAGTCTCCAGTCCGGTATCCAGGCTGCCGCCAGTTGCCCATTTCGCCACGACCAGAGCATTTCCGAATGTTCCTCGACGTTGATCAATCCATTCCACCGGTACACAACCGGCCGATAAACCCCGAGAAACTGCGTCAATGCTGACCATGCCAGGCAGAGAAAAAAGATCGGCTTCAACCAAATTTTGCTCCTCCACTCCGACCAGAAAGGCAGTGTCAGAAGGGCGAAGAAGGGGCCAGCTTCGGTCATCAAGCGAGGCCCGATGCTGTGGCCACCCCACCATTTTTCATAGAGCGAAGCGACGAAATAAGCCGCCAAGACAACCACCCAGGCTCCCCAAAACCAGCGGCGCTGCATGCGATCATCCCGGGTCACACAGTACGCAAAAGGCGTCAAGAGAAGATATGGAAAATAGACGATGAACCCGCGGCCGGGGCTCAGGAGATTTCCAACCAATCCAGGCAATGGATGTGTCGACCACATGTTGGAATTGACGAGTCCGTATGCGCCGAGAGGATGTCCATAAAGCCACTGATGAAAACATGCACAAAGCCCTACAACAAGACCAGCCGAGATAACGAAGGATGTACTGGCTCTTTTATCCGTCAAAAACAGAATTCCGGCAAGGACGCACAGGATGATCACAGCCGTCGGCCGGCAAAACACCGCCCCTCCGATTGCAATCCCACCGAGAATGCAACTCCATGACCTCTTCATCGAAGGCATCACGAAATACAACGCCAAGGTGATGAAAAATACTTCGCCACTGAAAGACCAAAGGCCCTGGCTTCCGGTCGTGAATTCCGTCGTGCAAACTCCAAAGACAAAAGCTGTTCCAGCTGCCGGCCAATTGCCGGAATCCTTTCGGAGCGCGAAAAAAAGCAGACAGACGGTAGCAACGGCCAGGAGTGCAGCAAAGTGCTTTTCCCATCGATCGACAAGCAGGGCGTTGACTCTGCCGCCGGATACCGTCAGAGCAAAGGCAGAGTATGGAATGGCGAGAAATCCCGTGCCGAGAGGAAATGTCGGCAAAATGCGATTGCCCACCTTGAACCCGGAATAATGCACATCGGATCCTCGATAGGGTTGCAAACCCGAAAGGTCAATCGTTCGTTGTTTGAGGACAAGCCACGGGAGGTTTTTCGTCGCAAGATTATCGCCGCTCGAATAAAGCAGGCCATTTGCCGTGTAGAGGAGGTAAAGGGAAAACGCGCCAAAGACCAGGAAGCAAGAGACAGGCGACGGTTCATGCGCAGGCCCACAGCGCCTTCTTTGGATATAGGTCTCAAGCAGAAGAGCGCCTATTAGTATGCCAATATGACTCCAATAGAACGACCCGATCATGGTCTTGGGAAAAGGTCTCAAGGGGTTGGCGAAGAGCGGCAGAATGACAATCGTGGCGGCGAGAATGACAAGAATGAGCCAGACAACTCGAAGCAGAGAGCCCGAGAAAACAGCTGGTCGTGGTTGCCGGAGACGAATGATCGCTAGGAATATATATGCAATCAAAGGAGGCAGGATCATCAATCCCGGCGAAAAAAAACGGGGGATCACGGCGATGGGGATGCCTCCAAGCGCCGTCAATGCCAACAGGCTCAAGACAGCGGCCGAAAGCCGGCCTCCCCATCGTTGCATCATATGGATCGATGCTATTGTGAAGTGGAACGGCGTTTGCGAGCCGCCAATTCGGGCGCTTCTCTGATGCATGTGCCCAGAACCCGGAAGGATTGCGCGAGGAGTTTGAGACTCTCTCGCCGCATTTCCAAGTGCTCGTCACCGACTTCTTTCCATCCCTCCGTTTCGAGATCATCCGGTTGGATAGCGACTTTCTCCCAGTTCTGAAACAGGCGCCCCCAGTCGCTTCGGAGCAATTCGTGGACGCGCTTCTGATGCAGCGGGTACCAAAATGAATCGTGGTACAGGACGCTGGCGATGTATGCCCATGGCGCCAGTACGGTCTTGAGAGACCATTCAACGGGCTTCTTGAGGGGGCCCCAATAGATTTGATGCTGCATACGGCTTGCGAACGTCATTTTCTTGAAAGGCCCGACAAAATGCCAGTTCTCATCTGCTGCATCAACATCCCCGACGATTTCAATATCCATGGGGTCACCGCACCCAAGCTGCAGTTCGTGGGCGAGCCGAATAAATTTTATATCGGAAAGGGGGTTGAATCCCATGATCTTAGCCGCGACAGCATCGATCGCAACCTGATCTGATGAGGCCAAAATGACATTCTTGACATAAGGGATCATGCACCGGGGTCCCGGGCCGTCACCGGCGAATGTGCCGTCCATGACGGCAAAAACCCCTGTGTGGATTTTTTTTTGGATCATGAGAAGATCAACGAGCGTCTCGTGAATGACGGGATGAGTCCAATGACGGTGCTCATTGAGGAGCCCGCCAAAGGCATTTTTCATGGCGCCGGTCGTCGTCGTAAAAACATGAGTCTTGATGGTCGGCAGATGGATGATGTTCTCACCGATAAAACGCTTTGGAATCATGAACCCTTTTGGATAGACCTGGTTCAGGCACAAAAAATGATCCGCCAAATCGCCGACGGCCTCGCGGATATGAATCCAGTCGCTGTTCTCATAGAGGTGCACATTGGACAATCCATGCTCCTTGATCACAGGAAGCTGCTTGTTTTCGACTTCGCCCAGGTGAGCGTCGATGACAACGGTTCTATTATGGCAACCATGAATCAGTTTGGAAGCGTAGCCGTCTTTCTTAAGAGCACGGATGACGCCATCCAACTGCCAGGGGGTCGTCGAGCTCCCAGGAAAGAAGAAATGCCAGCTGATGTTGATCTTGAGAGCCGTATCCCGATCTTTGGGCAGGATATCCTGATAGCCGGCGAGATTCATCAATCGGTGATAATCCCGAATCACCGTCGCCGGAGATGTCCTGAGAATAGCAACCTTCGATTTTTTCATTGTTTCCCCCAAGAATCCGCTATTCTGCTCGCCGGGTAGGGCATTGTCAAAGTCCTCACTCTCTGGAAAAAAACTAAGATCATTAATGCTGCATTATTCACGTGAAGATAAGGAATGGATGAAATACCCCAATCACATCGAGCCCATCATCCCCAGCCCCTTTCTCCTAACACGGCATAGCCGCAACCATTCAAGATGGCTTCGACAACCATTAAAGAAAACAGGAACGGATTTTTATTTCAAACAGCAATGGTTTCATAAGTCATTCCTGTATTCCTTGCTTCCTGGCTTCCTGAGAGGAATTCACAATCCTGCCATATCCCAACTTTCGCCATTTTGTGCACAGATTTCACCGATCAGATACTAAAGCAGGGTCAGAAGCGGCAACGGATATTGCTCACGGAGAAAATGACCGGCCATTTTCTCGACATAACCTTGGAAGCCGGCATGAGATGCATAGCCCTGCAATTCGCGGTGGGCACGTTCGAGAGCCTTTTCCACGACGTCCTCGGACAGGGATCTTTTCAATATTCGATCGCTTTCGTCAGATGCAGACTCCAGCCATTCTTCAATATCGAAAATGGATTCGGTCATTGGATGCAAATCCAACCGTGAGCGAACAGTCTCCAGGTGAGCCGCCAGCTCTGCATGCCCGCGATCTTGAGCGAGTCGGAGCGATTCGGCAATGGCTTCCAGCAGGCGATCCAGCTTCTGCTCCTTTTTCTTTCGACGTCGACCGGGATCGAGTGGAGCACGGGCTCCGACCTGGAGCTCCCTATAATCCTCCCAGGCTTTCTCTATTTGTCGGCGAGCAAAGGCGAGCGAGCGAGGTGGCCTGTTGCGGGAACGGGCACTGCGAAGCCGAGTGAGGAAGGCCGAGTCCAGACCTGTCAGAACAACACGAGCGGGCACGCCCTTTTCCCAGAGCTCTCGGATCAACTCAAAATCCCTCGACGAGAGAAAGAGCCTGTGGCATCCATAGCGGAGAAAGCGAGTTGCCAGCAGCTGGATATATCGTTCCCGCTCCTCTGAATCCGCCCCCATGACCACCGATGCATTCTCCGGTGAGATCGAGCTCAATGCGCCGCTGATGCTTCGACAGCCGCTTCGGCTTGAGGCCTGGAGATCTCTATCATACGGAAAGCCCATTTCATCATTTCCCTGATCTCTTCCGATGTCGGCTGATACTTGGCGAACTTGACCAGATCACCTCGATCAAGAAAATCACGGAGAATTTTGTAGACATTAACCGGAAGTGATTTGGCCGAATCGATCATGATCTCCATCGTCGTTCGTTCTTCGACCGGTACGCCGTGCCTGCGAAAAACATAGTGCTTGAGGATCTCTGTGAGTCTGACACAAAATTCCTTGAATTCGTTTCGCCTTAGCAGACCCGCGGCTTCCAAGCGCTTCAATGCTTCCATCGCTTCCTCTTCGGGAGAAAGCAGTATCTGAACCGGCGAGGGTCGACCACCCTCTTCCTCTCGGCTTCGACGCCGTTTCCAAAACCACCACAAAAGAACGAGTACCGCCACCAGGCCCAGGACCACTGCCAGCCACAGCCACGGCACTTCAAATGGGATTGCCATTGGCCCTTTGATATCTTCGATCCCTTTCTCCTGACCTGTCAGAACAGTGGAGATATCGATTTCGCCGGGGGCGCTGCGGAAAATCCGGGAGATGGGGGTGAGTTGCTTGATTTCAATTGGTGGAACCGTGAATTTTCCTGTCTTGTACACGGCAAGATCGAAAGAGATGGATCTCTTGAGGGTGCCGTCGGGCTGTTTCTCGGGAATTCCCTGATTGACCGCCAGCACTTCCAAATCACCGATCTTCCAGCTTGTGGACGGGATTTCGAATGTCGCTCCTTGCGAATACTGGAGCGTCACGGTGAGATGAATCGGATCGCCGACATGCACCGATTTGGGCTGAATATCGGTTGGGAGCTCATCAGACGCAATAAGCGTGTGAGAAAAGTGCGGAATAAAAATGAGAAGCAGGGCGAGCACTCGCCTCATCTGAGTCTCCGCACTCGGGTTGCAAAGAATTTCCGGAGTCGCGCTTCATACGAAGCATGAGTCGACAGATCTATTTTATCTACACCTGTAGAAAGAAAGAGTTTCGAAAAATTCTCGCGCCGTCGGCGCATGGCGTATTCGATGTGCTTGCGCACCCGGGGGGAGCTCGTGTCTACGAGCTCCTCTCGACCCGTTTCAGCGTCCCGCAGGCTGATCAGTCCGACATCCGGCACTCCGTACTCGCGATCATCCTCGGGCACAACGGCGATGAGATCGTATTTCCGCGCCGCCACCCTGAAAATCTTTTCGTATCCCTCATCCAAAAAATCCGACAGGATGAAGACGACGGCCGTTTTCTTTTGGATGTTGATGAGATACCGGAGGGCTGTGTTGATCGATGTGCCTCTCTCCTTCGGCTCGTAGTAAAGCACATCCCGGATGATACTCAGGGCATGTATCCTCCCCTTTTTCGGCGGAATGAACTTTTCAACCCGATTCGTAAAAATGATCATCCCGACGCGGTCGTTGTTCAGCACAGCCGAAAATGCAAGAGCCGCGGCAATCTCGGCTTGCAATTCACGCTTCGTCCGGAGGCGGGTTCCGAAGAGTGAAGAACCGCTGGCATCAAGGAGAAGCATGACCGTCAACTCGCGCTCCTCCATGAATTGCTTGACGAACAGATGTCCCATACGCGAGGAGACATTCCAATCGATCAGCCGAATATCATCGCCTGGAACATATTCACGTACTTCCGCGAATTCCATCCCGCGGCCCTTGAAGATCGAGTGGTATTCCCCGGCGAAGGTATCCTCGACCAGTTTGCGGGTACGGATCTCCAGTCGCCGGATCTTTTTCAAAAACTCACGCGGTATCACAAGAGGTTAAGTACAATAAATGGAGAGGCGCCGTCAATCCACCAGGCAAGTCTCCATTTTGGTGTTCTAAAAATGGCGTTGCAAATTCGATTGATTTCCGTCTGATCGCTTGATCGTCATCGATGGATCCGCTAAAGCAAGAAGCATCCATGACGTCATTAAATGAATGTGTTCAATGTGAACGTTTTGGCTGATATACTATCGCCTATTGTGAATCCAGGCAGGAAGCTCGTTCGATTCGTCAAGTGGCTTGGTGTTGCCCTGCTGTCTTTCATCGCGTTCGGCGCTGTCGCTCTTTTCGTCCTTCTGGCGGTCGTGCCGCGATACATCCTGCCGGATCTTCTAAATTCAGCCGGGATCGGCTTCTCCTACGATCGAGCCGATTTCGACCCCATTTCCCTCCGAATGGATTTCGCACAAGTGCGTGTCAGCTATCGGGGACAGAATGTTCTTATTTCGCAGCACATTCTTTTTGACATCGGGCTTTCGATGCATGGTGCTACGTTGGATATCAATTTCATCAGGCCGATATTCACGGTTCTCCGTAGTGAGGCAGGCTCATTTGTCCTGCCATTCCCAGAAACGACTCATAAAACTGCGCATAACCTGATGGTGTTGCGATCGATAAAAGTCGATCAGGGAACCATCACTTATCAGGATCGTCGGACGGGATTGACCATCGACATCCGGAATTTCCAGCTCGATATGACATCCGGTCCCCCCTCGATCCTCACGCTGCGATCCCCAACCTGCCGGATCACATATGGCCGGCGGGCGATCGAATCAAAGGTGCGCTTGCAAGCCATTCTGGACGATCCGGTCCGAATCCAGCTCATGGAATGGATGAGTGATGGATTGACACTCAGCATGAAAAACCAGGTCCTCAACACCAAGGCGCTTGCCTTCGATGTCGACGGCCGTCTGGATGCGGCGAAATTTCTCCAGGCGACTGGGATCAGATCTTTGGTGGATGCACAAGTCGACTTCACCGCGGATTTTGATCTGCCGGCACGACGAATGCGTGTCACCGCTCATTCCAACCGGCTGCGAACGGCATCGATTCAGATGGATGACATCAACGGGGAATGTGCCATCGCCGCGGATGGCACTTCTGATGCACACATCACAACCCGCATCGCTGGGGGTCGCGCCGGCTTGCAGATGGCAACCGATCACGGGAAAACAAGAGCCGATATTCAATTGGAACAAGTGGATCCACGCCAACTTCCTCCTGTATCAAAAAGGCTGCCGATCACCCCTGCAACAACCATCTCCGGAAAGGTCCGGCTGGATTGGAGAGGTTTGCTGCAACCAGTGGATCTGCGAGGCCACACAGAACTTGTGCTCAATTCCTCGCATGCAGCGAAGGGCGAAATGCCTCTCACGGGACAGTTCAGCGCCGACTACGAAAAAGGTGCTCTTCAGATAAGACCTTCCCGCGTTCATGTTGGATCGGCGGCGGCGGTTGATTTTGAGGGCTCTCTCGCACCAAAGGCGATCGATCTCCAATTTAGTGCCGGCGTTGTTGAGATCAAACAGTTTCTAAAGGACACGATCGGCGACAGAATCGCCTTGCCGGAAAAATTGAGCGGGACCGCATCGCTCGTCGGCAGGCTCAGCGGAGATGGATCATCTCTGGCCGCCCGATTCGAATCACCACTCATCCATCTCGGCGGAAAAGAAATATCGAACATCAGCAGTTCAATTGATGTGGCGGGACGAACTATTGAGATATCCGATTTTCAATGCCGCACTCTCGGTGGAACCCTTTCAGGGCATGGGTCGATCCGCGAGAAGGATTATTCCGCCTATCTCAGGGGAGAATCGCTCCATCTCAGCACTCTCTCACCGATCTTCACGGAAGGCATCTGCGGCTTCACAGCGAGCGGCAACGGACCACTGGGAGATCTGAGCATTGCTGGGCAGTTGGCGGTGGATGGCGCCGCTACATCCATGACCATTCCAGAATCATTCGGTGGTACCTTCGAGTTGAACAAGCGTCGATTACTCGCTGAATTCCAAAGCTCCGATGAAAACCTCGGCGGATCCTTTCAGATGGATCTGGCCACTCCATATCCAGTTCATCTGATGACCAGTTTCATTAACATTCCAGCAGCAGAGATACTGACACGCTACAAGGGCAAAACCGATTTTCAAGCCACAGCTACAGGGTTTCTAGATATATCGGCTGAGCTCCTGGCTCCACACTGCCTCGAAGGGCGCATTGTGCTGAACGATGTCGACCTCCGATTCGATGAATTTGGGCTTAATAACAAGGACGATATTGTCGTGAGCCTCTCTCCGGATTTTGTCGATTTTCATCACTTGACCATGGAAGGAATGCGAAAGCATTTTAGTGTCAGGGGTGTCCTGCCTCTTGCAGAAGGACAGCCGGCTGATTTCCATCTGGAAGGGCTTCTCGATCTCGAAGTTCTGGAGATCCTCATTCCAGGGATGCGAGCCTCAGGGACCCTGGGAGGCGAAGCCTCGTTCATCGGAGTCAGGCCGGCCATTGAAACCTCAGGACTCCTTTTTCTTGACCATGTCTCTCTGACTTATCCGCGCATTCCTTTCTCCACGAAAGAGGTCACTGGGAATCTGGTGTTGAAGGGTAATGAGGTTCATTTGCAAGAAATCCATGGAATCCTGGACCAGGGTCAATTTTCTGTTTCGGGTGTGATTCCACTGGATGCCCTTCCCATTACATCCACTCGCTCACCCCGCAACATCGATCTTCACTTAACGGTCCAGTCCTTCGGCACGAGCAACTTCACGCGGCTGATTCCAGAAAAACTGCGTCGTGCGTTCAGTGCAACCGCTGATGCCGATGTCACATTCGGAGGGAACTTTCGATCTCTCAACACTGTGACTATCGATGGCGCCATCACCAACACCAAGATCACTCTCCTCGGAAAGCCCTTTCCTGGTCAGTCGGCACCTTACCGGATCATAAAACGCGGCGATTCCATCGAGCTCACCGATGTGCATCTCGCAGGTGGAGGAATCGACATCTCCGGAACAGCCCGCCTGAACTTCGGCGAGGGAAAGCCACCCTACATTCACAGCTCTGTGAAGGCCGATATTCAAAACCAATTCCTGCAATCTTACCTGCCCATGGCGAAATTCGGCGGCAGCACTTCACTGAGTGTCAACGTCGAAGGTGTTCTGGCAAAGCCCGCTATCGAAGGAACGCTGATGGTGAAAGACAGCTCGGCCGGCTTTTCCATGCAGCGCATCGATTTGACCGCGGCCAATGGAAAGATCGACTTTACCGGGCGAACTGCGCACGCGACAGGCGTCGCTATGCTTAATGGAGGCGCTGTTGAGCTGGATGGCAGCGCCACAATCGACGGTATCAAATTAACCGGCCTTTTAGTCGATACCTCGTTTAACGGCTGTGGGACATTTATTCCGGACGGCCTGCAAGGCAAGTTTGAAGGGCGGACAACTCTCAGCCTCCTGCGAAATGGGAGATACCTTCTCGATGGCGATCTCTGGCTTCGCGATGGCATATTTCGCAGGAATTTCCGGCTCGGACAAGAGCTACTCGCCAGCTTCCCGTCCAAACAAGGGAAGCCGACTGCACGTCCCTTTCCCGATCTAATGTTGGATCTACGCCTCTCACCGGTTGATCTGATCAACGTCAAAAACAATATCGCCGATATTCGTCTGAAGGGAGACGTGGCGCTCCGGGGAACTGTCGGGAAACCCCGTCTCTATGGTCAGATCGATGCATCACCAAATGGCATTTTTCGATTTCAGGGGCGCGATTACAAGGTCGAAACGTGTACGCTCAGTTTTGAAGGCAATGAGGGATTCGATCCTCACCTGAATATTCAGGCGACAGTCAACGTCACGGTCAATCTCCAACGGCGGAACGCATTTGCCTCCAGCTCGGGAACCTCCCATGTCATCAAAGCAACACTAACAGGAAAACTCTCCAATACGAATCTCAACCTTCAAGATATTCAGGGGCAACCACCGCTCTCGGAAATTGAAGCGGCGTCGCTGTTGCTGACAGGGCAGATCGTCGGAGAAGGATCGACGACCAGCAAGGATGCTCTTAAGAACCAAATGGCCCGCTTTATAGGTGGGAGTGTCGGGAATACTTTCCTGCCGGTCATCGGCCGCAAGCTCGGCATCGACCAGTTCGACATTCAACCAAATTACATCTCCAATGAAACGGATACTCCGACAGCCCGTGCCATCATCGGTAAGGATCTCGGCGGTGGTTTCTTTTTCACCTACTCTCCTGACCTGTCCAACTCTCAACGCTATCTGTGGATGCTCGACTATCAGATGGGAAGAAACGTGGCGCTCCGAGCCGGACGGCAGGATGATGCCTCCTACCAAGGACGCGTCTCGCACAATTTGAGTTTTAATCTCTTTGCAGGCCGTAAGCTTGAGCCGGCGATCTCACTCAAAAGTGCACCGCCACAAAGAATGGAAACCGGGAAGCAATACATCACAGAGATCACAATCGATGGTTTGAAAGCCACTGATCCCGGCATTGTCCTCCGGCAACTCACTTTCAAAGCCGGAGATGTGCTCGACTATAACCAGATTTTTCAATCACAACGACTTCTCTATGGTCTTAATCTTTTTCGAAGCGTGCGGATTTATCCGGAGAGAATACCCGGGCACGATGGCCTCGTCATTATTCGCGTCGCTCTTATGGAGCAAAACGTTTACCAGTTCTTCTACGGACTGAGGTATAACACCGAAGGGAAAATTGCCGGCGTTGTCAACACTCAGAATCCGGAAGGGTTCGATGGGGAGCTGGAAGTGCATAACATCAATGTCCTGGGCAAGGGAATCGATGCAGGCCTCTACACCAGACAGAGCAAGCCGGAGCGGAATTATCGATTGACAATGGCATTCCCATATTTCTCCAAGCGCAAAATCAGTACGACCGTTCTCGTGTATAAGAAAGATCTGACACAAGAGTTACCGATTGGCACTTTCCTCTCTCACATCCCTGGCGCCAGCCTGCTTGTGGAAAGGAACTTGACCAAGAAGATATCTCTTCAGTATTTCATGAATTATAAAAGAACGACCTACATCGAAATCAATCCAATTAATCATCTGCCAGTTTCGCAATATACTTTTACGCGCGATCGGCTGGGAATGACCCTCGTTGGGGATTTTCGTGATGATCGGCTCAATGCCAAAAAAGGCATTTTTTGCAGCACAACACTGGAATATCAGCCTCGGCTGCTGGGAGCAGATCTAAGGTTATTTAAGACTTTTAGCCAGGTCAGATTTTATTATACGCTATTCAATAAACTGACCTTGGCCGCGAGCAGCGGCATCGGGGTTATTGATACATTTGGGCAAGCACTGTATGACGGCGATGCATTTTTTGTTGGCGGGAGCTCCTCAGTGCGGAGTTACCAAGAAGACAACCTCGGTCCTCGTGACCCCTATAGCCTAGATCCTAATCAACCATGGGGAGGACGTGCGGTTGTTGTTTACAACCAGGAAGCACGATTCCCACTCCACTCGATCACGAAGAGAATCAAGCTTGGTGGAGTTCTTTTTCACGATGCAGGCAACGTTTTCCGGGATATTGCAGATTTCAAGCCATTTGACGTCAGACATGCTGTCGGATTCGGGCTTCGATTCGACACGCCGTACTCCCTCTTCCGCCTGGATTTTGGCGTCACCGTCAAACCTCACCCGGGCGAAGATCGACAGCGGCTCACATTCGGTATCGGGCAGATGTTCTGATTACAAAAGTTCCAATAATAAAGCTATTGCTTTTCTCCGCAGTGATTGCACTTGATGGCGCGCGGGGGGAGCGGCTTGCGGCAGTTCCAGCAGAGGCTCTTGCGAGATGCCTCATCGCGAGCTCGAAGGCGCGACCGAATGTCCTCCATTTGACTCTCTTTCCGGGTAATGCCGAGTGCCGCTTCCATTTCACGGAGAAGTTCGCCGGCGTTCGGGTAGCGGGCTTTGACATCGGTGGCGAGCGCTTTTGAACAGATGTCACTGATGGCGCGAGGCACCGATGAGTTCTTGAGTTTGAGAGGAGATATTTTGCCTTGGAGTGCGAGCTTCTCCATCATCGCCGGATTGGGATGAAAAAGCGGCGGTGAGCCTGCCATCATTTCGTAGAAAATGCAACCCAAAGAATAAATATCCGACGCAAGCACAGCCTTGCCCAGGAATTGCTCCGGGGCCATATAAGGAGGCGACCCGATGCGAGTCTGAGCAAATCCCTTCGTCTCCAGAAATGTCGATGTCCCGAAATCCGTGATCTTGACTGTTCCTAATTCTGAAACCAATAAATTCGAAGGTCGAAGATCGCGGTGGAGAACGTGATTCTGGTGAGCGTGCATGAGGCCGGCGCAAGCCTGGCGCAGGTAGTCAGTCGCGCGTTTGAGATCAATTGTCTTTTCACGATCGAGAATTGCTTCAAGCGACTCGCCTTTCACGTACTCCATGACCATGAAAAAGACATCGTCTGTTTTCTCGGCGGTAATCAGGCGGACGATGTTCGGGTGATTGAGCGCCGAGTGAAGACGTGGTTCTTTGAGCAGTTGGAAAAGATCATCGGTCTGGCGATGAGGCACCTTGAGAGCGACCTTTTTATCAAGCCAGGTGTCGACTGCCAGATAAACCGCTCCGAATCCTCCCACACCGAGTGTATCCTCGATGTGGTATTTCCCGACCTGCTGTCCCTTCAGAAACATTTTTCAGGTGATGATAGCCTGTGCAGCGGCGTCTGTAAAGCGCGCTCAGGCGGAAAACGTCCGCATCGAGATTGATGGGGTTTGAATCAGTCGTATGCAGATTCGGGGTCTTTTTAAATATCCTTGTTGCATCCCTCCTTTTTCCGTCGAGGATGGGATATATTTGATTACATGAATGAGGACAGTCATACCGAGGCAACTCCGGCAACTTCGCGCGAATGGGATCTCTGGCAAGCCGACAAGAAATTGCTTGCCATCATCGACGGCGCTCTATTTGAATCAAGCCGGCTCTCCGGCGATTGGCTCGCCTGCTCGCCCGGCTGCTCCGACTGTTGCATCGGACCATTCGCCATCACACCTCTCGATGCCGACCGCTTACGGCGCGGCTTAATGGAATTGGCCTTACGAGATCCTGATCGCGCACAGAAACTGCGGTCACGAGCCATGGCGGTTACGACCATCATGAGTGAGCAATTCCCTGGAAATCTAGCTCTTGGAATTCTTAACGACGATAACAAAGCGGAAGATCGCTTCTGCGATCGCTTTGCTTCCCTCCACTGCCCCTCACTCGATCCTGGAACAGGATTATGCGATCTCTATCTCTTCAGGCCGCTTTCCTGCCGTATGTGCGGTCCGCCGATACAGATCGGGGAATACTCGCTGCCACCCTGCCACCGATGTTTCGTGGACGCGCCGGAACACGAGATTGAAAAGTGCCGAGTAATCCCAGACCCTGCCGGATTGGAAGATATGATACTCGGGCGACTTGGAAAAAACGGCCATCTAAGAGGTTCGACCGTTGTGGCCTTCGCACTGGCCACGCATTTATGAAAAAAGCACTCGATTTCCAATATCGATGATCACACATGTGAAGCTTTTTTCCGGAAGACGCGTCGTGAAAATTATTGTGCTGACGTAGCACATGCAGCCGTCTTCACAATCTGCATGATGGCATCATCGATCTCTTGAGCTAGTTTCTCGATTCCGGCGTCGGGAAAGAAATCCACGAGAGCACTCGGCCGCATGGTGCTGATCTTTGTCTGGCTGCCTTGGACATAGACGGCAATCGGACACGGAAGCATGAGCGCGATCCTGACATCGGCCAGCAAGACCTGGCTGGCATACCGTGCATTGCAAACTTCGATTATTTTTAGCGGATCCCGCAAAAATCCCTTCTCCGCCAATGTAGCTTGGACATCGTGAATATGGAGAACGCGAAAGCCGCCGGCAGCGGATGCTTCTTCAACAGCCCTGACGGCCACATCGAAGCTCTTTGACGTTGCTATCGTGAACTCAAAATCCATAATGCCATCCGTCCGTGAGCGCGGATGATTGCTACCATCATCAGCTGGCGACATCGATAGTCAATCTGTCAGCGCAGTAGTTAAACGGGGGCTCTCCGCCAAACGCGATGGCGAATATTAGCCCCCGTCCGCCGTGATCCTAAATTTCGAGAGCCCGTCTCGCTGCCTGAACGACCGACAGCCAGATGAGCGTCTTCCTCGAATGAAAACTCACTTGAACATTTCGGCGATCTTGCATATTCCGGGCATTTCCCATTTCTGCCCGCCGAAGGCTTTGATCCACCCCATGATAGCGCCACCGAGGCCGACCACCATGAGACAAAGCCATAGCAAGCAGCTTAAAATGCCGCCCAGAATTGGTACTGCTGAGGAAACAACGAAACTGAAGATCATTAGGACAAACCACAGCACGATCACCACGATTGAGAGCGCCAAGCCCTGACGGCCATGCCAGTAGACAAATTCTTTTTGAGGGTCTGATCGCTTATCCTTGAACATCAAGAAAGGGATCAGGGAGAGAATCCCGAAGTATGCGAGGAAGAGGTGTACCTTGTCGTCGTCGTGATAAGGTTTTGCAGCTACCGGGGTTTCGGTTGTACTCATGGAAGCCTCCTTGCTTAGCTTGAACAATAGTATACAAGGGCCGGAGAAGTCAAGAATATTGAATCCAAATGTGAGTCAATGTCGATGCGAGAAAGGTGTTTTTCGAACTATCGGAAACGGAGAAAAAATCACGACGAGCCTCTTTGTGATTGCCAACATTCTATGCGAGAATCCGCTCCTGAGCGTCTCGAATATTCTGTTATTAGAGTCATGAGGCTGTGCCTGCGAACAGTGCTGGGTCGAAGTTGGATCAAGGACAAGGGTCGACGACTCGGCTGTTCCGACTCCGAGTACTTGTCTCGACACTCAGTTGTGTTATTGCGAGCGAGGTCCTCATATGAGATTTCTCTTCGATTCTTCACACAAGATTCCGAGTCCAGCCTGGCCATGGATCGGCGTCGGTGTGGGAGTGCTGATCATCGGAGGCCTTATGGTTCAGCTTCTGCCACAGCACGGCATCCCGATCTGTGGATTTTACCGCGTGACCGGACATCCCTGCCCGGCATGTGGGGTGACGCGAGCGGGATTTCTGCTGCTTCATGGGAAATATCCAGAGGCGTTCGCCATGCATCCGCTATTCATCTTACTCATCAGCCTCATGACCGCATGGTTTTCAACCGGCCTCTTCGCACATTTGTTTCGTCGCGATTTCATTATCGAGGTTTTGCCGGGAGATGCTCGTTTGTGGTGGGCGGTTTTCATCGCCTGCATCCTTCTCAACTGGCTCTACCTGTGGATTCACGTCGGATAGCCGGGCAAGGACGGGGGACATCTGCATCCCAACCATGATTTGTCTACGGGGAGTTCCGACAGGGAGTGACCATGCAATTGGCGACGATGAGACAGTCTAAAAGGTGGCTCTGCAAAGTGAGGAGCTTTTTCACACACAACGATCTTGCTGCTACAATAGGTCCCTCATGAGCAATACTCAGATCAACACGCCGATGATGGACCAGTATCGTCGCATCAAGCGTGAATACCCCGACGCCATCCTCTTTTATCGGCTTGGTGATTTCTATGAGATGTTTTTTGAAGACGCTTTTATCGCGTCAAAAATCCTCGACATCGCCCTCACATCACGAAACCGCGGGGCTCCTGAAGAAGTTCCCATGTGCGGTGTCCCCTATCACGCCGCTGACGGCTATGTCGCCAAGCTTCTGCGCGCCGGGCATCGAGTCGCCATCTGCGAACAGCTTGAGGATGCGCGTTTCGCGAAAGGGGTCGTCAAGCGCGATGTTCAGAAAGTACTGACACCGGCAACATCAATCGAGACAGCGCCCGAAGCCGCCGGAGAAGCTTGCTATGCCGCCGGTATCATCGCGGATGAGAACGGCGCCGCCATTGCTCTAGCTGATCTTGGAACGGGGGATTTTCGAGTTGCGCAGTTCTTTGGTCCTGCATCTGTTGACCAACTGGCCGAAGAGATTGATCGTCGGCAGGTGCGTGAGTTGGTTCACCCGGAGGAGTGTCTATCGCTCGACAATTTGCTCGCGTCGCCGATTTTCAAATCACCTGTCGAAACCGTCCGCTTCACCCTGACGGCGGCTGAACAGGAGCTTCGTGATCATTTCGCGGTCAGCGAGCTCGACGGCCTTATTCCCGGTGAATGGCATCTGGCTCGTCGAGCCGCCGGCGGGTTGCTCTACTATTTCCGCACTCTCCGCAAGACATCGCTCATCCACCTGCGCCGTCTCTCCTGCTACAACCCAACGGATCGACTCGTCCTGGATCCAGGGACGCTTCGCAATTTGGAGATTTTCCGCAACAACCGCGATTCGACATCTTCACTCACACTCATCGATGTCCTCGACAAGACACTGACACCGATGGGATCACGTTTTTTGCGTGCGACTCTGGCATCTCCTCTTCGCGAAATCACAGCGATCAACGAGAGGCTGGACGCGATCAGTGAGCTTCTTGACGAGCAAGCGCCACGACTTCGGCTCCGAGAGACACTGAGACCCGTCGGCGATATCGAGCGGCTTGTCTCGCGCATCACCTTGGGCGTTGCAATGCCGCGGGATCTGCTTCAACTGGCGCGCTCAATCGAACCGGCAGCTGAATGCCGGCATCTGCTGAGCGCCCTTCGAGTATCCTTTTTCTCGCATGCGATGGCGGGATGGGATTCGTGCACCGATCTTGCAGAACTGATACAGAAAAGCATCCTGCCTTCTCCATCACCCATCATCAAAGAAGGCGGCATCATCCAAGAAGCGTGGAACCGGGAGCTGGATGAGCTGCGGGCACTCAGCCACGACTCGAAATCAACAATTCAGCAGATGGAAGGACGCGAGCGTGAGCGGACGGGCATCACATCGCTCAAGGTCAAATACAACCGCGTCTTTGGGTATTATATCGAAGTCTCAAAGCCGAACCTGCGATTCGTCCCGGCTGCATACATGCGCAAACAGACTCTGGCGAATGCAGAACGGTTCACAACGCCGGAGCTCGCCGAATACGAAGCCAAGGTGCTCGGCGCCGAAGAAAAAATTTGCGAACTTGAAGAACGCCTCTTTATCGAGATTCGCAATCGGCTCGCCAAAGAATTCGCCCGTTTGCAGGATCTCGCGGCACGCTTTTCCCAGGTTGATTTCATCCTGGCGTTGGCAGAGCAATCATCGGAAGGGCGCTATTGCCGGCCGCAGGTGCATACCGGCAGTGAGCTCCGGCTGATCGACAGCCGCCACCCCGTCATCGAACGAGTGACTCCGACACCCTTCGTTCCCAACGACTGTTTCCTGGATGACGCAGCGCGTCAGATCCTCATCGTCACCGGCCCCAACATGGGGGGGAAATCGACCTACCTTCGACAAGTCGCTCTCTGTGCGATCATGGCGCAAATCGGCTCTTTCGTGCCGGCTAAAGAGGCATCTCTTCCGCTCTTCGATCGCGTTTTCACGCGAGTCGGAGCGTCCGACAACCTGGCCCTTGGCCAATCCACTTTCATGGTTGAGATGGTCGAAACGGCCCAGATCCTTAATTCTGCGACATCTTCCAGCCTCATCATCCTCGATGAAATCGGAAGGGGCACAGGCACATTCGATGGGCTGTCTCTCGCATGGTCGATCGTCGAATACATCCACAATCAACCGGGGTTGCGCGCGAAGACTTTGTTTGCTACGCATTACTTCGAGCTCACGGAACTGGAATTGCTCTGCGAACGCGTCAAGAATTGCCACATCACGGTGCGGGAAGCCAAGGATAAAATCATCTTCCTCCGAAAGATCAAGGACGGCCGGGCCGACAAGAGCTATGGCATACACGTGGCGGCGCTCGCCGGCCTCCCTCCCGACGTCATCGAACGCGCTCGCGAGATCCTGACAAACCTCGAGAGCAACGAACTGGATCCGGTCGGGAAACCGCGACTGGCGCGAAGTCGTCGAGCCATCGATGGACGCCAGCTGGTTCTCTTCGAGCCGGCGGTTTCGAGCGAGCTGATCGATTTGAAAGATGAGATCGGCCATATTAAGATCGACCAGATGACCCCGCTAGATGCACTTAACCTGCTCCACCAGATTCAGAAAAAGGTGGGTGCAGCGGGTGGCATGGGAGGAGACAAATGAAATCTGCAGAGAACAACCCCGGCATTTTGCTTTTCGTGGGCATTGAAGGCCCGCAGCTTTCGCGTGAAGAAAGGAGATTTATTGCGAAATCCCAGCCTGGCGGATTCATTCTTTTTGCGCGTAATTTGGAGACGCCGCGTCAGACGAACGAGTTGCTGCGATCAGTGCAGGCGCTCGCCCAGGAACCCTGCTTTTTTTCAATTGACCAGGAAGGCGGGAGAGTCGATCGTCTGAAGAAATATTTCCCTCCGACACCAAATCTTCTGCGATCAGCTTCAAATGGCTTAACAGCCGTCAAGCAGCACGCACGGCTGACGGCTCGCGCCTTGAAAGCCATCGGTTTCAATATGAACTTTGCTCCGGTGCTGGATCTGCTGGCTCCTTTTCACAATGGGATTGAAGATCGCTGTTTCGATTCGAACCCCCGGAAGGTCGCGGCTTTCGGAGTCGCCTACCTCAAGGAATCCCGGCGCCTTGGGATTCCCGGGACGCTCAAGCATTTCCCAGGCATCGGGCGCGGAGAATGTGACAGCCACGTGGATCTGCCGGTCATTCCGCTTCACCGGAAAACACTTCACCTAGAAGATCTCCTGCCCTTCAAACGATGTTTCAAATATTCACCGTTTGTGATGATCGCACATGCGTTCTACCCCGATCTGGAGGACTGCTATGAACGGCCCATGCCGGCATCGCTTTCACGAAACATCGTCATGGATCTTCTGAGGGACGATCTCGGCTTCAGAGGCCTTGCGCTCACCGATGATCTTCTGATGGGCGCGCTGAAGGGATTCGGAGACATGGAGAAGCTCTGCGAGCACGCTGTGCTCGCGGGCGAGGATATGCTCCTCATCTG
Organism: uncultured Acidobacteriota bacterium; assembly: GCA_903916735.1. Taxonomy (GTDB): domain Bacteria; phylum Acidobacteriota; class CAIWXX01; order CAIWXX01; family CAIWXX01; genus CAIWXX01. The sequence continues at coordinate 53,059 of CAIWXX010000051.1, forward strand.
CCGTGGCCTCGAAAGCATGGAATTGGCCTACCGTTTTTTGGCGAGCAAAAGGAAATCGATTTCGATCAAAAAGCGAATTGTGGAAAGCCAAGGGCGGATCCGTTGCATCAAGAAAGAACTCGGGCTCCGCACTGCCGTCCCATCCCTCGACGAGACGGCCCTCGCACAGGCTGCCAGTGGGATGGAGAAATTCGCCGCATCGGTTCTGGCCGGTGGTTCGTCATAAATCTGATCATGGCAACAGCTGTTGATCAGGAAATTATTCAATGTCCCGGAAATACCATCAAAAGAGAGAGGGAGATTCTTTTCGCTATGATGGATCCGGCACGCGTGTGGGGTCGAGGGCCGGAAAACATCATCTCTCGGAGCAAGCAAAGCGAGCCTCACCATGACAATGCCTGAGCCCAAAATTGTGTGCAAAGTTTGCGGCCGTGGCCAAGCGGGCGAAACCGGTTTCTGTAACTGGTGTGGAGCGAAGCTGGTCGCGCTCACCGACAAGTCCGGCCGAGCTCCCATGGACCCCTCTGCCGGCCGGAACAAGGAGGGCATCGGAATCATACTCTTCCTGCTGAATCTGATCACCTATAACTATTATTCGCATTACTGGGGTGTGGTGGCGATGGCTTTTTCTTCTCTCATATGGGTCTGGGGCCGCTCGGAAAATTGGTCCAAAAATCGTGTGCGCCCGACGGATTCTCCTGAAATCGTCACCGCCAAACGCATCCTGCGGATCAAGCTGACACAACAAGGCACCGGATTCATTCTTTTCTTAGCGGGAGCGTTTATCTTTTATAAATATCACAGAATCGTGGGAAGTCTCGTCTCCGCAATCGGAATCCTCATTGGGTATTATGACTTCTGGAACAATATTCTGCATCGAGCCGGTCGAAAGTGAATCCCGCCACTCATCAACGGCTGCTGATTGAAGGCGCTCTTCCAATGTTGTTGACGGCGCTCGCTCTCCTGTTCTTTGTTTTCCCCGGGGTCATCTTTGCATCATGGCCCCAAGCGCCGGAAATCGCCTCCTACCAGATCGATGCATCTCTCGATACGATCGCGCGAGCTCTGACTGGACACTGCACTATCCACTGGTCCAATACAACGACTCTGCCGACCTCTGAGTTGCGATTTCATCTCTACATGAACGCCTTTAAGAGCTCACAGACAACATACGCCAAAGAAGACCCCGCTCTCTTCTCGAATTTCCATGACTGGGGGTCCATCGAAATCAAGTCACTCACGGTGGATGAGCGGCCCATCAAATGGGAATTCATGGCGCCGGATGATCACAATTCAAACGATCAGACGGTCGCTCGCATCGCTCTTCCTGAACCCGTTCACCCCGGTGCCGGAATTAAAATAGATATGTCATTTCTGACGAAGCTGCCGCGCTGCCTCTCTCGCGCCGGCTATGCGCACGACTTCTTCATGCTGGCGCAGTGGTATCCGAAAATCGGAGTGTTGGAAGGGACGGGTCGATGGAATTGTCATCAATATCACGCCAACAGCGAATTTTTTGCGGACTTCGGTTGTTATGATGTGACAATCCGTCTTCCGGCCGGTTTTATCACGGCCGCAACCGGCGAGGAGATCTCGCGAACCATCCAAAATTCCACGCAAGTAGTGAAATATCACGCCATCGGCGTCACAGATTTCGCCGTCGCAGCGCAACTCGATGCCCTTCTCCTGCGACGGACATGGACAAGCCCTGCCGGGCGGGCAGTTGCTGTTCACCTTTTCATGCAACCCGAACATATCCGATATGCCAATAGGCACTGGCGCGCCGTACAGGAGACATTGCGTTTTCTCGACGACTGGTGTGGGCCATATCCGTTCCCGGTGCTGACTCTCGTGGATCCTCCCTTCGAGGCATCCACAACAGCCGGAGGAATGGAATATCCTTTGCTGTTCCTCACAGACACTCCACTTTACGAATCGGATCACTGCTTGACTCCAATTGAAGGGACGACGGTCCACGAGACGACTCACCAGTATTTCCAGCACATGATCGCAAGTGACGAGCCTGAGGAGCCATGGCTGGACGAGGGAATCACCAGCTACATCAGTGGAAAGATCATTGATTCACATTATGGGCCGTCAATGCCTGATGTGAGAATATTCCGCTTGCCGATCAGCTGGTTTCTTCGGCTTCCGACGATGACATGCTGGCAGGGAGCCAAGCTTGCCTGGTTGGAAAATCCCGAAAGCGATCCGGCGAATTTGATGAGTTGGGCGTACCCGGACATCGGTCGCTATGACGGCCAGGTTTATGATCGAACACATCTGGTGCTACGTGGACTTGAAAATGCTCTCGGCCAGAGCGCCATGAAGGAAATATTCCGGCGATACTTCGCTAGGTTCTCATTCGCCCATCCGCGCGGAACCGACTTCATAAAAATTGTCTCGGGTGTGGCTGGCCGGGACATGCAGAATGACTTCGATCAACTGCTCTCTCAAGCCACGGCGCCGGATTTTTATGTCGGGAGCGTCCGGGAGGTGCCGGGAAATCCGACGCGCTGGAGGGTCATGATTGGCCGCCATTCCAGAATTGTTCTGCCGGTCGATCTCTCGGTCCAATTCGCCGATGGAACAAGAGAATGCCACCGATGGGACGGAACCGGCCGATTGATTGCATTCGATTTTAAGAAGCCGGTGATTTCGGCGATCATCGACCCTGCGCATAAAATCCTCACCGATCGTAACGACATCAATAATTCCTGGACCAGCCGGCCGGACCGAAGCATCGTCTGGGGTTTTTCTAATCTTTGTTCCGCACTCGTCCAATTTCTGATTTCTCCATGAAAAAATCCCTTTTCAGACGTGCAGCCGATGATCTCTCACGATGCAGTGGACTCCTGCCCTTCCTCTATATCACAGGGTTGGCATGGGGAATCATATCGGCGATCCCAGCCGGCCGCGCTTCGATCGCCGGACTCGGCCAGAGCCTTGCAGGCGACATTATCTCCCGGAAACTGGATCTTCTGCTGATCTCTGAAGTCGTGCATTCTCACCAGAAGCTCTTTGATGAAGCTGGAACATATCTCATCATCATGCTGGCGATTGGAAGCCTCATCCGGGTCTTCTTTACAGGCGGAGTGTTGGATCTAATTTCTGTACCGAATTCATTCGATTCCAAACGTTTTTTTTCCAGGTCGATCCGCCTCTTTCCTCGGCTTCTTGCACTCTTCATTTTACAAGTCCTGGCACTGGCGAGCCTCGTGGCCATTTGGCAAGGGAACATCCCTGAATTGCTTTTCACTAGGAGCTTCACCGAACGGCCGCTTTTTATCGCCGAGCTCACTCTGGGAATCGTGCTGGCAGCAATTTGCTACATCATGACCTTGATTCTTAAATATGTCAGAATTTTTCTCGTTGAACGAACACAATGCGATATCGGATCGGCCTTGAGCTATGGGTTTTCATTTTTTACGAACAACACCTTCGCCATTTTTGCCATTTCATTGTATACGCCAGGTGTGCTCGTCATCGGGATTTCGGCCAAGTGGGTCTGGACAGCCCTGTTCCACAGCCTGGATTTTCTTCGCTTCCCGACGGCTATTCTGACGACTCAACTGCTGATACTGCTGTACCAACATCTCCGGAATCTGAGTCTCGCCGCATCCATCCGGCTTGTTCGAGAACGCACCACGGCACAAAAAATCCTCGCGGACACACCAAACGACATGCCGATCACTTTATGATCCGAGCGGGCATCGGATCACTCGGAATCGATGATGCCATCATTTCCTGCTGCTTGAAGCCTCGTCATCTGATAAAATAAATATGATTTGGAAATGATATCCGGGGGCCGGCTATACACTCTCGAGGGATGAGCCGGAATCCACCGCAACATGGCTTCGGAACAAGGCAGGTATCGATGAAGAGAATCAAATTCATCAAACACCATGACCGGCGAATCTGTTTCATCAATTTTTCCGATGCCGAAGCCAAAGAGGTCATTAAGATTATTGGTGTTGCCCGCAAGCTCATAGCATCTCAAGAACCAAAATCAGTTCTGACTCTCACCGATGTGACGAACATGCACTACGACAAAACGATGCTCATGGCACTTAAGCAGTACACAACTCACAACAAGCCTTTCGTAAAAACCGGAGCCATCGTCGGAATTTCAGGGCCTCTGATGAAAATGATCTATTCAGCAGTCCTGGCCTTCTCCAAGAGAAAAAACCTCAAAATTTTCGACAGCGTCGAAAAAGCGAAGGATTGGCTGGCGACGAGGTAGAGGAAAAGAGATAGGGGGCCCGCTCCGGATAGAGAGAAAACAGGAGGGAGGCTTGCTTGCCGCCTAGGCGCGTTTATGCGCATTTCGACCGAAGTTGTTTACTTCTCCTGACTATACGGAGAACAATATGATCGACTCCCCTCTTCACAGACACTCGGAATTTATCAGTGACCACATCGAAAACGACACTTGTCCTATGACGAGTGGATCCAAATAGCAGCTATTCAGCTATTCCCAAGTTGGATGCGCCAGGTAGTCTGGAGAAGGTGGATTTTGCAAACTGATCGGTTATGAGATATAAAATTCCAGGGTTATCTGGAATTGCAATTATGAATTGGAATATGCAAATTCGAAAAAAATACAACAGCATAGTAATTTTTTCTATCTATAGCATTCTTACGATTGCACTGACATTTCCTCTTATTGGTAAGCTTACTAGCGTATTACCTTCTGATTTGGGTGATCCAGCCCTCAGTACATGGATACTCTGTTGGAATTCCAGAGCAATTCCGCTGACAGATCATTGGTGGAATGCGCCAATGTTTTTCCCAATTCATGGCACCATGACATTTTCGGAGAATTTTCTGGGTATTTCCTTGCTTACCAGTCCAATTCAATTGATTGGAGGAAGCCCTCAACTTGCATATAACATAGCCTTTCTGATCTCCTTTCCATTATCAGGACTGGCCGCTTATCTATTATGCTTTTCGTTAACAAAATGTCATAGCGCATCATTTATCGCCGGGCTGGCTTATGCTTTTATTCCCTACCGATTCTCACATCTGCCGCATTTACAGGTACTTTCTTCATATTGGATGCCGATCGCCCTGCTTGGCCTTCATCGATATATTGAAGAAAAGCGAAGTCGATGGCTCGTTCTTTTTGCCATCTCCTGGCTGCTTCAGGCATTGTGCAACGGCTATTACCTCTTTTATTTCTCAATTATTGTCATGTTTTGGATTATTTGGTTTCTACACGATCGGATAGCTTGGAATATTTCACTTCGAATATTCGGCACATGGATAATCGCATCCCTTCCACTTCTGCCAATACTTTGGAAATACCAAGAAATTCATCGAAGTCTTGGGTTTATTCGCCAAAATGAAGAGATTGAAGTTTTTTCCGGAGATGTAAGTTCGATTATAAGTGGAGATCCACTATTAGCATTTTGGAATCGATTATTACCTCCCCCATCAATTGAAGGGGCATCATTTCCTGGGTTGACCGTAATCATCCTGATTGCAATTGCATTTTTACTGACTCGACCTGTGTTGCCGCCTCCTTCAAAAGCTAAGACATTAACATTAACAATCCTCGCCATCCTAATTCTAAGTTTCGTATTAGGTGCAGTGAGTGTCGTCATTTTTGGACCATGGCAATTTGACATCCTGGGCATCTCAATCTCAGCCAGCAGAGTTGCAAAGCATTTGTCCCCGGCTTTCACGCTATTGATCATTTCTCTCTTTTTCACGCAACTCATGAAATCCGCATTTTTAAAGAGATCTGTATGGGGTTTCTATGTTGGAGCAGCCGGGATCTGCTACCTGTTGAGTTTTGGACCGACTATCCGATTTCTCGGAATGCCGATATGGGAACATGCGCCATATTCCAAGCTAATGCTTCTCCCTGGATTTAATTCTCTCAGAGTCCCAACCAGAATCATTATGGTGGCTTGCCTTTGCCTATCGATTGCAGCCGGGCTTGCATTCAATCGTCTGCGGCACCTTAGCCAATGGTCTAATCCTCTAACTGCATGCGTCATAGCGGGTATTCTTCTCGATAGCTGGGTGGCGCATATGCCGCTTGCCACTCTCCCACCGCCGGCGGTTCGATTGCCGGAAGCATCAAGGATGATTCCTGTTTTAGAATTGCCGGTAGGCATCATTCTTCCGGATTGCTATGCACTTTACCACTCCATGAGTCATCAGCATCCTCTCATAAACGGCTATAGCGGCTACGATCCTCCTCATTACTCTGTGCTTCGCTATGGGGTAAGACGTCGCGATCCGACGATACTGAGAGCGCTGGCCGAGCTCGCTCCAATGTATGTGATTATCAACAAATCGTTTGATCTGCATGGGGATTATGATCGCTTCGTTTCCGGATATTCCGGAATTCAGCGACTTGACGCCACAGAGTACCAAACTCTTTACTTCATGCCGCCAGGCCGGCCTTTTGCCGATATTGTTACTGGATCACCTCTTGCTATTCTAAAAACCAACACCAATATACATCAGGATATGTTGACCAGGCTCACTGATAACAATCGCGACACGATCTGGACTTCCGAAAAACCTCAGGATGGGCACGAAGAAGTATTGATTGATTTCGGCACAATAAAAACGGTGGAATCTCTGCGGCTTTCATTAGGGCCGCGACCAACGGATTTCCCGCGGAAATTGGTAATCGATGCTTCTCCGGATCGGAACACTTGGAAAAAAATTTGGACCGGAACAACAGCAGGAGCGGCATTTGCAGCAGCCATGAAGGATCAGATCCACATTCCTCTTACGATTCAATTCCCCCCTGAAAACGCTCGATACTTGCGTCTTAAACAAGTGGGTCATGACTCCCTTTGTCCATGGTCCATCTCGGAGCTCCAGGCATTTGCACCGCGTTGATCCTATTCGATTAGTAGACATCTGAACCGGACGGCAAAGAGTCTTGGTTTTCTATTTTGGTCCTTCCGGCATTGGAGTGGCTGACCCCTACAGGTTGTGGTGCGAAAACGGCCGAAAATCTGAGAAACCCTCGATAAGGCCCATGCACCAGGGGGAAGCAGCGAAAGAAAGAAGAATCGCTCGAACCACAATACATGGGGGCTTGCCACTCCAACCCCTGAAGCGTCTTCTAATCAATCCGGCGCGTGATACGCTCAACCGCATGCGATGTGGTAAAATACCCGGCCATGAAGAGATGGTGTTTTCCACTATTGATGGTGTTCGGAATTCTCGTGTCGAAACCGGTCGCAGCTGAGCGATCTCCGGCCATTGCCAAACTCATCGCCAATATGGACGCGCAATACGCAAAGGTGACCTCCTATGCGGCGACGCTCATACGCCAGGAACGATCCGGGGATGCTTTGGCTCCTGCTGAATCGATTGAATTCTCGTTTGAAAAACCCCAGAAAATGCATCTGCTCTGGAATGATGGCCCTCGGCGCGGTCAGGAAATCAGCCTCGCAAATGGGAAAATCCGCGGGCATCGCGGCGGGCTCCTGAGTTTTTTCGATTTTAGTATTGATCTTTCCGATCCCCGTGTTCTTAAAGAAAGCCGGCGTCCTCTCACCGACATCGGAATCGGCGCCATCATCGATCTACTCAGAAAAAATATCTCACTCGGACTTGAGCGAAAAGAAGTGGCTGTCAAGATCGGCAATGAGGTATGGAATGAAAAACATTGCATTCGAATCGATGCCGTCTTTGAAAAAGGGCAGCCGGATTATGATTGCATGAAATTCACCGCCTATGTTGATCCCGATCTGAAGCTTCCGATTGCACTTCTGATCTATGATCAACCCGATGTCCTTTCCGAACAGTACGATTTTAAAGATCTGAAACTAAACGTACAGATTCCACGCGGAAGGTTCATCCTGTGACGGGCGTCCCCCATCTGGCCGCTGCAATCCTGTTGATGTCCGCTGCAGCGGGCGCTCAGGAGCGTCCGATGATACAAGTTGAACCGGCGACCCTGACGGCCCGCCGGGTCCTCGAAATTCAAACGGGATTCGACTATCGCAACCGATGCTTTCTTCCGGTTGCGGAAACACGGACGAATGAATTGATAGCTTTCGATTCGGGTATTTCCTATGGCATTGCTGAGACAGTTGAAGTCTCATTATTCTGGCCGATGGTGATTTGTGATACGAGCCGAGGCTATGTTGACACGGGCGACGTCACCCTTTCGGCCAAGTTCCCTCTTCACCGGTTGTTAAATACCTCGGCAATGGCGTTCAGAACCGGCGTGAAGCTTCCTGAAACCGATGAGAAGCACGGCCTAGGCAACGATCAACTCGAATTCCGCGCCGATATCCTCGCCAGCTGGATCCGGACGAGCTATCAGCTTCACCTCAACGCCGGAATGCTCATTGAAGACGACCCGACCGCCTTTGCCCACCAGAATGATTATATGCGGTACGGATTTGCTTTTATCTACAATTGTAGAAAAATAACTCCGCTCATTGAGCTCTCCGGCAGGGTTGGCCCGGATAGCCCCGCCGCCGGCAATCAACACACTCTGCTCATCGGACTACGTCTGGCCCACGGCGTCCGCAGGTACGATTGCGGGTTGAGCGACACTCTGGCTCGAAATACTCACAGTATCGGAGTGACAGTCGGCATTTCATGGCAGAAACTGATTTAAGAAAAATCACGATTGAAAAGGTCGTTGCGGGCGGATATGGACTCGCACGGCTTCAAGGCGAGACGCTTCTTGTTCCATACGTTTTGCCTGGTGAAGAGGTTGAAGTTGAGATCAGCGAACGCCGTCGTGGAGTTGCCTGGGGAATCCTCCGTTCCCTCATCAGTCCTCACTCTGAACGCCGGCAGCCACCATGCCCTTATTATGGAGAGTGCGGAGGGTGCAGCCTCCAACATGCATCCTATCCCCTGCAGATCGAGATGAAGAAAGTGATTCTGAAAGAATCGCTTCTCCGACTCGGTGGAATCGATCGGCCGGTGGATATTGCTCCTTCAACGGAATTCGGCTATCGCATGCGTATGCGGCTCAGAATGCAATGGGAAACTGACCGAGGACTCCTGGGGTTCTATCGCGCTCAAAGCCACCAAATCCGCCCTATCGAACGGTGTCTTCTTCTTCCACAGGCCGGCAATGAAGCGCTGCCGCAGCTCATCGACATCGCCTCCCGGCTGAAATACAAAGGTCTTTCGTCGATTGATCTTCTGACATTGCCTGACGGAGATGTCTATATCCGCCTGCTTTTTGAGAACCGCATTCCTGATTCCGCCGCTGAAGATTTTCTGGGTCTTCCTCATTGTTCAGGAATCTGGGCCCAGGAAAACAAGCACACGGGGTCTCACGGGCAACGAGCCGGCAAAGATCATGCTCAGCTATCCGTTCGGGGCATCCGGTATTTCGCCTCTCCTGAATGCTTTTTCCAGGTGAATTTGTTCATGCACGAGGTGCTTCTCGACGCGCTGGAAAGCGCTATCGGTTCACATGGGAATCTTGGAATGGATTTTTATTGCGGAGTCGGGTTTTTTTCCTTGCCGCTTTCACGGCACTTTCAAAAAATCATCGGCATCGAAGAAAACCCGGCAGCCATCCGGCTTGCTTATGCGTCCTCAGCAGCCGCGGGCATTGGCAATGTTCAATTTGTGGCCTCGGGAGTGGCTCCATACTCATCCAGCTACAAGGGCCAACAGATGCCGGATCTGCTCGTCGTCGATCCACCCCGCGCCGGGCTGTCGCCGGAGGTCATCGACTGCTTTGCACGGACGCCACGCGTGATCTATTTTTCATGTGATATCGCGACGCTGGCACGAGACCTGCGGCGCTTCATGAACGCCGGTCACGAGGTCGTCAATATCCGGGCCTTTGATCTCTTCCCACAAACTCCAGAAGTGGAGGTTATGGCTGAGCTGCGCCGGAAGTGAGATATCCACTTCTTCCGCCTGCCGTCGCACTCCTGGCTGGGACCTGCTTTCTGAATCTGAAGGCACCGGAATGGACGCTCGACGCCAGTTGTGGAGTGCTGCTAGCAGCGGCGTGGATCTGCTATGCACGCAGCAGATTTCGCATCGCGGCGCTGCTGGCCGGCCTCACTCTCTTTCCAGCAGGCGGATTGAATTGGAAGCTTCAGGAGGAGAAATACGCTTCCCATCTGCTTCCTCCGAAGCTCGTCGAGAGGGCCTCCGACTCTTATGCGGATCTTTCCGGCACCGTCTTGAGGCTGCCACGATCGTTCGAAGACAGATACGAAATCGATGTAGCCGTGGACTCTCTGCACATCAACAACTCATCGATCGGTTTCACATTCAACGCAAGAATTTCAATCGCCAGGGGCGAAACCAACGCACCTCTTCCGGCTTTTCTGCCGGGTGATCGCATCGAGATTGCAGCCAAAATTTTTGCGGTGCGCGGATTTCAAAACCCTGGAGCATTGGATCAGGTCGCCTATTTAAAATCAGAATCCATTCATCAGCGCGGCTATGCAAAGAGCCCGCTCCTTGTCCACAAAATCGCGGATAGCACGTGGGGCCTCCGGCGGTTGGCTGGGTGGCTCAGGCGGGATTTCTCGGAGAAGCTCCGAGCCGCATCACCCGACGTGGAGAGCGGCGATCTGGCATGTGCGCTGATTCTGGGCGAACGAGATCGGCTCACGCAGGGATTGCAGGAATCCATGCGCCGGTCAGGGCTTTACCATCTGCTCGCGATATCCGGCGGCAATTTCGCAATGTTCGCCTGGATGATGTTTATGCTGTTGAAATTCATTCGGGTACCCGAACGACCGACGCTCCTGATCGTGTTTGCGACAATGCTTCTTTATGCCGCGACGGTCGAGTTCGAGGCATCGGTGATGCGAGCTTTCTTCATGATCTCGGTCTATCTGACGGCTCGCTTTTTCGATCGCGACCATCAACTGCTCAACTCACTCGCCATCGCCATCCTGGTATCGGTGGCCTTCCAACCATGGATCGTCGACGACGCCGGCTTCCAGCTGACATTTTTAGCGACCGCACTGCTCATCCTCTTTGCCCCGCGCCTGATGCAACTGTGGGGGAAACGAGGAGGCTGGTTGAAAAATGCCACGGTCGTCAATATTGCGGCGGGACTTGGATTGGCTCCCTATCTCGCCTACCATTTCAACCGGGTCACTCTCGGAGGCATTCTGCTCAACTACGCGGCCATCCCATTATCCGGCCTCATCATGGGGATCGGGGTCTGCGCCTATGCAGCCGGCTACGTGGGCGGCAGCACGATCACGGGATGGATGCTCAGCCATTCGACGCGCCTCTTTGTCCTGATCTCCGGCGCCATGCCCTACCCCTCAATTCTGTCCTACAGAATCGTTTCTCCTCCTGCCTGGCTCATCTGGTGTTTCTATGCACTCCTGGCCACAACCCTCATCGCTTTCCAGCGGCGCCTCTTGAGAAGGGCTCAATTCATCGCTCTCGCTTTCGCGGGACTTTTTTCCATCTGGTGGCCGTTTTCGCATCATCCGGAAGGACTTCGCTTCACATCGATCGATGTTGGGCAGGGTGATTCGACGCTTGTAGAATTTCCTGATGGCCATTGCATGCTCATCGATGGCGGCGGGAGTTACGAGGATACGTTCGACATCGGAGCCAATGTCGTCGCTCCGTACCTTTTCCGGCGGGGTGTTGGAAAAATAGACATCGTGGTCGTTTCTCACGCACATCCCGATCATGTCAACGGCCTTCGGTATATCGTAGCGAATTTCCCAGTCGGCCAAGTTTGGGAGGGCATCAATCCGACAAACGATCCATTCTACGCCCTCTTTAAGAATTGCATCCCATCCGGTGTGGCCGTGAAACAGGTCCACGCCGGCGATCGATTCATGATCGGGGATGTGAGTGTTGAGATTCTCCATCCTGAAACCGTTCAACGTCATGACGTTGTGAAAAATGACGATTCTCTGGTGATACGGGTTATTTTTGGCCAATCAGCGGCGCTCCTGCCTGGAGATATCGAAAAGCCCACGATCAATGACCTGACAGGATCGCATGCCACTCTTCGCGCCATTCTACTGAAATGCCCTCACCACGGGAGCCGCTCCAGCATCACTCCGGATTTCGTTGCTGCGGTGTCACCACGCGTTCTTCTTGTAAGCGCGGGACAGGGAAACCGATGGGGGTTGCCGCATTTTGATGTGATCGACGCCTATCGAAAAGCCGGAGCCGTTATTTTTCGCACGGACATTTGCGGCGCGGTTTCCATCGAGCTGGATCGAAATGGCGGCTGGCGTCGAGTGGATCCTTAGGCATCGCCTTTTGACTCAAAGGTGATTTCGCAGCATGAGCTCCTTCGGGTGAGGTTCCAAATAAGCCTGGTTTTGTAGGTAGAGCAGGTCGTATTTGCGGATGTAATGACGGATCAGCGTCAGTGGAACGATGAGCGGCAAGAGACATCGGCGATAGTCGCCGATCACATCGAGCAGTTCCTCGCACTCCCGTGGCGGTTTGGGCCATCGCGCCAGCCCTCGACCCTACCGGCTCAGGAGCTTTTTTCAAATTCTGGGTACAGCTTTTTCATGCACGCAGGGCAAATGCTGTGACTGAAATCAGCTTGAGGATGTCGAATAAGATAATGCTCAATGGGATGCCAATTATCTTCTTTGTCTCTGATGTTTTTGCAGTTTGCGCAAATTGGGACGATGCCTCGTAGAGCTTGAAGCTCCATCAAATAATCTGTTAATCGTTTGTTTTTGTCGCCAAGCACTGCATTCACATAAATCATTTCGAGATGTGTCTCTATCAATCTCTTGAAATTTAGCATGAGATTTTCAAGTGTTTTCGAATATTCATTTCTCTTGTTATCAAGAACACAAATAGTGCCGAACGGTTGTTTACTTGGCAACAGAAGGGGAAATCCCAAATAGGAAATCATGTTCAGCTTTATGTCTGGGTTATTTTTCCAGTTGTCGTCTGCCAGAGCATCGGGCACAAGAAGTTTGTTCTGCGTTCTAATTACGGTTTCACAATACAGTCCCGACCCTTGGAACTGCGCACTGTCACCTGGATGGTAAGGATTTCCTTCGCTCTGGCTGGAAACAAACACCTCAATATCAGCATCGCGCAATCTCATAATCAATGCGGCGGGAATGTTCGCAGTGTGAGATAGAATGTTAAGGATTTCCTGCCAATTTTCCATAATGTTCTCTGGTAAAACAATCTCGATTTTCTCGTTTATCATTCTTCGCTCCTAACGTCGGCGCTCTCGTGCGGCGCGTTAGCGACGTACCGAGCAGCGCCTGGTTCGCGTCCGCCTTATGCCAGGGTTTTTTCCAGTCGATCAGCGATCCAGACCTTGATGATGGACTGACGTGTGACACCCAGCCGCTTGGCTTCCTTGTCTAAAGAGCCAATCATCCACTCCGGGAAATCGACATTGACACGTCTGGGCTGTTGGCCCGGCCGCCGTGCCTTCGACAGGTCGAGAGCGTGGGAAACGTCCTCGCCCCTATCGAACTTTGCGTCAAACTCCTTCGCTTTCATAAATCTCAACCTCCTTCCGACTTGCCGGCCGCGCGGAAATCATCCGCACGCTGTCGCCGCGATATGTAATCACGGCCAACCACACACGGGTTCCGATTCGGCCGATGATCATCAACCTCGGCTCATCTTCCGTGCGGGCAGGAATCTCAACCCGATCCGGATCCTCCCACAGTGCTTGAGCCGCAGGAAAGTCAATGCCGTGCTTACGCCTGTTGCCTTCGCTCTTGCGGCCAACGATATCCAATTTCATCTGGTAAATTTTACTATGTCAACCTGCGTGTCAACCGTTCATCTGATGCCAACGTAAAAATCAGCGGCGAGCATAGCGAGCCCGCTGTATTGATTGATTCGCTTTATCGGCAAACATCTTTTCGATGTCCTATCTTTACTACCCAAACTGTGAATTCTTTATCTTGAATAGAATAGACTATTCTGTAATGACCTTGGCGGATGCGGTATCGCACTTGGCCTGTGAGTTTTTCGTGGCTTGGTGGCCTCGGGTCCCTTGCAAGAGCCCTAATGCGAAGGATGATCTTCTGTAGATCCTTCTTTGGTATTATACGGAAATCCTTTTGAATAGATTCTTTAAGATAGATTTTATATTCGGCCATCTTTTTTCAGCCTTTTGATCATCACTTCATAGCTAATCAACGGCTCTTTGGCTCTTTCCTCAAAGGCTGCAATATCTTCTGCGTCCTCGGTGAGAGATTCTTTGATGGCATCATTCACGAGTTTCGATATTGACTGAGTAGTCTCTACCGCTTTCAATCGTAATGCTTTGTGTAATTCAGGATCTAAATACACAGTCGCGCGCATTGCCGCAGTTCCCATAATAGCACCTCCTTTAACGTTATGTAACTATAGCACTAAAACGTCACGAGAGCAAACATTTTCATTTTTGATAGCCAACGATATCGAGTTCAGCGGCGAGCGCAAGCGAGTCCGCTGCAACGAGGGGTTAGGCGTCGGTCTGTTCATGCGAGGCCCTACGTGACTCACTGCCCTTCGGGCGGTTGCCAAAGCTCAACCTTGTTTCCTTCCGGGTCGATGACCCAGCCAAACTTCCCGTACTCGGAGTCCTCTGTCTTCTCCAAAACGTCGCAACCTTCGCTGCGCAGCGCCGCAAGAAGACTGTGCAGATCGGCTACCCGATAGTTGACCATGAAGGAAGCCTTGCCAGGAGCGAACTGATCACTCTCGACGGTGCCCACCGACCATATCGTCGTGCCCGCCTTGGGAATGCCTTCTTCGTCGGTCCAACGAAACGCCGCGCCTCCCCAGTCTTGCACGTCGATGCCCAAGTGCTTCTTGTACCAGGCGCCGAGTGCTACGGGGTCCCTGGCCTTGAAGAAGATTCCACCGATGCCCGTGACTCTCTTCATGTAAACCTCCGAAGCGTGACGGTGAGCGAAGGGTACCTCTTCCGACGCCTAACATTGTATTGGCCGTCACGCATAGCGCGACGCCAAGACGGTGGTTTCTACTTTCCCGTCAATCTTTCCCTTGGCGGGCAATGGTTTACGCATGCATATTAACGCATAGCAAACCTGAAAGGAGTTGTCATATGCGTCAACCAGGCCGACGCAGCGTTGCGCCGCTGAATCCAAACCCGAAGTGGCCGGAGGGTTATGTCGTCGTGTTGCGGGACGTAGGGGCGGTGGAGAAAACCATCCCGTTTCTGGTGACGTGGGTTCGCCGCTTTTTCGCACGCTTCCCCGGACGGAACCGGCGGGATCTTGGGCGCCCTGAGATTGAAGCGTTCTTGGGTGAAACGTGCGGCGCCGGCGCGGCGAGGTCTCCAACTGGCAGCTAGCGCAGGCGCGAGATGCGCTGGAACTGTATTACGAGCAGTTCCACGGCATCGCGTTGGCTCCGCGCCCGGATGATAGTGTCGCTGCAACTCCACCAGCAACCTCCTCGATAAGTCTGGAAACGGAAGCCGGCGTCCATGAGGCCGCGGACGGAAACCACAAAAACTGCCCGCTGCCGTTCCCAAAACCTGACATGCGTCTTCCAGCCGCTGACCGCAATATCCAAAATCCTGCTGTTATTTATCACACGACGGGCGAAACGTTCAAGAACATTTTACGGCACAGGTCGACTGCGAGTGAGGAGGAACTTGAGGGCCGGCCGCGGAGCCCGCAGTGGAACCGCCCGGCACGCGAAACGGGGAGCGGAACCGGCATGATATCGCCCGTGCGGGCGGTTCGGCCGGATGGCGGTTCGAAGGCGGGAACACAGACCGGGAAGACGAATTGGCAATTGCTCGATGCGAGGGTACGGGAATGTTTGAGGGTGGCGCATTACTCCTACCGCACGGAGCAGACTTATGTCGGGTGGATCCGGAATTTTGTGGGTTTTCACCAGTGGCAGAAACCCTCCACGATGGACGCTGGTCATGTCCGCGATTTCTTGCGGCATCTGGCGATGGACAGGCAGGTGGCGGCGTCCACGCAGAATCAGGCGTTGAATGCGGTGGTTTGGCTGTTCAAGTCGGTGCTTAAGAAGGAGATCGGCGATTTCTCCGATTTCCAGAGGGCTCGCCGGGGGCTGCGGTTGCCGGTAGTGGCCGGCCGGGCGGAAGTGAAGGCTGTGATCGAGCGCATGTCCGGGCGGGAGCGGTTCATGGCGGCGCTTCTATACGGAACAGGCATGCGGATCAACGAGTTGCTGAGCCTGCGTGTGCAGGAGGTGGAACTGCCGTGCGCGCTGGCGCGGAAATATCGGAACGCGCCGTGGGAGTGGCGGTGGCAGTATGTCTTTGCGGCCAACGATTAATCCGAGGATCCCCGTTCGGGCCATATCCGGCGGCATCATGTGGATGAACAGCATTTGCAGAGGGCCGTGCGGGAGTGTCTGGTGGAAGTCTATGGTGCAGCACCGAATCGAACGGAAGTGAAGCCCAAATAGATAGTGTCACCGTCGCTGGCAATACATCAGTCAGCCCAATCACTCTTCCAGATGGCAGGATTTTAGGCGGACAAGTCTCCGCGCTTGCCGGCAAGATCGGGTTTTTTGGTGGGATGCTCCTGGCTTATTCAAGCCCCAGCAGCACGATGCCACCGGCACAATTCGGGACGTCTCCGCTGGATATGACCAAGTTTGCAATGGTACTCCCATCCGGAAACTACAAACTGCTTCTCGTGCCGTGGATGTGCATATCATCAACCGGAGCGGAGCTGGCGGCAACTTACACGACAAGCAAGATCACGGTTGCCGGGGATTCGGTGAAAGACTGACATCCGAGCCACGCCTCTCGACATGACATGGTACATCGTCCCCATGAGTTCAACCCTGGTCGCGCGGCTCACAGTTCCAGTCTAACGGGAACGGAAGCAGTCGTCAAAAATGTAAAATGTAAAGACACGGTCCGGCACTCTTGGGATTCTCGGCAGCGTTTCAACCGGGTTCTCCAACAGCTCCAGATCAATCCATTCGATAAATCACTCCAAACACATCCACTTCAAGGCAAACATCAGGGGAACCATTCGGTTTATGTCACCTGGAAATATCGGTTGATTATTCCAATCACGCAGGCGGAACGTAAGATCTATCTATTGACGATTGGTTCTGACGATGATGTTTACCAATAATTCAAGGATGAAAATAATGTATGATGATTGCGCAATGGCAATCCAGCAGGCAGATGCATACTTCGCTGCGCTGAATCCCAAGCCTCATTTTTGGACAACCGATACAACGGCAATAGAATAGGTGCCGGGCTTAATCAATTCACGAGATTTCCACAATTTCACTCAAAATAAAATTTGTTTCATAAACAGAGGGTCAAATTTCACGGCTCCTCCAAAAATTCCCTACTTTTCTCGCATTTTTTCGACTAATAAATTTACTTTCCAAGACTTGAGGCCCTTCATTATCTTGATTTACGACACCAACGCCAGGTTGCAACATACGTCCGATGAAATTGACCTCAAAACTTCAACTGAGGTTATTCGAAACGGCCTGCCGGCCGGGAGGGAAAAAATGAAACGGTTGCTGCTACTCGTACTATTTATGGGATTAACATCAGGTGCCGCGCCGGCGGCGGAGACTCATCCATTTTCGATTCATGATATGTGGGCAATGGATCGGGTCTCCGATCCCCGCATTTCGCCTGACGGCACACTCGTGGCTTTCGCCGTCCGGACCTTTGATCTGGAAGCCAATAAAGGGCGAAATCATCTCTACATCGCATCGGCGGATGGCGCCTGGATACGACGTCTCACCGGCGTCGAAACCAGCGACAGCCAGCCCCGATGGTCCCCCGACGGCAAGCTGCTGTATTTCGTCACATCAAGATCGGGTTCTTCCCAGGTCTGGAAGATTGCACTCAGCGGCGGCGAAGCCGAGCAAGTGACGAAACTGCCACTCGACATCGATGCGCTCGAAATCGGACCCACAGGCAAATTCCTGGTTCTCTCGATGGCCGTCTTCCCCGGAAAGACAGCTGATGAAACTAGGGCGCTGCAAGATGAGAAGGCAAAGACAAAGGCCACAGGAATGGTGTTTGACGGTCTTTTCATCCGCCATTGGGATACATGGTCCGATGGGACTCGCAATCACCTTTTCGCCTACGATCTTGAAATGAACAAGGCGATCGACCTGATGCCTGCAATGAACGCCGATTGCCCGACAAAGCCGTTTGGAGGAAGCGAGGACTATACGATCGCACCAGATGGGAAGCAGATCATCTTCTCCGCACGAGATGTTGGCCGGCAAGAACCCTGGTCCACGAATTTCGATCTCTATGGTGCGCCGGCGGATGGCTCGGCCGCGCCATCGAAGTTGACAACAAATCCGGCATGGGACGCTCAACCGTGCTTTTCTCCCGACGGGAAAAGCCTCGCCTATCTGGCCATGAGCCGCCCCGGCTACGAAGCTGATCGGTTTCGAATTGTCATCAGAGATTTATCGAGCGCCAAAGAACGATCGATCGATCTTCGCGTCGATGCTTCGCCCCTGGGAGATCGTTCTCCAAGCGATTTGAAATGGTCGCCCGATGGAAAATCCATTCTCTGTACGGCTGATCATCTGGGGCAGCATGCTCTTTTTGCGACTGATCTTTCGACAGGCAAAGCAAGGATCGTCATCGGGCAAGGCACACTGGGATCAGCTCAATTCACAGCTGGCGATCGTGTTCTCTACTCCATGAATTCATTGCGGGGCCCCACCGAGCTCTACACCACCGATCTGGATGGTACGGATATCAAG
Source organism: uncultured Acidobacteriota bacterium (assembly GCA_903916735.1). Taxonomy (GTDB): domain Bacteria; phylum Acidobacteriota; class CAIWXX01; order CAIWXX01; family CAIWXX01; genus CAIWXX01. Next base: position 71,710 of record CAIWXX010000051.1, read on the forward strand.
CAGGTCACTCATCTGAATGACGACAAAGTAGCAGCCGCTCGATTTGGAAAAGCCGAGCAGTTCAGCTTCAAAGGCGTCAAAAACGACACAGTCTACGGCTACATCGTCTATCCTGTGGACTTCGATCCCGCCAATAAATACCCTGTCGCCTTTCTGATCCACGGCGGGCCTCAAGGATCGATGGGCAACGACTTCCACTACCGCTGGAATCCGCAATTCTATGCAGGCGCCGGCTATGCGGCGGTAATGATCGATTTCCACGGCTCGACCGGCTACGGACAGGCATTCACCGATACCATCAAAGGCGATTGGGGCGGAGCTCCCTACCAGGATCTCATGAAGGGCCTTGATTTCGCACTGACCAAATATCCTTTCCTGGACGGGACGCATGTCGGCGCCCTGGGCGCATCATTCGGCGGATACATGATCAACTGGATTGCGGGAATGGCGCCAGACCGGTTCAAAGTCCTCGTCTGCCACGATGGCAATCTCGATGAGCGCATGGCCTATTTTGAAACCGAGGAACTCTGGTTCCCTGAGTGGGAACATGGCGGCACGCCATGGGCGAATCCCATCGGCTATTCAAAGCATAACCCGATCGATCTGGTGAAGAATTGGAAAACACCAATGCTCATCATTCACGGCGAGCAGGATTTCCGAATCTCCTACAGCCAGGGCCTTTCATCATTTACAGCGTTGCAGCGCAAGGGCATTCCGTCGAAGTTGCTAATAAACCCTGATGAGAATCACTGGGTCTTGAAGCCTCAAAATTCATTACAGTGGCATAAGATAGTTCTCGACTGGCTCGATCAATGGCTCAAGGCCGCCAAATAGGAGCCATTCAAACAACGCAAGAATCATCGCCCGCTGTATCAACAGCGACCAGGACGCCATGTGTGTGGCAGCACGACGCTCGAACGTGGCGTCCTCATGGGTTTCCACACGAGCCATCTCCATACCGAATGGCAGGAACGGCAGAGCATTTCATCCGTTGATGGGATTCAGGAATTGTCGATAATCGCCCATCAACGATGGCCGGCCAGACATAATCACAGAGAGATTATGGAAAGGATTCAGGGAGAGAGCTACGCGGATGTGCTGAGAAACAAGTTCCCAGCCAGGATTTCTCAATTTCCGGAGTTCAACGAGCGCCGATTATTTCTCTCTTGGCTGGAAGATGACTTCTTAGGGCTCCAACGATATCTCTCAACGGGAAGTTTGCCGTTGGCGCCGAATTGCACGCCTTCTAATTCCAGCAAGATCCTCTGATAACCGACGCTATCGCCGGGCAATCGATCTGTGGAACAGCCTCCAGAGGCGTTGACAACACGATGCCATGGAACATCTTTGGGACAAGAGTGCATTGCGAACCCGACGTACTGAGCGGAAATGCGCCGACCGAGCAACATCGAGATCTGGCCGTAAGTCATGATTTTTCCTCGCGGTATTCCACAGACGATTTTATAGACTGCGGCCCAGGCACTCCGCGGCGAAGCTACCATCGGCTTGGTCCGCGCAGAATTCTCGCTGGAAGAGTGAGCACAGCCCAGAGGAGCTGCAAGACCGCATCGACCGCGATGCCAAGGATCCGAAATGGCAGCAGAAGCAACCATACGAAAGGATAAGCAATCAAAGCCAGAAGAGCCAGAGGCCAGCAGAGCACCAGAAGAATGCACCACAGAATAAACTTCACCATTTCCTTACCTCCCTGCTCCGATTATGTTAGTAATCAGATGAAATGCCTATTCCCTCGACGAACTTCCGTCTTCCGTGGCGACACTGCTGGAGACGATGGGGCCGCTTTATCCACTTCTTCCACAGACACCGGAAAAAAGACCCGGAAGGTACTCCCCCTGTCCAATTCGCTCTCCACTGTAACGACCCCGCTGTGGGCACGCACAATTCCCTGGACCACGGCCAGGCCCATGCCGCGGCCGGTGAACTTGCTGGAGAAAAACGGGTCGAAGAGCTTCTCAATATCCTTGTCCGCAATCCCGGCGCCCGCGTCCTTCACTTCCAGACAGGCATAGGCATTGTCCTGCGGCTGCCAGTCTATGGGGAAGCGTTGCGATGCGGGGATATCCGCAGGGGAAACCGTTCTGACGCTCAGGTGAATCGTGCCCCGGTTATCACCGGCAGCCTCCCGGGCATTGGTGATCAAGTTGGTCATGACCTGCTGTATCTGGTTCGTGTTTGCCATAATGATCGGCCCGGGGGAGGGCAAATCGGTTTCCATGACCACGTTTTCCGGCATAACGGCCTGGAGCATGGGCAGGCTCCGTAAGCAGGCATCGGAGAGATCCATTGCCTCACGTTTGTCGAACGATTGCCCGA
>CAIWXX010000052.1 GCA_903916735.1 uncultured Acidobacteriota bacterium
AAAAATCTAGCTTTTGTTGTTTCGAAAGCGGTGGTAGTGAAGATCCCTTGTCATCGTTTGTGCCGTCGGATCTTCCCAGATATTGATCAAGATCGTCCTTCCTGATCAGCCATGGTGCGTATGGAGCCGGCTGACGTCCCTTTACCTTGCCGCTTTTCAAGAGACGATGCATTGTCATGGGGCAGACATTTCCCTGGGTGACAAAGGCAACATCAACCTCGACATGGATGTGTTCAACATTTTCAACAAGAGCACACTACTCCATGTCAGAGAACAGCTGAGGTTGGGCACCACCGGAAAGGTCACCGATCTGCTGTATCCTAGAACTGTCAGATTGGGGCTCCGCTATTCGTTCTAGTTAGTTAGCCCGAACAACCAGCTTCAACCCCGGGCCATCCGGCCCGGGGATTCATTTTCAGTGATGATTGATGTCGGCTGACATTGCTCTGGCCCGCCTCTGAATAAAAATATCATCGAGCACACAGCAAGAACTGGATGACTCCTGCGCAGGCCCTGAAGGCTTGGCCTCTTTTTCGTGTTCTTTCAGCACGCCCTTATTCGATTTTATGATGAACTCCTAGCATGGCGTAGCCAGAACTAAAAACGCAGGCCGCATCAGTGGCGACCGCAGACTTTTCAGGAAACGAGGAAGGGAGGAAGGCAGGAACGGATTTTGATATCAACCAGTGCCGGGTTCATAACCTATTGCAGCATCCCTTTCTTACTGGCTTCCTAAGAGGAATTTGCGATCCTGCCCTCCCACAGTTTTTACCATTTTATGCACAGATTTCCCCGGTAACACGCTAACTCATCTTTCTTTCGCTACCGCTTGTTACATAAAGATGATACTCTTCCCCCGAATCGTTGAATTTTGAGATAAGTGTCACTATTTTCACGAAAGTTTTAGAATTGAATAAGAATGTGGGAAATTCGAATGGGGAGGGACGCATGATCAAGGGAAGGGGCAATAAGATCGAATCGGAACTCTCCACGAAAGAAAAAATACGGGGATGCGTGCAGCGGGTTCAATGGATTCTCCCAGTGGCCGGCCTGGTTTCATTGATCTGGTTTCTCATTCGAGTTGTCCCAAAGCCGTCACGCGCGACATATCCATGCCAGCGCGTCGCGGCTCCGCTGGCATCAGGCTTTGTCATTTGGATCATGGGGTTGTTTGGCGCCGGGGTTTCCTTTCGGAAAGCGAGATCACTCTTTCGACACTCGCATCGCTCCCTCGGCATCATCTGCCTGTGCCTGGGGATCTGCATTGGGGTTGCCGGATTGACGCTGAACCCTGGTTCCACAATGTTCGCACGAACATCCACAGATCGCGCCAATGCGCCACTCGGCACGGCCAAGGGCATCTGGCCTGGAAGAGTTGTCTGGGTTCGCGATGCGAATGCGGTCAGCTGGGATGGTTATACCGGGAATTGGTATGACGAGGCACGAGGTAACCAGAGTGTCATTTCCAACATGATGTCGAAAAGCGTTCAATGGCTGACCGGAGAGAAAACCGATGAAGCGGCCTGGTCTGCCATCTTCCGCTATTACAACCGCACCCATGGAAAGGGCGATGTCGGCTACAAAAAGGGTCAGACGATTGCGATCAAACCCAATCTGATGTCGTGTATCACCTATGACCACTCGGATGATACATACAATTCAGTGGATAATGACGCGCATTTGATGTACGCCATTATCGATCAGCTTGTGAACAAGGCCAAAGTTCCAGCGAACAAAATTTCACTCTATACATCAACCAGTCTTCTCTCCAGTGATCAATATGATCAGGTGGTTGCGGATTACCTCTATAATAAGATTCGATCGAACCCGAGCTTTGCCGGGGTCAAGTATTATGACACTCTGGGCCTGAATGGGCGCATTAAAGCCGGTGTGTCAACCCATGTCATTAAGTGGAGTGTCCCCGAAGCAGCTTCATTTGAGACTGATCATATCGCCAACGTTCCGGCAGACTCGACCTATCTCATCAATTTTGCCGTTTTAAAATCGCACTGCATCGCCGGGGTCACCTTATGCGGGAAGAACCATGGCGGTTCATACTGTCGGGCTTATAACGCGAGCATCTCGCCGGGTCACAATTTTCTGGATCTTCATCAGTATATGAATACAGGGTTGTCCGGTGGGGATTATTCTGGCCGCTATCGTCCATTCGTGGATTTCATGGGTCATAAGGACCTCGGCGGCAAGACGATTCTTTACTTGATCGATGGTTTATGGAGCGGGAATCTGCCGCGGGGATGGAATGGAAGACCTGAAAGATGGAACACATGCGGCATCAATAATGACTGGCCGAAGAGCCTCTTCAGTTCGCTTGATCCTGTCGCTATCGATTCCGTCGCCTATGATTTCTGCCATCAGCAATTCACGATTACCAGGATGTTTGCTCATGCGGATGATTATTTGCACGAAGCTGCTCTTGCCAATCAGCCGCCTTCGGGAACATTCTATGCTCCAAACAACGACGGGATCAGATTGCAAAGCTTGGGGACGCACGAACACTGGAATAATCCTCTTGCAAAGAAATACAGCCGGAATATTTCTCCGAAGAAGGGGAAAGGCATCGAGCTGATCAGTGCTCAGCCGAAGATCTGATTCTCAGCGAGTCATCATCCTTCACAATGACATCTACGATAGCGTCGAAGAAGCGATTTACTGATCGCCAAAAATCTTGAGCCATTCCTCGACCTCGGCGGCACTCGGCGTTTTTTCCCATCGCTGGAGAGGCTCGGAGCGGAGGTGTTCCATCTCCCGATTGAAATCGGTGCAATTCATGAGATGCGAGCCGAGGTGTTGACACTCGATGGCCAGCTGGCGATCGGAACTGATGACGGTATATTCGCGAGGGTGGGCTGCACGTCGGAGAAGCCGCTTGATCGATTCATCTGCGCTCACTCCGTGCCCTGAGAAGCGAATCGTGACCCCACCGAGTTTCGAATCCCGCAGGGCCCGACCGCCTTGAGACTCACCATCGAAGAAGACCGTATATCGCCCGCCTTTCCGGCGCTGGTAGGCGCAGATTCGCTGCACGATTGACAGCTGACTTTTATCATCCCGAAGCTTCAGCCCTCGTGTCAGGCCGATCAGGTTGTTACCGTCTACCAGGAATGGCACTGCCGATCACCCTCAATTGATTATATTTCATCAGGAAAAGAACCGAGCCATCGTTGGTTTCATCTTCAGGCGGCATAGCCGCAATCAAACAAGATGGCGTCGACAAACACCGCACGCGAACCTCTCAGGAATGCAGGAAGAAATGAAAGCAGGAACGGATTTTCATTCCGGCCAGCGGTGGGGTTATCAATCATTCCTGCAGGCAGTCATGTCGTCCACCGCGCCCTGGCGGCGTGAGCGGTGCCCCGCCGCATCCCCTCGACGACTAATCGGGTTTTGAAATCTTGCCGCCGGTCAGAGTGTGCGCCAAGTGCCGGAAGAGTGACTTTCGAGCCGCATCTTGCGCGGTGAGAATTTGTTCGAGCTCTCATCGATCCAGAAAAATCCCTTCGCATGACCGGCAGAAATCGATTTTCACATCATATTTCTCGACTGTCTCCATCGTATGTCCGCATTTCGGACAGTGCATCCAGTGAAACTCGCGCAGTTTTTTGCTCTCATCGGCTTCGACCTTTGCCCGGGTCTCCTTTTCCTTGCGTTCACGTTCGCGACGTGCCGTCGTGGGAAAAAGTGGCCGGGACCGGTGGCCGGGACCGTGTTTTCATTTTTCATTTTCATGACGTATCATTTTATCGAGACGATCCAGGCGAGCTCGGAAATCGGTGTCGTGCTCTGCATCTGTCTCCAGTTCCTTTACCGCCATGGTGGCGGCTGAGGGTCGTCGTTCGTATCGGCGCGCTATCTCAGTTGGGCCGGAGCTTGGAGTATTTCCGGAGAGCGAATAGCTGCAGTCTTCTTCGACGGGCTCGACCTGAATCTGAGAAAAGCCTCTCCACCAGCTCTTCTACTGTGTGCGGATCGGCCGTACACTCCCGCCGAAGCGCCCTTAGGGCAGGTTGATCCCCATGGTCTTCCTTCGCTTTCACTATTCTGCCAATGCGCCTCACAAACTCCTCAGTTCCCAGTACCATTCCGGCGATCGCCCTCTCGAACGGACTGATCAGTCTCTCTCCCTTACCGGCCTCCACATATCGGCGGTATTGTTCGCTGCTTCCTCCGAGCTCCCTCAAGATCCGTCTCATACCATGGCACTGTGCTCAGCCCCCCGACATAGTTCCGGTAGCTCGACCATCGATACCTCTCCGCCGGCCTCGTGATCTTGGCTCGATTGGGATTTAAGTGTATGTATCGCGAACATTCCAGCAGGTAGCTGGCGTCCTGCACCAGAATCGCTTTGTACCGCCCCTGCCACAGCGCTCCAACCCGCTTGTGGCGGAAATTGAAATGACGCACATAGTCTCCGTCCACGTGCCGCATCCAACGAGAAAGGCCGGCATGAGGGGTTGATATCAGCAAATGGTAATGATTGGGCATCAGGCAGAAGGCGTGGACATCAAATGCCTCTCCCTTCACCAATTCTCCGACAATCACGAGAAAATCGCGACGGTCTTCATCATCCAGAAACACGGCGGCTCGCCCTGCCCCGCGAGCCATCACATGGTAGTGTGCACCCTCAAATTCAATCCGAATCGCTCGACTCACCCTCCTATTCCAACCGGCACATGGCTTTTTTCAATAAAAATGAAAATTGAAAACACGGTCCGAGCCATGGATTTGGCAGGCCAGTTCCGGTACCTGCTCCTCAGTTCACCGGTGCCCATCGCGAGGGGTCAAACTCAGCTCGGCTCGCCTTCGTCCACCAACAGCTCTGGATGCCGGTCGCCCTGCTGAACCAGCGCGATCGCTCCAAGGATCACTACCGTCGACAGCAGGACGCGCAGGCTCAAGGGCTCTGAAGCCCACCACCAACCCACCAGCACCGCCACCACCGGGTTGACGAAGGAATGGGTCGCCACCAGCGTTGGCGAGACACGCTGGAGAAGCCAGGTGTAAGCCGTAAACGCAATCACCGAACCAAAGGAGATCAGATAGGCCAAGCCGAGAAAAGATTTCAAAGACACGGCGCTCCAATCCATCGCGCTGAATTCGCCAGAAACACCGGCTGCAACCAGCAGCATGGCGCCCCCGCAAAGCGCGGGCACTGCCGTTCGCCCCATCGCGTCTTCGGGAAGGCTTAGCCGGGGCGAGAGACAGACGCCAAGCGCCCAGGACGCCGAGCTTGCCAGTACCGCCACCATGGCCCAGGTAGCCGCTGTCAGCGACGTGAGCGCCGGAACCGTCAGAATGGCGACTCCTGCCAACCCGAGCAACAGCCCCACGCCACTCTGCCAGGTGATTCTCTGCCGGCCCAGGGCCGAGCCGATCACCAGAATCCACAGGGGTTCACTGGCGATCAACAGCGCGGCTAATCCCGATGACACATACTGCTCGGCCCAGTGCAAGCTTCCGTGGCCGATCAGGAAGAAGAGAGCCCCCACCACGGCTCCGGCCATCCAATGGTCCCAACGGGGCCGGAAGCCCCGCCACCAGGCAATTCCCATCAGGATCGCTCCGGCTGTGGAGTGCCGAATGGCCGCTGTGACCAAAGGAGGAATCGTCTCCACCGCGTAACGGATGGCGAGATAGGTGGTTCCCCACACGACAAAGATCACAAAGAAGGCGAGCGCCAGCCACAACCTCGGTGCAGTTGTCGGAGCACCAGAATAGGCTCTCGGAGTTTGAGAAATTGACATAACCTTCTATAATGCCTTACACAGGTTATAGCATAAGGGACAGATGCTAACTTGTCAATTTGTTTTTAGCCGGTTATAATTGATGCAGAGAAAGGATGGTTGGGTGGGATTCGATTTCTTCGCGGGGGACCTCAGCATCGATTTCATCAACACGCTCGACCCTCACGCCGAGTCAGCCCCTCAGGATGATTCACTGAAGTCATACCGAGATCTCGTGGATTGGGCGGCTCAGGCGGGAGTGCTCAACGCTTCTCAACGCGCTCTCCGCTTGCGCCTGGCCAAGGAGAAACCCCAGGCAGCGGAAGCGGCTTTCAGGCAGGCGATCCAGCTCCGCGGCAGCCTGCACCGCCTTGTGTTGGCGCTTATGGAACGCCATTCTCCTGCTTCCGATGATCTCCGTCGATTCAACATGTTCCTGAGCAACGCTCAGGCCCATCTGCAACTCCACACGACACCGGAAGGCTACCGCCTTCGGCTTGAGAACGATCTGCAGCTCAGCTCCTTGCTATGGCCCATCGCCAGCGCCGCAAGCCGGTTGCTGACCTCTGAGGATGCCCATTTCATTCGTCGATGTGATGCCGAATCCTGCCGCGGGTTTTTCATCGATCGAAGCAAAAACCACTCGCGTCGCTGGTGCGATATGAAGGTCTGTGGAAACCGCGCCAAGGCCCGCCAGTACTACCTGCAGCAGAAGAAAAACCGCTGACCGGCGGCCGCAGTGCCCTCAGATGGCCTGGCCGCCTCGTTCGCCAGTGCGGATGCGAATGCATTCCTTGAGATCCTGGACGAAGATCTTGCCGTCGCCCACTTCGCCGCCGCCGTGCCTGGCGGTGCGGATGATGGTGTCCACGTAGCCGGGTCCGTGTTTTCATTTTTCATTTTCACGACGTATCATTTTCTCGAGGCGATCCAGGCGAGCTCAGTGATCGGGGTCGTGTTCTGCATCTGTCTCAAGTTCCTTTACCGCCATGGTGACAGCCGTGGGTCGTCGTTTGTATCGGCGCGATATCTCAGTTGGGCCGGAACTTGGAGTATTTCCGGAGAGCGAATAGCTGCAGCCTTCTCCGACGGGCTCGACCCGAATCCGAGAAATGCCTCTCCACCAGCTCTTCTACTGTGTGCGGATCGGCTGTACATTCCCGCCGAAGCGGCCTGAAGGCAGGTTGATCTCCATGGTCTTCCTTCGCTTTTACTGTTCTGCAGATGCGCCTCACAGACTCTTCCGTTCCCAGTACCATCCCGGCGATCGCCCTCTCGAACGGGCTGATCAGTCTCTCTCCCTTGCCGGCCTCCACATATCGGCAGTACTGTTCGCTGCTTCCTCCGAGTTCCCTCAAGATCCGTCTCAATCCATGGCACGGCGCTCAGCCCCCCGATATGGTTCCGGTAACTCCATCATCGATACCTCTCCGCCGGCCTCGTAATCCCGGCTCGATTGGGATTTAAACGAATGTATCGCGAACATTCCACTCCAATCCGGCAGCACTATTGGATTTTCTGGAAATTGCCAAACCAATTGGTTGATGTGTTGGTTGCTGTGAAGGTGCCGAGGTGCGAATGTGCGGAGGTGAGTAGGCTCCTCTGCACCCCCGCTCCTCCGCACCTCTGCTGTTGCATGAAGAAAAGATTTACAAACGCAATATCTATGCCGCCAGATTAGGGTATCAGCAAATGGTAATGATTGGGCATCAGGCAGAAGGCGTGGACATCAAATGCCCCTCCCTTCACCAATTCTCCGACAATCGCAAGAAAGTCGCGACGGTTTTCATCATCCAGAAACACGGCGGCTCGCCCTACGCCGCGAGCCATAACATGGTAGTGTGCACCCTCAAATTCAATCCGAACCGCTCGACTCACCCTCCTATTCCAAACGGCACACGGTTTTTGTCAATAAAAATGAAAATTGAAAACACGGTCCGAACTCGGTCCGAACTCGGTCCGAACTCCGAGCTAAGGATCCTCCTACCGGACTCTCCAGACATGAATGATCGGCTTCGTGCCATCGGCATACCATTCCAGAACATAGAGGAGATCGTTCTTCCGATCATATGCCACGCCTCCTATTCTATGCCTCCTTTGTACACCACGACCGATCATCTCTTCTTCGACGTGTGATGGATTCAGCAGGAGATGTTCGTCAATATCGATTGATACATATGGCTGTGGTCGCCATGATGCCATCTTTTTAGTGGCAACCTTTTTCAAATCCGTTGGATCGTACAGAATAAATTGTGCATCGAACCGGGCACTCCACCATCCTCGATATTGATTCTGGTTCACGCATCCATGCAAATCCTCTTCGGGGCATGGTTGACCATTGGCGAGTCGGCAGAGTGTAAACTGGCCGATCATTTCGACTTCGACACAGGGAATGTTCGGATCTGTTGAGTGATAATAACCATACCAATATTTGGCGCCTGTCCCTTTGGTTCCGGCGAAAAGGACAGCGGATTTGCCGGTGCTTGTCGTCAACCACGCTCCTCCTTCCCATTCGTCTGGATGCTGGTAGTCTTTCAAACAATGCACAATCTCATCGCTCTCCATCGAATCCTGGTATCGCAGGAGAACGGATTCGGGCAGATGTGCCGCCGATTTGGCGGGCGTACCTTTTTCATCGATCCAGGGCCTATAGGCGTAGAGGACCGGTCCCATGCCGGCCCAACCGCCATCCCGGAATCGTCCTGTTGCCAGATACCGGCCCTTCACATTTTGATCGGCCCATAATTTTGGGATTTCAAAAAGGTAATCATTCAAACCGTAATATAGCTGCTTGCCGACGTACCAGGTTCCTTTGATATCGGGCGTTTTGAGTATTGGACTGAACCAGACATATGTCGGCACCGGCGGATCGGTTGCCAGATGCTGGCCCCACCCGAAATGGATCTTGGGTCCCGTTGCAGCCGTATTGAGATACTGCATTCCGATGTGAGGGATTTCTTCCATGTTTGTGAAGCGGCCGCGGAGCACATTTTCAAAATTCTGTAAAAAAGAGGCTCTTTTTAACTGATTGAGGTGTTTTGAAACAATCGGAACCGGGATGGTCACTTCGGCCACCTGCCCTCCGTCAGGAAGATCGCCATAAGGAAGCCGATCATGGCCGGTGATAAAAAGTGAGCCTGGGAATCCATCCTGCGGTCCGGTTTTATCACCGTCAGGATTGAAAGTCATGGCATTGCCGCCATATGCGAACGTCCTGGGTGGCGTTTCCCCGCCTGGGAGCCGGAATGAGCCTAGATAAGCGAAATTCTCAGGCTGCAACCTGTTGGTCGCGGTCTGCTGGTTTGTCATCGACACGGCGTCCATTGAATCCATTTCGTGTGGATCGGCCATGATGTTTCTGAGAGCTAGGGGAGTGCCTAATAACAAAGCCAGCATGACGACTGCCGATACGATCGATCGTTGAAGCATGATGGTCCTCCTGTCGAGAAGTTAGGCTATTTCTCTGGTGTAGGCTATAGGATATCTCTTTTTTTCAACAACAACTGAAATACTACGTATGTAGTAAATCGAACTGATCGGCGTGGACAGGGACACCGGGCATTCCACGCTGAAAGCGCGAAAATTGAAGCAATCAACAATCTCCTTGTTTCGGTCGTTTGTGGAAGATAGTCAGAATCAAGATAAAGAATGTGCCGCTGCATAACTCGCTCACCAGCTGTGCGACGGTTCTCCGCGATGCTCCAATACTGATGGAGTTTCCCATCTTTGATTCTCTTTTTGGTCCGTAGGAACATGGCTAGAGTACGCAAAGCTCCCTTCGAAAAGTTGATCTTGTGCAATACAGATTGCTCCCAGGATGGGTGTACCATTTATTCCAGCTACCAAAAAGCTGCACGTCGCAAGGGATTAAATGTCCAGGCCCCCTCTGCGAGAAGGGCGCGCGCTCACAGAGGGGAGCGCAGCGTACGCTCTTGTACGTGAGCACCGCAGCGACGACGGCGAGGAACCAATGTGCCATTCCCGCCGGATGTGGGTCATTCTCGAAGCCGTGACTCCCGAACATAGCGGTCAGAACGTAGTTCGAGAGGCCAATTCCCTGATCCGGCAGATCAAGTTCCCCGAGGATCTCCTCGTGAGCAAGCACCATGCCCTCATCTAGGTCAAAGATTGACGGCGACCCGGCAGTTGATGGAAATTGTCTTTGTGTTCAATAATAATTTTATCTTCCGCTCTTGGCAGGCACAAGGGCAATTCCTCCATGAAAACGGCAAAGTCGGGGACGATATGGATCTGAGGCGCATATTGCATTAAGGGGCAGCGCCGGCTTTTTTGTTTGGCTCTATTTCAAACGGGAAAAACATAGAAAAGCCTGCCGGCCATTGTGGAGCAAGAAACCGATCTCTGATGATCAACACTTCATAACGGCAAAAATTCAGCCGATTTCCTTGTGCCTGTAAATGGTCTCGGGATGACCCAGGAGGAGCCGATCGATGAGCTCAATCGCTTGCATCGCCGAATGATCCTGATTTGAGACCTCGTATTTCCAACCGCCGAATCGCCCGCGTGAAAAAATGTTCTGTTTTTCCAACTCAATCATGATCGCTTGCAGTGCATTATCCCGATTCAGAGTTGGAATGGGATAGCTGTATTCTTCCCGTCGATGCCACACGCTGATGATACGCGACTCGGAAGTGATGAGGAGATCTTCCCGCAATGCATGAAGGACATCTTCGATCAGGGCCTTCTCATTTACAGGTTTGAAAGGAGATTCACAGACTTCAACCATCAAAGACCAGTACCCAGGTCCCTGCGGGGTCATATGGGGAGAGTAGTTAGAGAGTGCCGTTATTCTGGAATAAGGACTATTGCTCATCGGGAAATACATCCATGACTTGCCTTTCAGACATTCCGGTAGGTTGCCTTTGAGCCCGAAGCCAAGGATATGAATGGAGTTATGTTTGAGCTCTTCAGCGGCGAGGCGGCAGGATGTGGGGAGCGTTGGCACGGAAGCGCACAGAATATCCAAAGGCATCGTCGATATGAGAGTGTCCCAAGGGTATGTTGCCTGATTCCCACATCGCACAATTTTCTCGCGCTCATTCACCTCGGTCACAGCGGCGCTGCCGAGATGGAGATGTTTTTCCGGTATCAGCGAAGCAACACCGGCCCAAATAGCACCCGTTCCACCCCGCATGGGATATCGAAAAATCCGATTTGGTCCCCATCTATCGTCGTCCTCGCATTCAACGATCTGCGAACGTAAAAGTTTCAAGTCGGGTACAGCCACGCGATCTCCTATCCAATTCTTCGAGAGTTGATCGAGAGGGTAGCCCCATGTTTTCAGGTTGAGTGGATGAAGGACCGCTTCTGCAATTCCATAACCAAATGTGTCTTCCAGCCACTCCTTGAAATTCCGTGCCTCTCCTCCGCTACGCCCAACAATTGCAGCTTCAAGACCCTGCAGACATCTTTCGCGGTCCTGTTCATCCAGGTACCGGAGGTTGTTTTGGAATGGATAGGGGACAAACCTTTTCTTAAACCAGATCCATGCGCTTCTCCGATGGTTAATCCAGCCTTGAGGAACGGCGGTGTCCAAGAGGCGATCGTAGGTTTCGTAATGCGAGAATTGAACATGTCCGCCGATGTCCCATGTAAACCCGTACTCATCAACATAACTGGAAGCTAATCCTCCAGGGGTCGGCCGAGGATCCAGAATAAGAAAGTCCTGGTGCCCGAACTCATGCAGACGATGCGCTGCTGCGAGGCCTGTGGGGCCGGCGCCGATGATAATAACTCGGCCTGGATCATGCATCAAAAAACTCTCTGCCGATATTTCCACCAACGATGGCGAGCTTTGGGAGCACGATGAAGGTGCCGGATACAGCTCGGTGGAGTATCATCCCTGAGCTAAGTTGCCAGATGAGAACGAACTTGGAGATCCCTTGAATCCCGTGCTTCCCTTCCTCTCATCCATTGACATTCATGACATGGAATTTCACTACTTGCCGTTTCAACACCGAACATCATATGCGATATGGATGGGCTTTGTGTAGGGTGTCAAGGACGGCCTCGTGTAGTGAATGCAAGTTCAAACAGCAATCAATGAAACCCCCATGTCATCATCAAATAAGCAATCGCCGATTTACGGCAAATGGGCAGGCCCTACTATTTAGAGAAGTTTGATCTGGTCACATTCGGGAACGAAGCAGCGCGCGGAATCGAAAGGTTTGCCAGAAAGATCGAATAGATTCCCTGATGACCTTCCATAGGCTCAAGGACACCCGGCCACTATACCGACTCCGATGAGGTATATGGATCTCGATAGTTTTGATATTGTGCCATGAGGCCCAACCGGAGATTAACACATTCGGAGCAAAAGTTCGGGGAGGGATGATGTCGAAGCATTCCTTGAAGGTCGCAGAACGCATGAGGCGGTAGGGGCAGTTGACGTCGTAAACACACGCGCCGAAGAGCACTTGAACAGAGAGGCGCGCCATCATACTGATCATCCGGCGATAGAACGAGCTTTTGCGCTCATATCGCTTTCCGACGATGAATTCATGATCCTGCCGGATATTCCATAGCTTGTAAAACCACTCTGGACCCATTTCATCATCTGAATCCACTTGAAATAGCCATTCTGCACGTGAGTCATTTTCCTGGTAGCCCAGCAAAATCGTCGGACCGTGCCCGCTATTAGGCTTGTTATGCAAAATGATCGCGGAGTTGGCTTTGATCTCTGTTTCAATGATCTCTGCCGTGTCGTCCCGTGAGCCGTCATTGTATACATGAATCTCATAATTAATTGCGAGCTTGTCTAATTCGGCATTCCAAGATCGTAGCACCTTAGCAACCGAACCCTCTTCGTTATAAATAGGAATAATCAATGCGAGGTCAACGAATGTGTTGTCTTGGTTCATGAGCGACATCCCGATCTCTTCAAGACCCCCCATTGACTGATCCCCATCACTTTTCGATAGGAGACAATTTCAAAGCCTTCTATCCTGCGTAAATCGACGAGGCAATCATGGGAACTGGTGCGTTTTTGATTGAGCCCGATTGTTTCCATTATTTTGCAAACCCAGTCCAGAGACGGGACAGGAGTGGTGGCGAATAAAAGGCCGGAGGGGTTCAACAATTGCCGAATGGCTGATGTGCATTCGACGTGCTCCAGTATTTCGAATGCCACGATGATATCCATGCTTTCGGGCTGGAGTTGGAGTCGATGCCAATTGCGGATATCACCGATGATATCAGCCGGCATCTTGAGATCCAACCCGATGTAATTCAGCCAACCACCCTGCCGCAGCAATCCCGCCAACCAACGATCACCACAACCAATTTTCAGGATTGCGCTGTTTTTGGAAACACGATTATTAAAAAAATATTTGAACCGCTTCTGCCGTGCAATTCGAGCAGCAAACGGTACGTCATCAGATTCAGATTTTTTCATTTGGATGATTTAACTAAAATCCTCTGTCTGACGGCTTGAACTCCGATCCGGATTTTTACGAGCAGGAATCCTCAGATATCTGCCGTGCTTAGCGCCTACACTATGACCTCATTATATCAGGATAACCGGTTGCCCCAAGGAGCAACACACTTGATTACATTTTCACCCAATATGTCTACCGGCTTGTTAATTGTACAAACGTTTGACAGCCATCAATCGAGTGCCGAATATCAACGCAGGCCGGTTCACATGCATGAACATAGTCGAGCCGTACATGGTAGACGCCTTGCCTTAGCACTACTTCGGATCGACCGATCTTTTGTGCCGGGATTTTGAGAATGAGTCGATTGTTCAGCCAGAGTCCGGCGTCGCTTTGGGTGATGATCTGAAAGCAGTGCGCGCCTGTTTCTTGTACGCTAAGAGTCGTCTGATATCGCACTCCCACCTGTTGTCCGGCCAGTTGATCTTTTCTGCAATCATATCCGATGAATGGGACTTGTTCCGAACGAAACGGCGTCCCTCGAAAAAAGAGATCCGAAAAGAGGCTCCGAGTAATGCCGGTACTCGACCGGCTTCTGCCGTCATCGATCATCGGCTCGATTTCGCTGCCGGCGGTCGTGACATGGTTTTCCGGAAACTCGAATATCCTCACCAAGTCCGCTCCTTGAACACTAACCCGGAATGCGGGCGGGCGCGATGGCCTAAGATAATCATCACTCGGATCGAGCACGTGCATGGCTCCTCGCGTGATAATCACCTTATAATCAGGGAAGGAATAGGGATTTCTCGTCAGTCGAAAACGAGCCTCATCGACCGGAAACTGATGCGAACCGAATGGAATGAAAATATTCGATCCCGACCGACCATGTGCATTGAGCCATCCTGCCGCCGCCTTCAGCGATTGACCCCAGTAGTCGAGATCGAAGCGACCGTAAGCTCCTTTGACACCTCCAGTGAGCTCATTGAAATAAACCACCTCATAGGGGTGAAGGGCCATGTTCATTGACATTAAGACAGCAAACATGCCGCATACAAGAACCCAGTAGCCATGCGTCGCGATGCCTCTC
>CAIWXX010000053.1 GCA_903916735.1 uncultured Acidobacteriota bacterium
ACTTGTAACACGTGACTCTTCATCGCATGCTTTCGGTTGCACTATTCCGTTGATAGGTTGGTGACACTCAGGCTCAGCTGCTTCTCCAGACCGGTTGAGTCGACACAGATTCTCCACCCCGTGCGGCGCCCAGACACGACACGCACCGCCTTGAGCCTACCAGCATTGATCCAGTTCACGATGCTCTGTTTGCACGCTCCCAGCCGGCGCGCCGCCTCCTCCAGATCCACCCAACCCTCCGGTGCGTCACACCCCGCCAAGCGATGACGCGTCGCGTCATCCAGTGAAATCCGCCAGGGGCGCGCCGGCCGTTGTCTGATTGAAGATGTACAGCTCCGGACCGAATCGGATCACTATGCCGTGCGAGTCATCTGGAAAGGAGGGGCACTCACGGATCGGACCGTCGACCGCATGAGAGGAGGAGCCGTGAATGCGCCTCCCGAGGAGACAGTCGAGCTTGTCCGCCGCTTGGCCCTGGAATTCGATGACACACAGATAGCTCGCATCCTTAATAGGCAAGGGCGGCGGACAGGCCGCGGCAACCCTTTCACACTCGAAAATATCCACTCCCTCCGTGGCAGCCACCATATTCCAAAGTGTCCGCACGTACGTACGCAAGACCCCCATGAAGGTCCATTCACAGCAGACCAGGCAGCACGCTAATTGGGCGTAAGCATGAACACCATTCACCTTTGGCTCCGCGACGGCCTCTTGGCTGGCGAGCAGGCGACACCGGGTGCGCCGTGGAGGATCCTCCTGACAGAGGATGTCAGGAAACGCTTGACTGTCGGCCAGGCACCGGCTGATTGGGTCGGTTTGACTGAAGCGGACACGCGGATCGGCCTATCCAAGTAGCACGTTGCCTATTTGGTCATAACTGGTAAACTTCCATCAGTCAGAACACGGATCGGAAAGAGGCTCTGCTGGAGAATCGTTGTCTCTTCAACAATTTCCACAACGCAGGCTGGACTTTTTGACCAAATTAGTAACCCCGATTCTAAGGAGGTGTAGTGTGCAACCACATACGGTTTCGCCCGCCTAAGATGCCCGGACTGCGGCGCCGAGAAGCTCCTGGCGCTGACATGCGGTTCATACTACACATCTTCTGGACTATTTGTATTGTTTGCCGAGATGCTTTCATCGAGTCCGGGGGCTGCCCTGACGCACGTCTTGTGAAGCCGTTAGTATTCTGAGCGATGAGTGGTATCTGGGATTTATTTTGTCGCGAAGAAGTGACTAGACATTCGGACTCATCGCGTCTCCTCCTCTTCTCTCGGATGGCCCCCGCGCAGCAGATCCAGATTCACCTCTGTGAGCTCCTCTATGATTCGCCACAGATCGTGGTAGGCTTCGATCAGCCGTTCCACATCCTCCATTTCCTCGACTCTGACATAGCGAGTCTGGGTGCGCCCACAGAGCGTGACTGTCAGTTGGCGCGTCGGGTGCCTCGGGCCGCCGCTTGCGCAAGCGCAGCTCTTGCGCCCGCACTTGTGGGTCTTCTCGTATACCACGCCCCGCATGAGGTTCGGAATGCGATGGAGTTGTTCCAGAAGATCGTCACGTCGTTTTTTGAGACTTGATATACTTTTATGTAACATGGCCCCATTATACCACGGCGCCATGATCTTGTAAAGAAAAATATTCACCTTTTGGGTTCCGACTTCTCTATGTCCACCAAACAGTTACAGCCACTACCGCCGTATCCGGGTGTGGCATCAATGACGTGGTGGGCCAAAGGATTTTCGGGCGGGTTGACATCCCCTAGGGTGCCATTTATTATTAATTCTTGTACGGAGTAATGCGTTCTTCCTTGATTTGCAGAAAAGGAATATCAACATTAGCAGCGTGAGCGTCGGCGCCGGACCGAATCCGGGTGGCCAAGAGGACACTCTAGTCCTCAGCGGCAGCCTGAAGTCCATGTGCCTCTCAGATCTTCTTCAGTGGATCGCGCTCGGCCGCAAAACCGGGAAGCTCTTCCTGGAACGCGACTCGCTGAATAATTTCCTTTACTTCAAAGAAGGCCGGATTATTTCAAGCTCGTCGAACAACCCCCGAGAATCGTTCGGGCACTTTCTCGTGACCCTCCGGCAGATCACCGAAGCGCAGCTCTTCAAAGCGCTTGTCATGCAACACAAGAGGAAGAAGCCTCTTGGCGAAATTCTTGTGGAAGACGGGCTCCTCACAGAGGAGATTATACTGAAAGTTCTCGATGTCAAAACGCGCGAAACCATATTCGATATGTTCTCCTGGACAGAAGGGAAGTTTTTTTTCTACGAAGAGGATGCACCAGAGAAGCTGAAAATAATGTTGGCCCTTGATGTCTCTGCTCTCATCTTCGAAGGCATCAAAAGAATCGACGACTGGACTCGCATCCGCGAACAGATCCCATGCAATTCATCAACGTTCAGCGTACGGTCGGAAGGCACGGGGCTGAGCGAATCTGAAGAACAAGTGCTCCAGATCGCCCGCAAGGGACGGACTCTCGGGCAGATCGCGCTTGACTTGAATATCTCTGAATATGAAGCAGGTCAGATTATTTCCCAGCTCATGGAAAGTAAACACATTACTCTCGATTCCACGGGTGAAGATCGCAAGCCCGAAGAAACCGTCCGTGTTATCCGGAAGCTGATCAAACGGGGTGACGCCGAATTCAAAGAGGGGCGATTTGATGCCTCATTTAGGACCTTCCAGGAGGTTCTCGGCCTGGATTCTCTAAACCAATACGCGAAGATTTACATTTTGAAAATCCGCAATCGCGCGAATAATCCTCATACATCCGACAGCCTCCAAAAACGGAAAATCCCCATTCTAAGAATGGACACGCAGTCCGAAGAAGTTGTCTTCACTCCGCAAGAGATCCAGGTGATGGCGCAAATCAATGGTGAGCGTGATGTGGAGACTTTGATTAAGGCATCTCCATTGTCGGAAGAAGATACGTTGAATGTTTTGAAGAGGTTTCTTACCTGCAATATTATCTCTTTCCGGTAACCCGACACACTCGCCTGCGCCTCTTCGCCAACATGCAAACGCCTCTCGAAAAATAGCAGCATTTGATGGCAAGCCGGTCAGCTCATGAATCGGCAACCGTCTGCATTGACTCTCTCAAATTCATCGAATCCGCAACTTGTCTTAGTCGCCCGGAGAATCTATGTCTTTATCACTCGGAGCGTGATGCTTCCAGCCAGCACGATCAAACATAAAGTGATAGCGATGGCGTCGAACCAACGCCACCGATGAGTGTGCATATTACTACGGGGGCCCGAGCCGAAGCCTTTGCACTCAAGCGCCAGCGAAAGACCTTCTGCATCCCGTAGTGCCAGAGAAATAACGGGAATGAAAAGCGGGAAGAAGCCCCGGATTCGGGCCAGCGGGCCTTTCTTTTTGAGATCGAGCCCGCGGCTTCTCTGAGCCATCACCACAGTCTGTGTTGTTTTGAAGAAGAGAGGGACTAGGCGGAAGCTGAGCGAGAGGGCAAAGCTGCCTCGGTAGCCAAGGCCAAGCGATTGGCAGCCATCGCTGAACTCTTCGACGGGCATGATTGAAAGAAATGTCAGTCCCAGGACCATGAGGGTCACCAATCTGAGCCCCATGGCGATGCCAAAGCCGAAGGATTCGTGGCTGACAAAGAGAAAATGCCATTTGAAAACCTGTGATCCTTCATGCTTGAAGAAAGCCCAAAAAAACACTGTGGCTATGAAGAAAATCCCGATCAAGGGGGCCATCCGCAACAAAGTGCGGAAGGCACCGGTGATGACACCGAGAAGGCCTGCCACAATCAGCAGACAAGCCATATATCGAGAATCAATGATCACCACGGGCGAGACAGACAGCAGCAAGAAGGAGAGGATCTTGGCGCCGGGGTGCAGAGAATGGAGCGGGGTTTTGCCGGGGACGTAGAGGTCCATCCCGGGCTGCCGATTACCACTCGGCGCTAATTTCGCCGAGCTCCGGGATCTGTTCTCTGAGCGTTCGTTCAATGCCGAATTGGAGCGTCATCCGCGCATGGGGGCAGCCGGCGCAGTGTCCGACAAGCCGAAGTTTTACTGAGTTGCCAGAAACTTCGACGATTTCGACATTTCCACCATCCATCTGGAGAGCGGGTCGAATCCGGTCCAGAGCCTGATCTACACGCTTTTCCATGTCGGTGGGTTCCCGTGATGCCGCGCTTGGTGTGGACGTCTTATCAAATTGAGGATTCTCAACGCCACGAGCAGCATCATCCATTTTTGTCTTGCCATCAGAACCGAACATCCTGCCTCCTCATAGACAGCATCTCGCCGTCATTAGCTTTCTGAGAATATCCGGCTGTATCAGCACTGTCAAGGGGTGTGTGTCTTTGAATTTAATACCCGGCTTGGTAAACAGCAACGCCCGCTGCATTCCGAGAAACAAGATAATGACAATGCACCCATAGGATCGAGTGCACGATTCGGACATGGCGGCACCAGAACTATTGAGTCGATGAATTGGAGCCAATATAATTTGAAGGAAAAAATGAAAAGAGAATTTGCACGTGCGAAAAGATCCAGGGATACAGCCTTTCACTCGATGCCTTTCCAAAGGCAGACTGATATTACATCAGACAGCATCGCTCGTTTGAACCTCACCGCCCGTTATGCTATAAAACGCGTTCATGTTGAAGAAGTTAGGTGTTTTCCTGGCTTGGTGTTTCGGGCTGATCGTCGTAGCGATCTTCTCAGGATGGCTGACGATGAACGCCCTCATCAAGGGAGAAGTCATTCGCGTGCCTGATATCGTCGGCAAAACGACCGAGGAGTCATATAAAATTCTCGGGGACGCCGGTTTGTATATGACAAAGACAGCCACTCAGCCCGATGAACGACTGGCGCCGAACCGAATTATCAGCCAAGATCCTCCTGCCGGCACATCCATCAAGAAAAACCGCAAAATCAGGGTGATTGTCAGCAGCGGTTCAGAGACAGTGACCGTTCCGGATCTGCTCCAAAAATCCGCCCGGACAGCTTCCTTGGTTCTCACCGAAGCAGGTATGAAACTCGGGCTCATGGCACAGAGCCCTTCCGATGACGTCCGAAGCGGCGAGGTCATGGCTCAGGAGCCGGCTCCAAACGGCACCGAATTGAGGGACTCCACCGTTAACATCCTTGTCAGCCAGGGACCACATCCGCCATACTACGTCATGCCCGACTTAATCGGAAAGGATGTCAAAGCAGTGGCTCCACAACTTCGCGATATGGGCTTTCAAATCGGCGACATTCGTTCTCAGGAATACCCCGGCGTAAAACCCGGCACGATCATTAAACAGATGCCTCTCGCCGGATACCGGATTCTTCAGAACAATTTAATTTCGTTGGATGTGTGCCGCGAATGAAACCGATGTTGGCGCCTTCACTCCTCTCGGCGGATTTCGCGCATTTAGCCGACGCTGTGACAATGGTCGCTGAATCTGGAGCAGACATC
Source organism: uncultured Acidobacteriota bacterium (assembly GCA_903916735.1). Taxonomy (GTDB): domain Bacteria; phylum Acidobacteriota; class CAIWXX01; order CAIWXX01; family CAIWXX01; genus CAIWXX01. Next base: position 5,440 of record CAIWXX010000053.1, read on the forward strand.
ATTCACCTGGATGTCATGGATGGGCATTACGTGCCCAATATCACGTTCGGCCCTGTGCTCGTCAAAGCTGTCCGGAAAACGACCATGCTACCTCTCGATGTTCATCTCATGATCCAAACGCCGGATGAGTACATCGATGCCTTTGCACAGGCAGGCGCTGATGGGCTCTCCGTTCATTTGGAAACGTGCAACCACCTCGATCGCACCATCCAGGTTATCAAATCGCATAAGATCAAAGCCGGAGTCGCGCTCAATCCATCGACCCCCATCTGCCTGCTTGATGAGATTCTCCATGAGCTCGATTTCATTCTGGTCATGTCAGTCAACCCCGGCTTCGGCGGACAGAAATTTATCCCATCGACCCTCGCCAAGATATCAAAACTGAAATCAATGATAACGGCTCGCTCCCTGCAGATCCTGATATCCGTTGATGGAGGTGTTGGGCATGACAACGCCGCTGAGCTCATCTTGGCCGGCACGGATATTCTCATTGCAGGCAACTCAGTTTTTGGCGCGGCCGATCCGCGCGCTTCAGTGCGCACATTCAAGGACATCATCATGAAATCAGGTCGAATATGAAAGCGCTGGTCACGGGTGTTGCCGGCTTCATCGGCAGTCACTTATCACACTCGCTCCTCAAAGACGGGCATGCTGTCACTGGAGTGGATTGTTTTACCGATTACTACCCTCGATCCTTCAAAGAAAGAAATCTGAAACCGCTTCTGACAGCGGAGAACTTCCATTTTCTTGAGCGTCCTGTTCAAGATCTGGATCTCCATTCATTGCTGCAAACGGCCGATGTTGTCTTTCACCTGGCGGCACAACCCGGCGTCCGTGCCAGCTGGGGGCGTGAATTCGAAATATATACGATGAACAATATTCTAGCGACGCAGAAACTGCTGGATGCCGCCGTCGGCTCGAAACTGCATCGTTTTGTCTACGCCTCCTCATCATCTGTTTATGGCGACACGAAGAAGCTGCCATCATCCGAGGAGGATCCGATCTGCCCGCTATCGCCGTACGGCGTATCGAAGCTTGCCGGAGAGCACCTGGCGCGTCTGTATCACGTCAACTACGGAGTCCCGACTGTGTCGTTGCGCTATTTCACCGTCTACGGTCCAAAGCAACGACCCGACATGGCATTTCATCGTTTTCTCAAGGCCGTATTGCTCGACGAAGAAATCCCACTCTTCGGCGACGGAACACAGACACGCGATTTCACCTTCGTGGCGGACGTCATTTCAGCCACTCGTGCGGCCGGTGAGACAGGAGCCCCCGGAGGCGTGTACAATATCGGAGGCGGGCACCGAGTCACGATCTCGGAAGTCATCGAAACGATCTCGCAGATTTCAGGCAAGAGGGTTCAATTGAAGCGGTATGATAAAGTCAAAGGAGATGTCCGGCATACATGGGCAGACACGGCGCGCGCACGTGCAGACTTGCGTTTCGCGCCAGCAACCGAGTTGAGAGATGGTCTTGCAGAGGAGTACAGATGGATTTGCGAAGTTTATGGTGTGTGACAATCGTATTATGTCTCTTGGTGGCGTGCGGAGGTAATCCGAAGCCATCATCAACGCCCGAAAACCTGCCCGGCGATCAGGCGCTCTATGATCAGGGCACGGCAGCAATGGCAAAAGAGGATTGGGACAAAGCACGGACCCTGCTTCAGCAGCTCGTGGATGCATACCCTCAGAGCTCGCTGACACCTCGTTCCCGCATCGCCATCGCCGACAGCTACTACAAACAGGATGATGAAGCTCATCGAGCACAGGCGGAAGTTGAATACATGGCGTTCATTTCGCTGTACCCATTCAGCGAATTAGCCGCATACTCGCAGTTCCAGGTAGGCATGCTGAAATTCCAGCATTTGAGAATCCCCAGCCGTGATCAGGAAAATACGCAGGAGGCACTTAAGGCCTTTCAGAAGGTCGTTTCCGAATACCCTGCAAGCGAATACGCCGATCAGGCCAAAGAGAAGATTCAGGAATGCCGAAATCGTCTCGCCGCTCACGAGCTTGGCGTCGGAACCTTTTATTTAAAGCGAAAATCATACGATGCCGCTCAGACGAGACTCAAGAAACTCATCGTCGATTATCCCGGCTTTTCTCAAATGGATGCTGCTTATTATTACATCGGCGAATCGCTCCTTAAAATGGGGAAGAAGGACGATGCTATTCCATATTATCAAAAGCTCACAGAAGGCAAACCTGGAGAATACAGCTCCAAAGCAGCAGGGCGTCTTCGAGAAATCAGCGCCATCAAAACACCGGCCGGAGGCAATAAGTGAGACCTGTCGAACCGTTCAAGATCAAGATGGTTGAGCCGATCCGGCTTATTGCACGCGATGAACGAGAACGCGAGGTACGTGAGGCGGGGTATAACCTCTTCCAAATCCCGGCCACCAGCGTTTATATCGACCTCCTCACCGATAGCGGAACCGGCAGCATGTCTGATTCACAATGGGCGTCCATCATGCGTGGGGACGAATCATACGCCGGAGCTCGGAGCTTTTTCAGGCTGAAAGACGCGGTCCGGAGCATTTTTGGCTATGAACATTTCATTCCCGCGCATCAAGGTCGCGCGGCTGAACACATCCTTTTCTCCGTGATGGTGAAACCGGGCCAGATTGTGCCCAGCAATATTCACTTCGATACGACGCGGGCACACGTAGAAAACCGGCAAGCAGAAGCTCGAGATCTTGCCATCGACGCGGCCTACGACACAGCCCTGGAGCTTCCCTTCAAAGGAGACATCGATTGCCGGGCCTTGGAGCAGTTGATTGATCATTCACGCGCACAAATACCGCTTGTCATGATGACTGTCACCAACAACAGCGCCGGCGGGCAACCGGTTTCGATGAAGAATGTCCGCGAAGCAGCGGCGATTTGCCGGGACCGCCGCGTTCCGATGTTTTTTGATGCGGCGCGTTATGCTGAGAACTGTTACTTTATCAAGACTCGGGAAGCCGGCTATAAAGACCACAGTGTGCTGGAGATCGCTCGCGAGCTGTTCAGCTATGGCGATGGAGCGACGATGTCTGCCAAAAAGGACGGCCTTGTCAACATGGGCGGATTTGTGACGCTGCGTGATGGAAATGTCGCAGAAAAAATTCGCCAGCAATTGATCCTCTACGAGGGATTCCCCACATATGGGGGCATGTCGGGCCGCGATATGGAAGCCCTCGCTACCGGCATCGGGGAAGCACTCGATGAGGACTATCTGGCTTTCCGCACAGAGCAGGTCAAGCTGCTTTGTGATGATCTACATGAGGCTGGTGTGCCTGTCATCCGGCCGGCCGGGGGCCATGCCGTTTATATTGATGCGACCCGATTTCTCCCAGATATTCCGGCATCGCAATTCCCGGGGCAGGCGATCGTCTGTGCCCTCTACCTTGAAGCCGGGATTCGAAGCGTGGAAGTCGGCTCACTCATGTTTGGTAAGCAAAATGAATCCCCACGTCTCGAACTCGTACGCCTCGCAATCCCGCGACGTGTTTACACCAATGATCACATCCTCTATGTCGCTGATGCTATCAAGGAACTCTACCGGAAGCGGAAACAGATCAAGGGCATGCGGATTGTTTCTCAATCCGCAGTACTTCGCCACTTTACGGCCCGTCTCGAACCTATCAGCTGATAAGAGGCGTTCACACGGTTTCAGTGCACACAACAAATATCGGGATTCCCATGGGGTGGCTGCCGAACGCCCCTCATCAGGAGGATACCGATTCAAGGATGGTCCATGCTTCTTGAAATTTTCGCACTCTTGTTCTTGGGGTTTGCGGCACTCGCCGTCGATAAGCCCGCTGTTGTTTCGATCAGCCCTATGGCGCCGATCGAGGCAGAAGCAGGCACCACGGTTCATGTCCAAATCATAGCCACCGTCAAGGATGGCTATCATGTTCAGGCCAACCCGCCGAGCGATGAATACCTGATTCCAACGAAGCTGGATCTCGCTGCTCCAGATGGCATCATTTTCGGCTCACCGGTTTACCCCATCGCCGAATCACATCGACTACAGGGGGCTGATCAAGAGCTCTCGACATATAGCGGAAGGTTCTCTATTGATCTGCCGATCACCGTCAACTCGAAACTGACCACCGGGAATCTCACGCTCAAGGGATCATTACGCTACCAAGCCTGCGACTCGCGTCGCTGCCTCCCTCCGGCTTCTGTCCCTATCGACATTGTCCTGCAATTGACTCATGCGAATGCTCCGGCGGATGCTCAACAGAAGCATTGAACATGCCTCTTGACAAGCAAGTCCGCCGAAGCCTATTTTGATGTGGGGAAAGTCCTCAGTATTTTTTTATATTACATGAAAGGAATGGCAAATGGGTTTAAAGAAAGGCGTTGAGATACAGCCTGCGAATGGCAAGCTAGGGGTTCTGATGCCAGGCATGGGCGCAGTGGCGACGACTTTTATCGCCGGAGTTATGAACATCCGCCAGGGACTGGCCAAGCCCATTGGATCGCTCACTCAGATGGGCGCAATTCGTCTGGGCAAACGCACTGATAACAATAATCCAAAGATCAAGGAATTTGTGCCGCTGGCATCTCTTGATGATCTCGTGTTCGGGGGATGGGATATATTCGAGGACAACGCCTATGTCGCAGCAAAAAAAGCCGGTGTTTTGACACAGGATCATTTGGAACCAATCCGTGAGGAACTCGAAAAAATCAAGCCTTGGAAGGCTGTCTTCGAGAACAAATGGGTCAAGAAGCTGCATGGCGAACATGTAAAAAAAGGATCATCCAAAGCCGACCTTGCTGAACAGCTTGCGGATGATATCGCTCGATTCAAGAAGGAAAATAACCTGGACCGGATGGTGGCCGTCTGGTGCGGTTCAACGGAAATCTATCGAAAACCCTCCGATGTGCATTCGTCATTGGAAAAATTTGAAAAAGGCTTGCGCGAGAACGACTCCGATATCGCTCCCTCGCAGATCTATGCTTATGCATGCGTCAAGGCCGGAATTCCATATGCCAATGGAGCGCCGAACCTGACACTTGACACGTTGGCGCTTCAGGAACTCGCACGGAAACAGCAAATGCCGATCTCCGGCAAGGATTTTAAAACCGGCCAGACTCTCATGAAAACAATTCTGGCACCGGGCCTGAAAGCACGGCTCCTTGGACTCGATGGCTGGTATTCCACGAATATTCTTGGAAACCGAGATGGCGAAGTCCTCGACGATCCCGAATCATTTAGGACAAAAGAGGTCTCAAAGCTGGGGGTTCTCGAGCATATCCTTCAACCCCACCTCTATCCGGATCTTTACCGCGGGTTCCACCATGTCGTCAGGATCAACTACTACCCGCCTCGCGGCGACAACAAGGAGGGCTGGGACAATATCGATATCAAGGGATGGCTTGGCTACCCGATGCAGATCAAAGTCGATTTTCTCTGCCGAGATTCCATCCTCGCAGCCCCCATCGTCCTCGACCTGGCACTTTTCATCGACCTGGCTAGACGAGCAGGCATGGGAGGGATCCAGGAGTGGCTCTCATTTTACTGGAAGAGCCCGATGACTGCGCCGGATCTCTACCCCGAACACGATCTCTTCATTCAGCTCATGAAGCTGAAGAATACACTCCGCTACATGCGGGGCGAAGATCTCATCACTCACCTCGGGAACGAATACTACGATTAGTGAGATAACCCGGCAGCGGGAAAAGGGCCGCATTTAGGGCTCTTTTCCTGCTCTCTATCTCTCCGACCCTATCATAGCTCCACCCCCTGCGCTCAGCAGCGGGAGAAACATAGCTTCCCCTCCCAGTCGTGCCCTCGTTCACAGACACTTCCAGCGCGCTTGGGTGATATGGCCCGGATTGAGCTCTATATGCCCTTATTGGCCTTTTTGTGACCGGCTTTGGCCTTTTTATCCGGAGGGGAATTCTTCGAAGCGTTCTTGCCGTCTGTCGCCTTCTTCTCGGGTGTTTTCACTTCTTGGCCGGTTAACACTGCAATTTTATTGCGAATCTGGTTAATCCGAGGCTTGACCTCCCAATACTGGTCGGCATCCATGAATTTCTTGATATCAGTGCAGAGCTGATCAATATTAGCCAGAGACTCATCGGCCGCTTTTTTCGCTTCAGCGGTTAGCTTCTGCTTGGACAAGATTGTTCGTGCATCCGCGATCTCGCCCTGCAGCTTTGGATATTCCTGCTGAGCATCCAGCATCATTTTTTCATGCGCCTTCTCAGCCTGGACCTTCAAATTGCTGAGCCCTTTCTCAACTTGCAGAAGCATGTTTTTCGATTCTTCATACTTCTTCGCTTCAATCTGCGCTTTGGCATCAGCCAGTATCTTCTCGCATTCCTTGAATTTTTTTGGAGTGTACTTGTCAACCAGTGCAGTCCTTGCATCCTGCATGGCTTGCTCGACTCTGGCCAGTTCCTCCTTAGGCGGCTTCCCGCAGCCGATTGTCACGAACATCAGAAATACAGCAACCAATACGATGCTCACATGCTTTTTCATCTTTTCCTCCATACAAACCAGCGAATTATAGAAAACAGTATCTCTATCTGTCAAACCCTGAGCGATGTCACAGACTCAACCAGAGCCTCGGCTCCAGCTTTCCATGTATATCTTTCCCGAACAGCGGCAGATGCTGCTCGACCCATCGTGCTCCTGAGCGATGGATCACCGGCCAAGATGAGAAGCCGCTCTGCCAGATCATCAGGCAAAGCAGGTGCCAGATACCCGATGGAACGATCGACGATCATCTCGGTGGGACCCCCTTCGTTGACGCTCACCACCGGCAAGCCGCTGGCAAGGGCGTCCAGCACCGAGAGTCCAAAACTTTCAAGTTTTGCCGTGTGGAGATAGGCATCCGCCTCAAAATACAGAGCGGGCAGCAGAGCATCTCCCACGAACCCGGTGAAGCGGATGAATCCAGTAAGGCCGAGCGTCAAGGTGAGTTCTTCGAGGGCACGACGTTCAGGGCCATCGCCGGCCACAACTCCTCGTACAGCGAGGCCCATATCAAGAAGTCGCCGTACCGTTCTCACGAAAAGATCAATTCGTTTGCGCGGGTGTAGGTAATTAACGGTGAGGACGGTGAAAGATTCACGCGGTGGTCGGTCAGAGTAACCGAAATCAGAACCATGCGGAATGATCGTTGCTGCACGGCCATAGACCTTCTCAATCTCCGATCGGCCGAAAGATCCCTGCGTCAAAACCCTCTCTGGTACCTTGACGAAGGCCCGATCGAGAACACTGTAAAGAACGAAGCCGGGGCGCAAGAACAGTGATGCCCAGCCGGTCTTGCGGAGAATCTCAGCTCGGTCTCGATAGATGAAACGAGGGGGTTCGTAGCAAAAATACAGACACCGGTTCTTGTGGCGGCTCAAGTAGCGGAGCCAAACAAGAGCCGGCAGAGAAGGCCCGAAAAAGACGCAGACACCGTCAGGATCGGTGATGTGATGGAGAAGCGAAACAGAAGAGAAGTAATCGAATGGAGCGTTCAAATATCGATTGGAAAATCGATCCAGAGTGCGGCCGGTTTCAATAATGTCAAGACCGGAGGATTGGGCAACTAATGGCCGGCAACTCGAGTGCATCTGATGGCAGAGCACAGTGACGCAATGCTCCATGACAGCCAACTGAGTCCCAAGACGAAGAACAAGCCGTTCAGCCCCGGAAAGAAGCTTGAACCTTGGAAAAATGAAATAGAAATGCATGGCGTTCTAATGATGATGCATTTTGCGGAATGCTTTCGGGTGAGCGATGGAAGGGCGATCGGGTGCTACCGGAGAACATGGTAGAGCCTGTCCACCGGCCTCATGCAGACCCCCAGTTCGATAATATGTGCCGGGTGTCAGGTGCGCGGCGCTCCTGTTCTTCTTGCTCGGTCGCCGGCATAATTCCAAAGAGCCTTTCATAAGGCTGGCAGAGGTATGATCTCTTTCTTGGAAGATGAGATTTTCGCCGTTAGGGTCCGTTGCACAAGGCGAACGATATCGGCGAAACGCGTCGCATTCGTGGGCGCACCCAATACGACGGCGATCAGATCGTGTCCTTTGGTCCTGAGCCACGTCGCGAAGCAATATTTGGCGCTTCGATTGAAGCCTGTCTTGCCGGCCAGGATCTGATATTGGCTGTAGAGCAGGCGATCGGTGTTGTTGATATGGTGATAGCGAGTGTTGCTCCGGAATTCATAGGTGAGCGTGGATGTAATGTCAGTGATGAGTTGGACACGGGAAGTCGCGAGGAGGAGTCGAGCGATGTCGGAGGCGGTCGAAACGTTGCAGACATCCAAGCCGGTAATTTCGGTAAAATGCGTGCCTGACATTTCCAGGATCATGGCCATTCGATTCATCTGGCTGATGAAGTCGTCCAGGGTGAGCCCCGATTCACGGACAAGAACGCGTGTCGCAACATTGTCCGAGCACATCAGGCTCATGTGGAGAAGATCTCCAAGGGAAAGCCGTTCATGATGACGCAATTGAGTGCTATAGCCGCCATCGATCTCGGCGAAGGTCACATCGACCACCCGATTGAGTTCCGGCTTTTGCGCGAGGAACACTATCGCCGTCATCAGCTTGGTGATACTGGCAATGGAAACGGATTGGGAGGGATCCTTCGCATAGAGCACCTCACCGCTCAACGGATCCAAAACAATGGCATTCCGTGAATAGACGACATCGGGCGGCGCACTGGATCGGCGATGGATTGAAGGGGTGCTACGGCGCCTATGTGGCAATGGCTGTTTGTAGTGGCTCGTCAAGGATTTCGGTGAAGGGAACGCTGTCGCCGGGACAAGAAGGAACAGGAGAAAATTTCTCAGCGTCATGACACCTCTTTGGCTCTCCTCGTGAGATATTCCAATTCCAAAATCACTACCTCTGTCGAAAAAATATACTTCGTCACTTTAGCCAAATACGGATTCGCGCGTCAATATTTATTTTTATTGGATGAGACCGCCCACATCCATCAGAGGAAGATAAGTCGCCCGATGAATGTCGTGGCGCTCTCTTGCCGACAACTTCTGCTCAATGCTAATTGAATGAGGGTTCTTTAATGAGCGCGCTGGGGACATGGTGAATAAGGAAGAATTTCCGGCGGAGAAGGCGCAAGCTGATAAAGCCTCCAGGGCACCCTTCACTGCCATTGCCTTGGTGTCATGAGGGTTGATATCAAATGCTTTTCGAATGTTCCTGCGCTTGCAGGAGCAGTGTCCCTGCGAGAAGAGCTGCTCGCTGAGGCAGAGACGCGAGAAGAACATGTTCATTCTCGGCGTGAGCGCCGTCACCATCGGCTCCAAATCCATCGATAACCGGAACACCGCACGCCGCGACATAGTTGGCTTCACTGACCCCACCAGTGGAGACTTCGCGAAGTTTTCGTCCGAGAGCCTCCTCCACTCGCGATGCGAGTGCGAAGAGTGTTTGCACGCCCGATGACCTCTCCAGCGGTGGAACCGAGATGCCCGCTTCTACATCGAGTGTTGCTTCAGGGAGAAACGGCTTGAATGCTTTCACTCGCCTCACAGTATCCTCCCCGTCAATCATGCGTTTGAAGCGAAGATCGACATCAATCTCGGCGAAATCAGGCACAACATTCCTTCTCGTCCCACCGCGGATCAGCCCGGTCACCATGGTGACGCCGTTTTTCAATTCTCGTTGAAGCTCGCGTAGCCGTATAACCTGGTTCGCGATTTCCACAATTGCGTTAACGCCCCGCTCGGGCTCGGAGCCGGCATGAGCTGATCGACCGTGCGCTGTCATCTTGATGTGTCCTGCGCCCTTGCGTTCCGTCTTAACCGCTCCGCCAGGCCAGGCTGGTTCCAGGCAGATGACCGCCGAGGCCTTGCGCGCGCGTTCTTCCAGAATCGCGCGATATGGCTCGCCGCTCACCTCTTCCTGCGATGTCATGAAGAAATGGATGCGGGGGCATCTCTCGCCCAGGACATGTGCCGCATAAAGAGCCACCACGATTCCGGCTTTCATGTCAAAGCAACCGGGCCCGTAGAGCCTATCGCCATCGACCCGCACCGGCCTTTTCAAGAGTGTGCCGATAGGCCAGACCGTATCCATATGGCCGAGCAGCATCACGGATTTGTTGCCACGGCCGTGATAACATTCCACCAGATCGGGACTTCGCGGAACCGCTCGGCGAATCGCATCGAATCCCAACTGCCTCATCTCTCGGAGGAGCACTTCCGCGAATGCGTTCACGGAAGTGAAGTCATCGGAAGGGGATTCCATTTCCACAAGACGCGTCAGCAGATGAACCATCTCGCCTTGACGGGCATCGAGGCGTTTCGCGATTTCCTTGATCTGCAGTATCACATCCATATAACCTGCCTTATCATGCTCCTTCGAGGGATCCGACGACGGTCGGATGGAGTCAGGCCACTTCCTTCTCGCTGATAGCGCGATTCTTCCCCGAGTGCTTGGCCTGATAAAGAGCCTTGTCGGCACGATTGATCAGTGTTTCGGCGGTGTCATTTCTCCTAAGGAAGCTTGCTCCGATGCTCACAGAAAACGTGAGCTTAGCATCGGGTTGAGCATTGTCGAAAATATATCGGCCTTCAGCAACCGCTTTGCAGAGAGCGCGGGCTTTCTTCATGGCTTGGCGCAGAGGTGCACGCGGAAGGACAACAACAAATTCTTCGCCGCCATAGCGAGCGACGAAATCATCTCGGCGGAACATCACCTTGCACTTTTGAATGAGAGCAATCAGCACTCGGTCACCAACTGGATGCCCATATGTATCATTGATCTTTTTAAAATTGTCGATATCGCACATGAGAATCGAAAACGGATCCCAGGAGACACTATTACGCTCGACGAGTTTCCTGATATATGAGTCGAATGCCAACCGGTTGTAGGCGCCCGTTAAGCCATCAGTTTGAGAAGCATCTTTGGCTTTTTCCAGATCGGATCGCAAGAGCTTGACTTCGCGCGAGAGCATTTCCAGATGTTGCGCGTCCCGTGCCTGCTTCTCCTGGACGACTCGTTTCATCTGATCGACCTCACTTTTCAGGGTTTCTTTGATCTTACGAATATCATCCAGGAACGTCAGTTTTTCCATCCTGAGGTTCCGCTCATAAACCTGCGTGTTGAAGACTTCGTTTTCTCCAGCAAGTTCAGTCATACTCTTCCCGAGCAGTTCAATGATATTGCGCAGTTCAGTTTCGCGATCCTGAAAATAGACCTTTTCGCGGCCGATATACGATAGAATCGACTCCTTGCTGCCCTCGAAAACTCGCCGGATTTTTTGAGTTGAGTCTTCAGTGGCAAAACTCTTCGAAAGAGTATCCAAGAGGCTCTTGAAGCCGACCGCGTCAATTTCCATCAGGTCAAAGGAAAATTCCTTCAGGAAAAAGAGGAATGCTCGAATCGCCTGAAGATAGAATTCACTCTTCTCACGATGAACTTCCAGCAGGGCCGGCAATTGTTCCGCCGGTATTTTGGATTTGATTTTTTTGGTAAAAAGTCCCATGACATGCCCCTTCCGTTAAGCTATCCGCATCCAGCTCCGAATTGACCAAGATATGAACCTGGATCCTCAACGCCTCGATTGAACGGTCGAGCACCCAGGGCGAGAATCAAGGCTGTGCCACTTCGGTTGATATTGGATTTTGTCAACAAGGTCGCCCCTATGGTCATCATGGTCGCGTCACTGAAGCGCCGGAAGCGCGTGCGTTTCAATGGATTTATTCAGGCATTGCAGGCGCACTTGATGCGCGAACCGCCCTGTCGTGCGCCCAACTACGAAGTTTCTTGATCTGTTCAGCCATCGTTGTCGCGAGCGGTACGGTGCGACTGATCGATCGGTAGAGATCATCGACTGCCACCGGCCGGCGTTCGGAAAAGGCATCAAACATGGCGGAAAGGACAGCCTGTTCGATCTCGGCGCCACTCCACGCTTTCGTCGCCTTCGATAGTTGAGATAAGTGAAACTTTGACATCGCTTCGATCTGAGTCGCGCGCCGGAGATGGACCCGGAAGATCTGCTCACGTTCCTCTGGAATCGGAAGGTCGATGAAAAAAATCTGGTCAAAACGTCCTCGGCGAAGAACTTCAGCGGGCAAAAGATCGATCCGGTTAGCAGTAGCGGCGACAAAGACTTTTGAACTATGCTCCTGCATCCACGTTAGAAAGTAGCCGAGAATGCGCGAAGCGGCTCCCTCGCCGGTCTTGTCGGAGATTCCGCTTTCGATCTCATCGATCCAGAGAATCGCCGGAGCCACCGAGTCCATTATTTTGAGCGCGCGCTGAAAAACTTCCTCTGGCACGCCGGCCATACCAGCATACAGATTATTCATATCGAGCCGGAAGAGCGGCAGGTTCCACAGATTGGCGATGGCCTTGACACAAAGACTTTTCCCGCAGCCTGTCACGCCCATAACAAGCACGCCCTTCGGGGCAGCGAGTCCATAAGCAGCGGCCTCTTCTCCGAGCGCATCACTGCGACGCACCAGCCAGTCTTTGATGACATCGAGGCCTCCGATGTCATCCATGCTGACGACATGCGGGACGTACTCGAGAATTCCTTCTTTCAGAGTGATCTGCCGTTTTTCTTCGTGCAGGACGTCAGCCATAGACGGTTCGAGTATTTTCTTTCCGCTCAGAAGCTTCGTCAGAGCATGCGTGGCCTCGCTGATCGTCAACCCCTGGAGAGCCAGGATGAATGAGCGATAGCTGGCCTCATCGAGTGCCACCGTGCCGCCTCGCTTTTCGAAGGCCCTGACGATGGATTCGAAAAGCCCGAGGAGCTCATCAAAGGAAGGAAGTTCGAAATCGATGACTTCAATCTCCTTCTTCATTTCCACAGGAAGCACCAGAATGGGTGACAGAAGGAAGACAAATCGCGGTTTGTTGCGAAATGCAAAATAAACATCTCGCAACTTGCGGACGACATCATGCCGCTCCTTCAGATAAGGATGAAAATCCTTCAGCAGAAAGAAGGCCGGATCCTGGATCTGGATGATTGCGTCAAGGACGGCCAGAGGGTCGATCACATCGGAAATGACCGCGCCATCTTCGATCATCCCTGTGGTCACGGACCATGTGATGAAGCGGAAATTCTGATTGGGGAGTGATGAGGCGACATCACGCAGCGTCTTCTCAACACGATCCTCTTCCCAAGAGAGGATACAATTGAGCGGATAGCGCCCCATGATGGAGCGTACAACCAGCCCGTAGCTTTTTGGTTTTCTTTCTTGTGCCATCGGTGAGCGATTTTAGCGTCTCCAAAGAGGAATGTCCACTGGTCAATGCCGGCAATCTCGGCCGGAAAATATCTGCAGCTCGCCAGGAAGTGATCGATGCTAGATGAGCCGTTCCAGATGCTCGGCGACCGCCGACCTCAATTCATCGACTGTGAAAGGCTTCGACAGACAGAATCTTCCGACGGAGGATAAAAACCGCTCTGTTTCGGGATCGTATGTGTCACCGGTCGTGAAAATAACGCGTGATGCCTGGGATGGATCCCTGGAACAAATCCAACGATAGAGCCCCGGGCCGTCAACAAAAGGCATCCTCATGTCGAGCAGCATGATATCGAAATCATTCTTTTCCAGCACCAGTTGAGCAGCGCGACCATCGTGAACCACCCGGACGTCATGATCGCTGAGCATCTCGGCGATCACTTCTCCAATCAGCTCTTCATCATCGACAACCAGTATTCGTCGCCGTTGCTTCGCCGATGGAGTCGGCTGCTTGTGAGTGACCGGTTGTTCATCTACGGCATCCATGATCGGCAATTCCACGATGAATCGAGCACCCTGACCAGGAGCGGTCTGCACACGCAATTCTCCCCCATGAGCCTTGATGATGCCATAGCTGACGCTCAGCCCAAGGCCGGTGCCTTTTCGCTCCGCTTTGGTAGTGAAGAAAGGATCGAAGATATGGGGCAGGATTTCATCTGGAATTCCGGGCCCGCTGTCTGCGATGGAGACCCAGACAACATCAAGTGAGCTGCCGCTGGTGATGGTCAGAATCCCTCCGCCCTGCGGCTCCATCGCCTGGATCGCATTGTTAATGATGTTGAGAAGGACCTGTTCGAGCTGGTGGGGCGAACCCACAGTCTGACTCTGAGCCCCCTCAAGAAAGAGATCAACACGAATATTGCAGTGATCGAGTGTTGGGCGGACCAGCAACAACACCTCGTGGACTAGCTCTCCGATGCGCACAGGCTCCCGACTCAACGAAGACCGACGAGTGAACCCGAGGAGAGAATCAACAATGGCTTTGGCCCCTGTCGCACACGATTCAATCGCTTTGACGTGCGTCATCACCTTGTCAGGCACTCGCCCCTCCTGCTGAAGGAGTTGTGAGTAGCCGAGGATCGGTGTCAGTTTATTATTCAATTCATGTGTAATGCCGGTCAGCAGTGTCCCGAGACTCGCCAGCTTCTCCGAATGCAAGAGCTGGCTTTGAAGTGCCCGGTATTCTGTCATGTCTCGGACGACACCAACGCAACATGGTCCCGATTCCATCCTGGCCAGACGGCACCGCACATGGACCGGCACTTCGCGATTATCCCGTGCACACATCATGAATTCAAAGCTGTGTTCGAGATCAGATCCGGGTAATGCATATTCCTGGAAAATGCCCGATACCCTCTCCCAGTCCGATGGCAGAACAAGAGGACGCCAGGACTCCATGGCCAATATCTCTTCCCGTGTGTATCCGACAATTCGACAGAATTGTTGGTTGACCAGCCGCGCACAACCATGAGCGTCCAGGATGAAAAACCCGTCGTTGACGCTTTCGACAAGCGTCCGATAACGGGTTTCGGAAGCCTCGATCATCCGCAGGTAGTTGCGTTGCCGTTCAAGGAGATCGGCGCTGCGGAGGGCCATCGCCAGATATTGGCTGATGATGTGCATGACACGGTGGGTGTTGAGCGTGAAGGCGAACGGGAGAGAGTGCGAAATGTTAATGACGCCTAAAACCTCTTTGTCAACCTTGAGCGGCAGGCAGAAAAGCGAACGAACCATGGGCCCTCGTGCATCCATGGGTTCGAAGGATGGTTCATCAAGGACGTCCCCGATGAGCATCGCTTTGCCCTCCTGAACAACCCGCCCTGCGATCCCCTGCCCGAGCTTGAATGAGAGAGGCTTGGACCGGAAATGCTTTCGTATGCCGCCGGCGCATTTGAGCATGACAGTGCCTGTGGTCTGATCATGAATCATGATGGAACCGTTCTCGGCCCCTGTGAGATTAACCACCTGCGATAAAATTGTTTCAAACGGATCCTGGGCCCCTATCATAAGGGTTTCCATATCAGCGATGAGGCGCAGTAATGAAATCTCCTCGATTTTCTCGTGTAGCTTGACCTCCGATTCCCCGAGGGCCTCTCGAAGGAGCTGATTCTCCTTCCGGCGAACCGTGGATTGCTCCTGTTCGACAGCATAATCCTCGATAAGAGCGTCGAGGAGAGGGAGGAGCTCGGAGACAGCCTGCTGATTGGAAACTCCTTCGCGGAGCTGCCGCAGTCTAACGATCAGCATAACCTCCGGCTGAGAAAGCCCCTTTGATTTCATTGAAAACCTATTCTGTCACACTGTCGTACAGATTGAAAATGGATGGTCCTTTTTGCAACAGCTCCTTTCTCGCCGATTCCAGCACGTGCGATGTGAACGGCCCGGCATCCGGACTGGCTTCCAACGGCATCAGGTCGTCTTCAGCCATATGCAATACCTTCGCGAGATCATTGGCAACTGAAATGAGATTCACTATTGGACATGAAGGAAGGTCCTGACATTCCTTGGGGGCATGGTGGAAACGAATCGAATTGAACAGGACAGACGGCAGATTCCAACGTTCCGCCAGCCAGAAGCCTACTTCAGCATGATCTGTCTCAAGCACTTCACGCTCGGCACGATGGAGCGGGATCTGCTTTTCGAGGCTCACGATCAGTGCCGCTTCGAATGCCTTCGAGAAAAATTCGTCCAGCACCAGTTTGCCAATATCATGTAAAAGCCCTGCAAAATAAGCTGCCGGCAATTCCGCGCCGCTCTCGCGATTTAAAATCTCAGCAGCAGCAGCACAGGCGAGGGAATGCTCCCAGAAAATTTTCCGTTCGATGACCTTCCCTCTAAACCTCCTGAAAGAGTTATACACAGAAGCAGTCAGTACGATGCGACGTATTTCATTGTATCCGAGAATCGCCACCGCTTCTTTTACAGAGGATATCTGGCGAAAAAAACCGTAATAGGCTGAATTGACAAGCCGCAACACCTTCGCCGTGATGGCCTGATCCCTCGCCAATTCGTCCGCAAGATCTTCGGCGTTGGAACGATCATCGATGAGAACCATGAGAATCCGGCTGCTAGCCTGTGGAATGGTAGACAGGCCATGCAGCCTAACCACTTCCGCTCGAATTGTTTGCTTGCTTGGTATCAATCTGGATCCTTATCTGAGATCATGGCTCCCATCACCAATCCAGAAACCCGTCCATGAAATTCTTTCGAGATGGTCTTGACTCGCATAAATCGTACGACCCGAATCACGGATTGTCAAAAAAAGTGGCGATCATGTGTTGACATGGATATAGGGCTCCAGGCAGCGAGAGAAGTTCGAAGCCTACGCTGCGGCGCCAGAATGAGGGTCGGCGTGTTCAAAGTCTGTGCATGCTCCAGGATACTTCCGCTTTACATTTCAGTAATGATATGAGGGCGAGCCAAACGCAGCCGATTGATCGCCTGCCCGATATTGCACCCCGGTTCGCAATAGAGATAAAGGAAATACCCTTCGATGAGAGGCATTGTAACGACGACTCCGCCACTGTATTGCGACACATGAAAATTGGGGGCGCCGCAGATCGATAAGGCGAGCAAGGAGAGAAGTCGCCGATGAAATATGGACTCATAGGCACCAACAAGTCGCAGGCGATGAAGATCCTCCCCTTCTCGCCTGTTAAGCTGGACGACTTCGCCCTCAGAATCATAAATGCCGGCCGAAAGAGTCCCATCGACGTTTTGCAGAAGTCCATTCAAAAAGAATTCGAAAGACACCGGAACGTCAGGATCCCTGAACTCGCCGGCCAGAACATAGATCGCAGCCAATCCGTCTGTGGCGTGCCAAATGGATAATCACTCAGGGCCTGCCTTCCTTCATTGTCTGCATATAGGCGAGCGCCTGCCGCGCCTGGCTGCTTGTTGGGCCGATCAACAGGACTTTTTCAAACCTTTCCCGTGCTTCGTCGTACTTCTTCACTTTATAAAGCGCCACCGCAAGGCTGAAATTGAGCTCGAGCCCATCCGGATCAACGATGAGTCCAACTCTGTAATTGGATATCGCCCCCGGCATGTCATTCTGATCTTCTGAGATGCGGCCCATCATGTTATAGACCCGCGAGAAACCCGGATTCATGCTGACAGCCAGACGACAGTATTTCAATGCGGTCGGACTGTCTTTCTCGACATAGGCGATCAATGCAAGATTGAAATAAGCGGCTTCCGGTTTGGGATATGTCAGATCCTCGAGAACCTTGTTGTATTCAGCTTTCGCCTTATCGTAGATCGCCATCTCATTGAAGACATTCCCGAGATTGTTGTGGACGTCCGTAAAGGAAGGATTCAATTCCAAGGCCTTCCCGAATGCCGTAGTGGCATCCTTGTACTGCCGGCCCATGAAATGCGCGAGCCCCAGTGCATTCCAAGCCTCTGCATTGTTTGGGCTCACAGCGACGCATTTCTGCAAAGCGAGGATGGCTGAAGGCACGTTTCCTTGGTTGAGCTGAAGGACACCCAACCGATAGTTATAGTTCGGATCGTCCTGTTGGGCCTGAGCCAGATTTTCAGGCGGCTTTTTGCCACCGCCACATGCGACCAGGGTCAACAACAGCATCAGACACAGCACTTTCTTCATTGACGACCTCCTCTGACGAAGATGACGGTGACGCGTCGAATATTTTTTCCGATGAGCCGGAATGGCCGATGACAAGCCACGGCCGGCAACTCTCTGCTTTAAGCATTATCGCAGAAAGCGCGCATAAGCGTTGTCCGGCCCATTGCATCCCAAGACAAAATGTGCCTTCATACGACAAATCGACTGCTCACATGGCCCTGGGAATGGCTGTCAACGGAACCGGCTCCAGTTTGATGTCTCGGCTTTTCAGAGCCTTCTCCAGAGCGTTGACGACGCGCCCATCAAAGCGTTTCCCGATGCCGGCGGCGATTTTTCCCAGAGCATACTCTGCATCCATGGCCCTCTGGTAAGGGCGCTCGGTTGTCATCGCATCGAAAACATCAGCAACGGCAATCACACGTGCGACAATTGGAATCTCTTCGCCCTTCAAGTGATCGGGATAACCGCTTCCGTCGTAGTTTTCATGATGATGCTGAATTCCGGGAATGATATCCTTAAGCTGCCGGACTGGGCTCATAATCGTAGCGCCTTTTTTGGGGTGTTCCTTCATCATTTCAAACTCCTCACTCGTCAGCACATCCGGCTTCCGGAGAACGTTGTCCTTGATGCCGATTTTGCCGACATCGTGGAGGAGCGCCGTGATGCCAACCTTTTCGCATTCTTCATGGTTCATTCCCATGTGACCGGCGATGGCCGTCGAATAATGAGCGACACGTTCGGAATGGCCGTGCGTATAAGGATCCTTTTCATCGATGGCAGCCGCGAGCATGCGGATCGATCCAAGGAAGAGCTGGTTGTTTTCTTCCGCCGCATCCTTCAACCGTTCGATGTATGTATGGATTTCCTCGGTCATGATGTTGAAGGTTTCGGCGAGCTGCCCGATTTCATTCCGACTTCGAACAACAATCTTGTGGGAAAAATCCTTATTGGCCAGCGCCTTCGCACCGATCGCGACCTGCTGTATCGGCATCGAGAGCCGTTTGGCGAAGAAAACACCTCCGCCTAGAGCGGCCGCGAGGGCGATGAGGCCCCATTGGACCGTATTCCTGCGCATTTGATCGACAGAATAAAAAACCCTTCGCTCCTCCACCTGCACCACAACTCCCCAATTGAGTCGAGGCACCCAATCGAATGTCGCAACGTAGGAAACCTCGCCTTTCGGCGTCGTTTCCTGGAAAGGAATCGTCGCAGCGGCGACACCGTGAGCGGACTTCATTTCCTTAAAGATGCGAGTTTCGGCAATTGAGTACTGTGCAATCAACTTGGAACGATCGGGGTGCGCAAAGACGATCCCTCCCCTGTCAACCAGATAGGCCGTGATGCCTTCACGGCTCTTCTCGACTAGCGATCTCTGGATCTGATCAAATGAAGCGACTGCAGAAGCCACGCCAGTGACGGCACCTTTCCAGTAAATTGGATAGGCCACGATCAGGACGGGCTCCTGAAGCGTCATCGAGAAGAGTGGACGTTGTGATGTATATGGACGCCCTCCAATGGAAACGAAAAACGCATCATTCAAATCGGCATTGATATTTCGATCTTCAATCGAATAACCAGCTTCGGTCCACTTGCCCGTGGCATCGTAGACCCGGACAGAATAGAAGTTGCCTCCATCGGAGATCAGTTTCGCCAGGCCTCCTTCACCTTTTCGGAGGTCCCGGAAGGAACTATTAAAATCACTGGCGGCGCCTCCAATCTCCATGACCCGGGCGAACAGCGCGACCTGGTTCTGAATCGAATCGACGTAGAGGGAGACTTCATTGGAGATCGACCGAGCCAGATTCAATTGGAATTCCCGAAGGTTCGTCTGGAGAGTATCCCGATTGAGCTCAATCGACTTCCATCCATAAAGGAGAAGTGGCACTGTCGCGATTACCGTCAGGATGGCCAACAGAGAATACAGGATCTTTGAATCGAACCGTTGAGAAATAGCATCCCGGAACGGGATTTCAGGCTTCAGTTTCAAGGTTGTCGATGACCTCATAAACTTGCATGGATTTGGAAATTCCTTGCATTGATGGCGTGCCAATCAGTCGAATTTTGAACTTGTCCTTAATCTGCTCATACGTGTTCTGGCCAACGATGATCTGGCCAGGCGCAGCAACGGAGGATTCCAGTCTGGATGCCACGTTGACAGTATCACCGAGGACGGTATATTCCATCCGCTCAGGTGACCCCACATCTCCCGCGACGACTCTTCCACTGTTAATCCCCACACGGACTTGGATGACCAAGCCATCCCCTCGCTTGCTATTGATAGAATCCAGCTTCCGCAACATCTGCAACGCCGTCCGAACGGCCCGTATCGCGTGATCCGGCTGGAGGAAGGGCGCTCCGAAAATCGCCATGATTGCATCCCCGATGTACTTATCGAGAGTGCCGTCATTCTGAAAAATGATCTCCGTCATCTGTGTGAAGTAATCATTCAGAATGTTGGCCACCCGCTGTGGTTCCAGGCGTTCGGCCATGGAAGTGAAACCCACGATATCCATGAAAAGAATTGAAACATCCTTCTCCTGAAGACTAAAGCTGATCTCGTTCCCCGATTCCGGGGATTCGAGTATTCGGCGGATGACGGATGGAGAGTGATAGCGTTCGAGTTTCGCCCTCTTTTTCATCTCTTCCTGGATACGAGCGTTCAGGCGAGCATGTTCGATTCCGACAGCAGCGTAGTTGGACATGATTGTCAACAGCTCGAGATCTTGAGGTGCAAATGTCACGCTCTGAATGAGCGAATCGACATAGACGATTCCAATGACATCTTCTTTGTGCCAGAGAGGAACGCACATGGCGGAGCGAATGCCGAGGAATCGGATCGATTCTCCAGCTTCAAACTGACTATCAACCTGGGCATCCTGAGTCAAAATCGATTGTTTTTCGCGAAAGACTTTATTAGCAATCGTTCTCGATATGGCAATTTTCTCACCGCCCAGGCCGGCCTTTTTAAAACGGACGATCTTGGGTATCAGAGAATCGCTCTCCCGTTCGTACAACATCAAGAAGCCGCGCTCAGCGGGAAAATTGTCAAACACAATATCCATGATCGTGTTCAGCACCTGATCCAGTGGCTGCACTTTGATGATGGATTCGACGACCTTGGTTAGGAATTTGAGCGCGTTATATTTTTTCCGAAGGTCCATCCCTTCCGGAGTGAGGACTGCAGCATGACGCGCAAGAGAACCATCCTCAGATGTATCCTCGGTGCCATAAGCTTTGACGATATCGCCGACGGACATGATGTATGTGCCAACGCCGGAATCGAGTGGATTCCCTTCGACCATGTGGACGTTCTCTTCGGCGCTGTAGCGTATCTTGATCGGGAATCCGCCGATGAGGATTTCATCCCCGTCCTTCAGAGGGACCTCAACAATGGGGCGCCCGTTAACCTTCGTCCCGTTAAGCGTCCCAAGATCGGCGACTGTGCAACCATCCGGCCCAACTTGGATCCTGCAATGCCTCCGCGAAATCCCTATATCCTGGAGAGTCAGATCATTGTCTCGCGCACGGCCGATAATGATTTCAGGACGAGTGAGCGCAAAAGTTTTTTGAACCCCTTTATCCTGATAGATGAGCGTATACATCGATGTTTTTAATAAGGTCTTTCCGCCACTTGATATCTTATCAACCGATCAATGTCCAAGCAAATGGAAACGCTCTTATCCGCCGGCATTGAGTTTGACGATGAGATTCTTTTCTTTTCGAAACAGCAGAGAGGGGCCTACTCTCGCTCCCCTCATCTACATCGCGGCACCTCTGCAGCGACCGACCGTCCACTCAACTGACTGAGCACGACTCGGGAGATCGGACAATTTATTGAGACGCCGCGTGGTCATGGGAAGACGCTCCGATTCATGCCTCGACACCCCAACAGACTCGAATCCATATTGGGGATTCTGCTCTCACACATTGATCTGCCGGTTTTTCATACGGAGTTGGTGATGTGATTCCGATCCTCCGGCCCCTTGCCAAGCGGGTATTCTTCTTTCAATTCACGTTCCATCAGTCCGCGGAGTGCATCAGATGGGGATTTGTCCTCGTAAAGGATCGCGTACATTTCCATGGTGATAGGCATTTCAACACCGATACGACGTGCGAGTTGAGTGGCCGATCGCGTCGTTCGAACTCCTTCGGCAACCTGGAGCATTCCGCTGAGTATTTCCGACAGCTTGCGCCCTCGACCCAGTTGCTCTCCCACCGACCGGTTGCGTGAAAGTGACCCGGTGCTGGTCAAAACGAGATCTCCGATTCCCGCCAAGCCGGCCATCGTTTCAGCGCGGGCGCCCATGGCAACGGCCAGCCGCGTGATTTCGTGCAGCCCGCGGGTGATGAGTGCGGCCTGAGTATTGAGGCCATAGCCCATGCCGGAAACGACACCCGAAGCAAGGGCGATCACATTCTTGAGAGATGCCGCAATCTCGACACCGACAACATCCGTGTGAACATAGATTCGGAAGTTACTCGTCGTTAGTGCTCGTTGAAATTCCCGAGCAAGGCCTTGATCGTGCGACGCAATCGCAACCGCCGTGGGGTGTTCCCGACCAACCTCCAGAGCGAAGCTCGGCCCTGCCATCACGGCATAACCACTCATGTGACTCACTACCTCTGCTGCCACCTGCTCCATGCGAAGGCAGGAATCCTCTTCAATGCCCTTCGTCGCACTCAGAACCCTGATTGGCCGGCTGACGGCACTATCAATCCTCCGGTAAATACCGCGGCAGAAGTGCGATGGTACAACGACAAGGTGCGTCTCTGAGAAGTTCGCACACTCATCAATGTCCTGTGTCGCGGTGATCAACTCAGGAATTCGACAGCCAGGCAGATATCGGGCGTTCTCCCGTGTCGTGTTGATCTCTTCGGCCAGACCGGTATCGTAGACCCAGAGCCTGACCGTGTGGCCGGCCCGCGCTGACTGGATTGAGACCGCCGTACCCCATGTGCCTCCTCCAAAAATCGAAAGCTTCATCTGATAAACCCCTTCACGCTTCCGCCACCGGTCCCGTACGCGAACTGTCGTCCGGTGGGCAGGCATTTTCGACCACAGCGGTTGCTCTTCGACTCTTTCCAAACTTCGGCTCACGGCCACGCAACAGCCGTTCGATATTGGCACTATGCCGAATACCAATGAGCGCCGCCACGATGGCGCCGGACCAGACAACCTCCTCTGGAGAACCAAAAGACCAGGCCAGCAACGGGAACATTCCCGCCGAGGTGATCGAGGCCAGTGACACGATCCGCGTCGTCAATACGACAAGCGCGAATATCCCCAACACGACCAGGACCGCCTTCGGGCACAGTGCCATAAAAACCCCTGCGCCGACAGCCACCCCCTTGCCACCTCTAAATTTCAGAAAAATGGAAAAGCTGTGTCCCACCACCGCTGCGATGGCCACTGCAACACCTTGCAGCAGGCCGAAATAATGCAACGCCAGAAGCACCATGATCGTACCCTTGAGAAAATCCAGAATGAATGTGGCGGCACCTGCTCCTTTGCCAACACTTCTAATAACATTCGTGGCTCCAATGTTCCCACTGCCTTTGGTTCTGATATCCCCGACGCCGAATATCTTCGCAATGAGAAATCCAAATGGGATGGAGCCCACCAAGTATGCGATCATTATGAGTGCATACGTCATGCTTTTCCTCCAATTTCCAGCAGCATGATCCCTCTGATCAAAATCATGAGCATCAATACCATCGCGATAATCGGCGACGTGAAATGGCATCGGACTCGGCAATATCGATGGAGTAATCCTTGCTCATCATCCGCCACCATCACACGCATTTACCCATGATCATGAAGACTTCCGCTGCCTCTCCTAGACGCTTTCAGACAAAGGCCTCCCCAGCACATGAACCGAGATCTCTTTGTGAATCGCTCCAGACGGGGCAAGAATTGACTGGAAGAATACAAGCCGATCGAAAAAAAAGGAGATCGGCTCGACAACAACTCCCTCCATAGCCCTCCCTTGCAGCCGTCCTGAGTCCTTTCCAGGCCGCCGGCGGCCAAGAGTCAGATGGGGTGTGAATTGGCGCTGTTCTTGCTCAAAGCCAAAACCATCAAGAGCATCCTCCACCGATCGTTGTACAGTCACTGCATTCCCTCCGTCCTCTACGCCGACCCAGATAACTCGAGGAGCCGATGAGTTTGGAAATGCACCCAGCTTCGACTGAAGCTGTGCGGGCCACGGTGCGTATGACGCCACCAAGGCACGAAGGCCGGCTGTGATTTGTGGCGCTTGCCCTTCATCGATATCCCCCAAAAACTTCACAGTCAAGTGGATCTGGCCGGCCGGTACAAACCGAACAGCGCGCCCACAGAGACGTTCGAGTTGGTTAATCGTTCGGCTGAGCACCGCTTGCACCTCCCTGGGAAGAGGCAGCGCGATGAATGCCCTCATGACGCACTCTCTTCACTCAATGACATCCTCACCATATCCAAAGCGCGTTGTGTGGCCTGAAATCTCACAATGGGTCTCTCCCCGAGAAAGCGATTTTCTGTGGTCTGAACGCGTTTCATCGTAGCCACTGAGATATAGACAAGTCCCACAGGCTTGGTTTCCGTGCCTCCGGAAGGGCCGGCAATCCCTGTAATTGACACTCCGAGATCCGCATCGCTCCGCGATCGTACTCCAGAGGCCATGGCTTCAGCCACCGGCGCCGAAACTGCACCGAATGTTTCAATGAGTTCAGGCGAAACCCCCACATCATGGATTTTTGAACGGTTGGTATAGCAGACATAGCCACGCAGAAGATAGGCCGAACTTCCTGGCACATCAGTCAACCTCGCCGTCAGCAACCCTCCAGTACAACTCTCAGCGGTGGCGATAGTGCAGCCCATAACCTGCAATTTTCGGCCAACGACCATTTCGAGGGTTTCATCATCAATACCGTAAATACGGTCCCCCAACTTTTGACGAAACTTCTCTTCCACATCGGCGATGAGCTCATCAGCGGTGTGACGGCCATCGGCTATCGCCCTCAGGTGCAACTCGATCGCCCCAGGCGAAGCCAGAATCGTCACAGACGGATTCTGGAGATTTTTATAGATCGGACCAACCAGCGAGTCGGTATACGATTCAGTCAGACCAGTGATACGAAGAATTCGCGTGTGCATGGCCACTCCGCCGGCTTGACCGGCAATTCGCCGCATCACTTCTCTTTCAAACATCGGGTAAACTTCGCGCGGCGGCCCAGGCAGCATCAGAATCGTACAATCCCCCGGAATCCACTGACCTGGCGCCGTGCCGAATTGATTCCTTAAAAGCTCCGCCCCTTCCAAGAGGTCCGCCTGCCGGAGATTATTTTCAGTCAGCGGCCTCCCGGCTCTCGCGAAACGCTCCGTCATGTAAGCAATCCATGAATCATCTCTGACGAATCGCTTTCCTGTTGCGCAGCTGACTGCTTCTCGCGTTCGGTCATCTTCAGTCGGCCCGAGCCCACCCATGGTGATCAGGAGGTCCGTTCGAGTCATACCATCGCGGATGGCCTTGATGAGATCATCAACGTCATCTCCGACGACCGTTTTTCGCCGCACTTCAATTCCCACCTCATTTAGCTTGCGAGTCAGGAAAAGAGAGTTAGTGTCGGAACGAAGCGGCGTCAGGAGCTCTGAACCGATCGCGATGATTTCAGCCGTGCATAATTTTCGCATCAGAGCACATGAAAAAAGATGAGGAGACGCACGGCGATGTTCGCATACAAAGCCGCCACAAGATCATCGAGTACGATGCCCCAACCACCTGGAAGTTTTTCACATCGCCGACCTGGAAACGGTTTTAGGATATCAGAAACGCGAAAGAGCAAAAAGCCCGCCAAAAGCGCCTTCCACGAAAATGGGATGAACAGCATCGTCAGAAGCATCCCGGCGATTTCGTCGATGACAACGGCGGACGGGTCCTTTTTCCCAAAATGTTCCTCGGCCGCACTGGAGCTGACAATAGCCACGATCGTCATGACAGCGAAGCCGATGCCGACCGCGAGATCTCCACCGAAACGGAGTGCCAGATAGATGGGAATGGCGACGACCGTGCCGATGGTTCCAGGCGCTATTGGAAAATATCCCGAATAAAATCCCGTTGCGAGGAAAACCGCAATCCCCTGGCCAGTGCGAGACGAGTGATCATTCATTGCCGTACACCCCTGAGGTCATATGCCGATGCCCCTGTTATGCGGACATTGACGTAGTCGCCGGGATCGAGACGCCGGGAGTCGCTATCCGGACTCATCCTCATTCTTGTGATTCCATCGATCTCCGGCGCCTGACCGGAAATTCTACACAAGTAGTAATTTGAACCGATCCCCTCGACGACAGCTTCGTGATGCTCACCGATCCGCGCCCGATTGATATTCGCGCTGATCTCATTTTGGACGCGCATGAGGATTGATCGACGATGGCGTTTCTCCTGCTGTGAAACCGGGTCGCCAAGCCCCCATGCCTCCGTCCCCTCTTCACGCGAGTATGTGAAAACACCGACGTGATCGATGCTCGCATCACGGAGAAACGAGACGAGCTCCTTAAAACGTCGCTGAGTTTCTGTCGGGAAGCCAACCATAAAAGAACTGCGCAGGAAAATGCCAGGAACGACACTACGAATTTTGTCTATCAACTTGGTCGTCGACATCCGATCGCCCCCTCTCCTCATGGCTGCCAATACGTCGCCCTGACAGTGTTGAAGAGGAATGTCCAAATATTTGCAGACTTTGGATTCGCCGGCGATCATCTCGAGCAGTTTCCGGGTGACTCGTGTCGGATAGAGGTACATGATCCGAATCCATCGAACTTCCCTGAGGGCGGCGAGCCGTTGGATGAGAGATATCAAATCAGGCGTCCCAGGCAGATCCTTCCCGTAGTTGGTTGTATCCTGGGCGATGAGGATGAGTTCGGTGGCACCATGCGACGCCAGCTCAGCAGCTTCCTCCACCAGTTCATCGATAGGTCGAGACTGCTGCAGACCTCGAATTCCGGGGATCGCACAGAATGAGCATTTCCGGCTGCACCCTTCAGCGATCTTCAAGTAGGCCAGGTGAGGCGGCCCAGTGAGTGCTCGAAAGGGCTCTTTGCCGCTCGGTTGTGGCGATTTCACTCCAATGATTTCCGGGATGGCTTCCTGCCCGAAGACGCCAACCCAAGCATCGACTTCTGGAAGCTCTCGACGCAGCTCGTCCACATATCTTTGCACGAGACAACCGGTAACGATCAGCTGCTTCTTTCCATTTTTTAACCGAGCCATTTCCAGAATCGTCTTGATGCTTTCGCGCTTGGCATCCGTTATGAATCCACATGTGTTGACGATCATGACATCAGCCGATTCCGGATCTGAGACGATGTCACATCCTGCGGCATTCAATCGCCCCAGCATTTTCTGAGAGTCGACGAGATTTTTCGGGCACCCGAGACTCACAAGGCCAACACGAATTCCGGATTCCGACGTCCGTCCTCCAAGCCATGATTGGGAGACCCCGCCTCGTGCAAGGTGCGAGCCTGGACAGGGCGCTGCGTTCTTCAAGACTCCCCCGATAGCACCGATTAGGGATAGATCCTATAGAGAGTACGAGGGAAAGCGATTGTCTCTCGCAAGTGATCGATTCCGCACATCCAGGCGGTGACTCGTTCGATACCCATTCCGAATCCTGAGTGGGGAACCGAACCGTACCGCCGCAAATCCAGATACCAGGTGAAAGATTCCTTCGGAAGCTGGTGCTCTTCGATCCGCTTCAATAGAAGAGCATGGTCGTCGAGACGTTGTCCGCCTCCAATGATTTCCCCATAGCCTTCCGGAGCCAACACGTCGACGCCGAGAGCGATATTCGGGTCTTGAGGATCAGGCTTCATGTAGAAGGCTTTGACGGCGGTTGGGTAGCGATGGACGAGAACAGGGCTTTCATATTTGCTGGAGAGAAGGGTCTCTTCTGGAGATCCGAAGTCGTCACCCCATTTGATCTTTGATCCCTCCTTCTGAAGCACCTGAACCGCGTCAGTGTAGCTGATTCTCGGGAAGGGCTTCTTGACTCGGCGGAGCTTTTCGATATCTCGTTCAAGCACTGACAGTTCTCGCTGCCGATTCTCAAGCACTCTCTGAATGATGAAGTGAATAAAATCCTCGGCGAGTTGCATTGTGTCATCGAGATCAGCGAAGGCCATCTCGGGTTCAATCATCCAGAACTCGGTCAGATGCCGTCGCGTTTTGGATTTTTCAGCGCGAAAAGCCGGGCCGAAACAATAAACCTTGCCGAAGGCCGCGGCGGTGGCTTCGCTGTAAAGCTGCCCGCTCTGAGTGAGATATGCCTTGTCATCAAAGTACTGGGTCTCGAAAAGCGTCGTTGTGCCTTCACAAGCGGCAGGGGTAAAGATCGGCGTATCGATCAGCGTGAAGCCATTGCCATCGAAGAAATCGCGGCTTGCCTTTATGACTTCCGCCCGAATGCGAAGGACGGCCCACTGCCTCTGGCTCCTGAGCCACAGATGACGGTTTTCCATCAAAAAGGCCGTGCCATGTTCTTTGAGAGTAATCGGGTATTCATCGGCAATCTGAACGATGTCGATGCTCGTGGCTTCCATCTCATAGCCGCCCGGCGCCCTGGCATCCGCTCTGATACGGCCAATCACCTTCACTGAGGATTCCTGAGTCAGCCGATCAAAGGCATCCATCAGCTCGGGTTTTGCTATCACGACCTGGATGATGCCCGTGCCGTCGCGGACTAGCAGAAACCGGATCTTTCCGCTACTCCGCTTATTGTAAACCCACCCGCAGATCAATGCCTCCTGCCCGTCGGAGACTGCAATTTTTTCAATCGTTGTTTGTGTCATATTCTTGCCTTCATAATAAAAACATACATTATAGGGCAAGATGATTCAGTGCAACAAGCAAGCGATTCATACATCAGGAATTCCGCGACGGCGGATGCGTGAAGTAACACCGTTCTCGACAGTCACGCTCACACTTGATGCGGGGATTGTGTTATCCTGAGCTTGCAGGGAAGGCGGAACCATCGTGAATTACAACGTACCCAAAGTCGGCATTATCGTCAAAGCCGTGATGACAGCCGGCACTCCCCGTGCCGGAAGGGTATTTCTTGCCGAGATCGCACGAGCCCATTCCGGCCCTGAACGATTGGAAGAGATGTTGAATCAATCCGAGCCCTTTATTCCGCTTTCGGGGAAAGGGAATTTCAGCATTTTGAACAAACGCCACCTGGTCTACTTAACGACCTCTGATCGAGGCGAAATTGATTACTATCGGAATCTCATAACGATCGCTCGAAGAGAAGACGTACGACTCATTCTCCGCGGCCGGAAAGCTCTCTCCGGCACACTTCTTATCGAAATGCCCATGGGCATGGATCGCGTTCTGGATTATCTGAACAGCCAGCGTGTTTTTCTTCCCTTGCTGGTCGGAAAGCTTCTCGCTTTGGTCAATTGTTCCAGCATCGTCAGCCTCACACCAACTAAACTCATATCTGCAAAGAAGAGACGCACCTGACAGTGACAACCGGAACACTGTTCTCTCTCAGAAACCTGCACCTGAAACCGAGCTATCCAAGGGTCTAGGAATGAAATCCCGCAGTGCACTTTCTTTCGTTTTCGTTACTGTTCCTGTGCTTTTTCTGACACTCATGGCTGTCGTCACGGTTTTCATTCTCATGAGAGTGGCATTTCCAGAGAGGATGCATTCGGAGCTCACTCCATCAAGCCTCCTCATGAACTGCCAACAGATCGAACTCCGGACAACGGACAACATCAAGCTCCTCGGCTATTATGTTCCAGGAAAGGGCCCTTCTATTATTCTGTGCCATGACGCGGGCGCCAACTTGGGCGATCTTTTGCCGCTCGCATCGATGCTCAACCAGACGGGCTACTCGGTGTTGCTTTTCGACTTCCGTCGCCATGGACGCAGCGCCGGATGGATTTCCACGATGGGGGCGCGAGAACAGTTGGATGTTCTTGCAGCCGTAACTTTTCTGAAATCCCGGGGCCTGCGGGGGAAAATCGGCCTTGTTGGAATTTCTATGGGAGGATATGCAGGCGCATTGGCGGCTGCCAAGGCTGATGAATTGGCATCGCTTATTCTCGTTGACCCCTACCCCAACCGAAGAATCCTTTTCCGTGATCGAATTGAAGAGCAATTCAAAATATCCAAGGGGCCACTCTCTCACATCATCGGATGGGTTTTCGCTCTTTGTACTCGCACGACTGGCAGAAGATGGGATCTTGATGAGGTCCTCCCAACTCTTCACAATAAGTCAATCCTTTTCATTTCCAGCCAGACGACACCGCAAACTGACACCTACTGCCACAACCTCTACAACCGCACTCCGGAACCCAAGGAATTGGCCATCATCAAGGATTTCAATCGCACACTACTTCTCGGGTCGGATAAGGCTGCTCTCGAGCAGCGCATCACGCGCTTTTTCAAGTATTTTCTCCCGGCTGAACAGCACCAAGGGAGAGTCGTTTCAGCGGGAGGCACTAACCGGTGAAGGTCGGTGGCTGCTTACTCCCCAGCCCTGTTTCTCAACCAGCAAGGCTTGATCTCGAAAGTGAAAAACCGGGTTTAGCTCTGGTGAGCCACCATCCGGGCTCGCTTCATCAGTTTGACTTCCGTGCCCTGTGTCCGGAGGAAACGAAATGCAACATCATCCATGAAGTGGCGCATGAAAAAGATGCCTCGTCCACAAGGCCTCAAGAGGTTCTCAGGGGCCGTTGGATCCGGTACGGAGGCTGGATCAAATCCAGTTCCTTCATCCCGTACCAGCATCGTGATACTGCCTAGAATGCCATAGAACCGTACCATGACATGTTTCCCATCGCTACGCCGATTGCCATGAACGACTGCATTGTTGACAGATTCACGGAGAGCCATGCAGATATCGGACGTCTCTTCCTCGGAAAATCCGAGTGTTTGGAGGATGCTGGAACATGCGCTGACTGCCAGTTCCGTGAACCGCAGATCACTGGCGAAGATCATTTCAAGAATCGGCCGTGGCCGCATTCAGTTCTTCCTCCAACCAGATTGAGCGTACTTGATCGCAGACAATTCTGTCAAGCCGCAGAAACCGAACGGGTGTCCTTCAGGAAAATTGCACACTGATAGATTAAGGCACTGAATGGAACCACAGATGAACGCAGGCAAACACAGAAATACGGCATCTGATCTGTGTTTATCCGAGTTCATCTCTGGTTCCAAAGTTTTCCCTTTGCCTGAAACAATTTTGTCGCGCACCCGAACCGGGCGGTTCATCGTGTTGGCGAGCAAAAGCTCTATCGACTCAAAACTCTATGGACCGGCAACTCTTCTTTTCTCATCGATCTGTTCATGACGAAAACGCACACAATCTTCATGGTGCCAAGCTTGCGTCACGGGTATGCGTTGCTGATGAGAAGGGAGGAGACATCCGACACGAGGCCCGGGAAGCAGCCCGGCATCTTGCTTCGTCTAAAAACCCGCTATTATCGCTGGACCGAGTCGGCGCTCGCTCAAGAGCGAGCTCTCAAGAAAGCCCGCAACGCTGAAATGACCGATATCCTCTACCCTTCATCAATGGGCGAGGAAGAGGCGATGCAACAATTCAAGATACGTGTCCGTCACGAAATGCGGCATCACCTGATCTGGCTTCTCATCGATTTCCCGCTCTTGATCCCGGCGGCGCTGGCAATGGTGATTCCAGGGCCAAATATTTTTTTTCTATTTTGGGCAATACGAATTCTTGGTCATTATCACGCGTGGGATGGAGGCAAGCGGCTTCTCATGCAGGGGAAGACGACCTTTCGCCCCTCCGAGGTTCTCGATGCATGGCAGAGGGTTCTTCGCGATGAACCACGAGAGAGATGGGATCCCGAACTGGAGCTTCTCGAGGACAAGATCGGCCTTCGGAAGCTCAGAAGAATCCTGCTCTGGCATGAGAAGCGCGACACAAAAGGATAGATCGCCCATCAACCGCGGTATCGCACGCGTCGGAGAAATCGTCGTCACCGCATGTTTCTAATTTTCGCTCAGGGAAATTTCAACTCCCTGAGAGCCCGCTTTGGCTGACCGCCTGATAGATGCAGGCAGCTAGCCGCCGGCTGTACGCTGGAAACGACACTTCCCCCGTCGACCGTCCTGCGTTGTGAAACTCCCATCGATCGCATCCCCATGCACTCCTCCTGCAACTCGAATGACATTGAAGGGCGAGACGGCAGGAAGGTTGATCTCAACTCGAACGTCACCGCCGAGTATCAATCGGCCTTGAACGCCATGGATTGTCGGGGGAGACCAGCGAATCCCCTGCGGCCGGATTTCCTCAATCAAGGCGGTACCACTGAGGGATGCTCCATGCTGATTGAGTTCTAAGCGCAGATGATGCCTAACATTCTCGCCCTCCGATGAGAAGATATTCTCAAGTTCGCCGTCCCACCGACCAGACACTGAGCCAAAGCTGGAGGGTATCTCCCAAGAGGCCTCCTGGATCTGATCTCGTTCACCGACCGTGAGCGTCTGAACATCATCGGCTCCAGGACATCCCATCCCTCCAACTTCGATGTTGCGATCATGAAGCCGCTGAAGCACAATCCGCATTCCCGACGAGGACGGAAGAATCGATGGCACCTGCCCCTTGCCAAAGAGATTTAGCAGCTCGTTGAGAACCATCACATTCCAATACGGTATCATGATGGATTCTCCTGAGAATCGACTACGGCTCTTGGCGAGTGCAAGCGACGCTACAGTCCACCGGGCAGCTTCAAGAGAGCCGCTGAGAGAGCCGCCGAGCGCGGTGAGAGCAGGAGCCGATCCTGCCTCTCGGACCTCAAACCTCACAGTCGGGTCGGTCTGTGCCTTCTGAAAAGCCGTCTGGAGAGCCTGAATGGTTTGCTGGATATTTCTCGGTCGTGGAGCTCCGGCAGCAGACGGCGGAGGACCTTCAACAAAAAGCGCCGTACCGAGCGGATGACGGATCTCCCATACTCTATCCGCAATATAGGATGCTGTGAACTCCATGGCATAGCACGGGGCATCGCGCGGGCGGATCTTCATCATCACTGGAGGCGACGACCAGTCACTCATGCGCACTTCAATTTGAGCATCCACGGTCGAATTTCGCGTGATCACAGGGACACGGCACTGTATCAATACCGGCGTCGAACTGATGACAGGAGCGCTCATCTGACCGATCTGGATCCGAACATTATCCGGTGTCGCAGTGAAGCCTGTCCCTTCGATGCTGACTGTCTCCCCGACGGCCGCCTGGATGGGGTTAACATTCCGTATCTGCGGAACAACATCATATTGGATCGGTTGTTCAAAAAGAATAATGCCTTTCTTCTCGACACGGACAACAGTGGATCGGGTGCCGAGTTCTCCGCTTTCCAATTCCGGCACCGTCAGCTGTATCTCTCCAGGTGTCATTGAATCGATCCTGGCTTCATGCCCTTGGATCAGGATCTTGAGATTTGAAGCCGGAGTGATCTCAGGCCCTCGCAGTGTCATCTTCCAACCGGATTGCACCTTGAGCGGTTCAACGCGGACGGACTGCCACGACTTTTGAGTCGTCTGCGTACCGACAACAAACCAGATTCCGATTGCAACGGCGGCCAGGACAGCGCTTCCCAGCGGGATCCACACAACTGGTTGCTTGAAAAAATGAAAGAACCCCTGCCGGGTAGGGGTCACTGAAAGCGCCCGGGGCACTTGAGATTCAGGCGGAGAAACCGCTCCGGCGACCGCCGGAATCAAACGACTAGAAATGACCCCGGATGAAGTCGCCGGCTTCTCATCCTCGG
Organism: uncultured Acidobacteriota bacterium; assembly: GCA_903916735.1. GTDB lineage: Bacteria > Acidobacteriota > CAIWXX01 > CAIWXX01 > CAIWXX01 > CAIWXX01. The sequence goes on from CAIWXX010000053.1 coordinate 39,028, forward strand.
TCAATGCATCCAAGAGAACAGTGCTGGGATCTTCAAATTTGAGGAGAAGAGGAACCGCCTCTTTCGTCTGGCCGACGCGCACAGTGTCTCCAGACCGCAATGTGATGCGTTCCTGAATCCGGCGATCATTCACCCACGTTCCGTTGGCAGTCTGGAGGTCTTCGATATGAACACCGGATGCATCGCAATAAATGCGAGCATGCTGACGTGACACCGAGGGATGCGGGATGACTATTTCGCACACAGCCTGCCGCCCGACTTTTAACTCCTGCCCGGGCTCAATCTCATGTGTCCGCAAAGCAGTGGCATTTTCGAGGACAAGAAAACGAGGGTTCAGACTCCGGGGTTTCATGAGAGGAGTATGATGATGAGCAGCACAATGGCGCCAAAGAGAGTCACAATGCCAACTGCCTGGAAGACAAATGCCCAGATCCGGTAAGCATCGGTCCCTGACGGAAAATCCAGCGTCTGCGCGAGGGCTGAAGGGGGAGTCATCGCGTGGCCATCAAAAGCCGGGCGCGGGGCCACGGGAACGTTGCCAATCGGTGTCCCGACACGATGATCATCAATCTGCATCGAGGATGACCGGTAGACGCCCGTCTGGATCTCCCACATCGTTGCAGGCGCATCGGACATGTCCGGCTCCGGAGCTGCCGGCTGCAAACGGGGAGTTGCGGCGGATGGCGGCGGCGATTGCAAAGGCGCTTTTGGCTGCGGCGCCGGGGGCGGAGGGGGAGCCGGTGTCGCTTCGAGGATCGTCGCATCAGGTATGGCTTCCTCAATCCAACGCGCTCGAATCTCGACCGTGCCGATGTGGACGACATCATCGGATTTCAGCGCGTGAATCGTCTTGGACGGCAACACCTCGCCGTTAACGACAATTCCGTTTGTACTCCCGAGATCTTCAACGAGGAGATGCGCCCCCTGTCGACAGAAACGGCAATGCCGGCCTGACACAAAAGAAAATGGGAGCTGGACATCGTTGCCTTCACGCCGGCCGATGAAGGCCATCTCCTTTTGAAATGTGAGCGTTTGGCTCCGTCCATCCGGGTTTCGAATCGTCAACTCAAGTGACACGACACCACCTCACAAGTTCATGAGGCGAGCAGCCTCGATGCAAACACTGCATCCCGAATTCACAATTGAGGGTTTTCTTGGATTCATTCTTCGCTCGATCAAGTGTAACAGCTCTGTCTCTCACCTTAAAATGCCCCCGGCAAGGCACCGACGTTCAATTGGATTCGACCGACAGGCTGAATGCGCATATCGGCCGGCAGTTCCTGAAACGAAAGCACAACAATATTTGGGTATTCAAAACTGACGAGCCGTTTAGTGAAATATCGGACTTCCATTTGAGTGAGGACAATCGGCCGAACGGCGGTTAGATCCAGCTTTCCGAAAACATTGCGAAAGGCCTGCAGGATCTGCTGGCTGATTTGCGGATCGAGCGAGAGATTGCTCCCCGAGGCCGTTTGACGGATCCCGTTCTGAATCGGTTGTTCAATAGCCGGATCCAGAAGATAGACCGGCAGCGTCTGTTGCCCATTGCTGAATTTGTAAGCGATATACCGCTTCAGATTCATTCGAACATATTCGGTCAGATAAACAGGGTCGGTCTCATAGGGAGCCCAATCAGCCAGCGCTTCCAGGATGGCCTTCATGTTCTTAATGGAGATCTCTTCACGCATCAGACGGCGGAGAATATCGGTGAGCCGCTGAATGCTGAGCAGCTTGGGAATGACATTCTTGACGAGAGCCGCGTAACCTTGCTGTTCCATCAGGTCCAGCACATTCTGGACCTCCTGAATGCCCAGAAGCTCATCGGCGTGCCTTTTGATGATCTGCGAAAGATGCACGGCAATATACTCGTCCGGTACAAACATGCGAATTCCCATGTTTTTCACCGGATCCGTTTTGTCTTCTGGAATCCAGAATCCTTGCTTGCCGGTGATCGGATGAGTGCCTGGAGGGCCGCTCAGCCCCATCATCGCCACTTCCTGCACTGAGTCCCCGATGAAGACATGGTCATCGACCGCCTCGCCCAGCGCCACCGGAACTTCATGGATGTAGACGGCGTATTGTCCGTCTGGTATCTGAGCAGCATCACCTCGAATGCGAACACCCGGGAAAACCATCCCGATTTCATGAAAGAGCCATACACGCATCTGCGGGAGCAGCTCGTTAGCGAACCGCTCACCCCTCTGTTCCACATCCACATACTTGGTAATGGAGGGGCTCGTTTCGAGGATGATGGGCAGCGTCACCGGAAGTTGTTGTTCAAGGCCCTGTTGCTTTGTCGTGGCGCTCTGCTTTTCCATCATTGTTGCCTTGATAGCCTCTCTATCCTTGACCTTTTTCGTCTTCATGAGGCTCCAGGCCATCGCACCGGAGATGCCGGCGAGCATCAGAAAGGGGATGGTCGGCATACCGGGAATGATCGCCATGCCTCCCATCATCCCAGCCGCAATCGCAATCGCCGTTGGCTGTGACAGAAGCTGTGCACCGATGTCCTGGCCGAGTGTCCCGCCCTCCTCGCTCCCGGCGACCCTTGTGGTCAGAACGGCTGAGGACGTCGTGATGATGAGCGATGGAATCTGAGCGACCAGTCCTTCGCCGATTGTGAGGATTGTGTATTTGCTCAGAGCGACAGGAAAAGAATAATTTTTAATAACGACGCCGATAATCAACCCTGCGACGATATTGATAGTTGAAATAATGATGCCGGCAATCGCATCGCCTTTAACAAACTTCATCGCTCCATCCATGGCGCCATGAAACTGCGATTCCTTTTCCAGCAGCCGGCGCTTCCTCCTGGCCTCCTCCGGATCCAGCATCCCGGCGCGTAAATCCGCATCAATGCTCATCTGCTTGCCGGGCATCGCATCCAGGGTAAACCGCGCGGAGACCTCCGAAACCCGCTCCGCTCCCTTCGCAATGACAATCAATTGGAGGAGCGTGATGATGAGGAAGATTACGAATCCGACAACGAGGTTTCCCTTGACGACGAAACTCCCAAACGCGTTAATCACTTCGCCGGCGTTGGCGTAGAGAAGGATGAGACGGGTTGCAGAGACTTCGAGGGAAAGGCGGAAGAGAGTGCTGATCAGGAGAATGGTCGGAAAAGAAGCAAGCGCCAAGGCGTTTGGAATGTACAGAGTAATCATCAGAATCGCAATGGCGAGCGCCATGTTGGTCGTCAGGAAAATGTCCATCAGGAAAGTCGGAATCGGGATGATCATGATTGCGATAATACAGATCACGAGCAACGCCAGGAGGATATCGCTGTAGCGGCCCAGCACGACATTCAGATCCCCCTGGCGGAGACCGGCGTACAATTCCATCAGTTTCGCTTTGATCGCTTCCATTGATGCTCTCCTCAGTTTCCTCGGTCGTCCCATCTCCTCGATTGTATGATGTCATTAGGTAACGGGTTTCCAATGGCAATGGTATCGATGACTCCCGGCGAAATTGCAAACGCCATCATGTCAAGCTGCAATCGTTCATCCATCGGCATCATGAGCGCCTCATATTCCTCCCGGAACCTTCTGCGCTTCTTGCCTCACTCGCCATGCAAAGAGCAGAACTTCAGCGACGGCTTCGAATAGCTCACGCGGCACATACCGATCCATGTCGACGAGAAACAACTCGTGAGCCAGCGCGATATCACGAACGATCGGGACATCATGCTTCTTGGCCAATTCGACAATTTTCTGAGCGATGACGCCGCCACCCTTGGCCGAAACCTTCGGCGAACCTCCGACAGCCTTATTGTAGCGCAGAGCGACGGCAATATGCGTCGGATTGATCACGATCACATCGGCTTTCGGCACTTCCTGCACGATCTGCTGCATCACCATCTGCTGTTGAAGAGCCTTTCGCTGAGCCTTGATCTGCGGATCGCCTTCGCTCTCCTTGTACTCCTGCTTGACCTCGTCCTTGGACATCATGAGCTGCTTCTTCCATTGTTTCCGTTGGATGAAGTAGTCGAATGCGGCGAGGCCGATAAAAGCGACTCCCACCTGGATGATGAAAACCCGCGTGATCTGGATACCGATTCGATAAAATGCCGGCATGTCCACCCAATGCAACCGAACGATATCCCCGATGCTCCCCGAGAGCGCCAGATAGCCGAGAACCAGGACCACAACCATCTTGATAACGGTTTTGACGAATTCAAGAATCCCCTTCATTGAAAACCAGCGTTTGAAGCCTTCTAGCGGATTCAGTTTTTTCAAAGTCGGCTTAAGCGGCTCGAAGGTGACGTTGAACCCGGCTTGCGTAGCCGCCAGCGCGACTCCCGCCAATACCACTCCGGCGATAATGGGCCCGAAACCGATGAACATGGAAATCGCTGCTTCTTCGAGCGGCTGCACATAAATCGTTGACAGGCTATTCCCATCAATGCGCGGAATGATTGTCGTCACAAGGTTGAACAGGTAGTGGAACTGAGCTCCAATGCGCGGAGCGAAGATGAGAATGAGGCTCATGCCGACGAGAAAAGTCGCTGCACTCGGAACATCACGGCTGAACGCAATCTGCCCCTTCCTTTTTGCCTCCTGCAATTTTTTTGGGGTTGGTTGTTCGGTTTTTTCAGCCATACGAAGGAGCCTCTTCTATAAAGATGTTTCGCCCTTTGGCGACTCCTCGTGAAAACGGCGGTGATGAATATGCTCGGGATAAGCAAAAAAGAAAATGGAAAAAGACAGAGTATTCATAAGCGATTTTCGCCGGCTGTGCATTTTTGAGCTTTTGCATGTTTTCATTTTGAGCATATCCTGATAGAGATCGATGATTGCCATTCCTTTCATGCATTCTTGTAGACACAACTTATTAGTTCACCTTCGCGGCCCCGTTCAGCCAGCCTCCCATCCAGAGGTGGAATGACGTCCATATTGCCGGTGTGATCTCGAGCAGACCATAGAGGGACAGTGCGACAATGAGCAACCCGACGGCCGGTTTCAAAGCCATCCCAATGAAGAAGACATCCATCTGTGGGGCCATCCGGTTGGCAATTCCGAGGACAATATCGAGGAATATGAGCACGAGAATCGCAGGCGCGACGATCTTGATCATGATACCGAACATGCCGACCGCCATTCGGATGAAAGCTTCGTTCACAACCGCCGCCTGTGGGAATAGACCGGTGGGCGGGAAAAGGTGATAGCTGTCGATGACGGCAGTGAGGAACCACAGGTGACCGCCGGCGAGTAAATAGAGCACTACAAAGAGCTGAAAGTAGAAGTCACCGAGAAGGGATGTCTGGATCTGCAACTGAGGCACGAGAATGTTGGCCATGGTCGTCCCGCGGGCATTGTCCAGGAATTGCCCGCTCATGTTGGCCGCGAAGAAGATGAGACTCGATGCAAAGCCGATGAGCAAGCCGACCCAGAGCTCATGAAATGCCGCAACCCACCATCCGATTGCCGTGAGAGTAAGCGGCACGGCGAGTTGTTGACTCAGCCAAGGCGTCGTGAACCACGCGAAAACCATGGCGAGCCCGATTTTCACAGGACCAGGCACAAGGCGTCCACCAAGAAATGGGCAGAACTGAACGATCGCTCCCCACCGCAATAAGCCTAAAAAGAAAAGCGTTGCGGTGTCCATGGCCCCGTGTCGAACCCCCCAGGCCGCTCCAAAAGGCGCGAAAACCAGCTCAAGTGAATGTGGTTCCGGAAGGAGACTCGACATGTTTTAGTTTCCCGTTCTCGGTTTCACGTTTCCAGTTCTTTCTCTCATTCCACTGCACGATTGTCACATTGTGCATCGTCGCCGTCGACGCGTCGCAGTCGAATCAACGCGAGATCGTCCACGGTGGCCTCCATTTTTTCCTCAATCAATATTCACCAGATCGATCTTTGGAATTGAAACCAAGTCGATGCCCCTAATAGCTGCAGAATTGAGAGCCTTCCTCTGGTGGCCATCATTAGTGAATCCAATTCGGAAATTCCGAGAAAATGACAAATGCCAATTGGCTCAAATGCCCAGCCATCCAGTAGCCCATCAGATAAAGTACTCCAAACACCGCTGCCATTTTGGCGGCCATCCCGAGAGTCTGTTCCTGAATTTGAGTGAGCGCCTGAACTACAGCCAGCAGCAGCCCGACGACAAGTGCCGCCAGCACCGCCGGCGCCGAGACAAGAACAGTGACGAGTAACGCTTCCCGTGACGCATTGATGAAAACGCTTTCCATGTTTCCCTCAATCCAGTTCCCAGCCGTCAGTGGCCAGTCCCAACTGATAACCAGGGCCGCTCCGAACCCGTACCCGAATACCGGCATTATCAAACTCAATACCGCCACCCATGTGAATCACTTCGATTCTCTCCATCCTCGATCGCACCTTTACATATACCCTTGAATGAGGCCGCGCACGAGCAGATCCCAGCCATCAATCATGATGAAAAGCAGCAATTTGAAGGGCATCGAGACAGTCGGAGGTGAAAGCATATGCATGCCCATCGCGAGAAGAATATTCGAGACGACCATGTCGATCACCAGGAACGGCAAGAAAATCAGGAACCCGATCATGAAGGCTTCCGACAACTCGCTCACGGTGAATGCAGGAATCAGCACGAGCATGTCATCCTGTGTCATCGAGTCTTTCCACTCGGGTGGCCCCATTCGGGTGGCCAGCTGCAAAAACAGCGCTTTCTCTTTTGGATGAGCGTGTTTTTTTAAAAACACCCGTAGCGGCTCGCGCGCCTTATCCACCAGATCAAAAACCATCTGCGCACCGGCTGGCGAAACAATGTCCTGCCCTGCCGGCTTCATAAGAGTCGGTTGGATGGCCGTGTAAATCTGCGATCCCACGGGAGACATGACGTAGATCGTCATGATGATCGACAGGCCCATGATGACAGGGGATGGCGGGACTTGTTGTGTACCGAGTGCACTGCGCAGAATTGAGAACACGACAGAGAACTTGACGAAAGATGTTGCCATCATCAAAAGGAACGGCGCCAGAGAAAGGAGACTGATCATGATCAACGTCGTGAGCGGATTCCCGGCCCACGCACTCGGTGATAGACCACTTGCAGGGTTCATTCTTCGAAATCTCCTTCTACGGGCGCTGCCCGTTTCTGTTCTTGCAGGATCTTCTTGAAAGTCGCCTGTTGATCCGGCGGCCTGGCCTGCAGGAGCTGAACCCGATTGGGTGATGTCGCCAGCAGCAATTGCGAATCCTCCCATCGGACGATATACAATCGATGGTTACGATCGAGCGCAAGGAATTCGTCGACCTGCAAGCGCCGCGCTTTTCCTCCCGGCCTGTACCGCAGGAACAACGGGAGGCCGAATCGCAAGACGAGATAGGCCAATGCCGTCACGGCGAGAAGGGCGGCGAAAGTGCGTAGGATCAGCCATGCTTCCTGTGATGCGCCCATCAATCTCCTCCCGCAGCAGAATCAGAACGCCTCATTTCGGTCCCTCCTGCAATTGGGTGAGGAGTCTGGTTATTTCAACTCCAAGCTTTCCACTCAGCATAACAATACGACCTTCAGCCAGAACGCGCCTCTGAAAACCTGTTTCCAAGATCAGCCGCACAGGATCGTTCGGTCCTCGCTGAAGCGTGGCGCATTGCCCGACCTGCCACCGCTTCAATTCGCCCACCGTAATCGGGAATCGATCCAGCTCAACCACAATTTGGAGTTCAAGATCGTTGACCGGGACGGATTCTACTTCTTCAACCGGAGTCTCTTTTTCGGGCATAAGCAACCCACCTCCAGGAGTACGCAACCAGAGTTTTTCGAGAGCCAGTGTAAGGCGGCCGGCGTCCATATGCAACTGCCCGTTGTGCCAAAAACCGCCTACTTTCAATGTCGCCGGCCCAAGGACGCGAGGAGTGATTGAGGATTCTTCAGTCCATGATTGGATCGTCCAGAGATCCGGCAGCATCGCATCCCCCGGATCAACCTGCTTCCAGTCGGACACCTTCAACCTGATCATTCCGATGCAGACGGAAGCCGGCCATACCAGATCGGTGAGATCGATCGCCGCAGACTGAACAGTCATTTCGCCAATCGGCACAAGAACCGTGGTGGCAAGTTCAGTCGGCGGAAAGCCAAGCCACACATCTGCTTGCAGCCATTCCTGGCTCCCGGTCATCATTCGATCAGCCTCGGCTCCTGTCATCCAGCTATCGACTTGCACAAGTATCTGCAACTGATCGCTCAATACCTTCGCAACCTGCAGGAGGATAAATTGAGCGACACCTTCCTCGAGTGCATCCAAGCTCCAATTATCCTCAAACCGGATCTCGGTCAGCCGCTGCCAGCAAGCCTTGATCCATTGAATCGGCACCCGAACCCATGCCATTGAATCAGCCCACCGGACCCGCATCCAACGATCCGCTGGGTGAGCCAGCAAGCGGAATGGGCGAGGCTCCTTCACGAGCCGGAAGGCGTCTCCACGAATCTGAAGCAGAGGTGTTTCAGTTTCCGTACGCTGCGCATTCGCAAAAGTGAATGGATAGGGGCCGATTTCGAATCGGTCCCCAGACCGTAATGCGACCGGAGTCAGAGGCTCTAAACCGACTCCGTTGAGTCGTGTGCGATTCGTACTCTTCAAATCCATCAACGTCACAACCCCGCGGTCCACCCGGATCTCGGCATGCTCAGTTGAAACCGTCGGACTCGGAAGCTGGATATGGCAAGACTCACCTCGCCCGATCCGGACCGGCGTGTGATGAAGATGAATTTCCCGTTCCGTCCCATCCGAATCGCGCAAGGTGAGAAGCAAAGCGAACTCGCCCTGTCCCAAATAGGGCCACCAGGGAGACATCGCCGCTGGCAGGCGATGTACAAAAAGCGGAAGCCATGGGCACAGCTTCTTACGAACAAAGGCCTCCCTCATCTGACGATCAATTTCAGCCGGCGTTACTGTCGGTAGAAAATCAATCCAACTCTGCGCCATGCCGCTCTCACTCGCTGCCGCCGGAGGCTCCTGCGCCGTCGAGGATTCAGGGATGAGGTTATTTCTTTTCCGAGCCATCATTCAGTGTTCCGGGTTGAGGCGAACGCGCGAACGGGGTCAATAAGATCACTTGAGGAGCCTGTGTGTTGATAGGAAATCGTCGATAGAACATGCGTTTTTAATAGGCATGCCGATTGGATCGCCTCGCTTGCAGGCCATCGTGTCTCCACAACCGAGCCGCTGCCTTCGATCGTACCGACTCTATTCATCTTCCCTCTCAATGGACTCGCGTTGCCTTCGCCTCTCATCCTGCTGTTGCTGTTCGGATCCTTGATTCTGCTTCCATTCGTTCTCACTTGAAGCGTGGGATCGCACGAGGGGTTCCGATGGCCCGCTGCGAGTTGGTTCCGTCGTCGGCACGGGCTGAGGTTCGAACTTGAAGGCCGAATGATCAAGGGTCTGGACGGAGATTTCTTTAAGCACGACCCCCCGAGCATTAAGACGATCAGCCAGCTCCGACACATGTGATTTCAGAAGATCCTGTGCGGCGGCTGTGACGGCTTGAAAATCAATCTTGATTTGTCCGTCAGATGTGCGATGAAGCTCTACCGTCATGTTTCCAAGGTTCGCCATGTTCAGCTCAAGATGCACATCAGTGGCTCCTCCAGGTTGCATCCGGATCTGTACGGCATCCACAATCCGATCAGCAATGGCGTGAATGGACTGGTGCGTGGCGTGCATGGTCTGGACATGGACCAGGGGCCGAAACTCGATGGGTTGTTGCGACAACATAAACGGCACAACAACATCGCCTGGCATCGCGCGTCGCTGAGAAGAGGAATCGTCCCGGCTCCCCTGATCGCCGGAATCCCCCTCCTGTTGACTCGATCCATCCTTGTATTCCTGGAGGAGCTTCACTCCATGCTCGGTGCCTCGTGCTGTCTCCAACTTCTCCCCATGGACGTTCTCGCGGCCTCGCAGCACGGTACTCTCACTCTGTGCCCGTGTCGTGTGTTGGCCCGCCGCCTTCTGTTCGATGACCTGATCGAACTCGCCCTTCTGTCCTTCCGCCTTCTTGTCTGGCGGCGCCTCGGCAGGCGCGGTTGATGATTGAGACCCTCTCGTCTTATTCACGGGTTCCATATGACTCTCCTCCCCTGTGGATGAGCAGAGCACCTCTCCCGGTCACACTGCTCCTCCGCACCTCTACGGAAACAACCAGCCCAGCGCGTTCCCCCTTCGTCATGACAATCATGCCTCAGAGTCCTCCTCCTCAGCCTGCTCAGCAGCATCCCGCACAAATCGAGCCAGAGCGATCTCTTCTCCGAGTTTCTGCTCTTTCTTCGCTGCTTCCTTTTTGACATCGGCCAACCAGTTTTCGTGATGTTTCTCGATCGCCTTCAATTCCTTGTCCGCTTCAACGAGGGCTGTCTTCCGCGACTCAACAACCTGCTCCGCCGTCTTGACAGCCTTTTCCTGCAAAACAATATTCTTGGCCTTTTCTTCAATCTGGTAGGTGAGATGCTGGATACCATTTCGTCTCGCGTCGACGAGTGGCACACTGAGAAGGCCTTTCTCATCGGTGTCGTAAAGATGGAGTTGCCAATCGGCCCGCGAAGCGATCATTGCATCCTTCTCTCTTTCCAGCTGGCTGAGTCGCTGTTGTTCGGCGTCGAGTGCCTGAATAGAGGTCGCAAAATTCTTTTTCGCATCCTCCTTGGCGCGGTTCCGCTGATCCAGTATTGTCTGCAGCGGGTATTTCGGCAATCCCATGTCCTATCGCCTTCTCCAGAGAAGCGTCGATATGCGATTTCGACTGTCTCCTATTTCATTCCGATGACGTTTTTCATCATGATGACCGTCTCATCGAAGCCGTTTTTCTCAAGTGTTCCCTGCCGGAGAAATCCCTCGATTGTTGGAAATCTTTCAATGGATTCATCAACTCGAGTGTCGGAGCCTTTTTTATAGGCACCGAGGAGAATGAGATCCCGGTTCTTTTCATAATTGGCGATCAGTTCTCGAACTTTCTGCGCCGCCATCAAGTGCTCCTGCGTCGCGATAGCCGTCATGACTCGACTTGCGCTACGAAGAACATCGATGGACGGGAAATGACCGCGCGCCGATAACTCTCGCGAGAGAATAAGATGTCCATCCAGAATGGATCGGACCTCGTCCGCAACCGGTTCTGTCATATCATCGCCTTCGACAAGGACTGTATAGAATGCCGTAATGGAACCCTTCTGCGAGTTGCCGGCCCGTTCGAGCAACTTCGGTAGGATTGCAAAAACCGAAGGCGGAAAACCGGCGCGCGCCGGCGGCTCGCCGATGGCCAGCCCCACTTCTCTCTGGCTTCGCGCAAACCGCGTCACCGAGTCCATCATCAACATGACGCGCAGCCCCTGATCGCGAAAGTACTCGGCGATGGCCGTCGAAACATACGCCGATTTCAAGCGCACAAGAGACGGCTGATCGGATGTCGCAACGACGGTAACGGAGCGGGCGAGGCCTTCCGGGCCGAGACTCTCTTCGATGAAGTCCATGACTTCCCGACCGCGCTCGCCTATCAGTGCTATCACATTGACGTCGGCAACCGCGTTGCGAGCCAGCATGCCGAGCAGGGTTGATTTGCCGCCGCCCGCTGCGGCAAAGATTCCCATACGCTGGCCTTCGCCGATGGAGAGCACCGAATCGATGGCACGAACACCGACAGGAAAGGGAAACAGGACACGCTTGCGTTTCATCGGATCAGGAGGCGGAGCATAAATTGGGTATTCGACTGTCTGAGAAATATCGATCGGCCCTTTTCCGTCGATAGGTTCGCCCAGTCCGTTCAGGACGCGCCCGAGCAAACAGCGGCCGACTCGCACCGTCATCACATGCCCTGTCGGGCGCACTTCGCTGTCCGGACCGATTCCTGTAAGCTCGCCAAGAGCCATCAGGTAGACCAGATCGTTCTTAAACCCAACCACCTCCGCTCGCACAGGCTGATCACGCAGTGGTGTTTCGATGTAACATAGCTCGCCGATCCGCACTCCAGGCACACGAGCCTTGATGACGAGACCGGTCACTTCGACGACGCGCCCCCTCACCTCGATGAGTGTGACGTCATCAATAAGTTCAAAGTAGTGCGTCAGGTCAAGGCCAACGAGTTCCTGCTCTGTCATATTACTACGCCTGTAGGATAACCCTGAAAGCCGATCGCCTGTCGTAGCGTCGTCTGCTTTCATCGGGCATTGAATGCTGTCTCTGCACTGTCATGATCACCTTGGAGCCGTCTTACCCCTGCCTGGGTGTACTTTGCGTGCCGGTTGTATCCCCCAGAAGATGCCTCTCCATGACACGAATCTGAGTCCCAACGGTTGCGTCGACCATCCCGAATTCAGTCTCGATCTTGCATCCGCCGCGTTGCATGGCTTCATCCCCGATGATTTCAATTTCGCCGATTGCAGGATTCCGTTCACGCCAGCGCTGGCGACGACTATCGAGAAGTGTATGATCGGCAGGATGAACACGCAGAATAATTTTCGATTGTGCACGGAGCGACCGAATCGCTTCGTCGATCATGGGCACAACAGATTCCGGAGACATTTCCAGCCGCTGCCGTACGATTTTTTCCGCGACACGCAGGGCGAGGCGAATGATCTGAGGCTTGGCCTGATCAAGAGTGCTCTTCATCTGTTGGCTGAGACGCTGCGTTTCTGCGTACCACTCGCTTAACCCGCGTTCACGGCCTTCCTGCAAACCCTGCTGCACGGCGGCATCATGATCAGATTGAGCCGATGCCAGGACCTGTTCCGCTTGAGCGTGTGCGGTCTCAATGATGCGCCGGCTTTCTTCTCCGGCAGCGATGACTTCGCGTTCGATAATTTTCGGAGTGGATGTAGGAGAGTACGAGGGCGGGTCCATTTCTTCCGTTGATCGCTTGATGATCTTCGTCATGACTTCGATGCTCCAGATGACGGCCGTTCATATCGAATCCGGCCTTTTTTACGGAGATCCCTGATGAGTTCCTTCAGCTGCTTTTTCCATCCTTCAATTGACGGCAGGACAGGCAATGCAGCCCAGGTGGGTGGAGTGTCAATCTTCTGTAGAATCCATCTCCCCAATGTCCTCGGCAGCCGATAAGCCAGCCGTTTGAAATTCACAGCTTGCAGATCCTGAATTCCACAGCGAAGCCAATCGGAAAGGCCGATCCACAGCAGTAGGTCTTGCAGCACGGGATGGGCTGTTCGCATCTCTTCGTAGATAATCAACCAGAACGAATCATCCACCCACTTTTTCATTTTGACAATGTCAGCAGCCACCGATTGAATGTCCTCCGGCAATTGCCACATCAGCTGCTGCGCGTCGGCCCGCGGGAGCTTCCGCATACAGGAAACGATTCCGAATGTGCCGTGAGCACGCAGAAGCGTGATCACGTCGGAGTCATCGAACTCCCACAGACTTGACGGCAGATCACTCTCAGTCGGGCCTTTTTTCCATGGAGAGACTTCGGGGTATTTAAATTTGTTCTTGGCGCATTCAGAAAGCCACATTGGCCACCAGGCAGGGGTTCGCCCGTTAAGAATTGTCACCGTGGTCGGCGATGATTTTTGTGCGCGAGCGCGCGTTTCTTGAGGCAGCGTTTCCAGCGCCCAAAGGCGCCATTGTGCGGGCCAGGAACGCATCAGATAAATGAGCCATGAAGGGTGAATGGCCCGCCAAGGGATCGTCGATGCTCGCATGCCCAATAGCATGAAAAGCCGCCTCTGCACATCCGGCTCCATTTTCTGAAGTTGTTCAGCCATATGGTGAGCCCGCCGCGTGTCGGCTTCTGTTGGTGGTCCTGAAAAAATCGGGGTCAGCGATCCCGCTTCCTTCCCTGCCTTCAATTCGGCGAAGGCAAAAGAAATATGACTGAGCGGGCTATATTCCATGCAGCCGTCCTATTTAGCCTGCCGTTGCGCCGAATGAAGCTGGTGTTCGACGTCGGCGAGTTCGAAGCGAAGTTGTCCAAGGAGACGGCCTTGCCAAAAGAGCATAAACGCCAGGACGAAAAAGATGAGGAAAACGAGTATTGCAGTGATCTTGAAAGTCGTCACAGACGCTTCAGCCACTGTCAGCGGTCCGAAGCTCGTGAATGTGTTGCTCTGCACCATTCTTGTCATTTGGATCTGTTTCATGACGACCGCGACGCTCTCCAGCTTCAAACCATTGACGCCGTTTGCAACAAGCTTCTGCACTTCTTCAAGGTGGAGCGGAGGCTGCCCGGCGGGGTCAGGCCGATATTCCAGCATGACAGAGGCTTTGGCTTCACCCCGCATTTGCCCGGCTATATCTTCCTCCGGCAAAACGATGTGAACGCGAGCCGCCACGACATTCGTGACCGATTCCAGAGTGTGCGACAGTTCGCCCTGAAGTGCTTCGAGAAAGAGCGCTTTTTCTTCGATGGGTGCCACGACCAATTTACTCTTCCCGAAAACATCCTGAAAGCGGCGGCTCGGCATCGCCGGCAACTTGTATTCCTGCAAAACGCTCCACACCTTGACAGCATCCCGCTTCGGCACCGTCACCCTCCAGGTATTCGCCTCGGCATTATCAAGTTCCTTTGTGGCGATGATGCCCTGATCCTGTAGGATCGCGATCACTTGATTCGAGTCCTGCTCGGACAGACTGTGCAAAATCGCCGTGCGACAGCTCGTCACCAACGGCATTGCGAGAATCACCATTAACAGCCATATGTGCTTTTTCATCGCCGGATGTTCCCTCCATTTCTGCGAAAGATGCTGAATCCTTGCGAAAATCATAAAGCACATGGGCTGCAAAGTCCAACGCCTGATTTCACGACGTCGGGTTCTGTATTCAATGCTTCCGATGCGTTCCGTTCCTTCGGCGCAGGGAAAACAAAGTACCGTCGTCGCGCCATGCATGGCATCGCCCAGGTCGCTTGGGTGATCCAGAGAGATATACAGCCGATCATTTGCTTCTTCATCAGGGACCAGACCCAATGGAAATCGCATGCATGCCCAACGATTCCCATTTGCTGCGATCGATGCGTGTCAATGTGATATCAACCCGGGAGCCATCTGACCGAGCGACATGCATACGATCATAAATATCAAAACCCGCAGCCAGGGTTATTCTTTCCGAGGCCGTATTGCCGGCCAGATGGTACGTGAAAATCGTTTGCAGGTTCAGGCGGAGAAAGAGGTAATCCCGCAAGGTGCAGCCGGCATCCAAACCAATACTGATGCCGTTCCGTTGCCTCCTTGCAATAATAGGTCGCATCGCCAAAGGGTCCAGTACAAGCTGCCCGAGCCATGCCGTGCTCGCATTCTGATCCCAGTTGTACCAACCCACCATCCCCAGGAGATGATTTAGATCTTTATCACGGATCGCCAAAAGAACGGCATACGGCCGTCCAATGCCGAATCTCATCTGAACCCAGATCGCTCCTGAATCAACCGGGGCCGTGTCGAATGACCACCTCAGAAGCTGAGGTGAATTGCGCAGCTGAATGATCCGATCATATTCGGAAAGCTCGGGCAACCCGATCCGTATGGACTGACCTTCGCACAGATAAGCGGCCGCCCCTGTGAGAGATGCCACAGACATGGAAGGTCCTTCCGCAGCCGTCGCATAACCCGACGCAGAGGACATTGAAGGAGTGCGAGGAAGGGGCTCCTTCCAAACGTGCTCTTCGCAGGCTGGATGACTATACCTGTTGCTGCATCAGCTGCTTGATTCCTGAGACCGCCTCCGATACGACTTTGGTCGTCACTTCGATATGCAAACTGAGCTCATGCATTTCGCCCTGAATCCCGAGGAGTTCTTGTGGCGTATAGGTGCGATTGCCCTGTAATTGATGGATCAGTTCGTTCAGGCGATTATATCCCGATTCAAGTTCAGTGCCCAACATCTTCAGGCCCTCTGGCGTCTGTGCAATTTCCTGCTTTTGTGCCGTCAGTTCCTGAACACGCAGATCGGGTCCGAGGTGCTCGGCCGTCAGCGTGATCTGTTGTTGTTGCGGGCCTTGGATGCCCGCACCTTGTTGCATCTGCTGATTTTCACCGAGCTTCGAGAGGACGTCATCGAATTCCTTCAGATTGCCCGGGCCTTCCGACACCAGCTTCTGAGCTTGTTGCAGAACAGGTCCAATAGATTCCGCTCCGGTGATCGACATCATCATCTCCTTTCAGCAGAGCAGCGGCACGTTCCTTGCCCTGGCCGCTGTGCCGGGAATCGCCATCAGCCCTAACCGGCTCGTTGGAAAATTCCGGCCCGAAGCCCGTTCAAGAGCCCGCCGGCGAATGCAACAGCTTGTGGATCTCGATTATTATTGGTGACAGTATTCAACATCGATTCTGCTTCGGACCAGCGCTTCTGCACAATCAGAGATTCGGCCAGGTAAGCGCGGGCCAGATCATGCTCTTCGTGCTGCTGCAAAACCTGACGATAGAGCCGCTCCGCTCCGGCATACTGTCCTTGAGCGAAATGCAACATCCCGAGAAACAGGGCTGGGGTCGGATCGGAGGGGCGAAGAGTTTGGGCTGCTTCAAGCAATGCGCAGGCCTCCGGCATTGAACCCATCCGCAGACTGAAATAGCCCAGTTCAAGCAGAAGCCGTGGAATTTGTTCCTGGAAGTCTCTCGTCATATCTACCTCATGGTGCGCGACGCAGGCGCATCAAATCACTTGAAGTTGCGAATGGCTGTTGTGGAGGAGTCGAATCGGGCTTTCATGATCGTCGACAGAGCCTGAAACACCTGTTGTTCTTTGAGCATGGATTGCTGGAGTTTGAGGTAATAGCCCATGTCCTGTGATCCGGTAGCCTGCGAATCATTGAGAAGCTTTCCGAACTCTTCAGTGTTGGCATTCGACGTGGAAATGGGATCGCTCCCTCCTGCCACTGTCTGTGAGGATCCGGCATAAGTGATTTTCGTCGAGCTCATATCTTGCCTCCATATGTCTTATACAGAATCGGCAGCAGTTGCACTGCCATCTGTAGTCCCTTCTGCACGGCCGGCGCCGGTTCCCGCCGGACCTGAGCCGCGAGATAATCGAGACGTTCCCGGAAATCATTTGACGGCTGGCGGAGCCAGTCGGCAAGCGTCGGAAATGCCTCTGCGTCCAGTTTCAGATTTTCTGCCATGCATGGCCTCCTTGATTCCTCAAATTATAAGTGATCCGTCGGTTTCTTTCAGCGTTCAGAGCCTCTCGCATAAGAGGAAATCGGACAGAGGCATCGTGCGTTATCATGCCTCTGTCCCTTCTATTCGATCAGCCGCGATGTTCTTATGTTTGACCCTGAACTCTCTTAGCCTCCTTGGCGATCTCCTGGAGAACCTGCGGGCCCTTCGCTTGAACTTCCTTGACGATTGTCGACACGAGCAGCGCCGACGTGCGGGCGCGGTTCGCATAGGGGTCTTTTCCCTGAGGATCGAGCTCCACTGCCTTCTGGAAGTGCTTGACGGCCCAATCGACATCGCCGTTTTCCAGCGCGATCTCACCGGCATATGTATGCGCGACGATATCCTCGGGGTTGTATTTCAAGGCAATCAAGAAAGAATCGAGGGCTGCCTTGTTCAGTTTTTTCTGCATATAGACGCAACCCAGGCAGGTGAAAAGGTAGGGATTTTGCGGATCGAGAGCCACCAGGCCTTCGAGCAGAACCTGGGCATTGTCGAGCTGGCCTTGATCGGCAAACTGGCGCGCCACCTGCGAGAGCGCAAGGATATCCTCAAGGGAAAGCTCTAGGGCATCGGCCAGAGTGGCCTTGCCGTGCAGAAGTTCCTTCATCTGACGCTTCAATTCCTGAAGCTCTTTGCCATTGGCTTGTGCCATTATTCCTCTCTTTCGCCTCGTCGGCTATCTGATATTGCGGATAACGCCCATCGACATGTCGTGCATGGCCTTCCGCATTTCATTGATGGTTTGAATCATCTGTTGGATTTTTTGCATTTTCTGCTGGATCTGCATCATTTTCTTCGGGGCGTCTTTGCTGTTCATGTCCAGGCCTTCCAGTTCGCCTTCGAGGCTGTCCATCTTGTCGAATGCGCCGCTGAGGGCCTTATCGCCCAGCCCGCCGCCATCTTCGGAGACACCACTGGATGATCCTGTCCCGCCACTCGCCTCTGATCCACCGACAGCAGCATCGCCACCACTGCTTGATGAAGCCCCGCCAGCAGCCGCAGCAGCAGCACCAGGCTGAGCCCCAACGCCGAGCTGCTTCAGCAGATTACCAAGCTGTTCAAGGAATGGGGGTCCTCCCTGCAGCGGCCCGAGTGGCGACTGCCCCGAACCGCTCTGCCCGAGCAGCTTGTTCAGCCCATCCATGATCCCCTGCATCTTTCCCATCATCTGTTCGAACCCATTCATGATCTGGCTGCCCTGTTGTCCGAGGGCTCCCAGCTGCTGTTGGATTTTATTGAACATGTCGGCGCCAAAATGAGGGTGTTTCGGGCCAAATGGCTGGAAATGGTGAGGGCCCTTGAATATTCCAGGAAGGTCCGGCAACATTCCGCGAGGTGCCATCATGGATCCAAGCTGACCAATACCTCCCATGACGCTTCCTGCTCCGCCGAACATCTGTTGCATACCGCCGGAGATCTTCTGAAAAGCATCGCCGATTCCGGGCAATTTGCCGAGCATTCCGCCGCCGCCTGTGATGTTTTGCAGCAATCCGCCCGCGATATTGCTAACCATTGGTGCAACGAATTGCGCCGCAATTCCTGCTACAGCTCCCATAGTTCGTTTTCCTCCTAATAATTGGGTTGAGGTTTATTCCCTCAGGAACACCCTGAGGATGCGCTGTGGCCGTCAGGGCTGGCAGCCGCTTCTTCTGCACCAGCCTTTGCGGTTCCGCACTTATTATCGTACCTCCCTTGAAATTGTTGCTTCCGGCCTATGTCCAGCGCTGGCAGAGGCCCCACAGAGAAGCGGGGGGGCTCTGGGATTCCATTGATTGGCATACCCGATCATTTTCTTCACCGAAGAGTTGTCGAATTCAGTGGAGGGTTCATGTAGCGTTCGATTGATAGACGAAGAAGGTGAATCGCTCGCTGATGGAGACGACAGGCCCAGGATCTGGAAACTCCCAGCTGCGCGGCTACTTCCGAGAGACTGAGCCCCTGAAAATAGACAAGGCGAACGAGATCTGCCTCAGGGCGAGGCAGCTGTTCAACTGCACGGTTCATCTGCTCTGTCCATTCGCGTGCGAGGATCGAAGATTCGCTGCTTTCCTCGATGCCTCCGTCAAATTCTGTACTCATGTGACTCAACATGAAGAGCACCACGCCGTCTCGCAGAGATTCCTGCAATGATCCCCAGAGCTGTTCGATCTCCTGCGAGGCCGGATCGCCATCACCCGATCTCTGAATGTGAAGTTCCTGGAAGCCCCTTGAGAACCGAGCTTTCTCGGCTGTCCGGCGGGAAAGACCGCGTAGCTTACAGAGGCCGTCAAGTACGGCTCCGCGGATACGATAGTAGGCAAATGTTGAAAACCGATAGCCTGTCTCCGGTCGAAAACGATCGATGGCTTCGATGAGCCCCACCTGGCCATAGCTGATCAGATCCTCCAGAATCACACATTCGCCGGCCATGTGCCAAACCGAAGCAGCGATTCCGCGAACGAGCCCCTGGTTCTGGAGGACACGGATATCCCGAGACATATCTACCGAAGCCGAGTCATCCTTCATTGGCAGCGGTTGCATTTATCTCTGCATTTCTCGATAGACTTTTTCAACAAGTGCCTGGAAGGATGGGTCGTCTTTGAGAACATCGACAAGCTGCTCGCGCAGCTGCTTCTTGAGGGGTTCCTGCTGAAGGCGCGCTGGAAGATTGTGGTGCATCCACCAATCGATCACGGCCTCCGACATTGCTTGCGGATTGATGGCTCGATCGGGGCTCGGAGCAAGATGTGACACAATGACATGGAAAAGCTCCTGAACCGAGGTCGACCTGACAGGCTGGGATGTAGCGCGGGCGGAATTCACGGACTCGGACGCCCCTGTGCCTGCCGGTGCCGGGATATTGGAAGGATCAGAAATCCGCGACATGAACACCTCCCTCTGCATCCAAGGCACATTCACGGATGTGCCACCGACGTTCGCGTGTCCTCTCCGTTCAAAAAGCAAGTCGCAGGCGCTGCACTATATATCGTGAATCCGGGAAATGAATCCTTCCCCTCAATCCCATATACGAGTCGATAATCTCAATATAAACCTGGGATTTCAAATTGTCCAGTGGGTCGGACAGGAAAAATTTTCCATTTGCCGAACGCCATGATAACACAAGTGAGAGAGAGAGAGAGAGAACCGCCGGAGCCTGGAGTCAAGCTTGAAGATCGATTCATGAATCCAG
Organism: uncultured Acidobacteriota bacterium; assembly: GCA_903916735.1. Classification (GTDB taxonomy): domain Bacteria; phylum Acidobacteriota; class CAIWXX01; order CAIWXX01; family CAIWXX01; genus CAIWXX01. The sequence continues at coordinate 59,276 of CAIWXX010000053.1, forward strand.
ATTAATATCCTACCAGTCAACTGTGTGCACAAAATGGCAAGACCAGTGACAGGGCATAATCGTGAATTCCTCTCAGGAAGCCGGGAAGAGAGGGAGCAGGAATGGCTTATGAAACCACCGCTGGTCCACATAAAAATCCGTTCCTGCTTTCTACTCTTCCTGCGTTCATCTTCGGTTGAAAGGCGCGACCCGGCTGTGCATGAAGGTCTCGAAATATGCAATGAGCCCTTGGGGACAAGACACAGAGCAGTGTGTCCGTCAATAATCCCTATTTTTCCGATTTCACCTGCTCCTCGACACGCACTACCGGCCGCCCCTCATTCCAATATGGAGATCTGATCAGGAGCCCCCGAAGCCGCTCGTTCAGCGCTCATGCTGCAACCTACAGAGGCAAGGATTCCCATGATCACAATAAGCCTCGACATATAGTTCAATGCACGATGCTCCCGCCTGTTCATTCGAAACCTCCTCTCTCGATCGGAACATGAACCCCGCTATCCCGGATTCCGATCTTTATTACCGGCTCGCTTTGAGGGCCAATCCGAGGCTTGCGGCGCAGAGCATCAGTCGAGACTCAGTTTGTCTGATGGCCTCCAGGGTATCTTCAGTCTCCGACGTCAGAGGGAGAATGGCATTAAAAAATCGACTCTTGAGGCGAGACGTGCGACCGACCATCGCGATGATCGGCACCCCTGCAACTCGCGCCAGCTTCGCCACTTCGTATGGAGCCTTCCCATGAAAGCTCTGCTCATCAAGATGCCCTTCACCAGTGATTACAATATCGGAGTGTCCCAGTTTTTTATCAAACCTGAGGAGTGAAAGTATATATGGCGCGCCATGAACCAAGGTCGCTCCAAGAATTCCCGCGAATCCTGCCGAGAAGCCTCCAGCAGCGCCGCCCATCGGAATCTTCGCGATCGCTCGCCCGCAGGAGGATCGCACTGCTTGTGCGAATGATCTGAGCCCTGCGTCCAGATGGCGAAGTTCGGTCGCGCCGGCGCCTTTTTGTGGCGCATACATCAAAGCACCGCGAGGCCCGATCAGAGGAGTCACGACATCGCAGGCAACAGTGATCCGAGGCAAGCCATCAAGAACCCAATTGGCATCGATATGCCGGATTCGTTCCAATCCCTCCCCTCCCGGCTTGACATGACCGCCCCGGCCATCGAGGAAGTGGACTCCCAGCATCGACAAAGCTCCCGTGCCGCAGTCGACGGTCGCAGAGCCTCCGACAAAAAGGATCACGTGACGGGCGCCTGCGGAAGCAGCCTTGAGTATCAATTCGCCGACGCCCTTGGTCGTCGTTCTCATCGGATCGCGTTCTTTGGGTGAAAGCCGGTCGAGACCGCTGGCCTGGGCCAGTTCAATCACCGCTGTCCTCCGATCTCTGGAGAAGAGAACAGGCGCCCTCATCTTCCGTCCCAGTGGATCCGAGGTCGAGTAGCGCCGCGGAGTGAATCGGCCGGTTCGTTGGAGTACGGCCAACGTGCCGTCGCCACCATCGGCAACTGGAACCAGGCAGCATTCGGCATCCGGCAAGGTCAGCTCAAGCCCTCTCGCGATTGCGTGTGCAGCGGCATCCGCTCCGATGCTCCCCTTGAACGCGTTTGGTGCGATAAGAAAACGAATACCAGCATGTGTCATTTGTCGAATCGCCCCCCAATGACGACGGGCATAAACCTGCGAGTGATCATCGCGGATTGCTCATACGAGTTATTGTTTTAATGCTCTGCCGCATGCCAATGACGGCACAGGCCTATTCGACGGCTCTTTCCGGAAATACCGGGATCGCCTGTTGAGGCTGTTTCTCTTTCATTTTTTCGTCGAGTAGTTTTCTTGCCAGAATCAACCAGCGTGCGATGCGCCGATCGTCGGGCAAGAGCCGCTGAGCTTCTTCAAAGGATCGGAGGGCCGGTCGATAATTCTCATCCATCATGTCGGCAATCGCAAGGCCGCTTTTCACCTGTCCATCATAAAAGGCTTTCACCGAAGGTGATTTCGGATCGATTCCATGAACCATCAGCAGGAAATTCTGGCGTCGGCTGAAGAAAGAGCGCGGAAGGTTGTAGGATTTCAGATCCCGGGAAAACTCGAGGCGCGGCATGTCATCGGTCAGAGGAGACGCCGCAGCCGTATAGATACGGAAGCTTTCATTCCAAATGAGGAATCCGGAAAGGACCGTCAGCGGGTTGTCGAAATCAACCTGACGCAGCCCCATCATCACTTCCGGGGGCTGCATGCGATCAGTGATGCGATCCAGAGCCGGCTGAAGCTGCTCCTCGGTGCCCAGCATGATGAGCTGCTCTCCCATCCAGAGATACACACACGGAAAAACATCGGAGAATGTTCGCATGATGGCGCACATATCATCTTGCGAGAGAGCATGATGAGGAATCCATTGAGCGAAAATCCCGTTCTTGGCCAGACGCTTTCGCCCATTCTCATAAAATTCCCGCGTATACAGATTGATCGTGCCGGCACGCTTCGGATGGAGTGGTTCCCCGGTGATGATGTCATAAGTCCCGCGATCGAATTCGGCGAACGCTCGCCCGTCCTCGATCACGATCTTCGATTTTCGGGAATTATCAACACCGAAATTGGCACTGGAAAAATAACCGAGCGCACCCGGGACCTGCTCATCGATTTCCACGGTCGTGACTCTCTCGATGGAAGGAACTGTCGCCAAGGCGCCGGCTGTGGTTCCAGTTCCAAGGCAGATGACAAGAGCCGTCTTCGATTCGCCGTTGTGCATCAAGTAGGGCAGATAGGCCATCATCCGCTCGTTTCGTAGATGCTCATAATCCGTCCCGGCGGCGACAAAATCGTTAATCTGAAGAAGGCTATCCGCTCCATCCTGGAGGACGAGCAGAGTGGAGCTGATCCCTTCGCGATAATGCACAAGCTTGTAAGGAGGTTCAGGCTTGAACAATCTAGTGAAAGGGAACACGGCAAGAATAACGACGGCTCCGATCCCGATGGCGATCGCGATGCGGCGATAGTCACGCCCCTTTCGCGAAGTGCCGGCGGCGCCTACCAGACTGATCCCCACAAGCAAATAGACAAGACTGACCAGCGCAAAAGATTTTTGAATGCCGAAGAGGGGGATGAGGACGAATCCACCAAGGAACGCCCCGGCGATATTTCCAGCGGTGTTGGCTGCATAGATCCTTCCAATATCAGAGCCGAGACATGCGTAGTTGGCGAGGCCCAGCCGGCTGTAGATCGGAAGAGCGATGCCCATCAGGATCGTCGCGGGCAGGAGGACGAGCAGGCAGAACAGAAAAGAATAGAAAGCCCGGGTAGAAAATTCGGCGATCTCTCCTGTCGGCGAAATTCTGAGAAGCAGTGAAAGAATGGGGAGAGAAACGGCTGTCGCCAGGGCCAAGACAACCTGGGATTTTGCCAGAGTATCCAACGGATTGCGCAGTCGTTCGATCCATCCTGCCACAAGCATGCTTCCAACAAAGAGGCCAAAGAGGAAAACAGATAAAGCCGTCGAAAAAACATAGACGTTGTTATACCCGTAAGGGAGGAGGAAGAGGAAAAGCCGCAGGCAGATGATCTCATATGCAAGCGACGCAAATCCCGCCAGACCAAAGCAGATAAGCAAGAAATTTTCCGGTGGCCGTACCGGCGGCGCCAGAGGAATCGGTGGGATTCCGGCACTCGAATAATCACCCCATTTCGACAGCGAGTATGAGCCGGCAGCGATCACAAGATTGAGAAAAATGGCCCATCTCTGGGTACTTCCAAGCCCGAGGGATCCAATCGCATAAAACCCGGCGATGGCCGTCCCGATGGCGCCGCCGAGAGTGTTCATGGCGTAGAGAATTGCGAGACGCTGCGAGGTCCGGCCACGATCGCCCCCCAGCGCCTTGACGAGGGCTGGAAAAGTCCCTCCCATCATCGCCGTTGGAAAGATGAGGAGTGCGAAAACGAGGAAGAAGCGCCCGACGTTGAGCGGGAAGAAATGTTCCTGGAGTGTCCGCGTCAAAAATCCGAAATACGGCTTGAATTGTGGAAGAAAGAAATCCGGCAAGAGGAATGCATAAATTGCAATCAACAATTCCATGAGCGCATAGAGACGAAGCGGATGAACGGATTCATCGACCTTGCGCCCGATAAAATAGCTGCCGATGCCGAGCCCCGCCATGAATGCCGTCAAGATGGCGGTGGCGGCAAAGGTCGTATTTCCGCAGTAAATCGAAAAGAGGCGCAACCAGACTGTCTCATACGCCAACGCACAAGCACCGGAGAAAATAAAGAGCACATAGATGGGGTGTGTTTGTCGAGCCGATTCTGTTCTCATCAGTTGAAGGATATTATCAGAAATCACTCTCGTCTAAAAACTGGCCGTCGGTTAAGAAGCCTCCTGCTGCTTTCTGGAATTGGAATCCATCTGACACCAATTTTCATGACACGTCCGCGGGAAAATAACATCATCACCATGCGCATGAGGGGGATACCACAGGCATGAAGAGGTCCGCAAGACCGAGGTCACCACGATTCGGTCCGCTTTTCAGTGCCGGAAGTGCCTCATTCCTGTGATGGCCATCGAGAGCCCGAGCCTATCCGCGGCCGCAATGATGTCATGATCGCGGACACTGCCTCCCGGTTGGATGATGCTTGTCACACCGCTGCGCGCAGCCTCCTCAACGCCATCCGGAAACGGGAAAAATCCATCGCTCGCAAGTGCGGCTCCAGCAAGCGGCTTTCTGGCGCGGCTCACAGCCAGTTTCACCGAGTCAACCCGGCTCATCTGACCGGCGCCCACGCCTATCGCCTGAGCCTCGAGTGCGATAACAATCGCGTTGCTTCGCACATGCTTCGCGACTTTCCAGGCAAAAAGCATATCATCAATTTGCCGATCATCAGGCTTCTTCTGTGTGACCACTGTGACATTGTCAATTAACCGGAGATCTGAATCCTGAATCAGAACACCCACGGAAATCGAACGGATATCCCGGCGGGAAGGCTTGAAACACGATGGGACTTCCAATAGCCGGAGAGCCTTTTTACCGGATAAGATTGCCAGCGCCGCTGCATCAAATCCTGGGGCGACCACGACTTCGAGGAATATCTCCGACATCAACCGAGCCAGCTCTTCTGTGACCACCCGGTTGACGGCGACAATGCCGCCATAGGCAGAAACGGGATCGCATTCGATTGCCCGCATCCATGCGTCAGTCAGCTTTTCGTTTTCCGCGACACCGCAGGGATTATTGTGCTTGATGATCGCGCACACCGGCCGTTCGAACTCGCGGGCACACTTCCATGCTGCATCGGAATCGAGCCAGTTATTGTAGGAAATCTCCTTGCCCTGGATCTGTTTCCAGGCGGCACCGCCGGCGGCTTCAACGTACAACGCGGCTTTCTGATGGGAATTCTCGCCGTATCTGAGCATCGATGATCGTTTTAGAAGGAGAGAAAACTGCTCTGGAAAATCTTCTTCAAATGCGAACCGGCATACATCGTCTTTGGAGCGGAGCTTCATGAAGTAATCAGCAATAGCCCTGTCATAGGCTTCGACCCGTTCAAACGCCTTACGCGCGAGGTTCAGGCGCGTCTCGCCCGAAAGATCCGCCAGCTCGGCGAGAATAGCCGGATAATCATCCGGATCAACAACGACACCAACATGAGCGAAGTTCTTGGCGGCGCTGCGCACGAGTGCCGGCCCGCCGATGTCGATGTTCTCGATGACCGCCGTCACGTCCTCAGGATTTAAGGATGACACCTTTTCAAATGGGTAGAGGTTCACGACAACGAGATCGATCGGCTTCGCCGCCAGCTCCTCCAACGCTCGTTCATCCTCTTCCCTTCCGCGACGAGCCAAAATTCCGCCGTGAATCTTCGGATGAAGAGTCTTCACGCGTCCTCCCATGACCTCAGGCGAGCCTGTAAAAGCCGAAATTTCGATCGCGTCAATTCCCTGTTCCTTCAGAGAACGGTACGTTCCTCCGCTGCTTAGGATTTCGCAGCCCGCGTCACGAAGTCCACGAGCGAAGTCGATCACTCCCCGCTTGTCATGCACGCTGATCAGGACCCTTCTCACAGTAATCCCCATGAATCATCCCTCCTCTTTGGACCCTCAAGATATCTGAATGAAATGGCCCATTCAAGAGAGAAAGAAGTTGACTGGTACAAGTTCGCAGTTCTCAGCGATACATCAGCAACAGTTGAAGAGGCATTGACGAAGGAGATGATGAATAGTTTGTCGGTTGACTTGAGAAGATTTCCCCAGTCAGCCTTGATTTGGCCGTGTTTCCGAATAGCCGGGAGATGAAAATTGAATTCGAGCGAGTCCTCTTTTTCCCAATATTTACAACAACTTACCTTGACCGCCTCCGATGGACGTGCTACTTTGTATACAGGCGAAATGGAAAAGAAAGCTGGAATAATCACAGTTGTGGCTGGCGTCGTAGCTGTGTCATTCATCTTCGGGTTCATGATTTCCTCTATTTTCTCACAACATCATGAACAAACGAACCTGACTGCTGGAAAAAGGATTACGCCATCTTTAATGAGGGACTCACCATTTAGTTTCGCTGATGTTGCTGAACGGATCAATCCGGCAGTTGTCAGCATCACCTCGACGACAGTTGTGCACCAAGATCAAAGAAAGAACCAACAAACCCGTGATTTTTGGGATCAATTCCGACAGCCTTCTAATCCTGAAGACGATTCGGATAGGAGTGAGGATTTTGGATCGGGTGTTATCGTTGATCCGGCCGGACTCATTCTGACGAATAACCATGTTGTCGATAAGGCAAATAACATCCTTGTGAAATTGAGCGATAATCAACCCTTCAAAGCCACGCTTGTGGGCGCGGACAATCTGTCGGATCTGGCGCTCCTACGTATCGACAGCCCGAAAAAGCTGGCATCGGCGCCTCTGGGAGATTCCGATGGGATTCGGGTCGGAGACTGGGTTATCGCCATCGGAAATCCGCTCTTTTATGAACATACCGTCACCGTCGGCGTCGTCAGCGCAAAAGGGCGTGTGAATTTTTCCACTCCTTTCGATAATTACATCCAGACAGATGCCGCCATCAATAAGGGCAATAGTGGAGGGCCGCTGGTCAACACTCGCGGAGAAGTCATCGGGATCAACACGCTGGTTTCGATGTATGGACAGGGGATAGGTTTCGCCATACCAATCAACACCGCCAAAGAACTCCTGCCGCAGCTTCAGGAGAAAGGCCACGTCTCGCGCGGGTTCCTCGGTATCTTCCCCGACGCCGTGACGCCTGGAATTCAGAAGTCGCTTGATCTGCCGAGTGCGCGCGGAGCACTCGTCAAAGAGGTAACTGTCAATACACCGGCAGCTCGCGCGGGAATCAAAGTGTACGACGTCATCACCGAGATCGGCGGAAGAGAGATCCAGAGTCAGACGGATCTCTATCGTTTCGTGGCTGGACTGAAGCCAGGCACACGTGTCGAGATCAAGTTGATACGCGATGGAAAGCCGATGATCGTCCAAGCAGTGCTTGATGAAAGGCCTCTGGATTCATCCGAAGATCAACCGCAGAAGCCACAAGCCCGAAATAATGAGAACGGCATGCCGTTCGATCTCGGGATGGAAGTTGAAGACATGACTCCTGATCTCAATCGGAGACTGCGGATGCCTCCTCGCATCAAAGGTGTCGTCATCAGCCTGATTGCGCCGGTCGGCCCCGCTGTGGATTCGCAGCTGCAGGAGGGGGATGTCATCACAGAAGTCAACAAAAAGCCCGTTGCATCGAAAGCCGAGTTCAGTCGGATCGTGCAAGAGATCAGGCCGGGATCGTATGTTTTGATATTGTATCAGCGGCGCGAAGATGGTGATTATCAGCCGTTCTTGACGAGTTTGCAGATTCCTGAATAATGATCCAGGAGCCGATTGCCTGCGGCTGATTGATCGCAGAAGGTGGTGAGGAAGGATGGGACGAGCGAAAATACTGGCCGTTGATGACGAAACGACCATCCGGGATACACTGAAAATGGTGCTGGAATACGAAGGGTACACCTTTTTCGGCGCACGCGATGCGGCGGAAGGGTTGCGAGTCACCATCGAAGAACGTCCGGACATCGTCCTGCTGGATATCAAGATGCCGCAGGTGGACGGGCTGGAGATACTCCCGAAACTCGTGTCGCTCGCCGATGCACCTGAGGTCATCGTAATCTCCGGGCATGGAACCGTGGCGACGGCGGTCGAAGCGACGAAACAGGGAGCCTACGATTTTCTTGAAAAGCCGCTGGAACGCGAAAAGCTTCTGCTCTCAATCCGCAATGCGCTCTCCCAGACAAATCTCCGCCGCGAGAATCGCCGGCTGACTCTCCGCGAGGAGAATCGTTATCGCATCGTCGGCAAGAGCAACGCCATCAAACGACTATGGGAGATCATCGAAAAGGCGGCCCCGACCAACGCCACCGTGCTCATTCATGGCGAGAGCGGTACCGGAAAGGAATTGGTGGCGAGGGAAATTCACAGGAGGAGCCAACGGCGATCCGAGAGCTTCGTGCAGGTCAACTGTGCGGCGATCCCGGAGGAGCTCATCGAGTCCGAGCTCTTTGGGCATGAAAAAGGCTCCTTTACCGGCGCCAGCGATAAGCAGGTCGGGAAATTCGAGCAAGCTAACAGCGGGACAATCTTTCTGGACGAAATCGGCGATATGAGCCTTAAGACTCAGGCCAAAGTACTGCGGGTGTTGCAGGAGGGAGAAATCGAGCGGATCGGGGCGAATCGGATCATTCGAGTGGACGTCCGAGTCATCGCTGCCACGAATAAAAACCTGGAAGAAGAAATCGCGACCAATCGTTTTCGGGAGGACCTCTATTTCCGACTGAATGTCGTTCCCATACAGACTCCGCCGCTACGGGAGAGGCCTGAGGATATACCTCTATTGATTGAGCACTTCAAGGGAACCTACTGCCGGGAAAATAGCACGAAGCCAAAAGCATTCGCTCCTGAGACGACTCAGGCCTTGAGTGGGATGCCGTGGCGAGGCAATGTTCGCGAGCTTAAGAATATGGTTGAACGGCTCGTCATTATGAGCGACGGCGACGTCATATCACCCCGGGATGTCATGGCTCAGGCCGGCATCCAGCGCGCCTCGGCGCGGCCCGCAGCAGGAGGAACATCCGACGTTCCTGATATGAACGGCGTGCGGACGCTCAGGGAATTCCGCGACCTTTCTGAAAAGCATTTCCTATTAGCCCGGCTCAGAGAAAATAACTGGAATATTTCACAAACGGCGACGCAAATCGATGTGCCCCGTTCGAACCTTTATAAGAAGATGGAGCAATACTCGATCAGACCAGCCAAGGGAGAAATGCCCTCACCTCCTGATTCAGATAATGAGTGATCACCAAGAACGGGGAACCGAAAACTGACAATTAATTTTTCTCCATGGCGGCTCATTCTGGATGAGCATAAGGACGCCGCATTTAATATGGCGGCCGACGAGATGATGCTCCAGGTTGTCGACGACGCACCAGCGACGATCATCAGGTTCTACGGCTGGTCTGAACCCGCCCTCTCACTGGGGAATTCGCAGACGGCTGAGGAGGCCGCGGACATCGAATACTGCCGGAAGCACGGCATTCACATTGTCAGGCGACCAACCGGAGGGCAGGCTGTCCTTCATGATCAGGAGGTCACGTATGCTGTGGCGTCCAGCCATCCTGATTTTTTGCGCGGCCCGTCACCATACGCTCCTTATCGTAGAATCAGTGCGGCATTGGCGGCCGGTTTCGAGAAACTCGGAATTCAAGTATCCCTCGCCCCGCGCATTCGCCATGTGGGAGGAGTGAGGCGGGCCGACCCGTGCTTTCTCGAAGCGGGATTTTCAGAAATTATCTACAATGGTAGAAAAATTGCAGGTTCCGCACAAAAGCGCCTCCGCAATCGCTTTCTCCAGCACGGGTCAATTCTCATCCGATTTGACCCTGAGCTCCTGGCGGGATGCACGCGGAGCGATGCTGGAGTTCTGGCTCAGAGCGTCACGTCAATTACAGAAATCATGCAAAAAGAACCGCTGAAGCTCGACCGCATTTTCGCCGACGCATTCTGTTCAAATTTCGGCGTCGAGTTGATTGAACAGGCATGGTCCGGCGAGGAGAGGCTCTTGATCGAGCACCTCATCCGCACCAGATACGGCACGGATGAGTGGAATTTCGGCGGCTTGCCTGGGGTTCCAAAAAATCCTTGACGCCCTCCCTTTGCGATTCACATGACAGGCTTATGAAAATATCCATGTTCATCCAAGTTCATCGGTGGCCGGAAAGTGCGGAATTCGAAAGATAAGTCAAACAAATGCCGGGAATCATATGACGGCTTCCCCTCTTGAGGGTGACCGGTGACGCTGTTTCCTATAGCGAGCCCCTGGCGAGGATTCTATTCAGATCCCAAAACTGAATAGTTCCGTCGCCGCCGCTAGAGATTAAGTATTGTCCATCGGTCGTGAAGCTCAGATGCAAGACACCGCCGGATTGTCCTTGAAGCGTCTTCAACAATCCGAAAACCCCCACCTTCCAAATCTTGATATCACCGGCCATGGAAGCCGACACCAGATACTTGTTATCGGGGGAAACGGCACACGCGCTGACGTATCGCGGATGAGCAATAAACGTTCTGATGATCGACTGGGTCTCCCTGTTTCTGATCGTCAACCGTCCTGTGTAGTCGCCATAAGCGATATCGACGCTATCCCCACTGATCGCGATGGCCGTGCATGGATAGGCTTCCTCGTGGTATTTAGCGGCGAGCTGTTTATTGGTCAAATTGTAGACATAGACATATTGATCGGCCGATGCGCAGACAAGGAAACGACTATCGGCACCGATGGCTATCGCTAGAATCTCATCCCCTGGGCCCCTGAGTTCTCTGAGAAAATAATCCTTCATGCGCCAAAGCTTGATTGTTTTGCCGGATGCAGCGGCAAGATAGGCGCCATCGGGAGAAAGCGCCAAGCCTGTCACAGGACCGCTCGCAGTGAGAACTCTGGTCAGTGAGAAAGCATTTGCGGCCTTTCGGATGTTCACTTTGCCATTGGCACCGGCCTCGGCAATAAACTCGTCGTTGGGGAAAAATTCCGCCGCTTCTTTCTTGATCGATGGCGTCGACAGCGTCTTTAAAAGCGAGAAATCTTCGTACTTCCAGATTTTCACAGCACCATCGTCGCCGCAGGTTGCCAGGAGTAATCCGTCCGGACTCATGGCAGCCCAGTTTGAAGCATTGGAGTGTGCAGCAAGAGTGATGTCCGGGAGAATCGTCGTATCAAGCTGTGCCCATGCGACGCCGCCAGCTATGATCACGGCCACGATAGCAATGAGTTTCTTCATAATCCTCTCTTTTTACAATTCCTAAATAGATGAACACAGGCACTTCTGTCAAGTCGCAGTCAAGTCGAGTAACCGGAGGAGGTTGCCCTCCCCCTGCTCTCACGAAACGGTTTGCATCCTTCGCGGGTAGCACCACATTGGTGACATCGATGCTGCGTGCAAGCAGCTTCTCGGTGATCGCCGCCGATGCGCGTAGATCAGCTTCGTCGGAATCAAGCGCCGGGATGATTCGGCGAACGCTGTGCTTATCAAGCAGCTCGTCGTGATCGACAGTCCATCCGTTGACGCCATAGACCGGGATCGCGTTCATGATCCCGACTTCCAGGAATGACATCGCATCGATCACCGATTCGGTGATCATGCTCTCATTGCTTGTAGCCGCGCACGCCGCATTCACAAGCCCTCTGCTCGGCCCTGGCAGATACAGATGCTGATCCCGATCGATCGCACGGCCGTAGATGCCGACAACAACGCCGGCGAGGTCCCGCAACGGCAGCACAATGCAGCGAAGTAATAATTCGCAGACCGAGCGATGTGAGCACAGCGCGCATCTCATCGGAGATCCGCTCCAATAACGTCCCATCCGCGTATCCAACCTACAGCGCCTCGATGATCTCCGCCTTCGTAATCCCGCACGCAGCCGGATACTCCCGCCGCGCGAACTCAATCACGTCGCCGCCAACGCGCTTCGCCGCCCCCGCCGAACAAGCCCCATGACAGCACCAGTACTGCTTCCGCGGGAATACCACCAAAGATGGTCCCGTATCGTTGTGAAAAGTACATCGCCCCACGTAGTCAGAACCACGCCGCCGAAGCTGCACTCCGTTGGATTCGATGAATGCCACGAGATCATTGCGAGCCCGAGCTTCCGCAATCACTTCGGCAGAAATCATCGAATTCGGACCTTCCTTGTAAATTTGTCAATTGGAAATTGAATGCATTTCACGCATCAATATATGCCCGTCACGAATGGTCGCCAAGGAGAATTTCGCATGACAGATAGAATTCAGGGTGAAGAGATAATTCAGGACTTTGCAACAACCATGAAAGACCGCCGGATTCTAAAAGCATTCGGTACCCGTGTGAAAGCACTCCGCAAGCAGAAGGAATGGACTCAGATGGAGCTGGCGGAGAAGATCGGTATACGCTTCCCGCAACTCAACAAGTATGAGTGCGGCCTCCAAGCTCCTCCATTTGACAAGCTGATAATGCTGTCGGAAGCTCTCGGAACCACTGTGGACTTCCTCCTGACCGGCGAGCTGACCGACACACAACTGCTCCACAATTTCAGATTGCTTGAGCGATTCAGGGCGCTGGAGTCATTCCGCAACAACGACCAGGAGTCGATCATCACGTTGATTGATGCATTGATTGTGAAGCAGCGTGTAGAAGGGGCGCTGAAGCCCCTCCGATGAAGTGGAGCAGGAACAGTCATACCGTCGATTAGCCGCTTCTTGGGATCATCATTCGCATGTACTTTGACGAGCACGAGCCTCCGCATTTCCACGCCATCTATGGAGACTATGAGGCTGATGTGACCATTAAAACCCTCCAGATCTTGGCAGGCACATTGCCCCGGCGTGACCTTGCACTTGTACTTGAATGGGCTGCGCTGCATCGGGCCGAGTTGCCGGAGAATTGGGTGTTGTGCCGGCAGCATTGGCGTCCAGAAAATATTCAACCGCTGGATTGAGGCCAACAATGAATTACAAAGTTCAGACCTCCTGTTATTTTACGCGTAACATAACAGGAGTTCTGAAATTACCATTGTTGAATCCGGAGACCAGGATATTGCAGACGGTGTCGTACCGCGGAGATAAGGGTACGCGAACAGCTGGTCCAGCGTGAGATGATCTTCGGCACTCACAATCCCGGAAAGAAGTGCCAACAGAAACAAGGTGAAAATCGCTTTGGCGCGCATTAGAGGACTTCCTTTCTTGTATTCATGAGTCACCTCTCAGGCAATTCCCCACGAAGTAATCGATCATCGGATCATGTCAGAGTCGCGTTTGAAATACGTACGGTTATTTTTCGGGATACTCTAAGTGACGGTGATTTCGTTGCTCTTTCGGAATTCACCTTCCCATCGGGCGATAACGACCGTGGCCAGGCAATTGCCGATCACGTTGACCGACGTTCTCGCCATGTCCATCAACTCGTCGATGCCAAGAATGATAAAGATCGGCTCAATGGGCAAATTGAAAGAAGCGGCCGTGCCAAGCAATATGACAAGCGATGCACGCGGCACCCCGGCCACTCCTTTTGATGTCAACATCAGAGTGAAGATGATTACCAGCTGCCGCCCAAAACTGAGCTCGATGCCTGCTGCCTGAGCGACGAAAATTGATGCGAGCGAAAGGTAGAGTGCCGTTCCATCCAGATTGAAACTGTAACCCGTCGGCATAATGAACGCGACAATTTTGCGAGGAACACCGAGCTTCTCCAGAGCCTCCATGGCCCGTGGCAGTGCGGCTTCTGAACTGGTCGTCGCAAACGCCAATGAAACCGGCTCTATGATCGCTCGCACAAACTCACGGATGGGCACGCGCGTGATGAGGGCGATCGGGAATAATACCAGGATCAAGAAAGCAATCATGGCGATGTAGAGAGTGGCCAGCAGCTTGAAAAGGTTGAGGAGGATGCCCAACCCCATGTGACCCACCGTATAGGCGATCGCTGCACCGACACCGATCGGAGCGAACAACATCACGATATTAGTGAATTTGAACATGACATCGGCGAGGCATTCAGTGATATTCAAAATCGGCTTCCTACGCGGTTCGGGAACCATCGCAAGGGCGACACCGAAAATAAGCGCGAAGACGACCACCTGCAGAATCTGCCCTTCAGCGACCGCCTTGGCAACATTTTCGGGAAAAATGTGGATGATCACATCCGATGCACTTTGTTTGACGGCTTCCAATTTTTCAGCAACAGGCGCCGGCGGCAGATGAATGCCTTTGCCGGCCTGAGTCAGGTTGATGGCGGCGAGGCCGATGAAGAGCGCAATGGTCGTAACAATTTCGAAATAGATAAGAGCCTTCACACCCATCCGGCCAACCTGCTTCAGGTTCGCGTGACCGGCAACGCCCACGACCAGCGTCGCGAAGAGCAGCGGAGCAATGATCGTCTTGATCATGCGCAGGAACACGAGAGATAGAACTCGAAGATTGACAGCAATGTTGGGAACATCGTGCCCGATTTCAGCTCCAATCACCATGCTGATGAGTATCCAGGTCGTGAGCGATTTCTTTCGAATGCCATGAACGACGAGGCTGCAGATGGCCAGCCATCGCGATGCGACAAGAACGGCAGCAGGCACAGCCACAAAGCCGGAAAGATGGACGAGGAAAAGCGCAGCGGCCACACCGAGAAATCCAAGAATGGCGATGTTTATTTTGTTGCTCATGATGACACAGTGGTGGATGAGGTTTTCGGGGTTCCGCTCAGGATCAAAATCAACACCGGCGAAATATAGGTGTTGAGTGGAGTGTTGTCAAAGAGCGAAAATCGAAGGGGCGCGAGTCGGAGAAATCCCATGGAAACAGCTTGACCTACTGAGAGAAACCACCGAGGAACTTCGATCAGCACAAATACTATCGACTGCCGGCCAGAACGATGCGGAGGTGGATAGACACGTCAAAAAAAAGTGCAATAGCATTCATCATCATCCTCGAAGAATGAAGCGCCTCATGACGCGGCATAGCAGCAACCAAACAAGATGGCTTCGACAACCATCGCTCCCGAACTTCTCAGGAATGCAGGAAGAGAGGAAAGCAGAAACGGATTTTTATATCGACCAGCGGTGGTTTCATAAGTCATTCCTGCATTCCTTTCTTCCTGGCTTCCTGAGAGGAATTCACGATCCTGCCGTATCACAACTTTTGCCATTTTGTACACATATTTCGCCGATCCGATACTAAAACCTGTGCTGGCACCTAAAGTTCCTTTCTCATGATGGTGTCTTCCCGGCGGCATGTGATGAAAAATAATTTCGTAGCCACCGAATCAGAAGCGATGAACCTTTTACTGGACGGCCCGGAAAGGAAGCACCTCGGCCTTCTTGGATCCTTCGATAAAAATCGCCATATGGACATAACTCCGGTCTGAAGGATCAAAAGGCGGCGCGCCTTCGTAGTCGTGCCAGCGGTTGACGAATTCATTGAGCGGAATGATACCTCGGCTGCCGAGGAGTGACGGATCTTCGACATAGAGATTGTCCTTGTCGATTCCGACGGCGACCACGTAGTGGCCATCTTCCCAGTCCGAAGACCAGGAAAAGCCTGCAGCTGGAGCCTCAGTCCAGGCTTGAATATCGACGATCGCCGGTATGCCGCGATCGAGTGCATGCTTGAGATCCTCAACTGTACAGCCCTCTTTCATCTCCGCCCGGAGCCCATATGAGCGGGCCACCCTTAAAATGCCCGCAGGTTGAGTTCCGTCTTCGGGCGTCGTGCGGCAGGCTTTCATGATGACATCCTCACGCGCCTCGAGTCCCCAGTATGCGAGAACAGCCTGGAGAGCTGATGCTCCGCAAGAATAGTTCGTTGACTGCCTCACATCCGGAACACCGGCAAACGGAAGCGGTGTTGATGATGCTGAGGCGCGTGAGGAATTCGCATGGGATAATAGAAACCCATTGACCGTAAACCCGGCTGTGAACGCAAAAAGAAAAACGCTACCAACAAGGATGCTGAATTTGCTTTTGCTCAAGTTCCCTAATCCTCTCCGGGCTCGGTACGCTCCCGAATCTTCGATCATCAACCTTGATCTGTGAGGATGTGCGGGATCATGCCGTGAAGTCGACCATCTTTCCACAAACCTCAGCGGGGCATGGGCATGTAGATAATGATCTCGTGCCTCACCCCTTATGCGTCGCAATCATTGTCAAGTTACCGTCGATGCGGCTGCCCGGCGGGGTCATGCCCTCCCATTCCCCATGGCACATGGTCAGGGGATTGGGAGGGCGAGCCTTCGATGATCCGTCTCATGTGCATATCAGGGAGCTTTCATGGCGTAGAGTCCTGCGGATGGCATGACAATTCCGCTGTATCTCCAGTCACACCCTTTCCTGATATTCAACGGCTTTGGGATAGCAGTAGCGCACGCATTGAGGATCTCCGCTGCACAGATCGCACGCGATCGCCTTGGCGGTGGGAGAGTCAAATTGCATGGCACCATAGGGGCAGGCCGGCACGCAGGCGCCACAACCGTTGCAGAGCTGCGTATCGATCGCCAGCGGCTGATCTCGCTCCGGACGCGTGATAGCCGCGACAGGGCATGACGCAATGCAGGGCGCTTTCGGACAGGAAAAGCACGACATGACCTTGGCCTCGCCCGTCTGCGGCCGCACCGTCACGTGGATGCGCGAACGCGTCGGGGCAAACTCCTGGTAATGGAAGGAAGAGCATGCCACTTCGCAATGGTGGCAGCCGGTACAGAGCTGATTGTGAAATTTCAACATCGCTTTACTCCTGTCCTCACTTGCACGAATTGACGAGCGAGCTCAGGCCGAGTGATTCCAGCTTTTCAGGTGTGGGCACGCCTTCGCGCGTCCAACCACGAAGAGCGTAGTATTGGTCGAGAGCGGCATTGTAGGCCTCGCGCGTATAGGTCTTCCCGGCGGCCTTCCCAGCACGCAGCGGCCGCTCGAAGAGGGCCCGGGGCGGCATGTCGTCCGCTCGACTGAAGCCTTCGCGCAGGTTGAACAGTTTTCCAACATTCCAGATTCGCTCACCGATGCGCATCGCTTCATCGCCGTTGAAGGAGTATCCAGTCGCGGCCGAAATCAGAGCAGCGATATCCGGAACAGAAATAGCCCACATATCACAGAACACACCCGTCCACTTGATCGAGTTCAGGTTCTGATCGTTGATGATCATGGCAGCCTTGTCATCGAATGAGTCGGGGTTGAAGGTGCCGAAGAGCGCTTCATTCCCAACGACAAAGGAGCGCATGTGGCAGGCACCTCGTTCGGATGTCGTGTAGGCCAGCCCCATGCCGAACGCACCGCGTGGATCATAGGCCGGGAATTCGAGCCCCTTGACCTCCAGGACCATGTGTTCGCCACCATACTTGTGAGCCAGCCAGCGGGATCCATTGGACAGCTCAGCCCATCGGCCCTGGCGGTGGGCGATATCCTGAACTGCCTGCAGGCAGCCATCGGTATCGCCGTAATGCAGCCCAAAGTCGAACAGCCCCTCTTCAGTCATAGTCATTGCCAGGCCGATGACATTGCCGGTCGAGATGGTGTCCAGGCCCAGGTTATCGCAGAGGCGATTGTATGTGATCAGAGTATCCATACTGTCGATGCCGCAATTACCGCCTCCCAGTCCGATCGTTTCGTACTCGGGACCCTCGACAATCTCCCCTGTCTTACTCTTTGTCAGGCGGCCGCAGGCCAGCGGGCAGTACGTGCAGGCACGTTTGCGAACCAGCGCCGCTTTGACAGCGTCTGTGTTGATATTCGCCCGGCCCTCGAACTCCCCTGATGTAAACCCGCGGGTGGGAAAGACGCCTCCATCGTTGGTCAGGTTGACGAGTATCGGAGTTCCATCGGTGTTGGCCCACAGATTGGCCTCCGTCAGGAGGTTATTAAAATGGAGATCATCGTACATTTTCATGAAGGAAGGCATGTCCGGAACGACGACCGAACCGGTACCGCGGACTGCAACTGATTTCAGGTTCTTGCTGCCGAAGACCGCCCCGAGCCCACCACGGCCACACTGGCGGTAGGCTTCCGACGTCAGGCATGCGAAGGTCACCTGCTTCTCCCCTGCCGGTCCTGCAGTTAATGTAACGATCCGTGCCGGTCCGAGTTTCTCTTCAAGCAGATTCTCTGTTTCCCAAATGGATTTGCCCCAGAGGGTGGCGGCATCGCGAATTTCCACTCGGTCATCTTCAATCCAGAGATAGGATGGTCGAGGCGCCTTGCCGGTGATGATCACGCCGTCCCAGCCGGCGTACTTGAGCATCGCTGCAAAGCCTCCTCCGACGTAGGAATCGAGGATCGTGCCTGTGGCCGGCGATCGAGTGCCAACTACGAGGCGAGCCGTCGTGGATACAATGGTTCCGGCGAGGGGTCCGGAAAAGAGGACAACGACGTTGCTCGGAGAGAGCGCATCGGTCCCCGCCTGCAGCTCGTGATAGAGATAGCGAAAGACAAATCCCTTGCCGCCGATGAAATCTTTCGTCCATTCCTCCTTGAGCGGCTCGCTGGAAATCGCGCCGCTTGTGAGGTTCACTCGCAGGATTTTGCCCGCATAGCAATTTCTCGGGCTCATAGGTACACCTCCAGGAAGCTAAGTGGTTACGATGAATAGGCCCCATGAATTATGTGGCATACTGAACTTGGGCCATTGCCTCTTCAATCACCCGATATTAATCCCCTTGGCAAGAGCCGTCATATCGCGCCACCTGTTTTATTGAACAGAGCAGGAACAGAGAGGCGGCCGGATGCTTTGTCAAGGTTTGCATCAAGGTTCCCATGTCAAAGCCCTCGCCATCTCCGGATCCTCATACGACGCTGATCATGCCCAATCGGCGACTTCGTTATACCAGGGCTTGCTCGTGCCTGTCTTGGCGCGACTCTTCCATTTGCCGCTCTTTGGAGTCTCTTCGATGAATTTCAGGAAATGATCAATTTTCTCGGCGATCACCCTTCGTTGTTCGTCTGTCAGCGCCTTGACGCCTGCCATGGCCTCTTTGATACGACTCAAGTTCGTCGTCGCCGTGTGATAGAAACCCCAGTCCTCCGAAAACAGCTTGGCGATGTATTTGGCGTTGATTGAATTCCAATCGTTATCGCTGATGGGAGCAGCCAGGAGGAGGAGCATGGCATCCTTGAGATCCTTGTCGTTGATCTGGACAATCTGCAATTTTTGGAGCATCAGATCGGCCAATGAAACGCAATGAGGATGAATCTCCAGTCGCCCTCGGTAATCGATCGGGTGGTTATAAGACAGTTTGTCAAAAAACACATCGATCATCGGAATGCGATTGCTGAAGAAAATCAGGCGCGTCCCTCCGCTGATCATCGCGGCGCGCTTTTCCAATTCGTAGCCGTGCGATTCAAAGAATGCGACCAGTTTGCCGCGATGCTTGCCGTAGGAGGCATAGTCAATATCTGTGAAGACGCGGTCGCCCAGGCGCTCCATCCTGGTATAGAGGTCCACGTAATCCGGGAAGTGGTAATGCAGTGCGATGGGACCCATGACACGCATGACAATACCTTGCTTTTGGGCTTCATCTGTCAAGTGCCGGCCTTCTTCGAGATAGGCTTCCGGCTTGGGATATTCATCCAGCGGTATATCTTTGGGCAGTCTAAATTGTAAAGGCATTGTCATACTCCTATCCGGAAGTAAAGACGTAATCTATGACTTTGCCCTTTTCAAGGACAACAACCACGCCCTTTAAAATACCTTCGGAATACTCGCTGCCTGGGTTGAGAATGGTCGTCTTGCGGATTTTCTGCAGGCCGCGCGATTCATGGATATGACCGTGCAGACCAAGCAGCGGCTGGTATTTCTCGAGCATCTTCGTCACCGCACGGCTGCCGACATGGATCTTGCGGTCGGCCGCCTGGATCAGATCTTTGGTCAATTCAGGCGCCAGGTCCAGAGCGAATCCAAATGGCGGCGCGTGGAAGTTAAAAATGGCGTTCGGCTTGTCTTTGACGGTGGCAATCAGTTCCTCCAGCATCGGCTCCAATTCCTCGTCCGGCTTTTCGCGCGGAGTATTCCAGGGCGTCGGGTTCGTATAGCAGAAGGTAATCATTTCGTGATCGCCCACCATGACGTTCTTGTTGTTGCAGTTGACGATTGCAGCCGAGTCTTCGATGATCTTATCCACTTCAAAGTAGTCATCGTTGCCGGGGGCCATATAGACCTTGTAGGTCGTTCCTTTGAGACGCTCGTCTGCCAGGGCGACCCATTCCCTCATGCGTTGGAGCATCAGCTCTTTGAAGAGGGTGTCAACCTTCTTCGGGTTCGATTTAAATTCTTGAAATTCTTCCGACGTCTGATGAACCCAGTAATAGCCCATCAGTTCAACAGTCTTCTTAAGTTTGTCCAGATCCTCCTGAGTCGGCACGTCGGTGTACTGGCCCATAAGGGTGGTATGCCAGCCGCCTCCTTCTTTTTCAACAATCGGAACGAGCACCTTGCCAGTGAGGTCGCCCAGCAGGATCCCGACATCCACCTTATAGACTTTCAACGCATTCAGGTACTTCCGATAGCACGAATTCGATCCATGAATGTCGGTGACAAAAAAGAATTTGATTTGCTTACCCATCAATCACTCCATCTACAAACGATTCGATCATGATAGAGGCGAGGGGTGAAGCGGACATGCTCCTACCCCTCGCCGGCAATAGTTGAAACCCTAGTCAGGCGGCAGTTCGCCGAAAGTCATATTGACATCGACGCCCACCTTTTTATTACGCGCTTTCCAATAGAAGTACCAGCCGATTCCCAATCCCCAGATGAACGCGTAGAGGATGAGAGATCCAATCGTCAGCTCTTCGAAGTTGTGCATGAACACATAGAAATAGAAAAGGATCGCCAGGTAAATCAAATTGCAAATACCGCCGATGGTGACCGCCGGGATGCCAAAAATTTTCCACGTCTTGTAAGGAGAGGCATCCCAGATGCTTCTGACCTTCTTCACATAGGGGAAGATGACCGCGGCAACAGCGGTCACGCCGAAGACCGAGACAATCTCCAGTGCCGTGATGGAGAGGCCAGTCATCGGATTCCGCCAGAAGGCATACAGGATAATGCCGAGCTCACCCAGGACAAAGCACAGAATATGGTTCTTCACCGGAGTCGCCCAGCGATAATCGATATCTGCGAACCATTTCGGGCCCATGCGGTCCATGCCCCAGGCAAACAGGATCCGTGGAAAGGCCAGATAGGAGAGTGCCACGTACCAGACGTTGAACAGGATGAACGAGCTGGCCATCATGATTAGTAGTATGGGGTTGCGCGTCAGCATGGCCGCGAGGCCGACATAGTGCGTATTCCAGGGGATCGTATATGCCGGCAGGCTATCCCGGTTATAGTCAACCCAAGCCGTTGCGGAGAGGAACTGGAAATCAACGATGCGATACAGGGCAAACGCCAGCCAAATCATGAAGAAGGCGGGCACGAGGATAGCGAACAGGTTGCCCAGGATGATGGTCTTGTCGGGCCGCTTGACTTCGCCGGCGATGAAGGTGATGCAGTAGGAATAGGCGAAGAGCCACGAGCCGGCCACCATTACACCAAGGGTATCGAACCAGTTCCAGGTTACAGGGAGTGCAGTTCCAGCCGCTTCCATGGCAGCTTTCGCGGATACGATGAAACTGTTGTAATCCAACGAGCCATACTGCACGGCCAGGGTGTTCCATGCCTGGACGAACGCCGCGTGAGAGGTGAAAGTGAGGATCACCAAAATGACCAACCCGCCCAGCATCGCGAGTCCCATGACGATCTTCTGAGCGATGGCAAAGATCTTCATGCCGAAGATCAGGAACAAACACGCAATCAAGTTGACCAAGCTGGAGATGAGGAACAAGCCCATGGGTTTGGCCAGAGAATCAGCGATCTCCGGTTTGCCCATGAATTGGAAGAGCATCTTCAGGCCGGGATCCACCGTCCAGGGCGCGAGGACGTAGATCCACATGATCCACACGAAGGCATTCCCGAAGGATTCCGCGATGCCGATCAACGGGCTGAGGATGCGGGAGTTGTAAATATACTCGCCGCCGGACCGCGGCATCGAACCGCCTAGAATTCCCCATACCAGGGGGAACCCAATGCCGCATAAGACAGCGGACAGGATTGTAGCAATGATGAGATTGCCTCCGGTATACACCGATAGGCCCATGCTGATCATGACCCACATACTGACGGTCAAGCCCTGGTTCATGAAGCCGACGCCGAAAGCGTCGATGAACGACAGGCCTCGCACCAAACCGCTGGCCTTTCGGGCGAACGACATTTGTTCAGGCACTGCGTATTTCTCCTTTCAAAGGTTGATTGAAAATGACGCGCGAAGCTTCCTCATGCAAAGTCTCGCCGCTGCTCATCGTGAACTCGCTCTCTCCTTGTTAATCCACGTCCCCTACTAGAATTTCCGTGTCCATTCTTTCGGCCAACGTTCAATGACGATCTTGGTCTGCGTAAAGAACTCGATGGCGTGTTTCCCCTGGCCATGGAGTGTTCCAAAGAAACTGTCCTTCCAACCGCTGAAGGGAAAGAAGGCCATCGGAGCTGCGACACCGATATTAATACCGATATTCCCTGCCTCGGCTTCATTTCGGAACTTGCGCGCGACAGAGCCGTTGCTCGTGAAAATGCATCCCATGTTACCGAAGGCGCCATTGTTGAGAATCTCAATGCCCTGTTCGACGGTATTGACGTGCATGATTCCGAGGACGGGGCCGAAAACCTCGGTCTTGGCAATAAGGCCGTCAACAGGGACATCTGTCAGAATCGTGGGACGGATGAAGTTGCCTTTTTCATAGCCCGGAATAACGGCCTTCCGCCCATCGACCAGCATCTTGGCGCCTTCATCCACGCCCTGCTGGATGAGTCCCTCGATTCGAACCTTGTCCTGTGGCGTGATGACAGGGCCCATCTGGACTTCCGGATTCAGCCCATAGCCGACAACTCGCCTGGAAGCCGCTTCGGCAAGAGCCGGAATAAAGATCTTGTCGGCTTCCCCCACCATGATCGCCGTGGCGGCCGCCAGGCAGCGCTGACCTGCATTCCCAAAGGCGCTGTCGATCAGGATATCGGTCGTGACTTTGACATCAGCATCGGGCAGGATCAGCACCGGATTTTTCGCGCCGCCCATCGCTTGAACACGCTTGCCGTGCGCTGAACCGCGGCTGTACACATGCATCGCAACAGGGGTCGAGCCGACGAAGCTGGCTGATTTAATGAGGGGATGATCCAAAATGGCATCGACAATCTCCGATCCCCCATTGACCATGTTCACAACACCTGCCGGGAGCCCGGATTCTTCCATCAGCTTGACCAACTTGAACATCGTGATGGGCACTCGGCTGGAGGGTTTGATGACAACGGTGTTTCCAGCGGCGACGGCATAGGGAATAAACCAGAACGCAATCATGCCCGGGAAGTTGAAAGGCGAAATGATGCCGGTCACGCCTATCGGCTGGCGGATCATATATTCGTCGATGCCTGGAGCAATATTCTCGACGAAATCTCCCATCATCAATGTGGGAGTTCCACAGGCCACTTCGACGTTCTCAATGGCACGGCGCATCTCGCCACGCGACTCCTCCAGAGTCTTCCCATGCTCCATGGTGATGGTGCGGGACAGGTCTTCGAAATTGGCTTCGAGCAGATCCTTCAACTTAAAAAGATACTGGATTCTCTTTGTAACCGGGACGTTTCTCCATTCAAGGAATGCTTTGTGCGCCACCTGAGCGGCCTGATCCAGTTCAGCTGCCGACGAGATGGGCACCTTCGCCAGAATTTCCGCCGTGGCAGGATTTTGGACTTCACGGAAGCGGCCGGTAGCCGAAGACGTCCATTTTCCGTTGATGAAATTTTGCAAAATTTGCTCGCTCATACTCTTCTCCTTAGAAGGCAATCAATGGCCGGAAATCGAGCCATCATGCCACAGCCTTATCGGCGACTTCCAATGCCTTCTCGATGATTGCCAAACCTTCATCCAATTGTTCTCTGGTGATACAAAGCGGCGGTACGATAAACACCATGCTCCCCATGTTATTGGCCATGATGAAAGTGAACAACCCATTTTGACGGAGCACCTTGCCCACCTCAGCCATGACCGGTGGAGCGACGATTCCCTTTTGAACGCGGTTGGTGACAAGTTCAATCGTCGAGAACAGGCCGATGCAACGCACATCGCCAACGGACGAGTGCCGTGTCTTGATATCTTCGAGCGCCCGGCCGAGGTATTTGCCCTGCGTGATGGAGTTCTCCATGAGATGTTCTTCTTCATAAACCTCGATTGTCGCCAATGCAGCAGCGCAGGCGAGCGCATGGCCGTTATATGTCAGGCCTGCGCACAGGTACTTATCGTCGAAGAATTTGGCGATTGGTTCCGAGACAATGACGGCTCCAAGAGGCACATAGCCGCTGGTGATGCCTTTGGCTGTGGTGATCATGTCAGGGGTGACGCCCCAGTGATCTACCGCGAACCACTTGCCGGTGCGCCCCCAGCCGCTCATCACTTCGTCGGAGATCAGCAGAATGCCGTATTTGTTACAGATTTCACGAATGCGCGGCCAATAGTCATCAGGTGGAATGATCAAACCATTGGAGCCGACCACGCCTTCCATGATGATGGCGGCGATTTTATCCGGGCCTTCGTACGTGATGACTTCTTCCACATGCGAGATGCACTGGCGTTTGCAACTCTTTTCTTCCGCGCCGAAAGGGCATCGGTAGCAAAATGGATCGAGGAAATGAACGCCGCCCGGCATTGTCGGCTCGACAGCCAGTCGACGATAGTCGCCGGTCAGGGCAATCGCTCCATGCGTGGCGCCATGATAGGAACGGTAGCGCGCCAGAATCTTATGCCGCCCCGTGTAGAAACGCGCGATCTTGATGGCGTTTTCGTTAGCTTCGGCGCCACCCAAGGCGAAGAACGTCTTCTTGAGATTGCCTGGTGAAATTTCGGCCAGTTTCTTTCCCAACAGGCCTCGCGGCACCGTCGCATTTCCCGGGTGGACAAAGCACAGTTTTGCCGCTTGCTCCTGGATGGCTTTCACCACTTTCGGGTGCTGGTGACCGACGTTTGTATTCATCAGCTGAGACGAAAAATCGAGATACCGTTTCCCGTCTGCATCCCAAAAGTAAACTCCCTCTGCTCTTTCCACCGGGATAGGATTGACCTGGCCCTGAACCGACCAGGAGAAAAAAGTGTATTCCCGGTTAAGACGAACAACCTCCTGCGACGTCAGCTTAGACAAGGTAGAACCTCCGGAGAGTTTTGGAGATATGATCAACAGTCAGCCGGCAGCGACGATACATTGCCAACCGCTATCTCTTCACCGACTTGATTGTGTCGCGAAACACATTCAGTGTTGTGTCGATGTCGGCTTCGCTGTGAGAGTAACACAGGAACCAAGGTTCGCGTGGGTCGTGATCCGTCATGACTCCTCGATCAACCATCGCCTCGACCAGGTCCAGGAAATATTTCTTTTCGCTGAGATTCCATGAGCGCTGGTCCGTGATCTTTTCGACGCCGATGGCAAATGAGAACATAGATGGATACCCGTTCATGCAGTGCGGGATGCTCTCTTCGGTCAGGATCTTGCAAAGCCCGTCCATGAGCCGCTGCCCGCGCTTCTCGATGGTCTTGATCACCGGCTCGCGTTCGAGCACTGTCAGCGTGGCCCAGGCGGCGGCTACTCCCGGCTTATTGTTTGTAAAAGTCCCGCCTTGCGCCACACCATGACCAATCGTTGACATGATGTCCTTCTTGCCGCCAAAAGCCGCCAACGGGTAGCCGTTGGCCAAGGCTTTGGCATAGGTTGCCAAATCAGGCTTGATGCCGTAGTACTCCTGCGCGCCGCCATTGGCGATGCGGAAGCCGGTCTTGACTTCGTCCAGAATGAGAACGATTCCGTATTTGTCGCATTGCTCACGGATGACATTCAGGAAACCATTCTGTGGGGTGATGCCACCACAATTGCCCATGCACGGCTCAGTGATAATCGTCGCCACTTGGTCACCAAACGATGCCAGAGTTCTCTTCAGAATATCTGGTTCATTGAATGGCAGAGTGATGATGAGCTCATTGAGCTGTTGCGGGATGCCGGAACTGGCCGGGACGGAAATCGGGTTGCGCACATGACCATATGATTCCGTAGGAGCATACGTGGACCATAGGGTGTAATCATGCATTCCATGGTAGCACCCCTCGAACTTGATGATTTTTTCCCGACCGGTGTAAGCACGAGCAACGCGGATGGCATGCAGAGTCGCTTCGGTGCCGGAACATGCAAAACGCACCATCTCGACACTGGGGCACATTCTAACAATTTTCTCGGCGACTTCGATTTCGAGCTCATAGGTCATCGCCGCCATTGTACCGCGGTCAATTTCTTCCTTGACCTTCGCGTTGACCTCGTCGTAGGCATGACCGAGGATGATCGGACCGAAAGCCATCCGGTAATCTATGTATTTGTTTCCGTCCACATCCCAGAGATAAGCTCCCTTGGCTTCCTTCATGTAGGGAGTGATTCCATCGCCCCAAAAACGAAAGTTCGAATTGACACCCAACGGCATGACCTTAAAGGCTCTTTCCTGCAATTTGTTGTTATTTTGCCAGGGGATTTTCATAGGAATTTCCTCTCTTCAGTTACTTGGGTTGACGTTCGTCGTTTACCATCAAAGCATTCCGGGGAATGTTCCATTGGTAAACATCCTTCATCACGAGTGGCACGATGGAGGTCGTTGTCTTGCGTACCCCCGGGACTTTCCCGATAACCTCGGTCACGAACCTGTATATGTCCGCCGTGTCCTTACCCATGACCTGGATGGATACATCCGTTGCACCAATGGAACATGCAACGTAAGAGACGCAATCATATTCCATCGCTTTGCTCGTCACCTCCTCGATGGCGTTCGGTTCTACCTCCAGCAGCACATCCGCCCGCGTGGTCAAATCAAAGGCCTGGGGATTCACAATCGGGCGAATTTGGATGACCTTATCCGTGACCATTCGATCAATCCGGTAGCGGACAACACGCTCGGTGATATCCCCTATACGGCGCGCAATCTCGGCAGCTGGTATTCGGCCATCTTCCATGAGTAGCTCAACAATACGACGATCTACTTTGTCGATTTCGCGCATTTTCTAAATTAGGTTTGGATTTTTCCGACTCCAATTTCCCACATTATAGTTTTTTTCGACAAAGAGCAAGTATTTTTTTCGCAAGTCATCACCTCAGAATGTCGGTTTCCTGCAAAAAGCTGGAATTGAAAGCCAGAAGGTGAATTCGCTCAAATCTCCCGGTTGGTTTATGGAGATGGAGCAAAGTATCTGATCGGTGAAATCTGCGCACAAAATGGCAAAAGTTATGATAGGGCAGGATCGTGAATTCCTCTCAGGAAGCCAGGAAAAAAGGAATGACTTTTGAAACCACCGCTGGTCGAAATAAAAATCCGTTCCTGCATTCCTCTCTTCCTGCATTCCTGAGAGGTTTGGGAGCGATGGTTGTCGAAGCCATCTTGTTTGGTTGCGGCTATGCAGCGTTAGGGAAAAGCCAATCGCAGGATTTTGTTAAGAATCCGCCGGCACGATCATCGTTTGGAGTTTCTTGGCTGCCGTGTTGATGGCCAAACTTAGGAGGGGCAAGTTAATGTTGCGCACGCAAAGAATACATAAGCAACCCACTCTAATACTCTTCGTGATGAACCGACCCTCATCATAGATCAGATCAACATCGCAGGTTTTGCGCCGACGTTCAGTCATTAGCCCGGCCATTGTTTGAGCGATGGCGCGACCCACCGTTGAAAGGATTGCATCGTCGAAGAGAGCAGGCAGTGCAGACACAAGGATCCGTCCCTCTTCATCACAGACAAATGAGCCCGTGACCCCTGTGACAGCATTAATATCGTTCAGTAGTTTTTTCATGATGTGCTCTTGGCTCTTCTACCGCTTGTCACAACCCACCTCAGCGAGGTCTACTTCAAAAACTGTTCGGCTATTCGGGAGTCTCATACCACTGCACCCGCTCTCCAATCAATGCCCGCCGATGCCATTTCCCCGACTTTGGCGCCTCATCGATGATATGTAAGAGCCGGCGCGTCCTCTCTATGATGACTGTCGCATCATTCCCCAGCTTGTTCTCAGAAAAAGTAACGCATTTCTCAAGGTTAATAGTGGCGGTTTTGTACCATCCCCAATCGTTAGTACATAGTTCGAGGATACGTGACGTATCAATCTTCCCCTGCTCCTTCGGTCCACCTAGCTCATGATCATGGATGATGGCACAGATGGCTCTCAGGCAATCATCGTTGGTCTCCACCGACTGCAGTTTCCACAACAGCAAATCCGCCAGAGGGATTGTCTCCTCATCGGAATCCAACCTGTCGGCAAAATTGAGCTTGTGATATGAATTCAAAGTGTCCAAGAACACCTCAATTCCGATTTTCTTTTCCGAATGAATGAACCTCAACAGCTGGCTTCCGTGCAGGAGATTGAATCGACGCTCAGGCAAATATCCCAACCTCTCCAAGATATGATTTATCTGCGCTGAATATTTGGCTCGGCTGGCCAGGTCCAGGATGCTCTCGTTACCGTTGGACGATGGCGCGATTCGATCAGTATTTGGGCAGCGCAAGCGGATTCCAGTATCCCCTGTCGCCCGTAAAACCACTCCTTGTGCTCGAGCGGCGGAAATGAACGAACGAACCTCCTCATTCAAATCCGTGGTGCGTGCAGCCGCTGCCTCCTGCACCGCTGCGTCCCTGGCGGTTGTTTCCACGCGCTCCCCCAGAAACTTCGTCAGCTTTTTTGCCGCCACGTTAACCGTTAAGTTCAGGAGGGGGACGTTAATGCTGCGCGCGCAAAGGACGCACAGACAGCCCGTTCCCAGGCTCTTGATGATGAGCCGGCTGTGACTATAGACGAGATCAATATCGCCGACTTTCCGCCGCTGCACGGCCGCCATTCCGGTAATGGTTTGGACGATGGGCCGCCCGATGGCTGAAAGAGCCGCTTCATCAAGGCTATCGGGCAGCACGGAAGCCATCAACGTCCCGGCGTTGCTGCAGACGAAGGAACCCATCACGCCATGCACCGCATTGATATTTTTTAGCACGTCTTCCATGGTTTGACCTCTTTATGCCACTTAAGCCCAGGCAGCGAGAGAGTTTTTCACATCGGATGCCACCAGAATCGGCGATGCCTTTTCTTTCAGGTGCAAACCGACAAAGAAATTGGTCCTTCCTAAGACCTGAACCCTGTCATTACCGAGGGCTACCGTGCCCCAATCGAAAGGACCTAGGGCCATTGCTTCGCCGATCTGGTCAGCGGCGGTACCCAGAAAGACGGCAACAGCTCCTTCTTTCTCCGCATTGCCTTCGGTCGCTTCGGCGAGAATAGTCCCGTCTCGAGCCACAATGACAGCTCCACTCACCGCTGCCATCTCGCTGAGATCTCGAACCAATTTGCGGAGTTTGTCATCCTCTGATGACTTCCCTGACTCGAGGCGCTGCATTCCCTCCAAGAGGATGCTACTCAAGCTCCGGTCTATTGTTCTTTCTGTCATAGCGATGCCGTATTCCACGCTGAAAGTACCCGCCTTCCAACGCAAGAGCTCGAATACAGCCTCCTCTCCTACCAGAGAGCCAGTAAAGGCATGTACGATGTTGCCACCGCTACAGAAGATAACGCCTTCTTTTCCCAAATATTCCAGAGTTATCTTGACTTCGTTCATCTCCTGGCAATTCAACTGAATCAGGTTACTCAGGTTGAGGTCCTTCAAACTTCCTTCTAGTGACATATTCCTCCTCCTCGTCGGGCACTCATGATTTCTATTGTGTAAAATTCAGAAAAGTAACTCCCGGCGGGCGCGAGTACACGTCCACAGGCAGTTGATTCGCTTTGGATAGTCATGGGCCATAGTGAAAACATAGGCTTGGTGAGGCGTTTTGTCAAGAATTTCAGATTGAGCAAGCCGATATGAACACGAGCCTTGGCATCATTGAGATAGCGCCGGCCGGCATGAAGAGCCATGCCGGCCTTGACTAATTCTTCGATGCGCCAGTCGCCGACTTCACAGACCCGGCGTGGTCGCAGGTGCATATCCTGACGCGGCGCAATAATTTCATCATGCTGGATGCAGTCAAAAGTCAGTTGATCTGAATTTCGTATCTGTGTGTTACGCGCATGTTGCGACGGCCCAGCTCAAGGATAAATTCATCGCGCACTTTCCTATCCAAGATCTCCGGCGCGGTGATGCCCTTCTCCTTGATCATATCCCTCACCATAAACTCGGCATAAATCGCCGCAGGAGTGCTTGTGCCATATGATACGCTGGTGGCGCCCGGAATGCGACCATTCACCCATTTGATATCGGGTGGAAAAATATAGTGAGTGATCGTTGCCGGTTTGCCGTCTTTCTCGCCGATGCAGTCAACGGCCACAACGCCATGATCCGTGATCTCGCCTGCGAGGGCGAGTTTGGCTAGCTCATTCGGTGGCGGGTTGGGCGGCAATGTGGCGACATACACATCGATCGGTCGGACCTTCGTGCCATCCTTCAGGGTAATTGGGTGCTTGCTCACGAGACCGGAACTCACCAAAGCGAGCTCGGCATCCATGCCTTCTTCCCGACCGCCCATCTTGAAATCGACATAACGCAGGCCCTTATCGCCGAATTTCTTGGGCAGCAATCGCGGCAGCGTGCTGACTTCTTCATGATCATGGCAAATGACCGAGCCGATGCCGAATGGCTCGGGGAATTGGTATTTTTCGCGGCGGCCGAAGATCTCGACGCGCTTAAACTCACCATCCTCGTACAACAATGGCGGCTGCGCGCAGTCTGTGTAATAGGTCTCTTGAGACCAAACCTGCAACGGCACTGGTGATTCAAAAATAGAGAAATCCTTGATACGGATCTCGAAGCACTTATCGAGGTCTTCGTAACCGTTGGCAGCGAATGTGTTGGTGACGCCTGGATCCATGCCCGTGCTGAGCAAGGCCGTCAGCTGTGCTGTACGAAAGTCATCGGCAAGCTCGAGCTGCTCAAGGAAAACTTCGTCAACGGTTTTGCTGGCCGTTTGCCCGGAGGCCATGTCCTGGTAATCAATCCCGGCTTTCAGGCACGCTTTCATGATAGCAATATTAAATTCGGGAATGACAGCATTCATAACAAGCTTGGCGCCCTTCGCGGCCTTGGCCACTGCATCGACATCCTTGGCGTCGAGGAAAATAGCCCTGGCTTTGCCGTTCCCGACTTGCTCGGCGACGAATCGCGCACGCGCTTCGTCTCTATCTCCAACGATGATCTCGGTAATCTGGGAGCAGCGTCCAAAGTTCCAGGTGAGCACCTGACCCTGCATGCCGGCTCCGACGACGAGGATTTTCATGAGTGGGTTCCTCCTTGAGGCTGATGACTCTGGTTTCGATACCTTTTCGCGGGTTATACCAGAAAAAAGGGGTTGTTCACAATGTCAATGAGAAGTGGTCTTCATCAATGTGTTCGTCCTTGCGAAAGGACTTTCGCAACCGACGCGCACAGTTCATGATCATCAACTCCTCCTCACGAGAATGTCGCCGCGCATCCGGCAAAATGGATATGCTCGACGGCCTCCCCGAGCGGAACAATATTAATAAGGTTTGGCGCCGCAGGCAATCACCTGCTTGCGGCGCCCATCTCATAGCGATCGTTCAGAGCTTGCTATCCTTGTAAACCTGTTGGAGAGACGCCTCGAGCTTGGTGAGAAATTCCTCGATCTGAGGGTAGCTGATCACGAGCGGTGGTTCTATACGAAGAACTCGGGCGTTGATGTAGGTGCCGCTGATAAGGATGTTGCGAGCGAACAGTTCCTTTGCCACGGCGTAGCCAAGCTCATTGTTGACGAACTCCATTCCAAGCATGAGTCCCTTGCCGCGAGCAAGGCACAGGAGTTTGGGATATTTTTTCGCGAGAGCATTGATCTTGGTGAGCATATATTCGCCCTTTTCGCCGGCCTGCTTCGGCAGATCCTCTTCGAGCAGGACGTTGATTGTGGCGATCGCGGCGGCGCAACAAACAGGGTTGCCGCCAAAAGTGGTCGTATGCAGGAACGGATTCTCAATGTATTTCTGCCACACCTTCGGAGAACCGACAACAGCGCCGATCGGCATCACGCCGCCGCCGAATCCCTTGCCGAGCGCCAGAAGATCAGGCACGACATTCTCATATTCACAATAGAACATCTTGCCGGTGCGACCCATGCCGCACTGAATTTCATCGAAGATGAGCATCGCTCCATACTTGTCACAAAGTTCGCGCGCTGTCGCGAGGTACCCT
Organism: uncultured Acidobacteriota bacterium; assembly: GCA_903916735.1. Lineage (GTDB taxonomy): Bacteria > Acidobacteriota > CAIWXX01 > CAIWXX01 > CAIWXX01 > CAIWXX01. The sequence continues at coordinate 91,608 of CAIWXX010000053.1, forward strand.
GGAGGTGCGACGTTGATGCCGCCTTCGCCCTGGATTGGTTCGATCAGAACCGCGGCGACACGATCCCCGGAGAAATCGCAGGACTCCATGATCATTTTCAATGCCGCCACATCGCCGAAGGGCACGTGCGTCCAATTGAGCAACGGCAAGAAAGGTTCGCGGAAGACGGCTTTCGAAGTACCGCCGAGTGAACCCATGCTTTTGCCATGAAACCCGCCGATCATGCCGATAAATTTGTGTCGACAAGTGGTGGCGACAGCCATCTTCAAGCAACCTTCCACTGACTCGGTGCCGGAGTTAGTCAGGAATGCAAACTGGAGATCTCCAGGAGTGATAAGCGCAATGAGGTGCGCCAGGTATGTGCGCAGCGGATCAATGAGCTCCTGCGAGTGAATGGCCTGTCGATCGAGTTGATCGCGAACGGCTTTGAGCACTTTCGGGTGGCGGTGGCCGGTGACATAGATACCGAACCCGCCAAGCATGTCGAGAAATTCCTTTCCGTTGATATCACGGAAACACGCGCCCTCATCCGACCACTCCACGGCGGTGTAATCGGTGCTCACTGACTTCCGATACTGCAGGAAACTCTCGTTGACGTGATCTATCCAATACTGGACGGAATCCTTGATCACGCGTTCCCGCTCAGCCGGTGTGAGCGTTTTTTTGCTGATGAGATCGAGAACGTAAGTGGACTCTTTGAGTGCAGCCTTTAGATCCTGAGACATTATGTCTTTCTCCTTTCATTTCTTGCTGTTCATGAGCTGATTGTTATCGATGATTCATTTCCACCCGCGGAGGTGGTGATATTGAGATACCATCTCCTGCAGTTCAATACGCGGGAGACTTTTTCCACTATCGGCCAGCGGCTCTTTGTGAATGCGATCCGGCAGGACATCATCATCCAACTTAACTCCCTCACGCTGATTGTATTCCCGTGTCAGATTAAGAATATTGCCGGCGATCCGGCGCAATCCCTCTTTATCCAATTCCAGGCCAAGTGTTCCTTTGATCATTGTGGCGAATTCATCCCAGAGATAAAGATCACGGAAGAATCGGCAGAGGATCAAGCCATCCTGCAGGGTCAAGCGATCTTCCCACTCTGTGAAGACTGCCGCTTTTCCCTCGATTTGATCCGGCGGGATTATGCCAGCGAGCTCGGGCTTGTAAAACGTGGAACGCAAATGACAAGCTCCGCGATCGGATGTTGCATAGGCCAGCCCCATCCCTTTAAGCACTCGGGGTTCATAGCCTGGTGGTTCCATCCCCTTCGCATGAATGGCGAGATCCTCCAATCCCCATGCCTTGGCAGCTGCCAGTATTCCTTCTGCCAAAACAGCCCCTTCACCCTCTTTCATGGCTATTTTCTTCAGCAAATTCGCAATCCCGTCTACATCGCCATATTCGAGACGGAAGCCGAGATCTTTGCGATGGCTGCCCTCGATAACAAAACCTGCCAGATTGCCGGCACTGATCGTGTCCATACCGAGACGATCGCAGATGTCGTTGAGATAGATGATTTCGCGGATATCGCCGATCATGCAAATTCCGCCAAAGGCATTGATGGTTTCGTACTCCGGGCCTTCCAGCCTGAGGCCTTTATGTCGCCCCTCTTTCACCTGAGATAGCTTGCCGCATGCGATGAAACACTTGGGGCAGGACTTTGGATGAACGTCGCACTCGGCTAGCAGGGCGTCGGCGCTGATATTTTCCCACTTCTCATATGTACCGCGGGACCAGTATTGAGTGGGAAAAGCTCCGATTTTATTCGTCATGGCGACAACCATCGGCGTTCCATATTTCTTGTAGGCGATGGCTCCGGGGTTGGTCTTCGCCTTCGCTCCCATTTCTTTCCAGAGACCAGTCAAGAGCTCGGGGTGAGCCAGGGCTTTTTTCTGAATCCCATGGAAAACCACTCCCTTTACTTTTTTGGATCCCAAAACCGCTCCCGCACCACCGCGACCACAGGAACGCCAATAGTTGTTCTCGATGACAGCAAACCGAACCAGGCGCTCGCCGGCCGGCCCGATAACTGCGATTCCTGCTTGGGGGATGGACATCTCCTGGCGAATGGCATCCTCGGCGGCATAGGTCTCCATCCCCCAGAGGTGCGTGGCATCATGAAATCGCACAGTTCCGTTGGAGATTTCCAAATAGGTCGGCTGCGAGCATGCTCCGCTCAGAATGATGGCATCATATCCCGTTCGGCTTAAAGGTTCAGCAACATCCCCACCGGCATAGGATTCCAGATAAATGCCTGTTTGTGGGGATTTGGTGAAAACTCCATATCGAGAGGATCCAAAAACCTGTGCATCTGTGATGGGGCCCGTCGCGAAGATGATGATGTTCTCCGGAGATAATGGGTTGACCCCCGGGGGGTTATAACGAAGAAGAAGCCAGGTCCCCAAACCTTTTCCGCCAAGATACGTGTGATAGATGTGCTCATCGACATTCTCTTCGCGGTACTTCTTCCCGGTCAAATCTATGATCAGAATTTTTCCGAATGCACCATTCATCGCTCCTCCTTTTCTGCCCTACCCCCCACCGACAATCGGCACGATCTTTATTTCGTCCCCGTTGGCTAACATCTGGTCGGGCTGAACCATAGCCCCGTTAACGACAATCGAACCGAGGTGATAGCGAGTCACACCCAAAAACTCCACCAGATCTTTGGCAGTGGTTCCGAATGGCATCTCGATCCAATCTCGCCCCATGGTCTTCTCCGATGCCAGATTATTGAGGTATCCAAAGAGAGTAATGTGCAAGCAGATCGTGTTTTCCATCAGACCCTTTTTTTCACTCGACTGGCAGCATCATCGACCGATCTGCACCCTTGCGGGGAAACGCCTCGAATTATTCCTTGCGTCCGGCGCACAATTCCTGCATGAGGTTTGTGATCGCGTTCGATCAGCGGGTCAGCGGCCGAGTGGTCCGTATTGTCGTTTTCTCTCATTTTCTATACTGACTTTGGACTTTTCCGACTCATTTTTTTATTTTATTGATTTTTTCGACAAAGTGCAAATAGTTTTTTCCCACACCCAAGACGGGGCATTTTGGAAAACTGCCGGCATGAAGGAAAAAATGAGCTGTTTTCGTGCTGTCGAATTTTCCGACAGAGAGAAATCCGCCTGATCCGGATGCAATCAAACATCGGATGCTCTTCTCTTCTTTTTGCAGCAGCGGACACGTGAAGAGCCGGAGGTGTCGAGGGGGGTCTGCTCGTTACATCGGCTTCTTTGCCTCAGCCAACCTCTCACGACATTGGATAGTAGTTTGGAGGCCGAGCCTGTGGCGAGCCGTCAAGCCCTGAAAAATAAAATCCTATTCTATGGTGAGCCCCAAAGCCACGTCAAAGTCGGCAATAATATGCTGATCTTGCGATGCCGAAAGTAACAAGAAAAATTTCCGGAAGCGTTTTGTGCGATGCGCCTCAGGCAGTTTGACGATTCCTCTGAAAGCTTGGATCCACAGATGGAATAAATCCGCGATATCGATGAAAGTCGCGATTATTCGATTGGAGATATCGATCTTTTTTCAGGAGAACAGGGGGGGCGGAATCGGTCCGCCCCCGCGGATTAATTGTCCTTCACTTCGATTTGATTTCAGTCCAAAGTTCGTCGTAGAGCCTGAGGTTGGATCCCAGATCTTTAGTGAATTCAAGTACCTTCATTACCTCAGGTGGCGGATAAATCGTCGGATTGCTCTTGTCTTTGGCGTTGACATACGGCTCGGCGGCCAAATTGGGCGTTGCGTACTGGTTGAAGTTGGAGAGCTGAGCACCGACCTTGGGATCGAGGATGTAGTTGATGAATTTTTCAGCCATGAGACGATGAGGTGCCTTGGCAGGCACAGCCAGATTATCCATCCAGATTTCCGAGCCCTCTCGCGGTACGAAGAAATACGTCGAGGGATCTTCCTCGATACCACGAGCGGCATCGCCGTTATAGACCATGGCGGCTTTGCAGACCTTGCCGAGTACCTTGTTCTTGCCGCCGACTCCGCCCTCGAATCCTCGAGATCGCTTCTTGGCATCCACCAGAACCTCGAACGCTTCTTTCAGCTGCTGCTTGTCCACGGTGTTCACACTGTATCCTTTGTAACGCAGCGCGGCACCGATACAGGTACGCATATCATCGATCATCAAGAATGGACCGATCTGCTTCTTGGCATCGAACATCAAAGCCCATGTTGGATCGATTGATTCTCCCTTTGCCTTTCGAAAATAGATACCGGCGGTCCCCCATTGATAGGGCACCGTGTAGACATTTCCCACGTCGTACTCGCGGCTCGCAAATTTAGGGTTGATGTTCTTCATGTTAGGAACATTCTCTTTGCGCAGCGGTGCGAGCAGTTTCTGGCTGAGCATTGTCGGGAGAATGTAATCCGATGGCACGACCACGTCGTAGAGCGAAGAGCCGCCGCCTTGCAGCTTGGCCACCATGCTCTCGTTATCCTCATAGACATCAACCGTGACTTTGCAGTCGAATTGCTTTTCAAAGTTGGTGATGATCTGAGGATCAATGTACTCGCTCCAGATGTAAAGATTCATCTGGTTCTTCTGGGCCCATGCTGCGGCCGTAAACCACAGCATCGCCGCGATGATGAATAACCGTCTCGACATGACTATCCTCCTCCTGCTTGTCGATGGGGGCGTTGCAGAAGCGTCGCCCCGATAACACCTGCGACTGATGCCAACACGATCAAGGTGGATAACGCGTTGATATCCGGCGTGATGCCGCGCTTGACCGATGAGTAGATAAGAATCGGCAAAGTTGTTGCCCCTGGCCCGGTTGTAAAGAAGCTCACGACAAAATCATCCAGGCTCAAGGTGATGGCGAGCATGGCCCCGGCAAGCACGCCGGGGATCATCAATGGGAATGTGACATTCCAAAACGTCTGCCATGTGCTGGCTCCAAGGTCATGCGCTGCCTCCTCAATCGCCGGATCCATCCCGACCATTCGCGAGCGCACAACAATGGCGACAAAAGGAATCTGGAATGTAATGTGGGCGATGATCATTGTCGTCATGCCAAGCTGGAAGAGACCAAGCCAGTCGCGCAACAAGGCATAGAATGACAGCATCGCCACCGCCATGACGATGTCGGGAATGACCACCGGGATGTACATGAGCCAGGAAAACATCCTCTTGCCGGGAAACCGGTAACGGCTCATCCCGTAGCCCAGCATTGTGCCCAGTACCGTTGAGACAATCGTGCTCACAACAGCCAAGATAACGGTATTGTTAGTTGCGGTGATTTTGTCGGGGCTGTCCAGCAATTTCGCGTACCATTCTGTTGTGAATCCCATCCATGGCCCGCCATGCCGCGCTGAGTTGAAAGAGAAGACAATGACCACGACGATTGGAGCATACATAAAGGCATAGAGGAATCCTGAAATCAGCCATAGGGGAAGTGTCAATCGTCTCATAGGATATCCCCGCCTTTCTCGCCGGCACTGCGTGCATAGAGCCACAGACTGAGCATGACCAGGGTCATTGCGAGAAAGGTAATGGCAGACCCGAACGGCCAATCACGGCTCTGCAGGAATTGCTGCTGGATGGCATTGCCAAGCATCACCGTTTTCGCTCCGCCCAACAGATCCGGAATCACGAACTGGCCCATTGCAGGAATGAACACGAGAATAATTCCCGCCACGAGACCAGGCACAACCTGCGGCAACACGGCGTGCCAGAAGACTCGCCACCCATCGGCGCCCAGGTCCATCGCAGCCTCGGCAATGCTCCAATCAATCTTCTCAACCGACGCATACAACGGCATGACCAGAAACGGAAGGTAATCGCAGACCATGCCGATATAGATGGCAAAGGCGCTCGGATACAGCGGTTCACCCGGCGAAGAGAGGTGCAGCAATACAAGCAACTTCGCCAGCGGATTTTCAGGTGCCAACAAGATTTGCCAGGCATATGTGCGGATCAGCAAATTCGTCCAGAACGGAATCAGCACCAGTGTCAGCGCCATGTTTTTAAACCGCACCGGCATCGCCCCAATAAAAAATGCCAGTGGCAGGCCTCCAAGCACACAAAGGATCGTCGTGGCAGCCCCTAGCACCAGACTGCGCAACACGATCAGTGGATACAGCGGATCATACCCGAAGAGCCCGAATCCTATGAACCGCTTGAAATTTTCGAGGGTGAAGGGCCGCTGAATTTCACCGTACATGCCACGGGACAGGAAACTGATGACGGCAATCGACACCAGCGGCACGAGGAGAAAGAATACCACCCAAAAAATCCCCGGCCCACTAGTCAGTGCCGAGCGCAGAAATTGGCCGCGAGATGTGAGTTGCTCGCCGAATTGGACTTCGTCTTTTTGCTTGTTCGCCATAAGAGTTAATCGTCCAGAAGTAGAAGGCCCGCCGCCGGCAGATAGGCGACTGCTTCCTGCCCGATATCGAAGCCTTGTGAACCGACCTTCACGTTCATTGCTTGTGCCGTGAGCTTTTGCGGTCCCGCGCGCAACAGGTAATGAGTTTCGGAGCCGACATAGAGGAGCTCCTCAACACGAACCTTGATCCTGTTCTCCCCCGATCCTTCAGCGATCCCACAGAGGGTGACCTTCTCCGGCCTGATGGCCAGCGTGAACTTATCGCTTTTGGCGACGTTGGGCGGGTTCAGCCCGTACTCCACGCGCAGCTGCCCCGCCGGCGTGTCGACGATGGCGTCGGTCGTTCCGCGCTGCTTCACCGTTGCATCCAGAATATTGCAGGATCCGAGAAACTGGCTGACATATCGTGTCTGGGGGTGCTCGTAAAGCGATTCCGATTCACCCATCTGAACAATCTTCCCCGCTCGCATGACAGCGATGCGGTCGCTCATCACCAGCGCTTCTTCCTGATCGTGCGTGACATAGACAAATGTAATGCCCAGCCGTCGTTGGAGGCTCAACAACTCAACCTGCAACTGCTTGCGCAACTTCAAGTCCAGCGCCCCCAATGGCTCGTCCAACAGCAGGACCTGCGGTTCATTGACGACCGCACGGGCCAGAGCGACGCGCTGCTTTTGCCCGCCCGAAAGCTGAGCGGGCTTGCGATCCCCCAGAGAAGTGATCTCCACCAGATTCATCACCCTCTTGACACGCTCCTGAATCTCAGGCTTCGGCACCTTTTTCATTCGCAGCCCGAAGGCGATATTGTCGGATACGTTCATGTGAGGAAAAAGCGCGTATGATTGGAAAACCGTGTTGACCGGGCGCTTGTGCGCCACGATTTCCCTTGCGTCCACACCGCCGATGCGCACCACTCCCCCATCGGGAATATCCAGGCCTCCAATGATCCGTAAGAGAGTCGTCTTGCCACAGCCCGAGGGGCCGAGCAGTGAAAAAAATTCACCCTTGCGAATCGTCACGCTCACATCGGAAAGCGCTTCGATATCGCCGAATCGCCGCACCAAGTGCTCAACTTCAATCGCAGTCGAATTGCTTGCCACTATGTGTCTCCTGAGTGATTAGCAGGGCATACCATAAAAATGTGCCGCGCCGGGAAACCGGATCAGCATACCCGGCCATTGCACATGGCGATACTGGAACAGCCTTCTATGGTCGTCCCGCTGGGTCATTTGCCAGCGAAGCATGGTCCAATGTAGGACGCGTACAGCTACTTTGTCAAGCCTGTCTTGCTTCCTCACGACTCTTGCATCCATCGCACTGGAGAGGATGTCAAAGGCACGGGCTTCTTTGTCGCGCTGCCATCATATTTCGAACCCCGACCGCCGGGTCACGCGGATGGTAGTGCCCGGGCGCTTCAGAAGTTCATAGAAGTATGGCTTGACGGGCAGCATCACCTCAGCTCCAGCCGCCCCGGCAGGAACCTCGCCGCGCGCCTGCATCTGAGCGCAGATGCTCGGCGGTATGCTCGTCGCCGCATCTGCGATGTCCGGCCAGTCCGGGTGCGGTGTGCAGATGGCATCAACGAGGTAATGAACGGGATGTCCCCCTATCGTTCCAGCGACATCGGCCCGCAGGACGTTGAAGACATCCAGCTTCACTTCGACATCGCGTAGCTTGGCGTCGATTTGCGATTGGATCATGAAGCTCAGCAGGCTCATCGGTGAGAACTCGTGACCAGCGTAGGAGATTTTCTCCCTCTGAGCAAACCCGAGCTTGACCATCAGCGATGCTTCATCCACAAGTTGCTTTGGTGCGCCGAGCTTGAACGTGGCTTCGCGGATGCCTTTTTCACGGAAGCTGGTCGCGAACTGAAAGGGTTCGGAATGCAGCGTGTAGTGGCAGGTCACCTTCCCGAGCGGCTCGAAGAAATCGATCTCTTCGACGCCTGAGCAAGCTGGAACTTCTTTCCATTCACCATTGAGAAACTCGGGGGGAGAGACCGAGAATTCTTCAAGGATCGTCTGTATCGCATATGGCGGCACGAAGACGCCGTTCACATCCGATGTGCCGGTGAAGGCGCAGATGGCGTTGGCCGAAGTGACGGTGTCAAGCTTGTCGACGGCATACCGCGCGAGCACGTTCATCGTGCCGGGAGTGCTGCCGATGCCGAGAACGGCGGATCGCCCGACTTTCTTGAAGTCGCCATCTAACAGGACCTGCCTGCGGGTCATGAAAAAGAGCCCCCCGAGGTCATTGTAGTGGCAACGTGCTTCGAGGCAGGCTTGCATGACGACGAGGTTGAGGTCGTGAATAGTACAATTAATGCAGACATCGGCTCCGTCGAGGATCTTCACGAGTCCGGTGACATTGGTCGCATCTGCCTGGACCGCTCCAATACGACCCGGCGCATAACAGGCTGCTTCTCTCTGGGCTGCATCAATGTTTCGATCGGCGATGATGACATGAGCTTCAGGTGAGCTAGTCATGAGATCGCGAACAACTCCGCGACCCATCGCTCCGGCGCCACCGAGCACGACAATCTTCATAAAAGGCCCTCTCTGGATTGACTATTAAAATTACGCCCCCTCAGTCGTCACCTGGGAGGCATCGAACTTCTGTATGCAAAATGAAAAAGGCCACGTGCGCAACGTCAAACATGGAAAACGCGAAAGCCGGCTGAGATCCGAATCTCAAGACCGCCCACCATGACTGATCATGAGGCACGTGGCCGATGATGCTCTTCGTCAAGAAACTGCTACACTATATTCCCAGCTCTTCATCAGTCTTGACTTCCAAAATCTCGGTATCCGTCTCCTTAAGGGTGTCTTCCAGCTTGTCCAGGATTTCGTCGAGGTACTTCTCCGGGATGTTCAGTGCAGGTTCGATCCGGACAGTGCGGGAGTTAGTGAGCGTTCCAGCGACAAGAACACCCTTGCGGAAAAGCCCAGCCACAATCTTGTAGCCGATTTCCGTGTTGGCGAACTCCAGGCCAAGCAGGAGTCCCAGCCCACGAGCTTCCTTCATGATTCTGGGATATCGCATCTGCAGGGCCTTGAGCTCGCTGAGCAGATAAAGGCCCTTTTTCGCAGCCTGCTCGGGGAGTTTCTCCTCGAGCGTCACATTGATAGCGGCGATGCCCGCTGCGCAAGCCAGAGGATTGCCTCCGAAGGTGGATGTATGAATAAATGGATTCCCTTCCATTTTCTCCCAGATCTTCGGCGTGGATACGAAAGCACTCAAGGGCATGACTCCGCCACCGAGAGCTTTGCCGAGGCACATGATGTCGGGTGCGACTTTCCAATGATCAACACCGAACATCTTTCCGGTTCGTCCGAGACCGGTCTGGACCTCATCAGCAATCAGCAGGGCACCATACTCATCGCATGCCTTCCGGATGCGCGGCCAGAAATCGTTGGGTGGGACGACGGCGCCGGCTTCACCTTGAACCGGCTCCATGATCACCGCCGCGATTCCCTTGCCTGTCTCGTCCGCCTTGTACAGCTCATCCTCTACCGATTCCGCATCCCCAAATTCGACGAAGTGAATCTGAGGCAGCAGTGGTTCGAATGGCTCTCGATATTCCCATTTACCCATGATGCTCAGGCTCCCCATGCTCTTGCCATGGAACCCATGAATGGATGACAGGAATCCGACGCGCCCCGTATAGAGTCGCGCCAGTTTCAAAGCTCCTTCAACCGCATCCGTCCCATTATTAATGAAGAAGCAATACTGGAGATCGCCGGGCGTGATTTCGCCAATGAGAGCCGCCAACGCTCCGCGCAGCGGATCCAGCAGCTCCTGACTTGAAAGAGGCATCCTTTCCAGTTGGTCTCGAACCGCCTTCAGGACCTTGGGGTGCTTGATCCCGGCGCTGTAGATGCCGAAACCACCGAGGCAGTCCAGGTATTTGCGACCCAGGATGTCCTCGAATTCGGACCCCTCTCCCATCCATTCCAGCGCAGGCTGGTCTTTCATCTCAATGATAGACTTCCGATATTCGAGAAATCCCCGATTGTAGTAAAACCGAAAGTTTTCGATTGTTTCAGCGATGATCTGCTTCCGTTCCTCATCATTCAATGAGTTGTTGGAAATGATGTCCAGCCATCTTTGAGATTCCTTGATCAATTCTGAACGCTTCATGATATATCCCTCACATTAAGTAGCATTAATTGTTGAATAGCGTAAATTTATGTAGTATAAAAGTACGTGAGGCCGGGTTAGTGAGGGAACCTAACCCCAACGATAGGGTGCTCTATCGAGCGGGAACTCGATGGCCCCTTGGAATGGCTCGTTCCTCTGTGTGAACATAAAAATGCTGATTATCAAGAAATGCTTTCTAGCGTCCGCCATTATAAGTGGAATTTAAGCGAGACGTCAAGTTCCGTCCTGATCCGAGATCGTTCTCACGTTTAGGGTGGAGAGAAGGCGGGCGCAGCATAAAGTGAGGAGCAGATGCCGCCCCCAAGGCTACTTGACTCCTCAATATCGAATGCCTAGACTCACGAAATGATCGACCGCGCTCTCAATACATCCAACAGAGGAGGAAGTTATGGGCAAGGTAAACATTCATACCGAAGTTCCAGGACCAAAATCACGCGCGATGCTCGCGAGGCGTGAGAAGGCTGTACCCCGCGGGGTTTTTAACGTCACTCCGATCTACGCCGCGAAATGCAGCGGATCTCTGATCGAGGATGTTGACGGCAACACCTACATTGATTTCGCCGGCGGGATCGGCTGCACGAATGTCGGCCACTCTCAGCCTGAAGTCATCGCTGCCGCCACGGCTCAGCTCGGCAAATTCACTCACACCTGCTTTCACGTCATGCAGAGTGAGCCATATGTCGCGCTGGCGGAGAGGCTCAACTCTCTGGTGCCCGGAAAATACGAAAAGAAAACCTTTTTCGCAAACAGCGGCGCTGAGGCCGTTGAGAATTCCATCAAGCTCGCGCGCGTTCATACCAACCGACCGGCAATTATCTGTTTCGCGGACGCTTTCCACGGCCGTACGCTTCTCGCAATGAGCCTCACCAGCAAGGTTGCGCCCTACAAGGAGGGATTCGGCCCGTTCGCGCCCGAGATCTATCGAATGCCCTACCCCTATTGCTATCGCTGCCCCTATGGCCTCGAACATCCTGCATGTGGACTTGCTTGCGCGAAGGCTCTCGATGACTTTTTCAAACGATACGTCGAAGCCTGCAAGGTGGCTGCAATTATCGTCGAGCCGATACTTGGCGAAGGCGGATTCGTCGTTCCGCCACTCAGCTTTTTCCCGACACTCCAGGAAACCTGCCGCAAAAATGGGATTTTATTGATCGCCGATGAGGTGCAATGTGGAATTGGAAGGACTGGTGAGATGTTTGTCTCATCGAGCTTGGGTCTCGAAGCTGACATCACCATCACGGCCAAGTCGCTGGCTGGAGGCCTTCCGCTGTCTGCAATCACCGGCCGTGCTGAGATCATGGATTCCGCAAAAGCGGGGGGAATCGGCGGCACCTTCGGCGGCAATCCCGTCGCATGTGCAGCCGCTCTGGCGGTGCTCGATCTGCTCGAAAAGAATCTCCCAAGGGCCAAAGCCGTCGGGCACCGGCTACAAGCTCGTTTCGCGGAATTCAAAGATCGGTTCGCAATCGTTGGCGATGCGCGAGGCATGGGACCTATGGCCGCCCTGGAACTCGTGACGAACCGGGCAACCAAAGAGCCCGCCAAGCAAGCAGTGTCGACCCTGTCAAAATTCTGCTATGAACATGGCCTGATCACAATCAGCGCCGGCACCTACGGGAACATCATTCGCACGCTCATGCCGCTGACCATTCCCGACGATGAGCTCGATGAGGGACTCGATATCATGGCCGCCGGGCTGGCACATTGCTAGGCCTTTAAAGATCGGCATGGGAATGCTGCTCCTGAACGGATTCGTTATACGTGAGACATCTTAAGGGCCAGATCGCTCCAGGGATAAGCCGTGGGATGGACATGAGTGATTCCACGGCCGCCCTGGAGACATCATCAATCCCTGGTGAAGCATAAGAAGGCGCTGCACAGAGTTTTTCTGGTGCCGGGGGCGGGGATCGAACCCGTACGGGCTTTTCGGCCCACGAGATTTTGAGTGGCAGGCAACAACACCTTGGCGCCTCCGGCTGGCTCCGTGTCCGGATTCAGATCTTCATTTTTCATTTTTCGTAGTTATCAAGTGTTGATCCAACAGCCGGAGATTTGCCGCCATCCGGGGGTGGGTCTCGGATTCCAATCTGATGGCTTTCGCCATCATCGAGGCGGCTGAAGCTCCCCTTCCAATCGGTTCGGCGATCTCGCTCACCATCATCAATGAATACAACATCTGGGCGTACAGAAGCATCCGTGCCCGGCGCCAGGGAAGCTCCTTCTGACAAGGAACTCGATCCTCATCGGCCGACGCATGTCTTCATGCTATCTCGCGTTTCCTTCCAACACCAACAAGACAACAAAAATGAATGAAAAATGAAGACCTGGCCCCATGATGTGGATGTGTGGCCGGACTGCCGAACGTAGACAAAGGCGCTACGATCGCGATGATCCTTGCGAATCCTCCCTTGAAACTCAATGATGCTCTGCGCCATGTGATGTCTCCCTTCTTGACGGTTTCTTCTTTTGAATACGCCGGGCGACAAGCCGTGCCAAGTGCTCGATCACCTCGCGCCGGTTCTCGGCCGGAATCAACTCCCAAACCCCCAGGAGGTCCTCGCCATCCTCGAAGGGCAGAAGCCTCTGTCGCGCCATGGACACCTCCCTCCGCTCGTTTCGTGCCGCAATACCATCCGACACCGGTCAAACATGACGGTGTCCACGGTGCCTCGAAGCACGCAATATCGTTCGAGTGTGTAACGCAATGCGTCATAGATCAATCACCATCCCCGCTCCGCTCCCTCTTTCTGCACGACTCACGCGGAGGGGGCGAGGTGGAAATCTCCTCGAATCCCACCTGCCACAGAGTACAGTTCGTTCAGGGGCGACCCCGAAGCGCTTCGAGCACCGTGATCAATTGACGCACCGCGTCAATCGTAAAGACACAGGAACTATCGTTCCGATACTGAGATGCACCTCCATCCAAGTCGGTCCACTCGCGCGGAACGACGGCGCAATACCCATCCGGCAGCACGAAATCAACCCAATTTCCAGGCCTACCCTGCCTCGCATAAATCGCATGGAAAACAATGGGTGACGTCTGTTGGGAACCGTCAACAGTTGTTGAGACGCATCAACGCGCTTCACATAAATCCGAAAAATTCGGATTTCATCGGAGTGTCTATGGTAATGAGTGCAGCCAAGCGGCATACTCCTGCCAGGGAACCGATGTGCCGGCCGTCTTGGGAGGTCTACGTCAGCTGGCGTTTGACGAGCTGGGCGAAGAGGCTATCGCCGCGCATGAGGTCGTCATACGTGCCGCTCTCGACCACCCGGCCGCTGTCCAGGACATGGATAGTGTCCGCCATGACGATGGTGCTGAGGCGGTGGGCGATGACGATGCGGCTCGCGCGCAGCCCCAGCAGGCTTTCGCTCACCGCCGCCTGCGTCCGGTTGTCCAGGGCGCTCGTCGCCTCGTCGAAGAGCAGTATCCTGGGCTTGTTGACCACGGCCCTGGCAATAAGCATCCTCTGGCGTTGGCCGCCGGAGAGCCCCCCTCCGCCCTCGCTGACCACCGTCTGCATCCCCATCGGCATCTCCCGGATGTCCTGGTCTATCCCGGCCAAGCGGGCCGCCTCCCACGCATCCTCCTCGGTCAAAAGCGAGGCACCGATGATGTTGGTTAGAATATCCCCAGTCATGAGCTCACCACTCTGCAACACCACACCGATCTGGCGGCGCAACGCTCGCAGATCCAGACCCGATAGCTCCTGGTGGTCATAGTAGATTGAACCCGATCCGAGAGTCTCGAAGCCCAGCAGGAGCCGAAAAATCGTGGACTTTCCGGATCCGGACGGGCCGACCAGAGCCACGAACTCGCCCGGCCGCACACGGAACGAGACGTCATCCAGGATCAACGGCCCGGCCGGGGCATAACGGAAAGAAACATGATTGACCTCGATCTCCCCGCTCAGTTCGCCGGGATGCGATTTCGCCGCATTGTCTTCAGGCACCGCTTCGAGGATCGGCCTGGCACGTTCGAACACCGGGACAATGCTGAGCACCGAGACCAGGGACGCGTTCATCGCCAGCGCCGCGGTAAGAAACGTCCCGAAGGCAGCGTTGAACGCCAGGAAATCCCCTGTTCGCATTCCGGTGCCGGGCCAGCATGACATCGCCCAGAAGATGACCACCCACGTCACAACCATGTAAACCGAGTTGAAAACGGCCAGTGTGTTGGCGACTTGCCCTGCGCCATACGAGATGGTCTTCTGATCCGCAAATTCCCTTCCCCAGCAGGCGAACGCGCGTTTTTCCGCCCCGGCGACCCTGAGCTTCGAAATGCCGCTGATGAACTGCAGAAGCATACCGCCGATTCTTCCCTGCTTATGGAAGAGCTGCCTCTGATACCTGATCTGCACATAGCCGGCGGCGCTCATCCCGAACATTGCGGCGGCGGTGAGACCAGCCGCCACCAGGGCCAGCCTCCAGCTGTAATAGAACAACAGCATGATGTTGAAAACGCTGAAGACGCCCCCGAGTATCGACGAAACCGTGGCATCCGTCAGTATCTGCCTGATGAATCCGAATGCATTCGCACGCAGTGCCAGGTCGCCCGCCGAGTAACGGCGGAAGAACGGCACTGGCAGGCTCAGCAGGCGGCCCCAGACAGCGGCCTGGAGCCTCGCATCCATCCGGCCTTCTAGCCGCAGCAGAGCGATGCTCCGCGCCGCGAGGAACACCCCGGTAGACAGGGCGCTCACGAGGAGCACCAGGATCAGCTGAATGTGCTGGCCGCGGTCAGCACTCGGTATAATCGTGTTGAATATCTGGCCGGTGGCCAGCGGAGTGATGAGCCCAAGGAGTCCCACGAGGATGCTCATGAGGAACAGCGTTCGCAAGTCCCCGGCACAACCGTGCAGGCCGAACCTGAGCACATTGCCGAGGCCTTTCGCATCATCCCGGAACGGGGCCGAAAAAGCATAAGCGAATGGCGCAATCTTCGCCGCCTGCCCGGCATCCACGGGGCTCGTGCAGTTCGTGGCCGGGTCGTAGAGATCATAGGACTGTGCCGAGTGCGGCAAGAGAGCCACGGGGCTTATCCGTTTCTCGCCTTCCTGCTGATAGGCGAGTAACGGCCCGTTGTCTCGCCGCCACCAGTCTTCTCGCAGCGCGACTCGCCTTACGCGGAATCTGGACGCACGGGCGATGTCATCGAGAGGGTCAGGGCCACGGCGCCTGTCTCTCCAACCGGGAGGTGTCATGATGCGAATATCCAGGAAGTCCCCCACAGCCCGGCATGCCGCCAGCAGCGGATCATCCTCGCTGCCGGCAGCCGCACGGCGTTCGCGCTGCGGCTCGAGCACACTGCCTAGCCGCCGTAGTACGTCCTGGATAGATCGCCGATCGGCAGCAGCCGCTTCCAGCTGCCGGCTGGCGAGCATCTGCTCCGACCGTTCGACATTGAGCAGTATCGGGTTCAGCGCCATGCTGTGAAAGCATTCAAGTCCCATCAGGCAATTCACTTTGCCCAGCGCCGTGACCGTGTCGATGGCCTTGATCCTGCTCTTCCCAATGGATGTCAGCCAGGCGCCGTCGGGGACGGGAAAATGGATATTTGCATGATCCGATGGCAACTCGTTCCACCAGGCGTACCTGGAAGTGCCCTCGGAATGAGCGGCCCACACCACCGAGTTGCTGCACATGGCAGGCTCGCCATCCTGAAGCTCCAGATCCGCGCCGGCTGCCAAGGGGTTGAATTTTTTCGGAGACAGGCCGGTATGCACACCAGACCAGAATCCACGCACCCATCCGTCCACCAGGCGGGCTATGTCGGCTGTATATCGGGGGTCTAAGGCGAGTTGAAAAAGTCTCGCGCCTGAGAGCACACTGATTTCAGTCCCGGGTAATCCGACTGCCAGGAGGCCGGGCTGCCCGGTGCCTGAGTGCATACCGACGAGGATCCCCCCGGCTTCGACGCGAAAGATGTGCGTTCGAGATCCTGATGCGTGGCCGGCGTCCATTCTCACGGCGAACACGTCCGCTCTTCCCGAATGGACGAACCAGACTTTTTCAGGGTCATCGAGCAGGAAGGACTTGTTGCCTCCTGTCGTGAACGTGGACCCCTCGCCGCGGATGACTTTCTGCAAGGTGGAGTTCATAACCTATCCGCGTTGCATCGCGTACGGCATTTCGACGTGGCGACAGGCAGCTTGAAAAGATCCCAGTGATTGATAATGTATGCGGATAGGCACCGCCTTCGACAACTGCCGACTGACAGAGTCATTGGCGTATCAACTCAGCGTACGGGCCCTCGACGCCCGCAAGCTCGTCATGCGTGCCGCGCTGGACGACGGAGCCGTGATCCAGAACGATGATCTCATCGCAATCCCTGACCGTGCTCAGGCGGTGCGCGACTATCAGGCAGGTGCAGCCCCGCCTGCGCAGGTTGTCGTCAATCGTCGCCTCGGTCCTGGCGTCCAGGGCGCTGGTCGCCTCGTCGAGAATCAAAATCGACGGGGTCCCGACGAGCGCTCTGGCTATTTCCAGGCGCTGCCGTTGGCCCCCGCTGAAATTCCGCCCCCCCTCTGCAACCGTGCTATCATATCCGCCCCGCCTCGCTGCGATTTCCTCATGAATATGCGCGTCCTTGGCCGCCCGGATCATATCCGTGTCAGGCACGGTAGAATCCCACAGCGTCAGATTGTCGCGGACAGTTCCTTCGAACAGGAAGATATCCTGGTCGACCAGTGCCACCGAATTGGTGATGATGTCCCGATGGAGATCACCGCGCGGCTTCCCATCCAAGTGAACCGTGCCCTGCCATGGCTGAAACAGGCCTGAGGCCAGCTTGGAGATTGTCGATTTCCCGCTTCCCGTCGCGCCGATGAGAGCCACCCTGTCGCCGGGTTTCAGGACGAGATTGAAATCGTGTATGAGCGGAGGTTCGAGTCGGGAATAGCCGAAAGTGACGCCCCTCAGCTCCAGGCGGCCTGACAATCTCCCGCCGACCTGCTGCTCATTTTCCTGCGCGTCCGTGCCGGCGATCGATGTGTCGACCCCGCACCGCAGTACATCCTCCAGCCTGTTCATGTCGCCTTCGGCTTCCTGCAGGGTGCCGCCGAGGTTGACCAGCTTGTTCACGGGGTCGGTGAAGCTTGCCATGAGGCACTGGAAGGCGATGAGCATGCCCATGCTGAGATGCCCGTTCATGATCCGGAACCCGCCTATCCCCAGGATGGCGGCGGTGTTCAGGGCGGACAAAAGCTGAGGCAGAACCGACAGTATGACTGTGTAAAACCCCATGTCCTGTTGAGCGTTCATCGACTTCGCCTGGTACCCGCTCCATCTGGAAAAGAGGTCCGATTCGGAGCCGCAGGCCTTCAGTGATTCGATCATCTGCAGCCCCCTCATGCCCGTTCCCAGAAGTTTGCCGTTCTCCTGCAGATACCTCTGGTTGAGATCGGTTCGCATCCGCGAGACGAGCTTCAAGCCCCCAATGTTCAGCACGCACACGGCGATCCCGGCCAGGGTCAGCACCCGGTCATAATGGAACATCAGGGCGGCATAGAAGACCATGCTCAATAGGTTGAGCATGGCTGTTGCCAGGTCTCCCGACAGCAGCTGCCCTATGCGGTCGTTGATTGCCACTCGCGACCCGATCTCGCCTCCGAACCTCTGCGAGAAGAACTCGATCGGCAAGTGCAGCACATGCCACAGGAACTTGCTGGATGAGCTCAACGTCATCTGCGTCTGCAGGCGCAGCAGGAAGTGTTGTTGGATCCACGTGAGCACGCCCCGTATGACCGCCGTGAGGCACATGGCCAGCAGAAGCGGCTTGATCCAGGATTTCATCCCCGCAACCAGGTAGTCGTCGACGAATACCTTGCTGAACGTCGGGATGACGATGCCGGGGAGCACGAGCATCAGGCCGGCCAGGATGATGTAGACGAGCGTGGTTTCCGAGCCGGGCAGGCGGCTTACCAGCGCCTTGTAAAGTGATTTTCTCTCGCCGCCCTTCCTGAATTCGGGGCCCGGTTCAAGGGTCAGAACGACACTCGTGAAAGACTCATCGAACTCCTCGTCGCTGACCGTCCTCGGTCCGCTTGCCGGGTCATTCAGAAATACCAGACCCTTTCCCCACCCATCGATCACCACGTAATGATTGGAGTTCCAGAATACGATCAGCGGCAGGGTGAGCGAACGCAGCTCCACAGGGTCCATTCTGAAGCCCTTCGCGCTCATGCCGTAGCTCCGCGCGGCTTTGAGCATGTTGCTGGCCTTGCTGCCATCCCGCGACACCCCGCACTCGACTCGCAGCTCCTCCAGCGGCACCACCCGGCCATAGTAACCGAGCACGATGGCGAGGGCCGCGGCGCCGCACTCAACCGCCTCCATCTGCAGAACGGTCGGTGTTTTCACGCGCGTGGGGCGCTTCAATGCCGCCATTATGCTCCGCAGACGTTCGGGCATGCTCACGGGCTCACCATGTGGCCGAAGCAGCTCGCCTGCACCCGTTTGCTGACGATGCGCAGCACTTCCTCATCTCTTCAGATTCCCAATGTTTTCTTTATGTAGGGAATCACGAGCCGGTATGGGGGGTCCTGGCTTAGGGTGATCCCCACCTGGCAGATCGTTCCACTCGTGAACTTGATCGGTGGACCCTTCCGCGAAGACCACTTGTAGCCGCTCACAGTCCCCTTGTCTTTGACCAGATCCACGAAGATCTGGATCGGCGGCTCCTCAGCCATGATCTGTTTCACGAGATCCGGGTTCCCAAGCAAAGTGAGGAGCGAATCCGAGGTAGCTGGAAACGCGGACACGGTGGTGACGCGCCCGAGCATGTAGCCGTACTCTTCCTGTTTTACGGTCGATGGCGACAGCCGGACTTCCATGTCCGGCATAACCCTCTTGCCATCGAAGAGAGGCAGGAATGCAACAGCTACTAGTTCCTGCCCTGCCGGTTCCACATTGGCGATCGCAGCGCCCTCGGATACCACCGCGTGTTTCTGAACCATGATGTCAACAACGCGGCCTGCATACGGGCAAATGACCTTCGTCTGAAGTTCCTCCTGATCCATCAGGGCGTCGAGCTTCAGGCGGGAGTCGCGCGCCTTCACATGGGCATTGAACAGGGCCTCGTCTCGCTGTTTCAGCAGGTCGTTGACTTGGACGGTCATCTGGTCGAGCTTCTCCTTGGAGCTCTGGATTTGCTGCTGGGTGCTGTTGATCTGATCAACGGTGGACATGTATGTCTGTTTGGTGACCAGCCCCTTTTCCCAGAGCGACTTCTGCGTCGCCAGCAGCTCGTTGAGCCATGCGAGACGATCATTGTTCTGTTTCATCTGATCCAGGAGATCCTGCTTCTGCAGGGTCAGGGACTGGGTTTGGAGCTTCGTAGCACGGTCGGAGAACCCTGTGATGTACTGGAGGTCTTCCTCGTTTTGCTCTACCTCGTGCGAAGCTTGGCGTATCTGATCGGCTAGAGCGGGTTGAGCGATCCAGGCGATGGTCTGGCCGGCCTGTACTTCCGCACCGACTTTCACATCGAGCCTGGTGACCTCGCCGGCCCCTAGGCTGACGACACGGTAGACACCCCCGTGTTGTATCAGGAATCCCTGGCACTGGACGCCTGCCCGGACCGTGCCGAAGATCGACCACAGGAGGGCCGTGACCAGCAGGGCGCCCAGGCCGGCCAGCACGATCCAGTCCCGTGGGCTCCTGATCTGCATGAGTTGATCGAGTTGATCGGGGGATGACAGTCGTTCCAGCGACAATTTCCTGATCAGGCGGTCATTCATCTGCGTTCAGTCTCCTGAACAATATCCCGAGCCGGTTGGCCAGGTCCTTTCGATAGCACCTCGACCGGCGGCAAGCTCATCAATTCGATCGAAGTCACCGTTCCCGAATCGTTGAAACTCGCCAGCGTCCCGGTCTGATACCGAAGCAGGGCAAGGGCCACAGCGTAATCGTGCCGGGCCGATACCAGGTTGATGAGCGCCGAGGAGAGCAGGTCCTCGGTCTGAATCACTTCTAGAGTTGTGGACAGCCCTGCCTGGTGTATCCGCGTCTCGTTATCGACTGCCACTCGGTACGCGGCTGCAGCCTCCTCGGCCTTCTTTAGCTGCAACCCTCTCTGTTTCACACTCGACAGGGCCGTGGCGACGGACGAACCAATGTTCCTCGCGAGATCATCCGCGGTGATGATGACCTGCCTGTAGCCGGCCTCCTTCTGCTTCACGAGTCCGGCAGCCGACCTGTTCCCGAAGGGCCACCCGATGCTCAGGACGGCATTCAGGCTGGGGCCGGGCACGTTTTGGGTGAAGGCTGTCAGATAATGGCTTAGTTCCTTGCCCTCAACGATTCCAGTGAATCCCACGCCCACACCCAGATCAACTTGCGGCCGGGTGGCCTTGACCGCACCCTTCGACAGGATGCGAGCCGATTCGCAATCCTCCCGAGCCGCGGCCAGGTCGCAACGATTGTGCAGGGCCGTCTGCACAAGGCTCCCGATCATCGGCAGGGATGACAATGCCTTTTCATCAATCACCGGAAAATCATCCGTTGGCGTAGGCATCCCATCGATCTCATCCCAATTCAGGCCAAGCGCAAGGCCGAGACTCTGCTTGGCTTCATAGAGATCCTCCTCGGCTGAGATTCTCTCCGCGGTGGCGGAAGCCAGGTTTGCCGTGACCTTGTTGATTTCGGAAGCCGGGCGCTGATCAGCCGCGATCAGCGCCTTCGTCTGTTCAAACAGGTTGCGAGCCAGGTTTTCGGACTCCTGCCGCGCTGCCAGCACCTGGTCATACCCGGTGTAGTCCCAATATGCGATCGCCGTTGCCACAGCATTGGACGCAATAGTGTGTTTCAGCGTCTGCACGGATGCCCGGTAGTCGGCAGCCGCCGACCTCTCCGCTGCATCAACATCGTCCCGGCCGGAGCCCTTCATCAGGGGTTGCGTGATTTGCAGGTTGAGCGTTCCGTAGTTCGGCGCGCTCTGATTTGTGGAGTTGTCGTCAACCCTCTGAAAGGAAATACTCGGGGTCAGGGTCAGCCCATTGCGGAACTGCCTCCCTATTCCTATTCCATATGACGTAGTGTCGGTAATCAGACTGGAAATGAACTCTTCATCCTGCATCTCGCGGGTGAGAGGCGAGTTCTCGTGCTGCCTGCTCAGGGACGCCATCAGCATCGGGTCGAATTGACCGCCCGCCGCCATCAGTCTCCCATGGGCCGACTCCACCTGCTTCTGTTGAACAAGTATCTCCGGCTGGCGCTGGACCGTGATGCGCACCGCTTCTTGCAGGGTCAGCCCGGCTGCCCCCTGGCCCCAGTGCGGCACCGCGAGCGACAGGGCTGCAAATAAACACACTGCCGGCGCACGAGGGCGATCCAGCCAACGGAATAGAGTCACCACGCCTCCTGTTACGGCCATCACATTGCCATGGTCCCCTAGTATACCACGGTGTATGGCCGATAAGAACGCTCAGGCCGCAAATCCGACACCATCAAAATTTGCTCCACCTCAGTCACACGAGACACCCGGTTGCCATCTGATCGGCGCCGTTTCAGACAATGATCTGTTTGCTGTACCACGTGATCATCATGTCTCGCAGGCAGCTCTCACCGATCGTGAAATCCGGGAACATCTCGTTCAGCGCCCCGAGGATGTCTCTCATCGCACGGGTGCCGTCGCAGAGATCGAGTGCCCGCTGGTCGAGGCGATCCAGCCTCTCGTAGAATACGAAAGCCCCTTCCCCTGAACCAGGGGCAGGATAGTAGATCGACGTGAGTAAGGCGACAGCATCGCCTCCCGGACGAAAAACATCTCGACAACCACAGATGGATTTCAGATGGTTGAGATAGAACCACTCGATGCGGATGTCGCAACGGTCTGTGAGAGCTCCGCAAAGCTCGCGCCATCGAACTGCTCGAGTGCAGAAGGCAGAGGCTGTCCCGGACGCAGTGAAACCCCCTTCATGCGGGATGCCCAGGTGCGCGAGTATGCCGCTGCATGGAACGTGGCACGATACGATCACATCGGCCAGCAGCCGTGCGAGCTCGTCATTTCCGTCCTGAAAAATTTTCGACCACAGCTCCTCCACGCCGTGGTCCAGGGTTCGCCGCAGGTTGCCGTCTGCAGACAGCCATGCGCTCAACTGCTCGCGCGTGCTCTCAGACACGCGTTGCAAGTCCGCTTCGCGGATCAGCTTCTCGAAAAGCCCGGCCCCGAGGAACCTGATGTTCTGAGTGTCCGTGATCGGCGGGATGCTGACATGGGCAAACCGGACCTGCGCAGTCTCGCAAAGAATGTTCCTGGCCGGCATCAGGCCGCATTCGAACAGACCACGGTCCACAATGGCGTCGATCTTCAAGCCGTTGTACAGAAGGATTTCATGGTATGATGGCCGCTTCTGGCTGGCCTGTCCAAGCCGGAATGTTTCCCTGGATTTCGTGAGGCCAACCAGTTCGAGCACGTATGAATGCATGTCAGTCCACTCCAGCTTCACAATTTCCTCACCTGAGAACCGCCCAAATTCCGCGTCCCCCACTGAAAGCAGGCTGATCAGGTCAGGACAGAAGCAGGCGGCGACCCGGCTGCAGCAATGCCCCGGGGGAGGCGATGCGGCAAGTTTCCGCAGAGTGCTCTCCACGAACCCGAGCCAGACGAGAACCAGCGACAGCTTCGGCAGTACGTCGTCTCCGGAGAATGAGAAACCGAACATGCTCGCCGTCTCCAGCGCGACATGTTGGGCATGCATGCCGGACGCGGATGCTCCCCTCAAGTAGACATCGTAGAACTGTTCGAAACAACCCATTATGAATTCGTCATACGCATGGAAGTCGTCGAAGAGCCGGACCATGTTCAGATACAGCACGGGATAGAGAAGCCTCAGAACATTCTCGTAAGTGAAGAAGTGGCGCAGCTTGTCCGTCTCCGGCGCGCCCATGCCGGCTGGCCAGTGCCTCAGGAAGTTTCCGCTCGTGGATTTCATCGCCAGCATCTTGCCCATGTAGTCTGCAAGCGTGCGTACGTCGTGATCGAGGCCTGCGACCAGGTCTTGCTGAATCGATGAACCTGGGTCGGTGGAGAGGGGCCAGAACTGGATCTGCAGCCTGTTCTCGATGATCTGCCGGAGATAGGTCGATGTCAGCAAGTGGATGAAGCTGCGAGTCGCGCGATTGTGCTTGTCCGAACCCGGCAGAAAGTAGCTGAAACACAGGACGATGCGGATCATTTTGTAATGTGAGAACACGTGGTCCAGGAAGGCGGTCAGATCGGCGTTCGAGTAGGAGCACGATCTGACCCTGGCACGGGTTTCTTCGCAGCCGCTCTCCGGGCTCAATTCCAGAGTCACCACGAGATCCCCGCCAGGCTTCGTGCCGGAGAAGGCTCGCTTCAAGTTCTCGATTCGCGGCAGTCCCCACGCGTCAACGGCCAGGGCATCGAGAGATGACAGGTCGAAATCCCCAAGGCATTCGCCCAGTGTTTCAAACTGGCCGTCGTAGTCATGCAGCAGGAAAAGCCGGCGGCCATCCCGGCTCAGCAGTGTCTTAATGGATGCCTTGATCGAGCCCCGCTGCCTGCGCATCGCTGCGTTCCTGTTGCCCCACCTCGGGAGCCCATGCCGGTTCCCCCCGCACGCGATGCATGCGTAGTCGCAACCTCTGCCGACACTAAGGACCGATCTCGTGCGGGCAAACCACTCACCACCCTCAATGACCTGCCGCTCCAGCGATGCCAGCGTCTCGTCATCGATGCAGTAGATCTCCCGGCTCCGAATCACCTCGCCGCCCTGCTTGTAGTAGAGATTCGGCACCGATGAGAGTGGCGTGCCGGAGCCGGTCAGGGATCGGAATAGCAGCAACATCGGCAGCTCGCCGTCGCCTTTGACCACGAAGTCAGCGAAGGGCATGCGGATCAGATCCTCGGCAAAGTAACTGGCAGTCATTCCGCCGAAGACGATGCTGACATGCCGCCTTTCAGGCAGTGCCCTGAGAAGCTCGGCGATCTTGATACTGACAGGCGCCTGAGGGTGCCAGTGCATCGAAATGCCGATTAGCCGGAGATTCTTGTGGCGTGCGATTTCATCGGCGAGAGAATGAATCGCAGTAGGCGGGATGCAAAGGATCTCCGCCGCAACACCCGCATTCCTGAGGTATTGGCGGATCGATGGCAAGCCGGTTGCGATCGTGGCCAGGCCGGCATGCATGAGCAGGCATTCGGATGGACACGGAGATAAGCTGCTCATCTGGCGGGCACTCCCTCGGATTTCGCGGGGTCAGCGAGTCCGGCCAGTCAGCTGGGTCACCTTGCCGAGGACACTACCAGCATCGAAACCATTTCACCGGCATGGTTGGCCGCCAACCCGCGGCTGGACAGGGCTCAAATCCCCTTGCAGGGCGTGCCGTTTTCGACTATCCGATGCTCGGTCCGCAGGCACAGCTCCACGCGCCAACGCGGCCGCCCGCCACCGCATCCAATTCCTGTTCCGTCAATTCCTGCTTCGCCTCCGGAATCACGAAGTGGACAGTATTCGATGTGTTCTCATGCACGAGGATGTTGATGTCAGGCCGGATCTTGATGCCCCATTCTTTGCCGATCGCCACCTTGGGATCCTTCAGAAGCGCTTCTCGAAACTGAGCGTTCGATGCGACCTTCTTCTGGATCTGCGATTTCAAGTCCTTGTGAGCCTGTGACCTCATTAGCGGCCTCCTTCATAAAAAAGGTTGTTACCATTATATCTGTGAATCATACCCGTTGGCTTGCGTACGAATTCACAACCTCACTTTTAATCTTGTACTACCAGCCATCGCAGCTGTCAAGCATAATTGCGCTTTTCTTTTCCCGTCGCATCTGGCAAGATGCTGCCCGTGTGATGCCGATCACGAACGAACTCCTAGACGTCTTGATGATGCGAATACTGGGTTCAATATATAAGGACGCCTGAAATATGGATATATGCCTGATCAACATGCCGTACACGGGAATTGTCAGGCCATCGGCCGCGTTGGGACTGCTGCATGCGATACTCGACCGTGACGGGTTCGAGGTCGAGACGGTTTGCGCTGATCTGCTCTTCGCCGATGTGATCGGCCTGCGCCGGTACAAGCTCATCATCGACACGAGGGCGCCTGACGCCCTGGGCGATTGGACGTTCGCGCACGTCGCTTTCCCGGATTTCAAACCGGACAACGAGGCGTACATCACGCGTCTGATCGAACGCAATACGCTGTACATAAACTGTGAGCCGGGTGAGTTCCGGGAAGTGCTCTGGCAGGTGCGCGATGCGGCGGCCCGCTTCATCGATGACTTGATTGACCGCATTCTGGACAAGAAGCCTCGGATTGTCGGATGCACCTCCACGCTCGTGCAGCACGTGTCGTCTCTCGCGCTCTTCCGGCGCCTCCGCGAGCGCGCGCCGGCGGTGATCAACATGATCGGTGGGGCCAACTGCGAGACCGTGATGGGCCGGGCATCACACAGGCTGTTTCCCTGGGTGGACTTCGTCGTGGCGGGCGAGGGCGATGGGCTGATCACGCCGCTGGTTCGAAACATCATTGAACACGGGCGCGATGTTCTGCCATCAGAACTACCGCAAGGCGTCTTTGCACCCATGCATCGATCAACCGGCTACCCGAACGGCCCGTCCGGCGACCCGGACAGCGCCCCACGTGCAACGTCACTGTCACTCGACGACCTCCCAGTCCCGAATTACGACGACTATTTTCGGACTCTACACGCCTCCAGTGTGCTCGAAAAGAACGTGATCCCATCCGTGCCGATCGAGACTTCACGCGGCTGCTGGTGGGGGCAGGACAAGACGGACGGCTGCACCTTCTGCAGCCTCAACGGGTGCGGCAAGCGTTTCCGGAGCAAGCCCGGCGCCCTGGTGATCCGTGAGCTCGATTCGCTCTACGAGCGCCATGGCATCCACCGGTTCTACGCCTGCGACAACTCGATAGACATGCGCTGGTTCGAGACCATGTTCCCGGAACTCTCCCGCGCTCAGAAGCCCTACCGGCTGTACTACGAGCTCATGTCGAACCTGAGGAAGGGCCAGGTCAAGCTCCTTCGAGAGGCGGGTGTGATATGGATCTGGTGCGGCGTCGAGAGCCTGCACAGCAGGCTGCTGAAGCTCATCAACAAGGGGTGCAAAGCGTACCAGAATGTGCAGTTTGTGAAGTGGTGCCGACAGTACGGCATCTTTGTCGCCTGGAACGTGATGTGCGATTTCCCGGGCGAGGAGGACGGCTGGTACGGCGAGATGGCTGAGCTCCTGCCGCTGCTCACACATCTGCAGCCGCCGCGCGGCTTCGTGCGGCTGCGCCTGGATCGCTTCAGCCATTACCACGACAAGGCGAAGGAGTACGGGCTGGAGCTGCACCCATCGGAGCTGGCGCCGTACGTTTACCCGCTCAATGATGAACAGATGCGCCAGTTCACATATTTCTTCGAAGACGAGGAGCGTGCGCGCCTTCCCATGGTTTCATCCCTGTTCACGCGCCCGGGCATGAGAGCCGCCGCGAACGAGATCGGCTGGTGGAAGAAAGCCTTCTGGTCCAACAACCTCCCGGTACTGGCGATGTCAGTGACGGAGTCCGAGATTCGCATCCGTGACACGCGGCCGGTGGCTGTGAGATCGTACTACACTCTGAACGGGCTCGAGCGCGAGATCTACCTCAGGTGCGACGCGGCGTGCCGCACGGCCACGCTCAAATCATTCATCGAGAAACAAGGGCATGACAGGGGCGAGGTGGAGGCGGCCATCGAGCGCCTCGTGAAACAGAAGTTGATGATCGAGCTGGATGGCCGGTTGCTCGCTCTGGCACTCGAAGAGCCGCTGCCGGATCTGCCCAAGAAAATTGACTATCCGGGGGGCGAGCTCCTGGCATGGTTGACGTAACACAGCCGGTGTTGGAGTAGGGCGCAGATGGCGGGTTTGGATGTATGTTTCGTCAACATGCCGTATGCGCCCCCGATCCAGCCATCCATGGCCTTGGGGCTTCTTCAGGCCATCCTCACGCGCGAAGGCTTCTCCGCCGCAAGCGTCTACGCGAACCTGCTCTTCGTGGAAGAGATCGGAATACATCCATACAAGCTCATCATCAAGACCATGTCATCCGACGCTCTCCGCGATTGGACGTTTGCCCACATCGCTTTCCCCGGTTGGGCCCCCGATCATGACGGTTACCTCGATCATGTCATCCGACGCAACCGGCTGCCGCAGGGTTGTGAACCGGGACAATTCAAGGAGGCCGTCTTCGAGGTGCGAGCCGCGGCCGCCGGTTTCGTGGACCGCATCGCCGGGAGGCTGATCGAGCGGCAGCCGCGCATCGTGGGCTGCACATCTTCCTTCAATCAACATGTGCCTTCTCTGGCAATACTCAAACGCATCCGCGAGCTTGCGCCGGGAGTTGTGACGATTATGGGCGGCGCCAACTGCGAAACCGTGATGGGCCTGACGACGCACAAGGCATTTCCATGGGTCGATTTTGTCGTATCCGGCGAGGCCGACGGCTTGATTGCTCCGCTCGTACGCTCCATTCTGCAGGATGGACGGGGTGTTGATATGACCGGGCTTGCCGAAGGCGTGTTCGCCCCTATTCATAGGACAGCCGGGTACCCTCGCACGCAATCCAGCGGCTGCGACGACGCTCCGCGCGCCGTCTACTCATCGCTCGAGTCTCTGCCGGTCCCGGACTTCGGCGACTACTTCGACACGCTGCGCGCCTTGCCTCAATGGCTGCAAAGCATGATCCTTCCGGCGCTGCCGCTCGAGACTTCACGCGGCTGCTGGTGGGGGGAGAAGCAAAGCTGCACATTCTGCGGAATACTGCCGCAAAGCAAGCGCTATCGCTTCAAACCCCCCAGCCAGGTTCTGAGAGAAATCGATACTCTGCTGCAACGGTATCAGGTGGGACGCATTCAAACCGTCGACAACGTTATGAACATCGGATTTTTCCGGTCTCTCCTGCCCGAGCTGGCGCGGAGGCGGTTGCCTATCAAGCTTTTCTACGACGTCAGGCCGAATCTGAACAGGCAGCAGGTCAGGCTGATGCGCGATGCAGGGTTGAAGTGGGTCTGGGCCGGCATCGAACATTTGCATGACGGCGCCCTCAGTCTGATGAACAAGGGGGTCACCGCCCGGCAGAATATCCAGCTGCTCAAGTGGTGCCGTCAAGACGGCATCTACGTGGGCTGGAACATGATGTGCGACCTGCCGGGCGAGGAGGACGGATGGTACACCGAGATGGCCCGCACTATGCCGTTGTTGGAACACCTGCAGCCACCCGCCGATTTCACGCGCGTCCGGTTCGACCGTTACAGCGCCTACCACTTCAGGGCCGCCGAGTACGGCCTGAAACTGATGCCCGCGCTGCTCTACTCGTACATCTACCCTCTCAGCCGCGAAGATCTCCGGAACCAGGTCTACTTTTTCGAGGATGCCGCGCGGGCGCGCAACCCACTATTCGAACCCTTGATGAGGAGACCGGGCATCCGATCCGCGCGGCGTGCGGTCGGAGAATGGACTCGGGCTTTCTACTCGGGAAGCCGCCCCGTTTTATCAATGTCCGTCGCCCGCACGCGCATCCGAATCCACGACACACGTAGAATAGCGCAGGAGCAGGAGATCGAGCTCACCGGGCTGCCCCGCAGCCTCTACCTCGCATGTGATATCGCGCCCCCGGTTGAGAGAGTTATGAGCATTTTCGTGGCGCGCGGCTTCGCGAAATCGGAAGTCGAGAGAGCTGCACAGGATCTCCTCGGCCGGAAGTTGATGCTCTCTGTGAACGATCATCTGATTGCACTCGCGACCCGCGAGCCTCTTGCCGGGATGCCGGGACTCAGCGACTATCCAGGCGGCGGTCTCGTGTCGAGCGCCGCGCGTGCGCGGATCGAGAAAAGGGATTCCGAGAGAGTCCCGCAAGAGGCCTGAAATGGATATCTGCCTTGTGAACATGCCATATACACCGATCGAGCGCCCATCGGTGGCGCTGGGGCTGCTCCAGGCGGAGTTGATCCGCGGCGGATTTTCAGCGGAAACCGTGTATGCCGATCTGCTCTTCACGCAGGAGATAGGGCTGCGCCGGCACATGCTGATCACCGGAACACGCCCGCAGGACGCGCTTGGCGACTGGACGTTTTCACATCTCGTCTTCCCTGATTTCCAATCCAGCCACGACGGCTTCATCCGGCGGCTCATCGACCGCAACCGCATGTTTCGCGGCTGCGATGCAGACGAGTTGAGAGACATCCTGCTTGCGGTCCGTGCGAATGCAGGCCGGTTTGTGAGCGGTCTCGCCGAACGCCTTCTTGACAGGAAGCCCATCATCATCGGGTGCGGATCGACATACATGCAGCACATGTCGTCGCTTGCGCTGCTGAAGCGTGTGCGCGAGCTCTCGGCGGACGCAGTCACCATCATGGGAGGCGCCAACTGCGAGACCGTCATGGGGCGCAGCACGCACATGCTTTTCCCGTGGGTTGACTACGTGGTCTCCGGGGAAGCGGACGCTCTTATCACGCCGCTGTTCCGCGCGATTCGAGAGCACGGCCGCCAGGTGAAACCGGAAATGCTCCCGAAAGGGGTATTCGCTCCCATGCACCGCGCCGCCGGCTATCCGAATGGCCCGGCCGATGATGCCCTCCGCGCTGCGCCGGCGCCGCTGGATGATCTTCCAGTACCCGACTACGGCGACTATTTCAGGACACTCGATGAGTCCCCCTTCCGTGACAAGATCATGGTCTCTCTGCCCATCGAGACGTCTCGCGGCTGTTGGTGGGGCGAGAAGGGCGGGTGCGTCTACTGCAGTCTGAACGGATGCGGCAGGCATTTTCGCAGCAAACCGGCGGCCAAAGTGATCCGCGAGCTCGACACGCTCCACCAGCGCCACGGCGTGAACCGCTTCCTTGCCGCCGACAACTCCCTCGAAATGGACTATTTTCGAACCCTCTTCCCGGAACTGGCGCTCAAACGCCCGCCCTATCACATTTACTACCAGATAATGTCCAACCTGAACCGCGGGCAGGTCAAGATGATGCGAGATGCAGGGGTGACATGGATATGGTGCGGGGTCGAGAGCCTGCACGACAAGATACTTACGCACATGAACAAGGGCTGCAAATCCTGGCAGAATCTGCAGTTCCTGAAGTGGTGCCGGGAATACGGCGTCTATGTCGGCTGGTACATCATGTGTGACTTCCCGGGCGAGAACGATGAGTGGTATCTGGAGATGGCGCAGACGCTGCCGCTTCTCACCCACCTGCAGCCCCCGTGGGCATTCGCTCGCGTGCGCCTCGACCGCTACAGCCTCTACTACGACCGGCAGCGGGACTACGGCTTGCGGCTGCAGCCGGCCGAGTTGTACTCGTGCATCTACCCCGTCAGCCGTGGTGCACTGGAAGACCTGGTCTGCTTCTTCGAAGATGAGGAGCGTTCGATAGACCCGCGTTTTGAGGCTCTGCTCACGCGCCCAGGAATCCGGGCCGCCAGCAAGGCAGCCGCGCAATGGAAGATCGCGTTCTGGGCCGAGAACGCCCCTTGTCTCACGATGGCCGTCACTGATTCGGCCATCCATATCCGTGACACGCGCCCCGTGGCTATCGCCCCGTCATTCCTGCTTCAGGGTGTCGAACGAGAGGTCTATCTCGCCTGTGATGCGGCTCTGGGGTTGAGAAGACTCGTGAGCCAGGTCGTCTCACGAGGCTATGCAAAGACCGAAGTGGATGCCGCCGTTGAGACGCTGCTGCAGCACAAGCTGATGATCATGTCGGGAGGCCGTCTGCTCGCGCTCGCGGTCTGCGATCCGATGGCGGCGCTGCCCGAAAGAAATGTGTACCCCGGGGGAGCCGTGATGCTCCGCGGCGGCGGAGACCGGTTTGGGGATGCCGATATCGTCCAGCAGACGATTGCAGAAAGACCTTGATCCACCATCCTCCGAACACTATGATGCTGCCATGAAGGCGCCCCTGTGGCTGAGAGGAAAGCACCCATGAAGACATATCCTCCGGCGATCTCCGTGCAATGGCACATCACCACGGAATGCGAGAACCGATGCAAACACTGCTACATGTATGATGAAGCCACATTCGAGAGCGAGCGCAGGAACACGTTGTCCTACGACGACATGATGCGGGTTCTCGACAGCTTCGAGGCGTTCGAAGGCAAGTACGGCGCACGCATTGTGAATTTTTCGATCACTGGCGGTGACCCGTTTTTGCGGCCGGATTTGCGGAAGTTCCTGACGGAACTCAACAGGCGCGGGAAACATTTCAGGCTGATGGGAAACCCGGAGACGCTGACGGAGGCGAACGTAGAACTTCTGGAAAACCTCCGGGTGCAGGCTTTCCAGATGAGCCTGGATGGCCTCGAGAAGACTCACGATGCATTCCGTTCCGAAGGCAGCTTCAAACGTACCGTGGAAGCCCTCGACGCACTGGCGCGTCACGGCATCCAGAGCAATATCATGTTCACGCTGTTCCCGATCAACGCCCGCGAGCTAATTCCGCTCATGCGCCATGTGGCCGAGAAAACGGCATCGAATTCATTCAGCTTTGATCTCGGATCATTCGTGGGAAACGCAGTGACAATGGAGAAGAGTGCTTTCACGCCCGAAGATCTCCGAGTGCTGTTCTCAAGATATCTCGCCGAGAAGCATGAGCTGCGGACTTCGGGAAACCCCATCGCCATGAGGGAGAAACCCAATCTCCTGAAGCTCACCCAGTTCGAAAACAATACCTACTACCCCATGAGCCTGGAGAACACGCCGGTGATATCGGGGTGCCTCAACGCATGGAACTCTTTAGCCCTCCTGAGCGATGGCACGGTACTCGCCTGCCGCCGCCTTCCCATCCCAGTCGGGAAGATGCCGGAACAGTCCTTCGAAGAGATCTGGCTGGGGTCCGAGCTGCTGAAGAAGTTCCGGCGCCCCGAGTACTTCGAGGCTTGCGGGGGCTGCGACTTCTACCAAGTCTGCCGAGGCTGCCCTGCCAATGCATACGGGCTCACCGGCAACCCATTCGCCAAAGCCCCGTTCTGCTTCCGCCATCGGATCGATCGGAAGACCGAGGAGGCCGGGAAGGTACGGCCCGGTCCGCCGCTCTCCACGGACTACGCAGAGGAATATGACTTCTTTGCATCCAAGTTCGTCATGGTGGACAAGCGGGTCGTGCTCGGCTTCCTCGAAGATGAGGAGTTGCGCAGCATATTCGCGACCTTAGTCTGCGATGAACAGGAGAAAGAGAAATTCCTGACTCACCCCAGGAACTACCTGCATGACAACGGGTATGCCCTGGACGACGCGCAGACCTTTTTCATGCTGAACCATTTCTCGGGCGAGCCGCTCGGCCCCATGACCGAATCACTCGAATGCCTCATCTGCAGCTCCGTGGCCAAGTTTGAACAGCTCGTCGTTTCCAGGCACATCCAGAGCCTGTTCTGAAAAACCAACGGGGGTTCTTCCCGGTTTCTCAAACGCGGGTATCGGTTCACTCGTCGCCGGATGCGCCGAGGATGCCGGCAAGGTGCCGGCCGGCAACTCGCTTCTCGATGTCGCTCAGAACCTCCCAGTAGGATTTGCCTCTTGACTGCAGCGTGGACTGGAGCCGCGGCAGCTTGTACTCGGGCGGATAGACGAACGGCCTGAGGGGCTCGCGCAGCGCGAGTGCCAGGAACCGGCCGCTCAACTGCAGAAGGACCTTGAGGTCGACCAGCTCGGCGATCGCCGTCTCGATCTGACCGGGTTTCAGGAGCATGCCTGTGGAAGTGGTGATCTCATCGGCGATGGCTCCTGGAGTGCGCGGGCGGCGGCACGCCCGATAGATGAGATGCGCGGCGCCATCGAGCGCGATCTCATTGCGCACGGCGCAAGGGCGTGAGTCCTTGATGATGGATCGTCCGCCCTCCTCCGTTACCATCAGGGCCGGCGGCCCGGTCTCGGATACACCTCGAGCCCACAGCCGCATCCAGTCGAATATCGCCTTGTTGAGTGCCATTCGGCCGCCGCCCGTGCTCCGCGCCGGCCGGTTCCGGTCTTCGAAGCGATAGGCGAAGTCGCGGAGGTCTTCGTCGGACAGAGGGTAGACGAAGGAATGCCATCGGACGGGTACCAGGTCGAGACCGTAACGTTCCGGGTGCCTGTGATACTCGCTGAAGCGGTCGAAGTTGATGGATTTCGTCAGATGAGGCGGCTGCAGGTGAGCGAGCAGCGGCAGCCTGGATGCCATCTCGGCATACCATTCATCACGCCCGCCGGGGATATCGGCCAGCATGATCCATGTGACCCGCACGCCGTTCTCGTGCGCGAATTTCAAGAGCGCCACGTTGTCGATCGCCCTGGTTCCCTTGTTCAGAAGCTTCAGCAATTCGTCGTGCAGGCTCTCGATCCCGGGCTGAAACCTATGCACGCCGGCATCCGCCAGCATCTTTACCTGCGCCTCGGTCATGTTGGATTTGAGCTCGAAGAACAGCGAGTACCGGGGCGTGCCGGCTGCGGGGAGATCCTGAAGAACCGTCTTGAAGTACGATACGTCTATGATGTTGTCGCTTGCGATGAAGTCCGTGATGGCGTACCGCCGGCACAGCGTATCCAGCTCCTCGATGACGCGCCCGGCCGATTTGGTTCGGAACGCCATCTTGCTCCCGTTCACCCCACAGAACGTGCACTGCCTTTTCCGGCCCCACCAGCAACCGCGGGAGGTCTCGAACGAAAGGTTCGGATGCGGCAGGGCGGCCTGGTAGCAGAAGCTCTCTCGCTCCTCCAGGTACTCGCCGAAGTCCGGCGCGGGAAGCGCATCCAGGTGCTCCACCATGGCAACCGGGGCCTCGGTGGATTCGCGCGAGCAGCCGGCCGCGCCGATTACTCCATAGGGCAGCGTCTCCGGAAGCTGCTGTGCTCCCTTCTCCAGCAGACTCCGGCAGAAGGGGACGAACAAATCGTCCGCTTCTCCAGACACCACGAAATCCACCCATGGAAAGGCGCGCTTCATCACCGCGCCCATCGGTCCCTCGCAGTTGGACCCGCCCACGAGTGTCACCAGGGCGGGGTTCAGTTCTTTGAGCTTCCTCAGGAGGGCGAGCGACGCGCAATTCTGATGGTAGATGGAACTGCAGCCCACGATCTTCGGATCGAACTCCATCACCTTTTCCGCCACCTCCACGATAAAGGACTCGGCGGCATGGCGAACCGACCGGCACGTGTCCCGAAAAGCCTGCTCATCCTCGAACAGCAGACGGTACCTGTCCGGGTCCAGCCGGCGCTCCCATTCCAAGTACGTGCTCAGAAACTTTTCGTCATCGGGATGAAAATCAGGAAACGCACTCGATGAGAACGTCCACTCGGCGATCTGAAAGCCTGCAATGGCTTTGGAAATCGAGTTGTAGGTGAGATAGCCGATCTTCTCGGCGAACCAGAACGTCGGATAGACAGCCTTGGCAAGGAGGCCTCCCTGTCTCGCCTCCGCGGCAAGCAGTGCGATGCCCAGAGGAGGCGGCTCGATGAGCCCGTACGGCATGTACACCAGGCAGATATCCATGTCCGTTGTCAGTTTCCGTAAACCTGCGGCGATGCATTTGAACAACGGGCATGCCGATGCTCCGCTTGGAGATTCTCACGGGTCCCTGTAGTTTCATACATCGTTTTCGCGACTACGATACCAGAGATTCGTTGACAAATGAAGGAAGGTGCCCGATA
Organism: uncultured Acidobacteriota bacterium; assembly: GCA_903916735.1. Classification (GTDB taxonomy): domain Bacteria; phylum Acidobacteriota; class CAIWXX01; order CAIWXX01; family CAIWXX01; genus CAIWXX01. Next base: position 126,746 of record CAIWXX010000053.1, read on the forward strand.
TTGTTGCAGAAAATGCACGATAGACAGCGGCACATCGAGAACACCAGGCAGTATGTCGGGTGGGCATATCCGGACTTGAAATGGTTCACTGAGCAGGAAGCCGCCGCGGCAAACGAAGCCCGAGACCGCCTGCTGCTGTATCTCCGAACCGGCGCCGCGAAACGTGCGTGCAAGGGGAGCAAGATCTTCACGGGAACAATTTCGCCGGGATGCGTGACGTGCGGCGAAGGCACCTGGTCCTGCCTTATGTTGAATTCGCGCTGCACGGCTCGCTGCTTCTTTTGCCCGCAGGAACGCACTGTGAAGGGGGACAGGCCCCCGGCTGCCGGAGGGATTGCATTCGAGGACCCGGCTGAGTACGTCGACTACCTGGAACGGTTTGGGATCAAAGGCGTGGGGATCAGCGGCGGCGAGCCTCTGCTCGCGTTCAACCGGCTCTTGTCATTCATCCGACGAATCAAGGGCAGCTTCGGGAGCGGCATGTACGTGTGGCTGTACACCAACGGCGACCTGCTCGACGGCCCCAAGTTGGAACGACTGAAGGAAGCGGGGCTGGATGAGATCCGGCTCGACATCGTCCACAGGAAATACTCTCTGCGGCGCGTGGAGATCGCCTGCCGCCACATGCACAATGTCACAGTCGAAGTGCCGGCCATCCCCGAGGACTACCAGAGGCTCCGGGAATGCATCCCGCGGATGCAGCGCATCGGAGTGAAACATCTCAACCTGCACCAGTTGCATGCGACAGCACATAACTACAAGAACCTCACGAGGAGGAACTACACGTTCCTCCACTACCCCTCCAACTATCCGGTGCCCGTCTACGAGTCCGAGATGACGGCTCTCATGCAGCTGACGGAAGCTATCGACGGCCGCGTCGAACTGCCCATCAACTACTGTTCGCACATCTACAAATACAGATACCAGAACAGCGGGGCCAGAAGACGCGCGGCAGCGCAGGGAAGACAGGGGTTCGAGAGCATCACAGAGGCGGGGTACATCAGAAGGCTGTCGCTCAAGGGCCCTTCACGTGACCTGAGACGTGCCGTCCGAACGCTCAGGGACGCAGGCTGCCCCGAAGCGCTCTATGCTTACAATGACGCGAAATCCGAGCTGTCAATCCACTATTCATATTTCTCGTCCGTCAGCGATCTGCCGTGCGATCTCGTCCTGCGCTATTTCGATGTCCGGGTCAGCTCGCAAGGCCGGCACCCGATCCAACTCGAATCCGGGCGAACACTGTACATCGAAAGACAACTGGCCGCTATGAAGCAGCTGGACCCCGCCCAGCGTAACGAGCTGCTCGGATTGCTCATGGGCGACAAAGGCGGCGGGGATTCCCTGCAGACCGATTCAGGACGGCATCGTATGGCGATGCTGCTCGGCCCATCCGCGGCCCTGGAGTTCATCGAGGAAGGCCTGGCCGAGATCTACTGAGTGATCGTCTTCTCATAATGGCAACGTGCCGCTGTCTTCTTGCTTCGAGCGAGCCTTCGGCGTTCACTCAAGTGAGCGACGCGGAAAGGTGTCGAGATGCCACGTTCCTGTCCAGGGTCTCCATAATTTCCCAGTACGACTTCCCGCTCCTCGACATCAGCGACTTCAGCCGCGGGAGACCGTCGTCGGGCGGATGACTGAGGGGCTCGAACGGCTCGCGGAGAGCCAGGGCGAGGTATCGGCGGCCCAGGTGCAACAGCAGTCTGCGATCGACCAAACTCTGCAAGGCTTCGCCGATGGCCGCCGGCTGGACCTCTCGCTTTACCGCCCCACGGATGATCCTGGAGATGCTTTCAGGAGTTCGCGGCGCGCGGCAGGCGCGGTGGACCATGTCCACCAGGCCATCCAGTACCGATTCGGCAGCGGCGGCACACGGCCGCGTGTCTCTGATTACGGAGCGGCCATCTTCCTCGCACACACTCAGCATCGGGGCTGCCCGTTCCAGTGCGCCCCCGCCGTGCAACCGCATCCACGCCAGCGCTGCTGTCTCGAGCGATCTCCTCCCGCTCTTCTCCTTAGGCGCCGCCTCATTACGATTCTCGAACTGACGGGCGAAGTCCTGCAATTCATCGGGGGTGAGAGGGTAGATGCTGGAGTACCATCGATGGGGCACGAGCACCAGTCCGTGGCGTGCCTGGTCCCGGTAGTAAGGACTGAAACGCTCGAAATGGATCGACATGATCTTGTGTGGCGGCTGAAGGTGAGCGATGAGAGGCATCCACGAAGCCGTCTCGGCGTACCACTCGTCCTTCTCTCCCGGGATGTCCACCAGGATGTTCCAGGTAGTCTTGATGCCGTTCTCGCGGGCATACTTCAGTAACGCCACGTTGCCGGCTGCCGTGTTCCCCTTGTTCAGGATCGCCAGAAGCCCGTCATGGAGACTCTCGATACCCGGCTGCATTCTGGTCACGCCCGCTGCGGCCAGCCGTTTGCACTGTGCTTCGCTCAGGTTGGACGGGACTGAGAAGAAGAACGAGTATTTCGGCGGGTGCGTGCCGGCAAGAGCACGGAGCACGCTGGTGAAATAGGAAGGCGCAAGGATGTTGTCGGTCGTGACGAACCGGCCCACCGAGTAGAGGCCGCTGAGCGTGTCGATCTCCCGCAGCACACGGCCAGGGCTCTTGGCTCGGTGCGGGATTCTCGCGCCGTTGCCACCGCAGAACGCACACTGGCGTCTGCGGCCCCACCAGCACCCGCGTGACGTCTCGATGGAAAGCCCGGCCGCAGAGAGTACCGTCTCGTAAGAGAACATCGCCCGCTCCCTGAAGTATTCACTGTAATCGGGCAGCGGGAGATCGTCCAGCTCGGTGACCATGGCCACTGAGGCGTCGTCAGCGGACACATTTCCCTTATGCGATGAAGTGAACACACTGGCCGGACACTCCTGCTGCAAGGCGCCGGCCCCCGCATCGAGGAGACGCAGGCAGAGCGGCACAAACAGCTCATCTGCTTCGCCGGAAACCACGACATCCACCCAAGGAAATGCGCGCTTGATGACCATGCCCATGCTGCCTTCACAGTTGGCCCCACCCATCATGGTGATCGTGCCGGGATTGAGCTCCTTGAGCCTGCGAAGCAGCGCGAGGGACGCACAGTTCTGATAGTATGTCGAGCTGCAGCCCACGATCCCGGGTCGGCGATCGGCGATAGTCCGGGCGAGCTCGTCAATGAATGCATCGGCTGCCGTTCTGAGTCGCCGCAGCATCTCGCGAAAGGACACCTCGTCGCAGAAGAGCAGGTCGAACTTGTCCGGGTCGCGCAGCCGCTCCGAGTCCAGGTACTCCCTCAGGAAGGCCTCGTCATCTGGGCGGAAATCCGGGAAGGCGGCATTCGAGAACGTCCACTCGGCGATCTGAAACCCGCCGATCGCCTCAAGGACGGCCCTGTAAATGAAGTAGCCGATACTCTCGGCAAATGTGAACGAAGGGTACATGGTTGCGATGGAAAGCCCCGCCTTCTTCGCCCCACCGGTGAGCAACGCCATGCCTAGAGGAGGGGGGTCGATGGGGGCGAATGGCATGTAAACCAGGCATATGTCAGTGCCTTCGTGAACCACTGGGTCGGGCTCTCTGCTCATCGCCGCCTCAAAGTGTCACCGTGCGTAGCCGCACGAGGTCCTGCAGGCTGATGCAGCCCGCAACTGCCGTCTGAGAAACCCATGAGAATCCCTGGGGCGACAGCGAGCAGAATATCTCGCGGCCGTTCTCGTCCATCACCGAGTAATATAGGGCAAGCACAGCGCGGCCCGGCAACGATATTTCCGGCATTGCCCAAGCAATATCTCTGAAATCCGTCTCATAGATTAGGAAAGGCCCGGAAACGAAGTCTGCTTCCCTGACGCACCGGGTCTTCCTCCAGGCGGCCCCTTCGTGGCATGGCGCCCCGCGGACCTCTGCCCCGTAGACCTTGACCCGGCTTGGGAACACGCGCACACCGCCGTGTGCCGCGAAGAGAGTCACATCGAACGGTGAGAAATGGTGCAGGAACGGCGTTAAAATTAACTCGCCACGGCCCTGCCCCGCTTCCGCCGGAACCGGAGCATGTCCTTCGAGATTGGCCAGTTCCACCTGTCTCGGGTTTTCATACAGGCTGGTGACCCCGGCATCTCCGGCGTGCTCGAGCAGCTCGGCGTAGTAGTGATCGTAGAAGTAGGCTTCACGCGCCTCGTATTTCCGATAGACCCTCAGCAGGCAGCCGCCTTCGCACCGCTCGTCCAATGCGTACTCACAGTCATGACACCTGTCCATCCAGTAGTAGTTGAAGAACAGAAGGTCATATTTCTGCCTGGAGTACTCGCGAATCTCTTCCGGCGTCTGGAACTCGGTCAGCTTCTTCCCCATGGATCGCTGGAATGAGTAGCAGCGCCAGATGGTCAGATCGGGGCCGATGTCGATGTTTCCCCCGTCTCTGCACTGCTTGTTCACATACAGATTGCCGACCCACTCAGACGCGAGGATTCCATCCCTGGAGGTGTCGTCGAACATGCAGGGCTTCAGCTTCTCACACTCGCCATAGGCAAGGATGCCGGTGCGTGACAGGTCAGTCACAAGGCCGGCGAGGAGACCGGCCGCGAGGTGCTTCTCATGAAACGGGATGCTGAGGCTCCCCTCGTCATCACCCGGTGCGGCCACGGCGATCTTCACGGCTTTGACCCCGTACTCCCGCGCCAGCGCCGCGATGTGAGAGCATTCCTGGCCGATACTGTAAATCGCCAGAGCGAGCGAGTTGACGTTCTCTCTCAACGCGCCCAGATTGTCCAGGATTGTTCTCCACTGCTCTTTCTGGTAGAGGCTCGGTTCATTGATATTGAATACGTGGAATACTCGCTGCCGGCCTCTCAGGAAGTCCCGAATGGGCTTCCCGAAGAGCCCGTTTGTGAAGAGGAATACCTGGTAGCCCATGTCCAGGAACATGGCGGTGATCTCCTCAAATCGAGGGTGCAGAGTGGGCTCACCGCCCAGGAACGAGATCTGCTTTTTGTCCCTGAAGAAATCGGCGACAACCCTGGCGTCCGCCATCGTGAGAAAATCGCCTTCGGTGCACTCCTGCAGAGACTGCTTCAACTTCCCCCGGGCGAAACAATAGGGGCAATGGTTATTGCAAAGGTTTGTCAGGAATATGTTGTGCACGGCTGGTCAGACATATGTGTGCATGGCGTTAATAACTTTGCTCGCTTCGATCGCAATTGGGGTTGAAGGGGTCTGCGGGTGGAGGGCTGAAGTGCCATCCCCCCGTCCCTTTCCTCGTAACCCCTTCTTGCTTTGCCTTCGAGGATACACCAAAAAGGTGATGACCCGTTCTGTAGAGTTCCCGGATCATGAAGATAATGTGGCCCGGATTGATTGTCAAACAAGAAGTTGTTCAGGTGCCTCCGATTTAAGTTTGCAGATCGAGCACGTTACTGATCTTGTCACGCAGCGAGCGGCTGAAGACTTGGGATGCGCACAGTGCCGGCATCGATCGTCGGAACCGATTCGAACTCGCCGTCCGGCAAAAAAACCTCCGTCCGGCACGATTCCATGCGCATGCGGCTGCAACTGGAGAAATTCTCCTGATCGGTAGACAGTGATGAAAAAATGCCACCGGGATTTTGCCCCTGCCCCCGGCCCTGTGCGCCAACGGGCTGCTGAGCGTGATCGGGAAGTACCTGAAACTGCCGGCCGGGTTTTACAGTTGCCTCCACATCCTGTTGACGCTGGGTTTCATGGCCCTGGGGCGGATACGCCGTCCGGAGGGTTTACGGCACGTTCCGCCTGGTGAATTGGGGAAAGTGATCGGACTTGACCGCGTGCCCGAGGCGCGGACGTTGCGGGCGAAAATCACAGCGATGGCCAATAACGGAAACCCGGAAGCATGGATGAAGGAACTGTCCAAGACCCGGATGGGAAGCAACCCCGAAGAGGCCGGCTACCTTTATATTGATGGACATGTTCGCGTATATAACGGCGACAAGGCAGTACTTCCTTGCCGCTACGTGTCGCGTGAGCGGTTGTGTCTCCGCGGCACTATGGATTATTGGGTCAACGACGCCTTGGGCCGCCCGTTTTTCGTCGTCACCAAGGCGGTTACGGAAGGGCTCGCCGACACCTTGTTGAAAGACATGGTGCCTGATCTGCCGGCCACCGTCCCCGGGCAGCCGACCGAAGCGGAACTGACGGCTGATCCGACCCTGCACCGCTTCGTGGTCGTATTCGACCGCGAGGGGGCCACCCACAGTTTATTGTCCGCTCTTTGGGAAAAGCAGATCGGCGCCATCACCTACCGCAAGAACGTCAGGGATGTCTGGCTGGAAAGCGAATTCCTTGAGACTGAGGTCCCCGTGCAGGGAGGAGGAAGTACGCGCATGAAACTGGCCCGGAGGGAAACGGCCCTCACCGCCGGCAAGGCAGCCATTACTGTCGTGGACCACCGCGTCAGCACGCGGTTGGATTGGTTGAGAGCCGCATTTGACAAGGAGTTTCGTGGTCTGGCCGTCCTCAGTGTATCAGGAGGCTGTATGCTCTCGCCCCATGATTCTCGCGAGTCGCTGTCCGACCTCTTTGCCCGGAGGCGTATCGTCGATATCAAGCTCCTCTTCGACTCTCTGCGAACCGGTTCCCGGATGAGCGTTTTTCGCCGCCTCTCGGATCTTGGCTACCTCACGAGCTACAGCCACACGGGGCGCTACTATACGCTCGTGGACGTACCGGACTTCGACGCGGACGGCCTGTGGCAATACCAGGGCGTGCTCTTCTCACGACGAGGTTCGCTGAAGCCGACGGTCGAGCATCTGGTTCGTTCCTCCGAAACAGGCCGGACCCACGAGGAGCTGCATCTGCGATTGCGGGTGCGGGTTCATAACGCGTTGCTCTACTTGGTAAGACAGGGACGCATCGCTCGAGCGACGCTGGGGACGATGTACTTGTACGTCAGCGGCGATTCTGAGACGGCCGCCAAGCAGATGACGCGCCGCCGCAGTGGACGCAAGATCCTCACCGTCGACTTCGAGGCACTTCCACCGGCAGCCGCCCTGGCCTATAACCTCAAAAGCTTAGACTACGTGGAAATCCTCTGTGGCTCCCTCGAAAACCTCCCAGCGACTTTCGCAGAACTCGACCAGCAACCCCTTCGCTGCTCACCGACAGCCAGTCTCGCGACCAACCCTGCTGCCGCCACAGATGCCGATCCGGAAATCGTGTCGACATCGTTTCCGCGCCAGGATCGTGTCGTCGTGCGCGCATCAAGTCTACGCCGTCAGATCGACGCTGCCGCCAGGAGCAGGGCACATCTAGTATCCGTGGCTGCAACCGCTTGAAGATGATCCTAATCCAACCGAGTATTGACCCCATAGAATAAATCTATCAATTAATATATCACGCTCTGAAGATTGGTCTTCAGAAAGTCAGGATGATCTTGACGCAAAATTCTTTGACTTTATTTTCGGTGAGCAATCAACTCATGCTAAGGTTGATTTTCAACATAATAGATGTCTTTTAGTTCGTTACAATAGGGATTAGATATGAAAAGGCGGCAATATTATTGGAAAAGAAATAGTGAAATTTATGATCTTTTTATGAATGGTGAATGCCAGGATTCTCTTGAGAAGAGGTTTAAACTATCTCAATCTCGCGCGATGCGGCGCTCATGGCCGTGCTCTACGGCGCAGGCCTCCGGCGAAGTGAGATCGTCGAACTCGACCTGGATGACTATCGCTCCGAGACCCACGAACTCCTCGTGCGAGGGAAGGGGGAAAAAGAACGCATGACCTATCTCCCGAAAGGTGCGGCCGTAGCCCTCGCCGTGTGGGTGAATGCAAGAAAGGCAGAGCCTGGGCCGCTCTTCCTCCAGATCAACAAAGGCGGCCCGATCCTCCCGCGACGAATGACCACGCAGGCGGTCTATCTCACCCTGCTCAAGCGCGCCCCGGAAGCCCGGACAAGCTCCTTCTCGCCACATGATTTGCGAAGGACTTTCGTCAGTGATCTGCTCGACGCTGGCGCCGATCTTGCCACCGTGCAGAAACTCGCCGGGCACTCATCGAGCGATACGACCAGGCGCTACGATCGGCGTGGAGAGGAAACAAAACGGCGTGCCGTGGAATTGCTCCACGTACCATACCGAAGTTGACATCGTTACCTCGTAGTGGTAACATGGCAACGCGGTTATGATTCTGATATTTGGAAACAAACTCACAAAGGACCTTGTTGAAGAGAATTCGTCGAAGGAAGTACGTACTTTTCCAACGGAGCTAATTCGGGAGGCTCGGAAAAAACTAGAAATGCTCCATGCTGCAAGAGAACTAAAGGATTTGCCGTCTCCTCCAGTAAACCGTCTCAAGAAGCTAAAGGGGGCGCGGAAAGGTGAATATTCCATCAGAATAAACGATCAGTGGCGCGTTACCTTTCGCTTCGAAGGAGGCAATGCTGAGGACGTATGTGTGGAGGATTATCATCGATGAAATTCGCTCGTTTTTCGAACCAGTTTCACCCCGGGGAAATTCTGCTTGAGGAGTTTCTTGAGCCGAAAGGACTTACCCAGAGGAGTTTTGCACGGAAACTCGGATGGACTCCGCGCAGGTTGAATGAGATCATCAAAGGCAAAAGGAAAATCACCGCATCCAGCGCGATCGACCTTTCACAGGCCCTAAACACCACGCCTGAATTCTGGTTGAACCTCCAACAAGCATGGGACCTCGAAGAAGCATACCGACTGAGGAAAGCATCATAAGGAATACGACACGCCAGGATGGGTTGGTTATGAGGATTTGCTTTTTCGACTGGATATCGATAACTCTACAGATGTAGTAATATTGAGTTAATAGGACCACTCCAGGCGCTCTTCCGCCATCCCCGAGGACGGCGGAAGGGCGCCTGGAGGATATGTTTTCGGTGGTGTGCGGCGGAAACATGGATTCAGAGTGGGGGATTTTGCAGGCTCAGTCAAGAGCCACGATTGACGATAAGGTATTTCAGATAGAGGTTGGCCGTCGCGTGCATGATCGGGGCGGATTAGAAGCAATAGGCGTCTGAGCCGGCGCCATCTCCCCCATCCGGTTCCGGGGAAATGACTGGTGGCGGACATTCTGAGAGCTGGAGTACCTCGAAGACGAACTTGATGCTCGCCAGAATCTTGCCAACGACATTCTATTTATGGCGCGCATCGATGACAGAAAACACTTCGAACCGCATTAGCAGAGAAGGGAGTCGACTTCGCATACCTGCTTAAGAAGGCGCAGCCGTCGGGATGTGGCGCGGATTCCGCCTTGGCTTCCTTGCCCCGATGAGCGTTCGAATAAGCTGCAAAATAGTGGATCATCTGGCAACCCTTATCGGGTATATGTGAGGTGAGGCGGGCGATCCAATCCACGTAATCAAAAGTTCTGGAGTCGGGTTCGAACAGAGCACCTATATCTCGGTCGGGCTGCGTGCCCTTCGCATAATATTTCAGTTGGGGGTCCATCGCCGAGCACGAGACGGCCGAAAGCGGCCGGCGCGCGGACGGTGTACATGCCAATCTGTACGATCTCCTTCATATTTGTGATGGGAGGGCCGATCCACGCATCGAACCTCCTGTGTGCTTCCATGACCTGATCTTGTCCACGAGCTCGTGGCTGATGAGATCCTTCTGCGGATGTCGGTGAAATCGCCCTGGAACAGGAGCACTTCTTCGGCTATGTGAACTACGTGACCGGGAACCTTCGGCAACACGTCGCCGCACTCCAAACCGGGCGCTTTGCTCAGACCCTATTGAGGCTGAGTTCGGACAAGGCGGAAGCCCAGGTAGTTCTCCCGTTCCGTCGGGTCGTTCGCGTGTCGCTCAGCCGAGCGCACGCCCTGGCCGACACTGATCCAGCCGCCGCCGCGGCCCACGCGGCGCGAGCCCGATGATGGTCCCGCAGGATTCAACACCTGGCCTATAGGATAATCGGCATACCAATCCGAGCACCATTCCCAGACATTTCCGAGCATGTCATATTGCCCGAAAGCATTGGCACGAAAACTTCCTACCGGAGATGCGCATGCATATCCATCGGAGCATTCGTGCATTGGCGGAAACTTGAACTGCTTTTGAGCGGTCTGATCGGCAACATTCGCATAGCAGCATGCTGCGTTTGGATCATTTCCCCAGAACCTGGCTGTATTGGAACTTGCCCTGCACGCATACTCCCACTCAGCTTCGGTAGGCAGGCGAAAGCGGTTACCGCTCTGCTGCGATAACCATTCCGCGAAGGCTGCTGCATCATTCCAACTCATGCAGACTACCGGGTGTGTACCTGTTTGTGGGAAACCCGGATTGCGCCAATTCGCTCCTTTCTAGTGGTGCGTCCAATTATCATCATAAAACCCAGGAGCCCAACCCTCTTTTTCTGCATCTGTGTGGTAGCCGGTGGCGATCGCGAACATACTGAACTGATCAACCGTGACTTCGTACTTGCTCATCCAGTAGCCATCAACCGCAACTTCATGTTGACGCTCGTCATCATCCCGCGCGTCTTCAGAAGCCGGGCTGCCCATCGTGAACGCACCAGCCTGGATGTACAGGAACTCCATGCCGGTCTGTGGCTCTTTCCAGATATCTCCCGCCTTAGGCATCTTGGGAGCAGATGGCGCTTTGGGAGAGGGCGTCGCCGTAACCGGCTTCGCTGCAGGCGGCGTCAGTTTTTCGAGGGGCTGCACTACTGGTGTGGAAATGAGCCAGAGCAGTAAGAAAGCACAGAGTGCGCATGTAGCGGCCATCTACTCCCCCTTCATCCTAAGCGTCAGCACGTTTTTGTTATCTGGATGGATATAGGCGTTTGCTTTTCCGACCGGATACCGAAAACACTACAAGTGTAGTAATGCTGGGACAACAGTTTTTGGCGGTTTGCAGCAAAAACATGAGTTCAGAGTAAGGCATTTTGTGGGCTGAGTCAAAGGCCGCGCCAGCTAGAAGGCTTGTCAGGTAGAGGTTTCCTGCTGCGTGAAGGCTCGGGGCCGACTATACATGGCGCCTTATATTATTGCGCATAATCTACGCAGTGTCTCATTTCGACGAGTCCATTGATTGAATGTGCTTTCGACATTCAAGATGACATCATCCAGGGACGGGAAATAGCGATTATGCAGGCAAGTTCGCCGAACCAATTTCCAAACGCGTTATATCAGGTTCAGTTCTGGGCTGTATAGTGGAAGAAAATCAATGGTGAAGTTTCCATCGTGCTTTTCGCGCCAGTTCTTATGAAGACGCACATGATGGTATTTTGCATTGTCGGAGATGATTACAACGCGGCGTCCTGTTTAATTACTTACGCGGTAAAGTCGTTTAAGGAAATCGGAAAAACTCATAGCATTGAATCGTTCGGTTCCCCTCTGCCGGAAAAACTTGCCGTCTCTGAGACGGACTGCACCGAAGTAGCCAACCGCGCGCCGAGTCGGGTGGTGCAATAGAGTGGGGTCTTTGACTTCCGGGCGAATCCACATCCGACACCGAGATCCATGTTGTTGGAAATGCACTTCATCAGCGTCCGGAGTTTTTTCTTAAACCGCTTGTAAACTTCAATCTGTCTTCGAGCTTCATCTACCCATTCCGGACGCACATACTAAGTTCGACTCTTCATCTTATGGGTGTAGCTGAGCTGATAATAAGGACCTTTCTTTTCAGCAGGCGCCTTGTATTGCAGCGTCAGCGATCCCTGCCGCATTGGACCCATTTCCGAAAGTTCATTTATTAGTGCGGTGACTATCAGCATCAAGCCTGTCACGATGATGATTCTTGTTCTTGCCCATCTGATCATCTCCGTCAAACTTCTTTCCGCTCCGATTACCGATTTCCTATCACCCCCAGCGCCTCCCGCACTTTAGCAGCCAGGTCTTTTCTGGAGAATGGCTTCTGGATGAAATGGCACACTTCATCCAATACGCCATGGTGGGCGATTACGTTGGCCGTATAGCCCGATGCAAACAGGCATTTGAGATACGGATTGAGGGAAAGTAGGGTTTTAGCCAGGTCACGGCCGTTCATCTCCGGCATAACCACGTCGGTCATCAGCAGATGGATCTCGCCGGTGTACTCCCCGGCCAGTCGGATCGCCTCACCCGGCGTGCTGGCGGCCAGCACACGATATCCCTGGTTTTCCAGCATTAGCTTGCTCAGCTTCAGCAGGGCCGGCTCGTCTTCCACCACCAGCACGGTCTCCTGGCCGCGCATAGCCGGTTCCTGCGGTCCTTCCCTCCGTACCTGCTCGGCCTTGCCCATGTGCCGGAGAAGATAAATCCTGAAGGTTGTTCCCTTATCCGGCTCACTGTAGACGTGGATGAATCCGTCATTCTGTTTGACGATGCCATAGACTGTAGGCAGGCCGAGGCCCGTGCCTTTCCCCACCCTCTTGGTGGTGAAAAAAGGTTCAAAAATTTTGTCCAGAGTCTCCTTATCCATGCCGCAACCGTCATCGCTCACGGTGAGCAGGACATACGCCCCGGGGACAAAACCAGCGTGATCGGCGCAATAGTCCTCGTCGAAGCTGATGTTTTCCGTTTCGATGGTGACCTTGCCGACTCCGGCAATAGCGTCGCGGGCATTGACGCACAGGTTTGCCAGAATTTGATCTATCTGTGATGGATCCATTTTGATTGGCCACAGGTCCAGACCAGGCAGCCAGTTGAGATGGATGTCTTCGCCGATCATCCGTTGCAGCATTTTGAGCATGTTTGTCACAGCTTCGTTCAGATCCAAAACTTTGGGCACGACGGTCTGCTTGCGGGTAAAGGCAAGCAGTTGCCTGGTAAGGTCGGCGGAGCGAGCGGCCGCTTTGCGGATTTCGGTAAGGTCGGCAAGGAGCGGCTGGCCAGTATCTATCTTGTCGATGGCCAGATCCACATGGCCGATAATCACTCCCAGCATGTTGTTGAAGTCATGAGCGACGCCGCCCGCCAATCGGCCCACCGAGTCCATCTTCTGGGATTGAAGCAACTGGTCTTGAAGTTTCCCCTTTTCTTCGTCAGTCTGCTTGTGCTCGGCGATCTCGTCTGCCAGTTGCGTGTTGATGACCTGCAATTCGGACGTGCGTTCCCGAACCTGTTGCTCCACCACGGTGTAGGATTCACGCAGCAGCTCAGATGTCTCAAATAGTCGGCGTCGCGCACGGTCTGTGAACAAGGTTTTCGTGGCAGTCCCGATCACGAGGGCCACTGCCGTCAAAAAATCACCCATAATAAAATCACCGAAATCCGTTTCAGTCCAAAGAACAACCGAGACAGTATAGACCAGCAGGGTCAACAGCCCAACCAGTAATGACATCCCTAAGCGCAGATTAGAAAAGGTAAATACCCCGAAAAGGAGGAGTAAAAAACTCCCTAATCCAATTGAACTGGTGAGTCCATATGGTCCAGGCTCATAGAAAATAAATATTGCAGCGATGAAGCATGCATAACTCAACCAGAAAAAAGCGCTTATATAAGTTATGAAGCGACGCACTACTAGGTTGCCACTCAAATACAATGCCAGGGCGCTGACGGGGAGAGCCCCGAAAATTCTTATATTAATGGCTTTGTAACCGTTTGCCGAGATAAGAGTGTCCTGCCACATGAATCCAATCATGATGGCAGCGCCCAATAGACATGCCCAGCGTAAATATTCGGCGGTGTCATCCCTGTATTGACACAGAAACCTTTCTTCTTTGTTCCGATCGACAAACGCCATGGACAATCGCCCCCTCGCCTTCGAGAATATCCCGGAATGGCTCATGGAGGAAGAATCTCCCTTATCGGGCTGCACTCCCTTATGAGAAACAACGGGTGAGAATGAGGGCTGTGTGTCAGACCTGTTATTATCAGAAGTTGAGGCGTGCCCCTTATGGCGAAGCGTACTCTTCATAGGATGATACTTATGGATATTGTAACAAGATTAGATCGACCAAATTCCGACTGTATTTCAGGAAACATATTGTATTGATACCCAACATCGATACTTAATTGCTTAAGCGGGTATATTCCCAAACCACCAGTCCATGATTTATTACTTTTATTATCCAGCGCGAATCCGCCGCGAACAAATAAAGCATCTACAATCCGATGGTCAATTCCCGCGAACATACGATGAACTTCCATTTTACCTGTGTCATTTTTTAAGGCACCGTATTGATAATCCAAATTGACAGTAGAGTCTTTTTTGTATTCATACGAAGGTCCTGTACGCAAAATAAACTGTGTTGTCCTGTCTCTGATCTGCACATCACCAATTCCTGAACCGAATATATCGTAGTATGTGGTCGTTGACGGTGACCACGAATAATCAACAACGATGCCTCCCAGAAGATTCTTTGCAAGGCGATAAAGAGTCCCGACTCTAAAACCATAGCTGTCACTTGAAGAATCAGCAAGTTTTACAGTATCGAGTTTATTTGTGACTTCCGATGACGAATAATTAAAATTTCCACCTAATGCAAAATTATCAGAAAATCGTTTCCCCCATTGAGCATGCATATAATCCATGTCATAGGAAAACTTGATGCCTTGCCGTGTATCACTATCATTACTTCGAACCTGCGCAAGGGCCACCTGAAAAGTCCCGAATTTTTCAAAATCCTTGGTGGCGGATTCGGAGATGACATTTAAGACGGTGCCCTCTTGAAAAATGATTGAGGAATACTGTGGATTCAATGATAAATGATAACTGCCCGGTATGCTTTGCCAAGCTGTAGAAGCCGGATTGCTGGATGACTGCCACTTGCTGCCGGCAGAAGCTCCTCCAGTGGCGGCAACATCGGCGTATGAGGAGTAACGACTTAATGCAGCCGGAAAACGCAATGAAAAATCACTATCGTCAAATCCGTCAGCATTTACGGAATTTTCTAAACCTACCAATGCTATGGAAAGACAAACAATTTTTGTCATTAAACGTATGCTGTTTTGTGCTGTTATCATCGCATCCCCTGTACTTCCTTTTGAGCCGAGTAGACCTGTTTCTTCCAGTACGTAGAGTTGATGTTGGTGGTTATAAGGATTTGCTTTTTCGACTGGATACCGAGAACTCTACAGATGTAGTAATATTGGGTTAATAGGACCACTCCAGGCGCTCTTCCGCCGCCCCCGGGGACGGCGGAAGGTTGCCTGGAGGATATGCTTTCGGTGGTGTGCGGCGGAAACATGGGTTCAGAGTAGGGGATTTTGAAGGCTCAGTCAAGAGCCACGATTGACGATAAAATATTTCAGATAGAGGTTGTCCGTCGCGTGCATGTCGGAGCGGATTAGAAGCAATAGGCCTTGAGCCGGCGTCATCGGTCCCCCGTCCGGCTCTGGGGAAATGACTGGTGGCGGACGTTCCGGGAGCTGGAGTACCTCGAAGACGAACTTGATGCTCACCAGAATCTTGCCAACGGCATTCGATTGATGGCGCGCATCAATGACCGAAATAATTTCAAACTTCGCACCGCATTCGCATAGAAAGGGGGTTTGTTTCGTAGGTCTTCTTGACCGGACGGGCGCAGTGTCATGGAGTCTCCGGGTTATGAGCCGCGCGACGAGAGTCGAGTTCGACAGTGCAGTCTATCATGTCAGCTTCCACATGTGTGATCCGGGTTCGGCGAGTCCGCCCGCCTGTGATACACTCGCACGGTTGAAAGAGCACGGTCACACGGAAGGGAGGGGCCATATGCTGAGCTTTGCCGAGGAGATACTGCTGCTCGCGCTCGACGACAAGACTGGCGAAATCAGGGAACTCCCATCATTTTCCCTGGACGGTGCGTTGGCCTGTGCACTGTTGGTGGAGCTCGCTTTCCTGAACCGAATCGACTACGACCAGTACTCCATGCACGTCGTCGACTCGACGCCCGTCGGCAACCTCCTTCTCAACGGCACGCTCCGCGCACTCGAGCGCCGTGGCAAGGAATGGACCATGCGAGATGCGCTGTATTTTCTCTCGGGGCAGGCTCTCGCCATCCGGGAACGCGTACTCGGGCATCTCGTGTCCAAGGGTGTCGTGAGAATGGTCGACAAGAGAGTGTTCTGGGTGTTCAGTGGGTCCCAGGTCCCCTCCCACGACGGGCGCGAGACGATGGAGATCAGAACGAGGCTGAGAGAGCTGATTCTCTCGGATGAGATTCCGGACCCGCGCGATACCGTTCTGATCAGCCTCGTCGATGCGTGCTCGATGTGGGGCGAGGTGTTCTCGGAGTCGGAGCTCGAGCGCGTGCGCGACCGCATTCGGGCTATCGCCCGAATGGAGCTGATGGGTCAGACCCTCCACTCGCTGCTCGGTCGCCTGACCGGCCCGCACTTGGACAAACAGCCCTGACGGACATCCCCTGTGCGGGCAGGCCGTCACCGTGCTCAGCGGCGGTACGGCAGCTGCTCGCGGGACGGTGAGAGGTTCACCGATTTCTTCAGCTGGATCTACTCGCCAGAGTTCGATTACCGGCCTCCTGAAGTCTTCCGCCGCAAGCCATCGGAGATTTCCTTCACGCGGACACGGTAGTACCCGTCCAGCATCTGCGGCAGATCCTGGTTTCCCTCTGTTCTCACTTCCAATTCAGAAGCTTTCTTGAGCGCTCCGTCCAGGAGTCCTGGAGGAGAGCTTCTACGCGCTCAAGCGAAAGGCGGCCCCCGGCGTGGATGGGAGGACGTGGAGGCAGTATTTGTTGGAAGGGCTCGGAGAGCACTTTTGGGATCTGCACCAACGGGTCCAGATAGTCACCTATCGGGCACAGCCGTCGAAGCCGGGGTACATCCCAAAGGCGGATGGCCGGATGAGACCATTGGGCATGGCCGCCCCCTGGAGGACAAGATCGTCCAGCAAGCCGAGAACATCGAATCGATTGAGAAGGCCCTCCCAGCCTCGGCCACCACCCTATTGGGATCGAGCGACATCCAGGTCAGGGCTTTAGAAGAAGGGCGCGAGCGTGAGAGACTTGAGGGCCCGCGGTCGAGCTTCTCGGAGTATCCCCACCCAATTTTTCGCTTCGGTTGACTCCTGGCTCTTTCCTTGGCATATTCCTCTCATGCAAACAGCCGGAAGCGCGGAACGAGCGGGCGATCCCCGAAAATGTCAGTGGGGAGGATTACTTCAATAGGCGTGGATAGCCCACTCCGATGACCTCAATGGTCCCATCCCTGATTAGGCCGAAAATAAATGTCCTGCCTCTCATTTTCCTTGCGATCAAAGCATTGCCATGATATTTTCATTTGATGCAACTTATTGAAATTGCAATAGAGAAGGGGAAACAAAGAAATGAAAACTATTAGAAATCTTGCACATTCAATGCGACTGATAATGATTCTCCTCATGTTTAGCAAAATATGTTGTACATCCGAAATCAAAATTGACAAGGCCGAAATGTCAAAGAAAGTCAAGTTGGAATTCTTGCATGCCTGGAACAACTACAAGAAATACGCCTGGGGTCATGATGCCCTGAAGCCATTAAGCAAAGGCTATTTTGATTGGTATGGAGAATCACTTCTAATGACTCCAATTGACGCCTACGATACTATGATACTAATGGGGCTAGGGGCGAAGAGCGGTGAAGCAAAGGAGTTGATTCTTAGCAAACTATCTTTCGACAAAGATATCTATGTTTCGAACTTTGAGATAACAATTCGCCTTTTAGGAGGACTGCTTTCTGCTTACGAGCTTGATGGAGACAGAAGATTTCTCAACCTTGCAACCGATCTGGGTGACCGCCTTCTACCTGTCTTTCGTTCAAGAACAGGAATGCCGTACCAAAAAGTCAATCTAAAAACAGGGAAAACCCAAGGCGAAGTAAGCAATCCGGCCGAGATCGGTACCTTACTGATGGAACTCGGTACTTTAAGCAAACTAACGAACAACCCAGTCTATTATAATAAGGCCAAGAAAGCGCAGACTGAGCTATTCAAAAGGAGATCCTCCATTGGACTGGTCGGTTCAACTATTGATGTTGAGACGGGGGAATGGCTGGGTAGAGAAAGCTGCATCAGCGGGGGCACCGATGCCTACTATGAATATCTTCTCAAATGCTGGGTTCTTTTCGGTGATGAAGACTGTAAGAAGATGTGGGAATCCAGTATTGAAGCGGTGAACAAATATCTTGCCGATTCTGTTTCGACCGGATTCTGGTATAGACAAGTCGACATGGATACTGGTGCGCAGATCAGTACCCATTTTGGTGCCTTGGACGCTTTTTTTCCGGCCGTTCTTTCGCTTGGTGGTGATCTCGATCGGGCCGAGAAATTGCAGAAATCGTGTTTCAAGATGTGGACGAAGTTTGATATTGAACCTGAGCTCATGGACTATGGCAACATGAAGGCAGTGGATACGCGTTACTTCCTTCGACCTGAAAATATCGAGTCTGCGTATTATCTCTATCATTACACTAAGAATGAAGCATATTTTGAGATGGGGAGAACCTATTACCAGAGTATCAAAAAGTATTGCCGTACAAAGTACGGATACGCTGCTTTGAATAGCGTCATTACGAAGGAAAAGGATGATCAGATGGAAAGCTTCTTTCTTGGCGAAACATTGAAATACCTGTATTTGCTGCTTGCTCCTGAGAATCGGTTGAGATTCGATGACATTGTATTCAATACGGAAGCGCATCCTCTTAAGAGGTTTACAAAGACCGGTGTTTCGGGGACTTTTCGGGTCTCCGACTAGGATTAGGTGTGGTCGTGCGGCTGTCTATGCTCATCGGTTGGTGGCGCACGAGCGGGTAGAACCTCTGGTGGTCTGACTGGACTCGTGAGACGTTTGTCTGTTGTGCTAGAACGAATTGAGGGACGAGTGTGAGGAGAAAGGCGATGCCTGTCATTACATTCGAATTCGAGCCGGAGATATTGTCAGCACTCCGGAAGTCACCCGCGGAGTTCACTCGGGAGATGCGGATCAATGCGGCGGTGCAGTGGTACGCAGAAGGGCTGGTGTCGCAGGGTAAGGGTGCAAAGATAGCAGGTCTCACTCGGGTGGAGTTCATCCAGGAACTCTCGCGTCGAAAGGTTCCCGTCTCTCAGGAGACTGAGGAACAGATAGAGACAGGAATGGCCCGTGTGGGTCAAGAAAACGCAGACGGTTCATTGTGCTCTTCAATGGCCGGTTCTTACGTATTTCATTCTGGATTCTGAAATCTGTCTTCTGACTACCTGACCAATTGCCGTCTGGCTTCAATCTTGAGCGATCACTCCGGCCAATCGCATCCCAGGTGATGAGATCGAGAAGTTCGCTGAAATTCTAGGCGAGCCGAACCCCATGTCCGACCAAGGTGATCACGGTCCAAAGACAGGGCCCGCTATATGAGTAGTACCTTTGTGAGGCGCATGTGCTTTCTCCCCTATTTCACAAGGAACAGCCAGGTATTGCTTGTCTGGCCATTCACGACAACGCAGACGCCCACCGTCCCTTTCGCGCACTTCTTGGGGATCGTGACTGTGAGCTGGGTCGATGCGGCCTTGGTGACCTTCGCCTTCCTCGTGCCGAAGTAGACGACATTCTGTTTGGCCGTCTTTGAGAACCCTGCACCATAGATCTTTGCCGTGCTCCCGGGCTTGCTGGTCTTGGATTGGATATTGGCAATATTGACATTCGAGCTGATCAACGACCTGACGAGACGGAAACCGAAACAGTAGATACGCCGCTCCGGATAGTCGCGGGCGCGTTGCGCGGAACGGCAGCCATACGCCATGGAATTAAAGCTTCCGCCCCGTGTAACCCGGAATTCGCCTGACGTGGGCCCGCGGTAATCGGACACCGCGCCGATGGGGTATGTCTTCCAATAAAAATCCCAGCACCATTCCCATACATTACCGTGTACATCCTGCAGGTTCCATGGATTGGACACTCTCTGACCTGCAGGATGTGTCACACTCGATGAATCTCCGCACCACCATGCGACACAAAGTAAATTGTACAGATACGGATACGGCGAGCATGTGAAGGCAGTACTGCTCCCATAGTTCGGCTCGTACACAGAGAAAGGCATCATCGTACCTGCGCGAGTGAAATACTCCCACTCCCCTTCCGACGGCAACCGATACCCGTTCGCTTTCCAGTTGCAGTAGAAGCTGCCGGTAGTGTAATTCGTTGAATCGACCGTCGTGCCGTAGGCCGGATCTTTGTAGTAGCACCGCGTCAGCCCGCGCTGGACGGAGAGCAGATTGGCGAAGAGAACCGCTTCGTACCAGGTAGTTGTTTGCACCGGGTTGGTCATAGCAAGGCTTATGAAGGCATCCGACGGGTCGGCCGGCAACGAAGGCTGCACCGCCATCAGATCCGCCCACATCTGCCGGGTCACTTCGGTTTGCATGACCGCCATGTCAATAGTCAGTGTGTGAGGGAACTGAGTCTCATCTTCATAGTGGGATATCTCTGTCGTCGGCGACCCTTGAGTGAACGTGCCGGCCGGAATGCAGATCAGGTTGCCCACGATGGGCGCGACCTCGTACAATCCGCCTGGCGCAGGGCACGTGGACGAAGACGATGCCATGTCGGGGATTGTGAGCATTTCTTCATCCTGAGCGTTCAGAGCCAGCGCCGGCACCGCGAGGGCGACGACGAAGCATGCCCCGAGTGCCTTAAGCCATCGAATAGAAATCGATAAGCTCATCATGAAAGCCTCCATTGCTACCGTGCAGTCAATATTCCTTGTTGGGTTATAAGGATTTGCTTTTTCGACTGGATACCGAGAACTCTACAGATGTAGTAATATTGGGTTAATAGGACCACTCCAGGCACTCTTCCGCCATCCCCCGGGACGGTGGAAGGGCGCCTGGAGGATATGTTTTCGGTGGTGTGCGGCGGAAACATGGGTTCAGAGTAGGGGATTTTGCAGACTCAGTCAAGAGCCATGATTGACCCGAAATCCGCGGATAAGGAAAGGCGGCAAGCCATCAGATAGTCTCGATTGACC
Organism: uncultured Acidobacteriota bacterium; assembly: GCA_903916735.1. Lineage (GTDB taxonomy): Bacteria > Acidobacteriota > CAIWXX01 > CAIWXX01 > CAIWXX01 > CAIWXX01. Next base: position 147,573 of record CAIWXX010000053.1, read on the forward strand.
CGGCATGATGGCTCGGCAGGAGCCTCGCCCTCCCAATCCATTGATCATGTGATCCTTGATGACGGAATGGGAGGGCGAGCGTCCTCGCGCGCCGTGCCGCTAAGGCTCCGACGCATTTTTCACACAGAAACCTCAATTTTACGCGCGGATCGGGGTTGACGATAAGGTATTTCAGATAGAGGGTGGCCGTCGCGTGCATGTTCGGGGCGGATTAGAAGCAATAGGCTTCTGAGCCGGCGTCATCGTTGATGCGATCGATCCCCCCGCCTTGATGGGCGATACTAACCCCAAGCAGGACCTCCGTCACAGATAGGCGCTTCTTCTGGTGTTAATATCAATCATCATTGTGGGCTGATATCGGGTTCAGCCCGCTCCGCGGGCTGAACCTTGATGTGAATTCCTTTGAAAAGATAGGAGAATCGCGAGAGCGGCCTGAACTCAATGCGATTCTCGCCGTCTCGCAACAACAACGGCCCAACCTCCGATCTGCGAACCAAGGCCTCCTGGACAAGCTGCCCGTTCAGAAACAGATCCAGCCCGAGCGGCTCCTTCACGTTGAGGAAATCGGCCTGTAATGATATCTTCAATGGGGGCCTCTTCGGAGTCAGCTTCAGAATGAGCGAGGGGGATTCTCTCCGAGTGCGTCTCACTGGCCCTTGCCGCCCGTTTTCTGGCTGGCGCCATCCATCCGCGAATTCAAAGTCCAAAGGCACCCCGGTGCCGGGCTTTTTCAAGATGTAACTATTATTCACCCGGATCGAAACGCCCGCATCGACGCCGGTGAATTGAATGATGTCTCTGGGAAACGGTCCCGCGACAATCAAATCCCACTGACCTTCGACGATTCCGAGATAGTACCCGGAATATGTGGGGTGGACGGCGTAGACCTTCTTTTTCATGAGAAAGTAGGTTGGCCAGAGCACCAGCCAGGGATTCCTTGCAGGCAAGTTGAAAGAAACAATCTGCGGATCCTTCTCGAGCCGCTTCAAGTCGATCATGTCCGCAGTAACAATCCTGCGAATCATAAATGTGCGGAATGTCAGAAGAGAGCAGGAGTAGAAATTCCCGAGAAGAAGCGCGAGCGCAATGGGCGTCTGAAAGCTGCGGAAAGAGAAATCCCGAAAAAGAAGAAAAGAGGAGCAGATGATTAACGGAAAGAAAAAACAGATGAGCTTGAAGCTCTTGTAGCCACCCCAGCTTTCAGCCGTCCGGTATTGATAAGCCAGGATGGTGTATCCTATGTAGACCATGATAAAAGTGGCCATCGCCAGAGAAAATGATCTCCAGGAGGTTCGATGCGCGTGCATCAGGCCGTAAGCGATCAGAAAAAGGGCGGTGATGGAGACGACAACCCTGAGGGCAGCCGAGGGACAGACGAGAGTGATACCGCTTCCCGTGAGCCCCAGCAGTGTATCGGGGGGGATCCACGGAATGAACCAACCTGCATTCACCTCTCCCATCACACGGGTGACCTTGATGGCGGCGCTTACACGCTCGGGCCAGAGGAGAGCCGTGAGGCTGAGCGAGGAAATGCCGAGAAATGCGGCTCTGAGCACCGGCCGCGGCGATCTCTCCTTGAAAGCCGAGAACAGGCAATAAGCGCCGATCGGGGCATAAAGGATGATGATCATGTGGGAGTATGTCAAACTGAAAGCCCAGTTGAGCAGCACGGCGAGCAGCACATAGGGAATGCTCCCAGGGAGGACCGGAGCTTTTTCGCCGACATAAGTGATGTACAGGAGCGTGATGAATAGACAGAGGGTGATGGCGATCGTCTGCCCCATGAAACCGCTATAGATACAGGAGAGAGTGAGATGATTGAGGGCATAGAGAAGAGTCACAAGAAGAGCCCCCGGGGATGAGTACTCGAACGCTTTCCGCGAAACAACCCACATGACGAAAAGACAGAACGCATAGAAAAGCAGCAGGCATATATTCATGATCTGGTAGGGCTCGGTTCGCAAGAGGCTTGCGAGAAATGCTGCCGAATAGCTGCCTCCGAATATCGATATATCCGCCATCCCTTGAAGAGCTTCGTGTTGCTGGCCCAGGAAACCTGTTCTGTCAGTGCGGGCAAATTCCTTCAGGAAGCGCGAAGTCGTCGCGACTGCGGCAATATCGCTGTTGCCGGAAGAGACCGTCGTAAGATGGGGAAGCTTGTAAACCACCGGCCATGCCGCAGCCGCGTAGCAGAAGAGACCCAGGATGAGGGGCGGTAGGATCTCCTTTGTAAACGGCCCTTCGGTGCGACTCGAATAGGATTTCTTTCTTAATAAAACCGCGAGAACCAGAAAAATGGCCGATGGAGCGGTGACCAGCCATGCGTACGCATCGGTCCCCGGGAGATCGAGTCGGTAGAGATACCATCCCACGAGATTCATATAAGTGTACCCGACCAGAGGCGACAGCAGGATCGTATAGCGGCGGAGAGATGTGGGCAGGAGGAGCCAGGCCAAGCCAAATCCCATGAACAGGTAAATAAGGAATGCCAGGACCGTATAGAATGCGAAATGAATTCCCGGCATATTCACATTTTCCATCTCACTATACCACAATCGAAATATCCGAGACCACCTGGCGGCCCTGGTAGATAAGGCGTCAGGATGAAGGTGGGTCATTGCGACTGGTGCCGGAATACCTATTCGATTTGAATCAGACGAACCTGCCTGCCGTACAGATAATCGCAAGCTATCACGGGCTCCGGCTCGCTGACACACATCTGGAAATTTTTCTCGAACCCGAGGATGAGGCCTGGGCTGCAGAGTACTCCAGGCGTTGGGACGAGAACAGCAGGGTTGTTGTACTCTGTCCGGATTGGAAACAGGTCGTCGGATTGCTGGACGGCGAGGTCACTCTGCTCGAACTCTCCGGTGAGCCCACGGTGCTGGACGCATCCCACGCGCTCGGCTACCTACCGATATGCCGCACAGCAGCTCTTCTGCGCCGTGTGGACTGCGTCCTCGGCGTTGATTCCTTCCCGGCTCATTTGGCTGCTGCCATAGGCACGCCAGCGGTGGTGCTCTTCGGCCCAACCAACTCACTGCTCCTCCAACAACAACAAAAATGAAAAGTGAAGACCTGGCCCCATTATATCAAGAAATTCCGAACTGTTCGATGATTTTCTGAACGAGCGCAGCATTCTTTCCGACGTGCGGTTCGTCGAGCATCTCCAGGTGGCGACCCGATCCGGCCACCATGCTGAAGTCGGAAGTCAGTTCGCTCCAACCCTCCTGCGTAATATGGAATGGGCTCTTGAGATCACTCGATACGGCTTGGATCAAGCGTATTGGACAAGACACTGGCCGGTCTTCCATGCGCGAATCCATATAGCGGTCATAGCACTCGACGCGTCGGATCGCCGCCTCGCGGTTGGTGAGCGCGAGAAATCGCGGGTCGACGGCCGACAGGAACTCTTCCGCGTTCTTGCGATACTCTTCGTCGGTGAAGTGGAAAAGTTCCAACCGGCGCCAGTTATCGAGGAACACCAGCCCGCTCACAACGCGCCCCAGGGCGGTGAGCTCTTGGGCGACTTCATAGGCCAGGTTACCTCCGATGGAGTAGCCGAGCAGCGTAAACGCTCCGGAAGTCTGCGTCTCGGCCAGTATTCCGGCCAATACGGCGGCCGGGTGCGGGATCTCGACGAAATTCAGTCCGACCACCTCCCAGCCGGAGAGCCGGCGGGCCATTTCGTAGTAGCGGTAGCAGGATCCCGACCCCGGCGCAAAACAGAAGAGCTTACGCGAACCGGAACCGCCCAGACGCACGAGGTGTTCGCGGAAATCCTCCGCGCCCCGCCGCGTCAAGAATTGCCGCTCGTCGAGGAAAGCCGCCAGGCCCTCAATGGTCGGGTGCCCAAGCAGTTCCGGCAAGCTAGGCCGAAATGCGGTCTGCGCCAGGAAACGCTCCAGGATGTCGATCGCGGCGATCGAATCGCCGCCCAGAGAATCGAAATCAGCGTAGATATCTAGTTCCTGGTGGCCGAGGACTTCGGCCCACAGGCGACCGACGATCCGCTCGGTGGCGGTATATCCGCCCGGGGGCCGGCCGAGGAGCCTGCATCCGCCATCCGTCCCGGGTTCCCGAGCATTTGCCAGAGCTGCTAACGGAGCCCGATTGGGTTGTTCGGCAACCTGCGCCGGAACTGGCTCGCCCACTATGACGTGAGCCACGTTCTTTTTCAAGGCGCGATCGAGACAGCCCAGGGCATCGGCAGTGACGATGGCGCGATACATGTAGTCGGAAACCTTCTCTGCTTCAGCGGACATACCCGTTTCCTTCCACGCGGTCCAGGCCACCGAAAGCGCGGGTAAGCCCCGGGCGCGGAGTCGACGCGCCTCGACGTCCTGAAACGCGTTGGCGGCGGTATACCCAGCCTGACCGGGCGCCCCGGTAAACGCTGTAAGCGAACCGGCGAGCACGAAGGCATCGAGACCATTGCCGCCGAACACGTCGCGCAGAACGACCGTCCCCTGAATCTTGGGACGGAGGACACCCAACAGGCGCTCCCAATCGTGCCGCACCAGGAAGACGTCGTTGCCGACGCCCGCGCAATGGAACACAGCGCGGATGCCCGGGTATTCGCGGCTCACCTGTTCCATCTCCTCGCGGGAAGCGGCGTCGGCAGCCACCAACCGGATCGCCGAACCCAACGATTCGATTTCTTTCAGAATGCGGATCTTGGCCCTCAGCCAGCGATCCGGACTGGCCATCTCCAGGTGTCCCCACGACGAACGCTCCGGGAATGTGGAGCGGGTGACGAGCACCAGTGTCACACGCGCCTGCCCGGCCAGATACCGCGCGATTTCGAGACCCATCCCGCCGGTTCCTCCGCTGATGAGATAGGCCGCTCCTTCCCGAACCGCAAAAGCACTGTCCGGACTGGAGGCGAGGTCCAGCGGTTCGATGCGCGGAACGAAGCGTACCCCTTGGCGCCAGGCGATAATTGGATCGCCGGAGGCGAAGGCCGCGCAAAATTCACGCAAGACCAGTTCGCCCGGGCAAGCGGGATCAAGGTCCAGAAAACGGCTGCGGAAGCCTGCCGTCTCCAGCTCGGGCACGCGGCAAAACCCGGCCGCGGCAGCGTGAATCGGATTGAGCGAGGTCTCCTCGCCAGTGACCTGATGAGCCAGGCGTCCAACCACCAGCAACTGCGACTTCCCGCGCCATTCAGCCAGCGCCTTCGAAAGAGAGAACAGCGTGCGCAGAGCGACCTCGACTTCCACCTCGGGCGCGCGACCGTCCGCGCCGCCTGCACAGACAGGCAGCAGGAGTGCAACCTTCACTTCGGCCCCAGGTTCCTGTGCATTGAGCCAAGCTCTCCACTCGGGCTCGCTGCCCGCCATGTCTGACGCACCAATGGCTTGGGCTAGGCGCCGGTCCGGTTCGCAATCGCATCCAGGCTCAACCAGCAGCACGCCGCCTGCGCTGGCACACGATTGCGCCGGCGCCGACTGGGTCCACGTCATGTGCTGGAAGAAGCCTTCGAGGCGGCTCGATCCACCGGGAGCCTTGAGAACATACTCTTCAACAGTGATAATGGCCTTGCCGGTTCGATCGGCAACGGTGATGGAAAAGCGGGGCACGCTGCCAGACGAATCCAACACGCGCGCTCGGACGAACGCTTCCTGCGCGAGCCGCCCGTGTATCCGAATGCCGGAGAACCACAACGGCAGGTAATCACCCAGGCCTGTAGCGAAGTTCAGAGCTACATCCACGAGCGGTGGATAGAGCCCGAACTCGGAAAGTCCGTGCGCATGCTCTCCTGGCACGCCGAGTTCAGCGAACCAGAGATCGCCGTTGCGCCGGACACTGCGCAGACAGTTCCAGCGCAGGCTCGCCTCCACTTGCCCGGCCAGCGTCTCCGGCAGGGCTACCTCTTCGGAGCATTGATCGCGCAGGTTAGTGATATCGATTGCTTCCTGATGGTCCGGCGAGAGCCGCGCCAATTCGGCCGTGGCGTGGGCCACCCAGCCTCGGGACGGTGAGTGGCTGTCCACCGACAGGCGCAGATTCTCTTTCTCGCGCGTTACCGAAACCACCACGCGCAGCCTTTCATGGCCATCCACCACGAGCGGCGCAAGCAAGGCCAGGCGCTTGATCTCCAGGCGTTCGGTGTCCCAAATTCGTAGCGCCGTCTCTTGCGCCAGTTCGATGTAGGCCGAGCCCACTAGAACCGAAGCGCCCGCGAGCCGGTGCTCCGCCAGCAGCCAATGCGAATCCGCGTGCCAATTCGATTCAAAAATAAGTGTACCGGGTGTTTCTGCCTTCAGCGCGCCCAGCAGCGAAAAGGCGGGTGGCCGGATCGCGGGCCAGGAGCGCGTGCGCTCAAAGGGATAGCCGGGCAGGGAGCGGCGCGCCGGCCGCACGCCAATGAACATCGTTTCCCACGGCATCGTCGCGCCGGAAACGTAAAGCCGCGCCAGCTCGGCGAGCAGTCTCGCGTCGCTGGTTCCGGCCAGGGCCGTGGCCGCCACGCTGAGGCGTTCGAGCGTGTCTTCGGTCACCTCATGTTCGAGCAGTACGGGCTTGGACGACGGCACAGGTTTGTGTAATCCGTGGAACACGCTCCGCTCGGGCCGGTTCTCAAGCGTTTCGCTCAAACCGGCCAGCCCGGCAACGAGTTCCGCTGTTGATCGGACCAGAAGAGCCGCGCGCGCGCCGAGATGGTCACGCCCGGTCGAAAGCGTAAAGACGATTTCATCCAAAGGGATATCAGGGTGGTGTTCGAGGTATCTCCCGATCCGGGCGGCATGCTCGCGGAGCAGGCCTGGGGTGCGGGCCGACAGCGGCAGCAGCCACATCCGCTCGTCGCGGGCGGCGGGTCGATCCATGCGCGGCGCCTCTTCGACGACGATGTGCACGTTGGTCCCGCTGAGGCCGAAAGAGCTGACACCACACAGCAGCGGGGTCCGCTTTTCATTGAGCGCCAGCGGCTCCTGGTTGACAAAGACCGGCGACTCTTCGAACCGGATATTGCGATTGGGCCGCCGGTAGTGAACGGCAGGCGCCACGCGCCGGTGCTCGAGGCATAATACGGCGCGCAGCAGGCCGGCCAAGCCAGCGGCATGGTCAGTGTGGCCGAGGTTGGCCTTGATGGATCCAAGTGCGCAAAACTGGCGCCGCTCCGTGTAGCAGCGAAACGCCTTGGTCAGGCCCTGGACCTCGATGGGGTCTCCCAATCGGGTGCCAGTCCCGTGCGCCTCGATGAAGGACAGATCATCGGGGTGGATTCCGGCGTCTTTCCAGGCGCGATCGATGACGTCGGCCTGTGCGTCGGCGTTTGGAGCCGTGATGCCGGTGGAAGCGCCGTCCTGGTTTATCGCCGCGCCACGCAGCACGGCGTGGATTGGGTCACCGTTCGCCAGCGCGCAATCGAGAGGCTTTAGCAGAAAGGCGAGGCTCGCTTCCCCGCCGCCGGTGCCGGTTGCATCTTCATCGAAGGACCGTGTGCGCGAGTCGGGCGATTCGATCTCGGTGCGCATCTGCCGCCGAAACGGCAGCAAATGCAGTTTGACCGAGCCGACCAGGGCCATCTCGCATTGGCCCGCGCGCAACGCTTCCATGGCCAGGCAGAGAGCGGAAAGCGCCGACGAGCAGGCTGTGTCCACGAGCAGCGCCGGCCCCCTCAGGTCCAGCAGGTAGGAGACGCGGCCGGCCGCCATCGACGGTGTGAGCGATTCCAGAAGCTGATTCACGTCGGCGACGCCGGCGGCTTCGAGCACGCGGCCGAAATCGGCGCTGCCAGTACTGTCGCCCAGGAATACGCCCATGCGTGTCCCCTTGAGGCGCGCACCCGCATAGCCCGCGTCTTCGATGGCGTGCCAGGCGGTTTCAAGGAACAGTTTCTCGCGCGGGTCGAGTTGGGCGGCCTTCTGGGGCGCCATCCGGAAGTGCGCGAAATCGAATTTATCCACTTCGTCCAGGTACGCCATCTCCGCGAATTCGAGTTCGGCGGGGCCGAGGCCCAGCGCCGTGGCCACGAGCTCAACGTCCCGCCGGCGCGCCTCCGGCAGTGGGCGAACAAAATCGCGTCCACGATCGAGTTCATCCCATAACGCGTCCAGGTCCCGGCACGGGCCGATGCGGAACCCAATGCCGATAATCGCGATCCGGCGGTCCTTGTCGTCGCCGGCCCGGGCTTGCGGCGTGGCGGACGCGGCAGGTAGCTCGCTGGCGGGGGGCGTGATTCGCTCCCCGATCAAGCGCGCCTGGTCGCGAATGGTGGGCGCGGAGAACAACTCGGTCAGCTTGACGGCGCCCGGGAAGCGCTCCTCGATCATTGAGTGGAGACGTACCAGCAGCAGGGAGTTGCCGCCGGTGTCGAAGAAGCTCGCGTCGTTGCCGACGTCGTCGAGTCCCAGCACTGCCTGCCACATGGCAAGAATGGCGGACTCCACATCGTTTCGAGGGCTAATCTTGTGGGAAATCGGTTGTTTGGCCCACGGATCCGGCAGGGCTTTCCGGTCAATCTTGCCGTTTTCCAGCATCGGCAGATCCGGCACAGGCACGAGACGGGCGGGAATCATGTAGTTCGGGAGGATGCGACTCAGATGCGCGCGCAGCGAGTCCGTATCCGCACCGGGCCCGGCCGCGACGTACCAAGCCACAAGTTCCCTTGACCCGGCCGGTCCGAGGCGGCCCTCCACGAATGCTCCCGACACGCCCGGATGCTGAAGCAGGTGGTATTCGACCTCGCCTGGTTCGATTCGGTAGCCACGAATCTTGAGTTGGCCGTCTTCGCGCCCGAGATACTCCACTAGACCTTCGGCAGTCCACCGGCCCACGTCTCCGGTGCGATAGATGCGCTCGCCTGGGTGGAACGGATCCTCCACGAATCTGGATGCGGTCAGTTCAGGCCGGTTCAAATAGCCGCGGCCCACCGGAACGCCGCCCAGACAAATCTCCCCGGGGATGCCGATAGGAACCGGCTTGCCGTTGGGAGAAAGCACATAGACTCGCGCATTGGCGATGGGACGCCCGATCGGGGCGATCCTGGTTCCCGAAAGATCCTGTCCATCCACCCGGCAGAACAGCGTTTCCACCGTGCATTCGCTGGGACCGTAGAAGTTGTACAGCGCGATGTGGCGGTTTTCCTCGCCCCGGGTAAACGCTTCAACTAGAGAGCAAGGGAGCGACTCTGAGCCAAGCACGATCGCCCGTAGCGACGGTTTGGGCAACCTCGCGAAACCCTGTGCCAGCAAGATGGCAAAGTGCGCGGGAGTGATATCGATGAGATGAATACCGCCATCAGCCACTGCCGCCATCAGCACCGCCGGATCGTGGCGCATCGCATCCCCGGCGACCACCAGCGTGTTGCCACGTGTCAGGGCGCCGAAGATCTGTTTCATCGCGACATCGAAGCCGATGGAGGTCAGCAGCAACTCGCTGGCGGGTTGCGGCAGGGCGTCGTAGAGGCAACACCCGAGCGCGCTAGCGAGGTTCGCCAGCGAGCGGTGTTCGATCAGCGAACCTTTGGGCGTACCCGTGGAACCCGAGGTGTACGTGATGTATGCCACGTCTGAAAGGCGGGCACAACCCAACAGCGGTGCTCCGCCCTGTTCCCAGTTTTCGCGAATGGCGATGACGGGCAGGGCGCCCGCTGCTGCCACAACACCATCCGAAACTACGGCCTGGCAGCCGCTGTCTTCCAAAATTCGCACCATCCGCTCGCGCGGTTGGGCGGCGTCGATCGGGAGACAGGCCGCGCCGCTGGCCATGATGCCGATCACACCTGCCACCATCCACTCCGAGCGATCCGCCACCAGGGCCACCACCGATCCGGGCGCAATTCCGGCGCACCGGATCCGGTCTGCCAGCCGGGCCGAGGCTGCCGAGAGATCTCCGTAGCTGAGGCTCCGTTGTTCGAAAATCACGGCCGTGCGGCCGGGGTTCCGGAGCGCCTGCCCGGCGAACAGATCGATGACGGTCTGGGCCGGCAAGGACAGGGCCGGGCCTTCCGGGAACTCTCCGAGTATGCGCCGACGCTCTTTGTCAGGCAGAATGTCGATGTCTTCCAGCTTCGCATCGGGGCTCGACACGATCGCCTCGATCACCAGGTCGAGGTGGCTCGCCAACCTCTCCGCGCGCGGCCGGCCGAACATTCCGGTGTTGTACTCCAGATCGAGCCGCATCCCGGCATCGCTCCGGCTGAAATGGAACGTGAGGTCGAACACGCTTACGCCCATCGGCACGGAGTACTCCGAGCTATGTATTCCCGGCGCACGGAACTCCTGCCTCACGGCGTCCTGCATTACGACCATCACGTCGAACAGCGGGTTGCGGTCCGTACTGCGCTTGACCTTGATCTCCTGAATCAGTGAGTCGAACGGATAGCCCTGGTGTTCCTGTGCCTCGAGCACGGCGATGCGAACTCGATCGAGGAGTTCTGATAAGGTAGCCTCGCGCTCGACGTGCACGCGCAATGCCAACGTGTTCAGGTACAGACCGATCTGGTCTTCCAAATCCATCCGTTCGCGGTTGGCGACCGGCGTGCCGATGATGATATCTTCATCGCCTGAGTACCGGTTCAGCAGGCCGAAGACGCCAGCCAACAGCACCATGAATGGGCTGACGCCCTGCTCGGCGCAGAATCGTGGAAGATTCAAGTGGCCTGTGCATGGCAGCGGGAAGCGCTCGATGGCACCTGCAAAACCAAGCATTGCCGGCCGGGCATTGTCTGCGGGAAGGTTCAACACCGGCAGCGGTTCGGCCAGCTTTTCCTTCCAGAAGGCGCGGTCCGTGCGCAAGGCGTCCTGTTCCAGGCGCCCTGCCATCCACTGCGAGTAGTCGCGGTACTGTATGTGGAGCGCGGGCAGGCCGGGCGCCGAGTCTCCGATCGAACTCGCATACGAGGCCGACAATTCGCGTAACAGCACATCGAGCGACCAGCCGTCGGCCACGATGTGGTGCACCACCAGGGAGAGCAACCAGCGGCGCTCCGCGATCCGGAACACGCTGGCGCGCAGTAACGGGGCACAACACAAATCGAACGGCCGGGTGAACTCCTCCTGAATCAGAAGGCGCGCTGCGGCTTCGGCGGAGTCGACGCCGCTCGGGTGATGGCGGCCCAACTCAAAGACAATATCCCCGGCGGACAGGATCTTCTGTCGCGGAATCCCGCCGGAGCTCACAAAGCAGGTTCGCAAAGACTCGTGGCGGGCAATCACGGCGCGAAACGCGCGTTCCATCGCACGCTCATCGAGCGCGCCCTCGAGTTCGAGTGCTATCGGCATATTGTAGGCCGCCAAGCCGCCCTCCATCCGCGCCAGCACCCAGATTCGCGCCTGCGCGTTGCTGAGCGGGTACAACTCCATCGGGGCGGTGGTTGGGATCGGCGTTTCCTGCGACGGCGCGCTCCGGCCGATCCACGCCGCCAGTCCGGCCACCGTCGGATTGGCGAAGAAATCCGCCATCTCCACGCTTCGCCCGAGGCGGTGCTGGATGCGCGACAGCACACGCACCGCTTTCAGGCTGTGGCCACCCAGCTCAAAAAAGTCGTCTTCCAAGCCAACGCCCGCAACCTCCAGAACTTCTTCCCAGATTGCAATCAGCGTCTTTTCGAGGGGCGTTAGCGGAGCTGACAAGCCTCGCTGCGACCTGATATCCTCCGCCGCGCCCGGAGCGGGGAGCGCGTCCCTGTCGACTTTCCCGGAGGAGTTCAACGGCATCGTCGCGATCCGGATCCAGCGGGACGGGACCATGTAGGCCGGCAGCTTCGAAGCCAGGAAGCGGCGCAGTTCACGCGGCTCGAAACCGGCCCGCGGAACCACGTAGGCAACGAGATCGCCGGCGCCTGTGACGTTCCAGGCCGTGACGACGGCAGTCTCGATCGCCGGATGTGTCTTGAGGAGCGTTTCGATCTCGCCGAGCTCGACTCGATACCCGCGGATCTTCACCTGCGTATCGCGCCTGCCGAGAAACTCGATGTTGCCATCCGGAAGCAGGCGGCCGAGATCACCGGTGCGATAGAGACGCTCGCCCTGGCGGAACGGGTTCATCACGAAACGCTCGGCGGTCAGTTCAGGGCGGTTCAGATAGCCGCGGGCCAAGCCCACACCGCCGATGCAGAGTACGCCGGCGGCCCCTATGGGCAAGGGCTGAAGGGCTTCGTCGAGGATCATGATTTGGGTGTGTCCGATTGCCTTTCCGATCGAGACGCGGTCGGCGGAAAACTCCGTGCCCGCTTCGAGCTTGAGATAGCTCGCACAAACAGAGGCCTCGGTGGGGCCGTAGGCGTTGACGTAGGTCAGGCGCCGAACGTGGCGCGCGACATCGGCCGGATTGGCCGCTTCACCGGCCGTGACCAGCAACCTGAGCGGCGTTAAATCCACCGGGCCCAGCGCGCTCAGGTACGCGGGTGGCAAGGTTGCCACCGTCACTCTCTCCTGCCGGAGCAGGTCGAGGAAGCGCACCGGGTCCAGAATCACGTCCTTGGGAGTGATCACCAACGGCGCGCCCGAAGCGAGAGCGAGGAAGATGTCCACAATCGAGGCGTCGAACATCGGACCTGCGAACCCGAGGACGCGGTCCCGGGCGGTCACATCCCATCCCCGCATAAGCTCGCCGACCGTGTTGGCAAAACTTCCGTGCTCGATCAGGACGCCTTTCGGCTGCCCCGTAGTACCGGAAGTATAGATGACGTAGGCGAGGAGTCGCGGCGACAGAGCGGCTCGCTTAGCCGTGGATTCGGGGCCCACTAAAACCTCGGCCACCGGGATAGAATGTACGCCCTCGAAAGTATCCGACTGGTATTGCGCGCCGGCCAGTAGCAGACTGCATCCGCTGTCTTGAAGAATGAAGCTTAGCCGTTCGCGAGGTATCTCCGGATCGAGCGGGAGATAGGCGCAACCCGCTTTAAGGATCCCGACCATGGCCATGATCCACTCCACGTTCCGGTCGCAGAGTACGGCAATAGGCTGCTCGGGGACTGTTGCGCAAGCGCCGGCCAGGAAGGTAGCGATGCGGCTGGAGGCGCGGTCAAGTTCGCCGCGGGTCATCTGCTCCTCACCGCAGATCACGGCCACCGCGTCTGGAGTTTCGGCGGCGCGCCGCTCGACCATGTCGACCACGGTCTGTTCCTGGGCGGTCGGCTGCCGGGCGCTGGCCGAGGTCACTGAATCGGGAGATAGCCGGATCTCCCGTACCAGCCTGTCGCCTTCCACCGCCACATCCACCAGCAGTGTCTCGAAAGTTTTGGCCATTTGTTCGGCTTCCGCCCCCGAGATCAGTTGCTGGTTGTAGTTGAAGAACAGGTTGACATCCTCGTCTCCGTTATACTCGTCGACCTCGAGCGAGAGCGTTTCCTCGCGCACGCCGGTATCAAGCGTGATGACGCGTATCGGAGAGCCGCCGAAGGTGACGTCGTAGTTAAGCTTCCGGTAGATCATGGTCACGTCAAAAATGCCGTAGCAGAAACCGTCCAACGAGCGGCAGTGGCGTAGGGTTTCTCCGAGCGGGAAGCGCTGGTGCCGGTAGCAAGTCCTGGTCTCGGACTTGATCTGCCCGGCCAGGCTCAGAACGCTCGCATCCCTGTCGATCTGGATGCGCAGCGGCATCATGTTCATGAACATCCCAGCAGTGCGGTGGAAGGCGTGATTGCTGCGGTTCAAAATTGGTGTGCCAACGACGATGTCGTCTCGGCCGGTAACGCGGTTCAAGTAAGCGAACAGACAGGCCAGCAGGAACTGGAACGTCGTGACGCCGGCTTCCTCCGCGCGTCTCCCCACGGAGTTGTAAACCAGGCGGTTGACGCCGAGCGCGCAGCGCTCGGTCCGCATACGCGCGCCCGTCAGCCCGCCCTTGCGCGCTGTGAACGGCAGCGGCTCAGGCATAGCCAGGAACTTCCCACGCCAGAAGGCCTCGTTCTTCCGGAACGTCCCCGATGCGGCATAAGCGCGGTCATCCTGGATGAAATCGGCGTAAGAGCGCAGCTCGAACTCGGGCAGGGATCCACAGCGGAGCAATTCGTTGTAGGCCACGGCGACGGTGGAGGCGATCAGTGAATGGCCGAAAGCGTCGTTAGCGATATGGTGGAACTTGGGATACCAAAGGTGCAAACCTTCGCCCAGATGGAACAGCACGTCGCCGTGCAGCGGAAACTGGTCCAGGCGCATGGGTTGGCCGAGATCCGCGAGCACCCACTCAATCGAAGACTGAAGCGGCTCCAGGCGGCTCGAGAAGTCGAGTGCCTCGAACGGACGCGGGCACGCGTCTTCCGGCAGGAATTCCTGCATGGCTGTCTCGCCATCGAGATGGAGGCGCATCCGCTGCACGTCATGCACACCAAGCGCGCATTCCAGGCCACGCCGGAACAGTCTAACGTCGAGCGGGCCGCGAATGACGATGGCGCCGCCCATGTTGAATTTCGTGGTGGCTCCCTGCAGGAGCGCATCCAGGTAAATGGCTTGTTGCGGAAACGAGAGTGGGTACATGTCCATGAATTCCGGCTGTCTTATCGGCTAGGCGGCATCGGCTGGCTGTCCTGGATGATCACCGGCGTGCCGTTTCGATAAGCAGCGAGGAAAATCGACTTGTCTTCCAGTTCGCCCCGGCTGTCGAACTTGTAACGGCCGTTGGCGCCTTCCCAGGGTTTCATGTACCGGATGGCATAGACCAGATCGAGAGGATTGCGGGAACCGGTGAATTGGACCGCTTTCGCCAGGATATGCAAGGCGTCGTATCCTTGCGCGGCCCACGTATCGGGGTCCCTCCCATACCGAGCCCGGAACTTGCGGACGAACGTTTGGTTTTCGGGGCTCGGCGAATTCACGTTGTAGAAATCCAAGTACATCGCGTCCTCCAACGCCCGCCCGGCCCTCTCGCGCATCTCCGGTGTGTCGCTGAAAGCCCCAATGATGGGCGTCTTGAGGCCGACCCCCCGTGCTACCCGCAGGAAGTCTCCCGCCCAGGGTTCCAATCCCGCAAAGAAGATGAAGTCGGCGTCGACACTCTTCATTTCGTTGACCGGCAACCGGAAGTCCTGGCGTCCGAGGGGGTAGGACACCTGATAGACCAGTTGCGTGTCCAGGGCATCCATCGCTACACGGAACTGATAGGCCAAGTCCTCCCCGTAGGCGTCCTCTTCCCAGATAACCGCGAATTTCCGGTATCCGCGGTCAACTGACAACTTCGCCAGCGCGCACGCGATCTTGTCGCTGGGGAGGATCGTGCGAACGATGTATTGATTCCCGCGTCCAGTCATGGCGGTGTTATTGGCGCCGACGATGAGATGCAGCAACCGGCTGCACTCGTACATCCCCGAAGCCTTGATGGCTTCGCCGTCGAAGTAGTAGCCGAGCACCGCGCTCATGTCAGGGGTCTCGGAGAATTCGATGGCGATTTGCTTCGATTTTTCCCAGTCGAAACCGGAATCCCGCAGGACGAGGCGGACCGCCATACCACCGGCCAGGCCGCCGGCATTGATTTCTTCATTCGCCAGTTGAAGGCCGCCAGCCATCCCGTCCTGGTTCACAGCAAAGGGCCAGCAAACCCCCACCAGAATCTCCTTCGACGGACGGCTACAAGCCTGGAATCTCAGTTCTCCCATCCGATCGAAAGACCGCCATTGGGGTGCCAGGAGGAGCCACAGCAATCCGGCTGACAACGCCAAGAGGAGCAGTTTTTTAATGTCTCAATCCTTCCCAAGGATGAGTGGCAGGCCGTTCTTGCCCGAACCGACCACCACGACTTTGGCATTCGGCGACTTGGCCAGGTCCATGGTTGCCTGGATCCCGTACCAAGAAAGCACGGAGGGGGTGAGGCTGCTGTTGATCGTGTCGTTGTAAACCCTTATGCCCTCGGATTCGATGCGCTTGCGGTCGGCTTCCTTAGCGGCTATCGATATCCGGTATACGTACTCTCCGTCAAGCTGCTGCTGGGCCATTTTGACCTCGATGGCCTCGGAGATCCGCGTGGGCAGCGTGATGCTCTCGATGAGCACATCGTCCAGAGCCAAAAACCGCGCCTCCATGCGAGTCTTCGAGAGCATGCTTACGCGCTCCTGGATGGCCTTCTGCGTGGTGTAAATCTCCTCGGGCTTGTACTGTCCGAACACAATCCGCATCACCGACCGCACCTCCGGACGCACCACCACGTTCACGAAGTCCGGTCCCACGCGTTGGTGCAGCAGTGGCAGGGTATCTTTGTCGATGTAATAGCGCGTCGAGTACCGCACCCGAACCGTGAGACCGTCCACGGTCAGGACGTCAAGCGTGTCGGGGAACTGCTGCTTGCGGACATTGTAGATGTACATCTCGTTGATTGGCAGGATCAGGTGCAGGCCCTCGCGGTACACCGTATCGATCTGAGTGCCGCCACCCAGGCGCCGCCACAGCACGCCCAGTTCCCCGGGATGGATCGAGATCACGA
Source organism: uncultured Acidobacteriota bacterium (assembly GCA_903916735.1). Lineage (GTDB taxonomy): Bacteria > Acidobacteriota > CAIWXX01 > CAIWXX01 > CAIWXX01 > CAIWXX01. Next base: position 163,938 of record CAIWXX010000053.1, read on the forward strand.
TCCGGTCAAAGAAGAAGATCACAAACATGCCCAGCAGGAAGAACAACAGGATCAAGTAGGGTGCCTGTCGCCTTACGAAAGCCTTACCGCGCCGATATCGAGCGGTAGCCCATTCACGGATCGTTTTCATTGTTCATGCCCCTTGTTCGGTAGGCGGCTTGCCGGTGCGCCTGGATGGATGCTTTCGCGGCTTGGGCGGCTTCCCGTTCCGCGAGAGGCCGTTGAGTTTGCCGTAGTCCATCTCGACCACCCGGTCGGCGACGTGGAAATAGCGGTCGTCATGCGTGACCACCACCACCGTCTTGCCCGCACCCTTCAGTTCCGGCAGCAGCGTTTCGTAGAAGTAGCCGCGAAAACGCGGATCCTGGTCCGCCGCCACTTCGTCGAAAACATAGACTGGCTTGTCTTCCAGATAGGACACCACCAGGGCCAGACGCTTGCGCTGTCCGGTCGACAGGAGGATGTTTGAAAAGCGCCCGTCCCGGAAGGCCGTTTTTTTGGAAATCTCCATCCGCCGCAGCATCTCGTCCACGCGCTCCGGCGCAATGTCCCGCAACCCATGGAGTTTGTCGAACAGATGAAAGTCGGAGAAGATCGCCGAGAACAGGTTCCGGTACGATTGCACGTTGGCCGCCACGATTTCTGAACCATCCACCCGAATGCACCCCTGCATGGGCTGATACAATGCCGTGAACAGCTTCAGCAGCGTAGTCTTGCCGCTTCCATTGCCCCCGGCCAGGAACAGGATCTCTCCGCGGCGAACTTCCCAGTCAATGGGTCCGACCTGGAAACTGGCACTGCCATCGGGGGCTTTATAGGTGAAGCATAGGCCTTCGAACCGGATGGCCTGGAAGTCCTGCATGCCGTCCAACGGCGCTTCCTCGCCATTAGCCGAGCGGGCCAGCGCCAGGTCCAGCTCGGCTTCCAGGCGCCACAGGTTGTCCACCGTCACGTGCACCTGCGAAAGCACCGGGATCATTATGACCACGTTGCTCAGCGGACCCATCAGAAAAAGAACAGCGGCCACGATCTTGGTAACAGAGCCGGAAAAGGTTGGCGATGTCACAGGCAGGATAAAGACGATCGCACCAACCAGAACCAGGAAAAACGATTCCACAAATACGACGTTGTTCGAGAATTGCAGCATCACACGAACACGCGCGTCCCGGCCCCGGGTGACGGCCGTTCCGAACTCCTCGAACACGTCATCGCTCTTCAACCGGTTGATGCGGAGTTCCTTGAAGCCCCTCAGAAGTCCCGTCAAAGACGTGAACAGGTCGTCCTCGCAACGCGAAGCTTCCTGCAACCCGTCGTTATAGCACTTCCGGTCCCTCAGATATATCCCGACTCCGCCGCCGATCATGGCCACGCAAAGCAGCGCTGCTACGGGTGACACCACGGCGATGTATGCCAACGTGAAAATCACCATCAACGATGACTGCGCCGCGCTGAACAGCGGTCGCGCCGCCTGCGCGATGGCGGCCGTTTCACGGCTGATCCGGGCGTGGATGTCGGCTTCCCCGATGGATTCCAGCGCCAGCAGGTCCGAGTGGCGGATCTTGTCCGCCAATCGCACCCGTACAGTCCGGATGGCTTCCTCCGCGATCCGGCTGGATTCATACAGGATGTAACGCAAGGCATAGGCGAACAGGCCCAGCGACAGCGTGAACAGCAGGAAATGCACCCAGCGCGGTCCGCCATGGCCAATCGACTCCACCGCCGCATTGATCACCGCCAGGATCAGGGCGTTAGCGGTACCGGAAGCCGCAGTCATCACGAACAGCTTCCGATCCAGCGCATGAGTCTCCATCTGCAGGAACTCGATAATCTGTAGACGCAATGCAAACTTCATGCTAAGTCCGGCGAAAATAAAGGGAAAAAGGTTCCCTAACCTGGCCCTGGGCGCCGGGTATCAGACCTTTCGCGACGTTGAAAAATACAGAAACAGCAGGCTGATGACAGGGGTGAAGATGAAAGAGCAGAAAAAAAAGCCCCAAAAACCGATCCGCCGATTCCGTCCCACGATTCCCGCCACCAGGCATAACGCCAGGTATCCAAGTGCAAGTTCAAGCCCCATTGGAATTTATTGGGCCTTCAGCTTTATTTTCCTTCTCCATTGTCGCGGCCATCTTTCGGCCTTCCTCGAACAGCTTCTGGAAATGATCCTTGACTTCCGCCGGAGAAAAGTTAAGGAATGTGCCACCGGACTCGAAATGCTGGATGAACACTTTGCCCAGCGCCCAAGCCGATGCTCCACAGAACAGCGCCATCGAGGGTGCTCCTACCAGGAGGCCCACCACTGGAACCGCCTTCAACAGGCTGCCGACCAAGCCGAACGACATCGAGCTCGGGACAATGTAACAGATCAAGGCACCGACCACCGCCTTGCCGCGGTCTTCCTGAAACGGGACGTTGTAGATCTTCGAGATCTCGGCAATCATCTTCAGTTGAACGCCCGAAACCGCGACCAGATCCACGAACGGGACCGGGATCAGGCCGGCTCCCATGGACCACCACATATGGTTCTTGACTGTCTTAAGGGCTTTCTTTTCTCTTTCAATCAAGGCATTTCCCTCCTTCTGCCCGTCGACAGGACGTTCACGCTCAATTACAGGAATCGTTGTTTTTTTGGTCATCATTTCCTCCGCATAACTCTTAATAACAATTGATATCAACCTCACCCATGCTTGCATTTTAAGGGTTATTATTTGCAATGTCAATAATCGGTAGGAGGAAATTGCGATTCAGAGACACCGGGACCTTGCGCCATGCCTGAGCGCATCGAACCGTTGCCGAAGTGGGGTTGGCCAGACAGCGTTGCGCGATTGTTCTGTTGGGAAGGAATTGACGCCTGAGGAGCGCCCACTTGAGTTGGTGAACTGATTGTAAGGATTCTGTGGTTGTCTGGTAGGTGCAGTGAGAATGACGTCATTTGGCCTTGTTGAGAGAGAGGGAGGTCCACAGAGGGGAAACGCCGGGTGCCCGGGCGAATGAAGCGAATTCAGGAATGGTGAGAAGGCAGAATTTCTGTTTGTGGTAGACAGCGACGACGGGGATGGTTGGGCTCAATCGACGGAGAATCTGCAGGCGGGTTTGTCGAGTTAGATTTTTTTACTTGCGGAAGAGGAAGGCCTGGAGAAGGGTGTAGCTGAGGAGGACGAAAATCACATGGGTGCGACTCTTCTGGAGTTATTGAGAGTTCCCGACATGTTCCAAAAGAGCCTCACCCATTTGATTTGCTCCAGCTCTTTCTGGAAGCACCTCAAATTCCACCACTGCTTTTTCCAGTCGTCCTCCGCTCCGCCGTGCCGAGAACTCTATGTCGAACATGCTTCTATGCACAAATCGAGGAATTAGAGACAGGGCCAATCCGCGATCCGGAAGTTTTCCACAGATCGTTTTCCCCCCCGGACCCCCCACTTCTTCATTACATCGAAATCCCGAATAAAAACCCGGACTTTATACATACCATTTGGGGGTCGGAGCGCTCATGAACCGTGAGATAGGTGATCATCTGATGACGGAAAATGCGGGGGCGAACGTTTTGCGAGATTCCCGCTTCGTTGCGATACTCCTGGACGATCTGCTGTATTCTGCCTGGAGTGAACAGCCCGAAGCGACTGGTTTCGAAGAGGAACCGATTCTTTGGATTTGCTTCCAGGTGAGTTTCGAACACGAGACGGAAGCTCTCAGGGAAGAGGATGTATCTTCCGATTGCAAATTCCGCACCTATCCGCCTGAAGAGAGAGATTTCAACGAATCGCGTCGAGGACCAGAAGATAACAATGCTGGCACTGCACCTGTTGCAGGTATGCTTGGCATACATCAACACGCTCATGATCCAGCGTATCCTCACCGAGCCGGGTTGGACGGGCCGAATCACAGCGGAAGATCAGAGATCGCTGACACCATTGGTCTGGGGACATGTTACCCCATATGGCTTGTTTCGCCCGGATATGAATAAGCGGCTGGCGATCGAACGAGACGAAGAGGCGGCAATCTAGGCCGCTACTTTGCGGCTGGTGACACGAGTGTTGGGGTTACCCCATAAAGGCGTCGCAGCATCCTCGTCGGCCGATCGATCAGGCAATCCAGAAACTCAAAATGTCAACCCTCTCAGTAACCAAGCTCTTTGAGACGCATGTCGGTGATGCCAAAATGGTGCGCAATTTCATGGATGACCGTGCGGCGGATTTCAACAATCATACGTTCGGCAGATTCGCAATGGTCTTCGATCGGCCATTGAAAGATGGTGATTTTATCCGGGAGCACAAGCCCGTAGCGCGAGTCACGTTGCGTCAGTGGAACACCCTGGTAGAGCCCGAAGAGAGTGTCTTCATCGGGGTCGTAGCCGAGCGCCTCGACGATCTCAGGATTCGGTTCATCCTCGACCACGATCTCGACATTATCGAGCTTATCCAAAAACTCGTCTGGGATGCCGGCAACGGCCTCGGCCACCAACTTCTGAAACTCGCGACGGTTCATATTAGCAATGCCATGCGACGAAAGAAATCGAGCGATCAAAAATATGGTGCATGATTCGTGAAACGGCCGGAAGAGAGAGCATCGCAGAAATCGTATCACCGATGAAAATGAGATCGTATTTATCCGTCATCAATGGGACACCCTTATTTGTCAAGAACCGGTGCTATCCCCGGGGAAAAAATCAGTGAACGATCCATCCTCTGTCCGGCGAGACGATAGGCCTCCTGCCTGCTCTCAGTCTGGAAATTCCGACTTAATCTTGTGCGCATTTTCAGGAGGGTTATATCCTATCCTGTTTCTCACTATCAGTCACTGGGATAGGCGTATCAGGGCTTCGAGGCACTCTGGATCCGAATGCTATTTTGAAAATAATGAGTACATTCCAATTCTGTGATAATAGTATCGAGATGCAAAGGCCCTGGTTGGCTCGATTTAAGAAATCGATGCAGGCATCCCTACTTTACATCATCGTTTTCCTCGCCTGTCTTTATCACCCATGTGATCCGGATCTGGGCTGGCACCTAAAATACGGAGAATATTTCTTTCAACATCACGCGATCCTCCGGACAAACATCTACTCATCCATGTTCCCCGGCTACCACTGGACGAACAGTTCGTGGGCCACAGACTTGCTGACGTATGCCGTTTTCCATCGCTACGGATTTTTGGGCCTAAGCATCCTCGCAGCCTTCATCATCACCTTAACGGCTGTCATACTCTCCCGTGCCTGCCGCCTGGATTTCTGGCAGCAGGCCATCGTGTTCCCGGTTTTTCTGTTTTTCGAAAACTTCTTTATCCAGGCATCTTTCCGGGGACAGTTGTTGACATTTCTTGGATACGCGATCCTTTGCTTTCTCCTTATTCGGTTCGAAGAGTCGAGAAGCAAGTCGATCTGGCTTCTGATCCCGCTCTTCACCCTCTGGTCGAACTTTCATGGGAGCTTCATTCTTGGCCTTGTACTCCTTTTGCAGTGGATCAGCATCACGCAAATCCGCGATATTTGCGTCGCTTGGCGACAACACAACCCGATCCCGATTTCAGTGTCGATTCGGCTTCTCGTTGTGCTCATAATGGCTATGGCAGCAACTCTTATCAATCCTTTTGGAACTCGTATTTACATTGAAGCCTTCCATCACTCGAACAGCCCGGCCCTTCACATCATCCAGGAATGGGCACCTATCGAGCCACTTTCCACTCTATGGTATCAATTCATCGCATGGCTGCTGCTATTGGCACTCGCATTGATCCAACTTGCAAAACAGAAGAAATTCCTCCAGAGGCTGCCCTGGATGGCGATGACGATGGTCCTTGTTGCCCTTTCGTACTCATCACGACGATATTATTTTCTGCTGATTCTTATTTCTTTCCCCGTCATCGAAGTCATCTTTCGCACCTTCAAGCCTCCTCAAGAGCGCCTTGCCAACAGCATTGCCGCCTTGATCTTGATTCTGATGGGAATCTATTTCGTATCGATGAAGATCCCGAACTTAAGATTGATGTCGATGAATTGGAATCGATACTGCTTTGAATTGCGAGGGTTCTCACCGACAGCGGCCGATGTGCTAAAAAAGGCAAATCCACCCGGCATACTGTTTACAACATATGAACTCGGGGGTTGGCTGATATGGAAATACCCTGAGATCAAGCCCTGCATCGACGGGCGCATGCATCTTTGGCGTGATGAAAAGGGTCACAGTGCGGCGCTCTATTATGGCCTCATTGATACAAACATTCTGGATATCGATAAGAGCGTATTTAACTCCGCCTTTGTGCTCCCGGGCAAAAACGTCACGATGCGGCTCTTTCAATTGACAAGGGAAGGCCGCTGGGAACTGCTCTACCGGGATCAGTATGCGCTGATATTCGTCAGAAAGGCCGCAATCGGCGGCCAGCCATCCCGACACTGACGAAAATCACATCCAGAGGCCGCCTCTTCATACAAACAGGCTCTGATCCGTTTGCGAAGAAAAAGAGGAGCCGGATGTCCCAGCTCCTCTGTTCTCTTTTCGCTGTATGCCCGACCCGTCTCTAGTAGTCTTCCATTCCGGGGGCATGGGAATGGCCGGCGCCCTTCTTTTTCTCTTCGGGCAGATCGGCCACGAGCGCCTCGGTTGTCAGCATCAACGAAGCGATCGATGATGCATTCTGAATGGCACAACGAACCACTTTCGTCGGGTCAATGATACCGGCTTCCACCAGGTTCCGGTACTCTTCGGCCTGGGCATCGAAGCCATGTTCGGATTCGAGCTCCAGCACCTTGTTGACGACCACTGAACCTTCCCAGCCGGCGTTCTGAGCAATCCACCGGAGTGGTTCCTGGATGGACCGGCGAATGATATCGATGCCGATGCGCTGATCGTCGCCGATACCTTTCTCTTTCATGAGCTTGTCAAGAGCGGGAAGACTTCGGATGAGAGCGATACCGCCGCCCGGGACGATACCTTCTTCCACGGCGGCTTTGGTCGCGTGCATCGCATCTTCGACGCGCGCTTTTTTCTCTTTCATCTCGACTTCCGTCGCCGCGCCGACCTTGATGACGGCGACACCGCCAACGATTTTGGCGAGTCGTTCCTGGAGCTTCTCACGATCGTAGTCGGAGGTCGTTTCGTCGACCTGTTTGCGAATCTGCTTGATTCGTCCCTCAATTGCATTTTTGGTTCCGGCGCCTTCTACGATTGTAGTATTTTCCTTATCGGTGACAACGCGCTTGGCGCGTCCCAGATCTTCGATTTTCACATTTTCGAGCTTGATGCCGAGATCCTCGGTGATGCAACGTCCGTTGGTGAGAATGGCGATATCTTCAAGCATCGCCTTCCGACGATCGCCATAGCCCGGGGCTTTGACGGCAGCGGCGTTAAGCGTTCCGCGGAGCTTGTTGACAACGAGAGTTGCGAGAGCTTCGCCTTCGACTTCCTCAGCAATGATCAACAGAGGTTTGCTTTTCTGAGCGACTTTTTCGAGGATCGGCAACAGATCCTTGATATTGCTGATTTTCTTTTCGAAGATCAGAATGTACGGATCTTCAAGAACGACTTCCATTCGTTCGGCATCGGTTACGAAATAGGGGGAGAGATAGCCGCGGTCAAACTGCATGCCTTCGACGACGTCCAACGCAGTCTCCATGCTCTTTGCCTCTTCGACCGTGATAACGCCATCCTTGCCGACCTTTTCCATAGCTTGTGCAATAATCTCACCGATTGCATCGTCGTTATTCGCTGAGATCGTCCCGACCTGGGCGATCATTTTGCCCTTGACCGGTTTGGAGAGCTTCTTGATCTCCTCGACCACGACGGCTACACCCTTTTCAATGCCCCGCTTCAGATCCATTGGATTGGCACCGGCCGCGACGTTCTTGATCCCTTCGCGGAATATCGCCTGAGCCAGCACTGTGGCTGTCGTCGTCCCGTCACCCGCGACATCGGATGTTTTGCTGGCAACCTCGCGGACCATCTTGGCGCCGAGATTTTCGAGAGCATCCTTCAGCTCGATCTCCTTGGCGACGGTCACGCCATCCTTCGTGATCAGGGGAGCTCCGAACTTCTTTTCGAGTATGACATTACGGCCTTTTGGACCGAGAGTCACTTTGACGACATCTGCCAGGATATTGACGCCTCGGAGAATCGCCGCACGCGCTTCTTGATCGTAAACAATCTGTTTTGGCATGTCGGACTGCCACCTCCTACTTTTCGATCACTGCGAGAACTTCGTCCTCGCGCAGAATCAAGTACTCAATATCATCCACCTTGACTTCAGTCCCTGAGTACTTCCCAATTAAAACCCGATCGCCTTTCTTGACCTCCAGCGGCGTCACCTTGCCGTCCTCGGAGACCTTGCCGGAGCCGACTGCGATGATATCACATTGCATCGGCTTCTCCTTGGCAGTATCTGGAATGATGATACCGCCGACCTTTTTCTCCTCCTCTTCGATACGTTTGACGAGAATTCTGTCTCTCAATGGCTTGATTTGCATCCAATAACCTCCTATCAAAATTAAACGATAATAATATAAGCTCGAAATGAGCAATTGTCAAGCATAAAATCTTAGTGTGTTCGACTCAATCCTTGATCGGATTGGAATCAGCTCCTACGGTTACGTAACAATCTGATAATTAACGAATAGACCAGAGGGCTACGAGATGCAAATGCTAGAAGAATTGTCGGATTTCATCCAATTTTTGCGTGTTGCCGAGTGCAACAATCAGCTTGATCCGGGCCTTCTGTCCATTAATGTATTGAGCGAATATCACACCCATCTGCCGCAGGTGACGACCTCCTCCGGGATACCCATATGTATCAAGCACCCTGCCTTGCAGACAGCGCGATACAAGTACGATGGGAAGGGAATGATCTATCACATACTGGATTCCGGGTACTACATCAGGAGGCACGTTGCCACGCCCTGTGGCTTCAATAACGATACCATGAGCCCCAGAATCAACAGCCCATTTGAGAAGCCTGTCATCTGCGCCGGCAGCCACTTTAAGGAGTTCAACGGCAGTGTCAATCTTCGTCGCCGGTATGTACTGCCTCCGATGAGGGCTCCGATAAAAGACGACATCCGATTTATCGACAAAGCCGACCGGCCCGAAATCAGGGCTTTGAAAGGCATTAACGTGCTCGGTATGTGTTTTCGTGACGTCGCTCGCAGCGTGGATCTCGTCGCCCATCGTGACGAGTACGCCGCGATTAAATGAATTTGGGTGCGTGGCGACGCGGACACCGGCATGTAGGTTGTGGGGTCCATCCCAGGAAAGCTCCGAGCTAATCCTCATTGCGCCAAGAAGCACAACCGGCTTGTGGGAATTCAATGTCAAATCAAGCAAGAAGGCCGTCTCCTCGAGCGTGTCAGTGCCGTGAGTTATGACGACACCATCATAGTCGCTCGACTCAAGCGCTTCCTGTACCCGGCGTGAGAGATCCCACATGATTAATGGCGTGATATGTGGTCCAGGAAGTTTTGCATAATCTTCGTGGCTGATGGATGCCAATTTTTCGATGCCGGGCACCAACGCCAGAATTTCTTGACCGTTCAGAGCGGGTATGGCGCCGCCAGTAGCGGAATCGATCCTCATGGAAATAGTCCCGCCGGTGAATATGATCTTGATCCGAGGCATCCTGGTCATTGGCGGATCCTATCAAAAGCAGTGGAAAGGCCGCAACTGTCAAGCAGGGCGTGGACAGAGTAACGTCCATGTCAAGCCAGTGCATCATCAGGAAATTTTGAATTGGTGACGTCCAGGTAAAAGGCGAAAAATCAAAAGGAAAACCTCAATCAAAATGCTGAAGGCGTAACCCAAATTGCCATTCATATCAATCCACCTTCTTATTGCTCAAAATCCTCAGCCGTTTTGGCACGGCTCCGACGACAGAGTGTCTTGAAAGAACATTCTGCACATGTATCAGAGCTCGCCGGATCCGGTTCGAATGTTTTATTCGCATTCAGGATTTCGCCGTAAATGAGTCTCAGAGATGGCAGGTAAATTTCCAACATCTGCGCAGCAGCGGAGTCGGGTTCAGGAAAAAGAGGAGGCAGATCACTTGTCACGTCTCTTAACGACATCAGATGAGCCTGGATGAGATCATACGGCGTTGCGTATTCCTGATGGACGAGCTCAGCGTATAAAGGAAGCTGGAACGACTTGATCTCCTTAAAGATCGAAAGCCTATCAATAAGCGGCGATTTTGGCTTGGCTGCCGGAATCCGTTTCTTCACATCTCTCCCCGATTTGTAATCCAGAATACAGAGAGTCTGACCTCGCTGATCGAGCCTGTCCAGAAAACCTTTGCACATCACTCTCACGCCGTTGAGGTCGAGCGCACCGGATAATCTTTTCTCCACTGAGAGTAATATTGTCTGATTTGAGAAATTCTCTTTTTCACGCCGCAGCAGCTGATGGATTCTCCTTTGAGCCAGCATCTGGAGCAGGAGGCCTTCACCAGTGGCGGCAAAATGCAACCGCAGGACATCCGGCAATCGGTGCATCATTTCATCATAGATTTCATCGGTCAGTTTTTTCCGAATATGAGGGTAATAGAGGTCTCGCATGACTGTGTGCAGGGACAGGCCCACCTTGGAAGCATCCAGCTCTTCGCTGACCTCTTCGACTTCTCCAAGCCCCAACACAAATGTGAAATAGAACATCATCGGACAGAGGAGGTAGGTATCAAGCGCAGCGGCGCTAAAGGTCATCTTCTTGAGAATCGTCATGACGGCTTCGTCTTTCTCAACGAGCGGAGTTCTTTCGTGAGCGTTTCCTGAGCGAAAAGAGAGGTTATTCACGCGGACCACCCCCATTTCGCTCTTGTCCTTCTCCGCCTGGAAAATCATCTCCTCCAGAAAATGAGATCGTGTTGTATCAGGAGTCTCCCGATAGAGGGCATGAACCGTGTGTGCCGACTCAAGCAGGCGGAAAAAATTGTATTTATAAACTTCGATTCTATCTGTGTATCCCGGCAATCCCAGCGCCTTTCGGAAGGCCGGGGGCAAAGCAGGATCATGCCGCGATGATGAGGGAAGAATATCCTCATTTACATCCAGTATGATGACAGTATCGAATCTCAGAGCGCGTGTTTCCAGCAGTCCCATAACCTGAAGCCCTCGCAGCGGCAACCCTGTAAACGGAACGCTGTCTGAAGAAAACTGATTTCTCACGATGCGATGGAGCATTTTCCGATCGTCAAACGCATGATCGGCGACAAGAAGCGAGGAAAGACCAGCCAACGTATCCGATGTTTGAATAAAAAAATTGTGGAAGAATGGATGGCAATGCGCGGGGGAGTATTCAGCCAGCTCGTGAACGACGCCATCCAGAGAGCGGGCAAGGGCGGATATGGTGCGAGCCTGTTGGGGTCGCCGGATGAGCAGATCATGGAGACCTCGCAGAGCCTCTTGGAGTTTCTCACGCCCTGATGTTTCCGGCATCATTTGAGACGTCGTCTCGTAGATGGCATCCATTGTTTCAATTTCGAGAAGACCCAGAAAAGCCGAACCGCGCCTCCTGACTTCTTTTTCAAGCGAGTGGATAAGAATCCGCATGCCGGACTCATCCTGAAGGTCTTTTCCAAAGTTCTTCACATACGGATGGAGCATAACTTTCAGGTATTCAGGCACGTAGACTCTTTCATCCTTCATGGTTTCAACAACCGAGAGAATCCTGTTCAAAAGTGCATGGATGGGAGTCCGGACGAGCGGGTAGCCCATCGTGATGTTGTAGTCGACACCCAGAGTGCTCAAGACCTCCCAGAGAAGCGGGAGAAGCGGCGCCGGGTCGGGTAGAATAATCACGGTTCTTTCCGGGTCGAGATTCGACTCGTGAAGTATTTCATTAACTCGCAACACTTCGCCATGTGCACTCGGTGCGGCGTGGAGATTCATGTTGATTGACGGGACTGTGAGGGGCTGTGAATTATGATTAAGAGATAAACCGTCTTCCATCTCCCGAAAAGGCCCCCATGCTCTGCCATCATGATGCCGGTATATGGAGACATCGGCGATTTCTCCCAGACGTTTCAGGATGTCCATTTCTCCGCCGGAGAAGGCGAAGAATCCCGCAAACATGATCTCTGCAGCATCCATCCACCCACTCTTGCCCAAACGCTCTGAGGCATTTCGGTAAATCGTCCCCGGTGAGTAGCGGCTGTGTTCAGCCAGGAGCTCATGAAATCGCAACCGGATTTCCGGCAGCAGATCATAAAAGCGCTGTGTCGATGGACGAAGAGTATCGTAGTCCTCGAGTGAGGCAAGTGCCTTCAAGCGTGAATCACTCACCGATTCACGATCCAACTCGTCTATGACCCGATAAATCTCCCGACCCCATGGATAAAAAGCCGAGAAATGATCCGCCAGTTTCTGCAGATCACCATCACCACACTCGGCGACAGCCTGCATGAGGAGGAAGACGGCATCAGTTTCAGGCAGGATGTCCTCTTCGAGAATGCCGGCAATATGGCAGAAGAACTCCATGAGCGGGAAGAGAGCCGGAGGGCGACTCGGAGCCCTTTTCAGGGCTGCATACTTTTTGCAAAAGTGATGAATCGGTCTGCTGCCTGGAAACACGATTGTGAGCCGTGTCGCATCCCTGGATACGGCATCGCTGACGACACGATCGAGGAGGTCCTCCACAACAGAGACGTCGTGCACCCTTACCATGACACCTCTTCGATCGCGCCCTCATCAACATAGACAAGGTATCCTTCAATCTTCCGTCCCGGGTAGATCGATGCCAGCAGCCGGCCATAAGCACGGACCTGTTCCTGATGTGTGCGACGATCCTCAGCCCCTGTTTTCCATTCGACGATCGTGACCACGGCCGGACCGATCAGAATTCGATCGATCAGGTGCAATTCGCCATTTTCATCCAGGAGTGTCACTTCATTTTCAATCGTCACATCCGAGTTGAAATCCAGTAAGCGCTTGATGAGCGGGTGACGCATCAGGTTTGTGAGGACGGGATCGACAGCTTCTCTGTTATGATCAGCGATCCCTGCTGTCTGGACCCCGGGGAGTATTCCGTTAGCGAGGGTTCTGTGAATGAGCGTCCCTCGTTTCAGCGCCTGCCGCTGTTCCGCAGAACAGGTTCGTGCAAAATTGCCTCGTTTCAGATGGAGCTTCCTGTTCCAGTCCGTCAAAACCGGATAGTGCGATGGTTCAGAAGGGGCGACATCTTTCCGGGGACCGCGTATCCTTTGGGATCCCCATTCATGAACAGAAGTCAGATGTCCCGAAATAGGAATCTTGCGCTTTCTGCTCCACTGATGCCCTGACAAGGTGGGCGGGAAAATATACAATTCGTCGGCAGCCCGGGTCAGCGCCACGTAAAATGCGCAGAGTTCGTCGGAGATGTCCGCAAGTCGTTCGGCTTTCCTGATTTCGGCGATGCGAGGCGACAGGAGCGCAGCCCACTCGGGAATCCTAATCGGCATCAGCCGGCCATCCTTTTCCACAACACTCCATGATCTCGGATGGCTGACCAGATATGGGAATGGCAGGATCACCACTGGAAATCCCAATCCCTTGGCCTTATGAATTGTGAGGACGCGAATGGCGCCGGCGTTTTCCGCAAGCGGTACCTGCATCCAGGGGTCGTCCTGGTTCTGGCTCCAAAATTGAAGAAAGTCGCCAAGCGAATTTTCGCCTTCACCTTCACGCATCTTCAGGAGCTCCAGGAGATGATAGACAAATATCTCCTGCAAGGGGAATCGGCTGACGACGGCGAAGTGATGAAGCATACGCTGAAGGAGATCGTATGGTGGGAGATAGCCGACTGTCGAAAAGAACGGCTGAATGTGATCATTCCAAGTGTCAGGGTATCGGGCGCGAAAAGCCACATAGAGAGCGGATTCTTTCCGACGTGCCGAGTCATTCAGGAATCGAAACATATGATCGGCGGTCAATTCCGCCCTTCCGCAAAAGATCTCGCCTGTCAGGAATGAGGCAAATGAGAGGCTATCGATCGGAGAATCAAGAAAACGGAGAAACGAGATGAGCTCGTTAACGAGAAGCGAAGAGGCCAGTGTCAGCGTGACTTCAGACGCCACCGGCAAGCCCTTGCCCATCAGAACCTGACTGACCAACGCAGCTTCTTTGTTTTTTCGAACGAGGAAAGTGATATCGCCGTAGGAATATCCCCGTTCGATCAGATCAGGCAGGATGCTGTCGGTCATCTCATCGATGATTTCAGACATCCCCTGCTCCAGCGGGACACCCTTTGGGAACTCGCGCGATTCAACGCGGACATATCCTCCATCCTTGACGTATTCTTGTGAAGCATCTTTGAAAACATCAAAAATCGACCTGACGAAATCATCATCCGAATACTGATTATCCTGAGAATGGATTGTCTCTCTGAACCAGGCGAGAAGGTTTCCCTCCGAAAAGACATCATTGAAAAAATCAACCAGTGCCTGACGGCTTCGCCAGTTCGAAGGCAGGGCTGCGTCATAGCGCTCGAAAGGGAAATCCTCAAGCACGTCATCAAAAAGCCGGGCGCTCCCTCCACGGAAACGGTAAATCGCCTGCTTTTTGTCGCCAACGAAGAAGAGCGAGCCGCCTTTGGAAAGGGCTTCTTCGAGTAACGGGCGAAGAGCTTCCCATTGGCTGATGCTCGTATCCTGGAACTCATCCAGGAAAAAGTGCGGAACCCTTTCGCCCCAATAAAAAAAAGCCGACGGGACACCGCCGGTCTGAAGGTAATCGCGAAGCGTCATCGAAAGGCGGTCAAGGTAGACGATGTTTTCTTGGCGCGCCAGGCTCGCCATGCCCTGTTCAATCCTCTCCATGATCCTCATATAAGGCTCAAATTCAGCGGATGCCGTCGCAAAGACCAACTGTTCAAGCCTCTCCCGAAAGGCACTCCAGGATTGTTTCATGGATGGGGTGATCAATCCGATGTCCTTTTTGCGGACGAGCTCTTCGACCGAGGATTTGGAGAAGAGTGACGTGGACATGAAAGCGTGAGGATCGCCAGTGGAGAGAAATTCGTGGAGTTTTTCCGAGGCATTCGGCCATTTCAGTTGAAGTTGATCAAGATGCTCGGCCAATGTCAGGCCTGCCTGAGTGGATTGACGCCGGCATCTCGCTAGTGTATCGGCCAGGCCGGGATCCAGGTAGAGCATTTTTCCGGATGTGCTTTCAATATTTCTCAGGTCCGTGACATTGGTGCTGATCAGGCTGCGGAGATCCCACGTTAGCTGGTCTGAAAATGAGAAAAGATCCTCGACGGTTTGAAAAAAATCAGATGTTAAAATTTCATCTTTTCCGATTTGATCCAACAGTGATGCGAGAACCAGCTGCAGATGGTCACGACTATCGATCATGACGTCGGCGCGAGGCGGGAGACCGAGCTCATAGGCCGAGCCTTGTGCGAGTCCCGTCAGGAACGAATCAATCGTCCGCACACAAAAGTCCAAATAATTTTGGAAAATGTGATCCAGCTTTTCGCGGGCAAGATCGGGGAGGTTTCGCCCGTCGAGGGAAAGAGACCCGGCCATGTCAGCGGTGATTTTCGCATCGGATTGGAAATGGATCTTCTTAAGCCATTCGACAATGCGAGCCTTCATCACAAAAGCCGCCTTATTCGTAAACGTGACGGCCATCAGATGCCGCAGGTCGCTCGATGGAATACGATCCGAAAGATAGAACTGCAGATAGCGCCTCGTCAGAGCATGAGTCTTCCCTGACCCGGCAGACGCCTTCAAGCGTTGGATGTGAGGGAAAACGAGGTCGGTATCAAATCCGGTCATTCGCCCCCTCGAATTATCAATCGTGGTGACATTTAGAATAATAGCCTACATGGGGACGCATGCTGTTGTCACCTATTTCGCGTTGATGGTGCCGACCGCCTCACGGACTCATCTGGAAAACATTTGCAACCGACACAGCTATTTCCTGCTAAGATGAAAACGATGCTGAAAATCATCTTAACATTGACAACGGGCATGCTTCTTGGGGTAATCGACACACATTACACCGGTCTGAAAATTTTAAAAGCTCATTTTGAACAACGCACGACGTCGTCCGCGACGCGGGTCGTGAAGATTGAAAACGGCCAATTCTGGATGGACCGCGAATCTGAGGTTCTCCGATTTGAGTATCTCGACCCCGAAAAGAAAACCTTCCTCTATCGAAGGGGGCGAGTCGAATTTTATGTCCCGGCCGACCGGCAGTTGATGACATATAAGCTCGATGAAAGCTCTGATTTGATGCCCTTCTTGTTCTTGTTGGGCAAGCGACGTCTCTCCGATTGTCTTTCGATCCCGACGGGCAACGAGAAGCCGAGAACCTCGGGCGCAGAGCTTTTGCATCTCCAGCCAATCGTGGCTGCGAAAGGTGAAGGGGATTTTTTCGTGGAAGTCGACCCGGCCACCGGTTATGTTTTCCGTGTCATGTTCGTGGATAGTCTCCGAAATCGAATTGAAATTCAACTGGACCAACAGCAACCTCTGGCGCACCTTCCAGCCGGATTCGACACTATCAGAGTGCCTGGTGGAGTCGAAATCGTAGAACGGTGAGGACATAATTTGATCCGGGGCCTTCTGAGAGGGTATACAGAGGAGCTGGAGGATGAGCTGAAGATTGATCGCTTGAAGCCGGCCGCTTCGCTTGAGTGAAACCAAATCTCTCTTATCTCGTAGTAAAAAATGGTAGAGCAAAGGGTGGCGGGAGATAGCGATCAGAAGCTCGTCACCCGGATATTGAAGGGGGAGAAGGACGCCTTCGAGATGATCATGGAAAGATACCAGAGACCCATCATCAACTTCACCTACCGAATGACCCATGATCGAGAAATCGCTTTGGATCTCGCGCAGGAAGTTTTCATCAAAGCGTACAACTCACTGAATAGTTACAATTCCGGATACAAGCTCAGCACATGGCTCTATAAAATTGCCTCGAATCATGTCATCGATTATCTGAGGAAAAAGGAGCCTCGCTGGGTATCAATTGATACCTCGGCTGAGGAGGATGGCCGTCCTATGGATCTTCCAGCGATCCAGGAAAACCAGGTTGATTCCCTGGTTTTCTCCGAAAAGCTGGAAAAAATCCAGACTGCCATCAAACGTCTTCCTTTGTCCTACCGACGCCTGATCACCCTCCGCCATGTCAATGAATGCAGCTATGAGGAGATTGCAGCGATTTGCTCTCTTCCACTCGGAACTGTAAAGAACAGAATCTTTCGGGCGCGGGAGATGCTGAGAGCGGAATTGGATGGAATCCTATGAAACAGCATCCGGCTCTCCTGGACATCAGCTCTTATATCGACAAGGAGCTCCCCTCCTATCGATGGCGAGAAGTCAAGCTTCATCTTGAGGTTTGCGACACGTGCCGGAAAGAGGCGACAAGCCTCCGGCGTTTGGGGGAAGCGGTGGCGGAAGTGCCTACATTGGAAATCCCCGTTGACTTCAGGAAACAGGTCCTTCGACGTGTGACACCATACCATTCCTATCGAAAGCCGGCCTTGGCCGCATCAATTGTATTCGCTTCGCTGACGCTCCTGACGGGTGGCACGCTCGTCGGCTGGGGACTCTCTACTGAGAGAGGCGGCGGCAACGATCTAGGAACAATTCTGACATCATCGATCGAAACAATTCTCTCTTTGCTGAGATCGACGATTTTGGTAGCGCGTATCGGCTGGAGTGTCTGTTCATCACTCGTTGAATCGCTCGCCTGCATCGTCACGCACCAAGGCGCCGCGATCCCCGCAGTTCTGGTTCTGACCGCGGTGGTCCTTGCATATTTTCTTGGAAGGAGCCTCCAGGGCTATCACAGGAACCGGATCGCATAATGGTCAAGCAAATTTTCATTTCTCTTGTGGCAGCGAGTGCCATTCTATCGATCGGGGTCGCAGCTGCTTTGGCGTTTCCGCCGGAAAGCAGCAAGGAACCTTTTACGAAGGACATCCATCTCGTCAAGGGCCAGGAAACCCAGCGAGATCTCGTCTCGATCGGCGGCCGGATCATCGTTGACGGCAATGCTAAGCAGGATGTTGTCGTCGTGGGAGGTACGCTCGAAGTGAACGGCTCCGTAGGCGGAAATGTTGTCGCCATCGGCGCTCCCGTCAAGCTGGGCGCTCATGCTGTTCTCAAAAACGATCTGACATGTTTCGGCGCGACTCTCGACCGGGCCGAAGGCGCTCAAATTCTGGGGGAAACTGTCTATATCAATTCCCCCAATGAACTGGTGAATCGCCTCTTCAAGGAACTTTCAATCGCGCCCTTTCTCAAATCGGACTGGACGGCCATCGTCATCGGCATCAAGTTGATGTTATTGTTCACATGGTTTCTTATCGCCACCTGCATTGTCCTCGCCTTTCCAAACCAAGTGAAGATGACATCAGAAGAAATCGGCCGGAATTTTTTACGCTTTGGCCTCATCGGGCTCCTCGGATTTGCCTCACTGACCGTCCTGATTATTATCCTGGCCATGCTCTGCCTTGTGATCATCGGCATACCACTCCTGATTCTGTTGATCGTATTTGCGATATTGATCAAGCTCTTCGGAAATGTCTCGATTTTTTATTTCTTCGGAAACCGCCTTCTGAATGCGCTCAAATGGCGCGGAGAATCCAGTGTCTTCGTCGTCATGGCTGGGCTGGCATTTCTCGGTCTGATCGAATTCATCCCGATTATCGGCGGACTCGCCTGGACGATCCTCAGCATCATTGGCATCGGAGCCACGCTGGCAACCAAATTCGGGACAGGCCAGCCATGGCTTTCTCGGAGTCACAGTTAAAGGCAGAAACACGCGCATTGAGAGTGGCTGGGCGCGCATCCGTGCCTGCTGTCGGTGAAGGCGAAGGCAGTTCATCGCCCTCACGAGTTACATGAGATGATGAAATCATTCATCACCCCAATATGCCGCGCTCGCTGAGTTCTGTGGGAGTCCCCCTTCATGGATCGACTCTGGGGTTGCCTTTTTACTTTTCGCTTTTTACTTCCTCAATCCGCGGGTCCTGCTCATGGATTGGGTGCGCCCATCTTGGATTGCAACGGATGGAATAGCGTTTAAGAAAAGCAGATACGGCGTGGTCGTCGAGATCTCAATCCTAACTTGCTGATCCGACCGCCGGTGCCGGACCTTCATATGATCGCACGATACACTGCACAGGACAGATCGGTTCGCAGGCACCGCATTCCGTGCAGGCGGATGTGATGTGAAAGCGGTCTCCGCGCTCCTCGATCGCCTCATCTTCGCAGACTTCAAGGCATTCAGCGCATCCGATGCATTCACTCGTGATCATGAGTGAAGCCATGTTCTTACCCCCTGAATCAATATTGTTCCTGGAATTGATTCGATATCCAGGACGTGGATTGCTTCTTGGCATTATCACGATGGCGGCCAGAGGAGCCGTGGCGGGGCAAAGCTGACACGAGAAACTCCGTCGGTTCCTCTGCGCCTCTGAATCCAGAATTAAAAAAATATCTTATTACCAATTTCAATGCCTCGGAACTAGATCCATCTATACTGTTTTGAGTTCCTGTTCTTTCTTCTTGAGAAGCTCTTCGATTTTCGCCGTATGATCATCTGTTTGCTTCTGTACCTGCTCAAGACTCCGCCGTTCCTCATCTTGACTGATCTTTTTCTCTTTTTCAAGCTTCTTGGCCTCTTCGTTCGCATCACGCCGAATCATACGCAAGGCGTTGCGGGCGTCTTCAGCGAGCTTGTGGATGTGCTTGATGAGCTTCTGACGGCGTTCTTCGTTGAGTGGGGGAATTGGTATCTTGATGATTTTCCCGTCATTGACAGGATTCAGATCCAGATCACTTTTCCGAATCGCTTTTTCAATCGTCGCGAGAAGCGTTGCGTCCCAAGGTTGCGCGGTGAGCAGATTTGGCTCTGGCGCCTGCAGAGTCGCCACCTGGTTGAGAGGCGTCGGTGTTCCAAAATAATCCACGTGAATTCCGTCCAGGATACTGATGGTGGCTCTCCCGCTCCGCACCCCAGCTAGTTCACGCCGGTAAGCATCGATGGTTTGCTCCATTTTTAATCTGCACTTGCCGATGACTTCTTTCAGTTCCACGTGGTCCTCCTCTATTCACAAATTGGTTCATTCTTTTGCGCTCTCAATTCGAGCCCGACAGTTCCCGAAACAGGTAGGATCCCATCGGACTCGAGTATGGGTACAGCGGTCGAGGCGGTTTACTTCGCGCCTTCGGTTTGATTGGTCAGATAATTTTCGATACCCATCTGACTAATCTGATCCTGCTGGACTTCGGCCCAGTCAACATGCACTTCCTCGTCTTTCAGGATTTTCACGAGCAAATCCTTCGAGCCGTTGTCCCCGACGCTGACGGCAAGACTGATGGTGTCATTATAAGCTTTGACGGCGGCAAGCTCTGCAGCGTAGTCACGAGCGATAATCTCGGTAACGTTTTTCCCAATTTTCATTGGATTGAGTTTGGAGACGGTGGGGATCCCAGTGAGAAAGAGAATCCGGCCGATCAGCCATTCAGCATGGCGCATCTCTTCAATGGCCTGTTTCTCGATGGCCTTATGCAGCTTGGAATAGCCCCAGTTATCACACATCTCGGAGTGGACCATGTACTGATTGATGGCCGTCAACTCTTCCGCCAGCAGTTTATTCAGCGCAGCCAGTAGTTTAGTATCACCCTTCATTCTTGTCCTCCTTGGTGCCTTTCCGGCAAAGTAAGTTATATTTCGTCGATCAACTCCAACCATTTTAGCACAGGTTGAGCCAGGGAGGGTTGCAAACGGTTTCTATGGCCGGAGACGAGGATCCAATGAGCGAACGCCCGATATCATTGTTTCGCGCCGGATCGACTCAAAGCCTCAATGCCGGTGCCGAGATCATCGCCGGTTCGACGCCTTCTGATGCATAAGCACCCGATATAAATTTCACGCCATCAAGCTGCACATGGCGGCGACATCCACAATATCGTCCACACTGCAACCACGCGACAGGTCACAGTAGGGCTTGCGGAGTCCCTGAATGATCGGCCCAATAGCCTGAGCGCCTGCCAGACGTTCTGTCAGCTTATAACCGATATTGCCTGCTTCCAGATTCGGGAAGATCAAGACGTTGGCTTTGCCGGCAACGAGCGAGCCGGGTGATTTCCGCTCGCCGACGGATGGAACGAGAGCAGCATCGACCTGGAGTTCACCGTCGACGAGCAGTTGGGGAGACCGATCCCGTACCAACTTCGTCGCCAGTTGGACTTTCTCTACCGTAGGAGATGAGGCACTCCCCTTGGTCGAATAAGAGAGCATAGCGACCCGCGGTTCTTCTCCCGTCACGGCCTGAAAATTTCGCGCCGTTGAAATTGCGATATCAGCCAGCTGCTCGGCATTCGGATCCGGGACAACAGCGCAGTCTGCATAAGCCAGCAGTCGATTGGGGAAGACCATGATGAAGTAGCTGCTCACGATTGAACATCCTTCAGCAACGCCAACCGTATGAATCGCAGCTCGCAGCACGTCGCCCGTCGATGAGATGGAACCACCGACGACGGCATCGACCTTGCGATTGTCCAGCATCATGCCTGCAAAATACAACGGCTGCTGGATTTTCCCTGCCGCCTCTTCCAGCGTCATGCCCTTGGCCTTCCTTTTCTCAAAAAGAAGCTTGTCGAATTCATCCTTGAACTCGGATGTAGCCGGTTCAATGATTTCAATACCACCCAAGGAAACCTTTTTCTGCGAGGCCTGCGTCTGAATGCTCTGCCGATCACCGATAAGAAATGGACGGGCGATTTTAGAATCCACAAGAATGCGAGCTGCCTGAATGGCTCGAATATCCTGCGAATCCGGAAAAGCCACTCGATGATTTGCCGTGGAAGCTTTCTCTCTGATTTTGTCGATGAATGTGTCGTTTCCCATTATTTATATCCTCATAATTCCATGAAGTTCTACCGCGGCGCACACTTCCAAAAAATCGCGCACGTCCGTGCTGCCAACGCGAATCGCCTCACCGTACGCCTTCTCCTACCGCGGCGCTTCGTTACTAGGAACCGAGAAAGATGGCATCACGCCGCCCAGGACACGGACGACGTCACGAGCGATCACTCGTTCCTCGTTCGTCGGAATGATGATGATCGCACTGCGTGATGATGCTTTTGAGACGATCATTTCCTGCCCTCGAGGGGCCTTGCGGTTTACATCCGGATCCAGGTCCAGGCCCAGGAAATCCAGGCCCACAGTTGAAGCTTCGCGAACCAAATCCGAGTTCTCCCCTATTCCTCCGGTAAAAACAACTGCATCAATCCCATTCATGGCTGCGGCATAGCCCCCGATATACTTTCTGATGCGATAGCAGAAAATGTCGAACGCAAGTTGTGCGCGATGGTTGCCGCTGCCGACAGCTTTTTCGATCTCTCGCATATCGGAGGAAACGCCCGAGATTCCATAAAGGCCGGAGTGTTTATTGAGCATGGCGTTGAGCTGGCTGAGTGTCAGCTCTTCCATCGCCATCACCCAAGGAAGTATCGCCGCATCCATGTCGCCGCTGCGAGTGCCCATCAGCAGGCCTTCCAACGGAGTAAATCCCATCGTTGTGTCCACCGAGTGTCCGCGATCGATGGCGGCCATGGAGCAGCCGTTGCCGAGGTGGCATGTGATGATCCGCATCTCCTCAAGCTTGCGTCCAAGCAGCTTGGCCGCTCGGAGAGAAACATACCTGTGAGATGTCCCATGAAACCCGTAGCGACGAATCGCATGATGCGTATATAAATCATAGGGCAGACCATAGATGAAGGCTTTGGGCGGCATCGATTGGTGAAAGGCGGTATCGAATACGGCGAATTGGGGGACATCGGACAAAAGGCTGCGAGCGGCTATGATCCCACGGAGATTATGGGGATTGTGGAGCGGCGCCAGCACAACGCACTCCTCGATCATCGCCTCGACCTCGGGTGTGATCTGCACCGATGAGGCAAACTTCTCTCCTCCATGAACCACTCGATGGCCAACCGCTTCGATTTCCTTGACGTCCTTAAGAACTCCGTACTCAGGATGGGCCAAGACCTTCAAGACGCGTTCGACAGCAGCCCGATGCTCGAGAATTTCTCCGATTTCCTGGTATGGCTTGCGCCCTGGAGTATCCATGGAGAGACGCGAATCAGACAGCCCAATCTTCTCAACTAAACCGCGCGCTACAGTGACATCCGAATTGGCTTCGATCATTTCGAGTGACGTTTCGATGACCTGGAATTTCACCGAAGATGATCCACAATTCAGAACCAAAACTTTCATCTCTTCTGTTCTCCCGTCTTGACAACGTCTGCAATCACGGGGAGGCGTCAGCCCAACCCCGGAGTATCATCCGGCAATCGGTCAACCCGGTTAAGCTCTGTGTCGTATGCAAAAAAACCCTTGCCGACTCTCGCTCCCGTATAACCCGCCCTCACGAGCTTGCGCAGGATCGGGCACGGACGAAACTTCTGGTCACCGGTTTCGCGCTGAAGATCATCCAGCCAGTTGAGGACCTTGTGCAGGCCGGCGCGGTCTGCCCATTCCAGAGGCCCGAGCCGCCAATCATATCCAAGTTTCATTGCAAGATCGACCTGAGCCGCCGTGGCAACGCCTTCCAGAACAACATGCGCCGCTTCGTTAATCATCGGGACCATGACCCGTGTCGTCACGAATCCCGGGGATTCAAATTCCTCGATTGGTACCTTGCCGAGTACGCGTGCAAAATGCCTGGCCGTCTCGAATGCCTCATCCCCTGTCACCTGACCTTTGACGATTTCGACAACTCGCGTCGTCGTAACAGGATAGAGGAAATGCATTCCAAGAACTCGTTCAGGATGGGTTAACCCCTGAGCCAGCTCGGTAATCGATAGTGTCGATGTGTTGACGATGATCGGCGTCCCTTGTTCCAGGATTCCATCAACCTGACCAAGGATGGTTTTTTTGGCGGTGAAATCATCGTTGATTGTTTCAATCAACAGATCACACATGCAGGCCCGTTCGACATCCTTTGTGAAAATGATCCGCGTCAGAATCGCTTTTTTTTCTGATGGCGTGAGACTATAACGCTCGATTTCATGATCGAGATCATCTTCGAGGATTTTCTTGACGACGGCGGCGCGATCGGTGCTGATTTCAAGGACCACGACGGTCAACCCGGCTTGGGAGACTCGAGTGGCAATGGAACGTCCCATCATACCGCCACCGATGACTGATATTTGATGTAGTTCTCGTTGACTCATAAGCGCACAAATTAACCCAACCGGGCGGGTGTGTCAAATCGCCGGCTCAAGGGGAAGTCGCCTCAAACAGCATCATTCATAGGGCTCTCGACATCTTCTCCTTCCCGATTCTGGCCCGGCTTTCAGGCTTTTTAGAATAGGAAAATCCCAATGAATGATGGAGCTGCACTACAACAAATTCAGAATGACTTTGAACCACCAATTCGGCTGATAAGTAAATTGGATCGGCACGCCTTTCAGCGGATCGGAGGCTCCGAAGTAAACTTCAAAATTGGAATGCTCGCCACTTTCGGAATTCCAGACATCAAAGCGCGAAAACATGAGATCTCGATATGTCTTGGTTGTCTCTTTTTCCTGACCATGGAGCTTATAATGGGCCGTCTTTTCCTTGACCGGTGTGGCTTCCTGAAGCGTCACCGTGTATCGACGGGCATTGTAGATATAGCAGACCATTCGAGGTGCTTTCTTGCCGGAAAGAGCCTCCAGCATCATCCGGTTGAGGGTGAAAAGAAACCCTTGATCCCCGTCGCATCCCTTTTGTGATCGATCCATCTGTCGCATCTTCATCGGGGCATTGGAAAGCTTTTCCATGACCAACGCTTCTGCATGATCGAACTGGTGAAGATTAAGATCCTCATTGGAGTAAAACGGTACGGTGCGCGAAACAGCTCCATCACTATCCACACGACTGAGAATTGCTTCAAAATAGAACTGCTTCTTCTCCTGCTCATTCGAGAGTTCCGTCTTCATTTCTGAGACGCTGGCGCCTTTGGAAGCCTTCATGAATCCAAAAAACGCGCTCCCCGAGGACGGCCCGTTTCCGTTGTCTTTTTGGATAACTTCCGACGCCGCTCCCCAACGATTGATCTTGCGTGGGGCTTTGCCGGGATCCGATCCAAAAAGCAGATCGATGGCCTCCAGACGAGACTCATCGCCGGTTTCTCCGAAGCGGATATATCCGCCGCCAACATCATCTTTGCCGACCCAGAATAAGAGGAGGCGCACCTTCGCCGTCATGACATAGTCAAACTGAGTGCGATGCGACATGGGCGTCTTGATCCATCGGGCAACCTGGTTCAATTTTAAGACGCTTTGCGTTTGATTCGAGCTTTGGGCGCTACAGAGAGGGGCAAGGCAAAAGAAGAAACAGATAACATTCAGAAATTGACGATGCCGGCCGCAATTCGCAATCCGGATTCTTATCAAATGATCGATCAAGCTAGATGCCTCCAAAAATGGGGAGAGGCAGGATAGGCCTCCCATGTTTCGGCGATGAGTCACTGACCTATTCTGCTAAACAATCTCCAGCCAGCGAAACCAGATTGGGTGGTTCTCTTTGTACCAAGCGAGTACCTTCCGCATGAAAGCCTTTTTCTGCGGGGTAACCACCGCGTCGTCGACGCGATCAAAATAGATGCGGATTCCGTCATCATTCGTAAATTCGAGAGCTTCCGAATACCATGTCTGAAGCTCGTTTCGAATCCTCCCTGAATCCGAAATTTTCACCGGTCGTGTACGATAATCCTGGCCGGCGTAGAAACGATCGAGCAGCGGGGAGAAGACATGACGACTCTCTTCCAATGTCTCCATGAGCCGCAAGGTGACGGTCACTTCACGAATCCCATGATCCGAGGTTGCACGTGTGGTCACGCGGTAGAGCCCCGGCCCCGCCTCTTCAACACCAGGCGCCCCTGTGTATGGATCAGGGAGCATATAGCCGGCGAGGGCGAGGCCACGCCATTCCTTTTTCGGGAAGAAATCATCGACAGTCAAAGTGCGTTTGGAAAGCGGCATGCCGGCATCTCGAGCATGGCGTAAAATGCCTCGATAAAGATCCAATTCTTTCACGCTTGCATCATGGCCCATCACATCCGCGAGCTCCCGGGCAAAGGCGGCTGACTCGGGGTTCAGGTGCATGATCCTGCTTTCACGCTTGTAGGAAATATCGAACTTTGAGGAGAAAAGGGCCATCGATGTTGTCAAGCCAAGCATCGGATCGAGGCTGGCGGCCTGTATTGCTTCGGCCGTCGCTGCATATCCATCACAGATGATCAGATGGATGCGCCCTTCGCCGTCCTTGAAAGGGCCGACCCGATAAGTCGGGGCATACGTGCCAGACTCCGTGAAGGCCTGCAAACCACCCGGCACACTCCATCCATCTTCCATGAGATGGCAGCCGATGGATCCCCATTCCTGCCAGAGCTCTCCAATACGAGGCTCGCGTGGCTTGCCGCCCAATGTCCAGATGTGGACATTCTCCGCCAGGATACTCGGGTAAGTGGCGCGGATAGCTTCCAGGACAAGCGATCGAGGAGTGAGATAGTTGATGAGCACTGAACGGTCTGCCGCTCTTTCAGCCACATCACGAGGCAGCGCCAGATATCCCATATATCCTTCGTATGGCAGTGATACTCTGAGTGGCTGATCAAACAAATGGAGTACAGCCATCGGACCTGTCGCTCCGCCTTTGACAAAACGGGATGTGTTTTCAAGCGTATCGATTGCCGCTCCCCAGATCGTGATCCCGGCACTTTGCATATCGGACCAAAAACTATCCCAATGATAGGCCGTGTCATTGATGAGTTGATGGACACGCGCATCGACATGGCGAGCGACCTGCGGCCGGGCATAGACACGGCCGAAGCCGAGTAGCGGATTAGAGCCCATTTCAGGCGTTTCGCCGACTTTCGGCATGAGCCCTTCGCCGAGGCTTACCATGACCGCGTGATTTTCAGGAAGCCGACGAGTGAGATACCAAAGAGCTTCACTCATCGCATAGGCCGATACCGCATCGGCATCCTTCTTGACGGTATTGATCGCGACCTTATCAAGGCCCTTGCCTTCGCCATAGCGCCCAAAGAGGCGTGTGCCCAACGCCGTCACGGCAGCGGTCATGATGAAGGAACTCTCGAGAGCCGATCCGACGAACGAATACCCATCACGACGCCCACCCATCAGCCATTTCTCCTCGATGTCCTCAAGCCATAGGTGAAAGCGGCCGAGAATGGAACGAGTGTCAAAAGACCACTGAGCGATATAATTCCGGTGATCCATATCCATGGCGCACTCCTTTCCGACGAATGATGTCAGCTGTTTAAGGCCTGCATAATGCCCAGCAGGGGCATACAACACCTTCCCTGCCTGCAAAAGGCATTATACATCACATTTGATTGCAGGGCGGTACAGCTCTGACCTCTGCACCGCTGGTTTTCCAGCAGCACCCAGGAAAAAACTCATCATCGCTGAGTCCGCTTTGTTTGCGAGGGGGCGCTAACAGATCGTGATCAGAATCCAGGACTGAATACTGCTCTGGAATCCCGACCTCTTAGCCTCTGTCGAAAGCATCTGACGCCAATGCATCCCCGAGACCGTGTCAGGTAGCAGCCTCATGGCTCGGAGTTCATGCTTGGCATTTATTCCTTGATTGCAAACTTGTAAAGATTGCTTTTCTGGCCTTTGACGATAACATAAACACCGACTGTGCCCTTCTTCATGGTCGTTGGAATCTGAACAGAAAGGCTCCCCGTCCCCGCCTTGAGGATAGTGGCTATCAGTGTTCGAAAATAGACTCTATTTTGACTGATTGTGGCGCCGAAGCCACAACCAGAAATAACGGCGTGACTCCCAGGTTTGCTGGTTTTGGAAATGATGTTCGCAATGACAGGCTTTGCAGGAATGGACGATTTCTTCAGAATCGTCCCATTCGCGCCGACTACGAATCCAAGGCCCGCGTTGAGAAAATATACCCCGGACAGATTTTGGGTGGTGCCGCCGGATTCAACAGTCCAGGATTGCCCGCCGTTGACAGTCGAGAGAATGACTCCCGCATCTCCAACAACCCACCCAACGCTCCTGCTGAGGAAACACAGGCCATGGAGATCCCCACGAACCCCACTGCTTTGCATCTGCCAGGTCCGGCCGTCGTCAGTATGATAGATCGCTCCTCCGCTCCCCACAGCCCAGCCAAAGAATCCGTTCGTGTCCTTGAGCATTTTGACGGCGGATAAGGTGGTCCCAATGGTTTGATAGGTGAATCCCACATCGTTACCGGATGCGCCTGTGATTCGCATTATGATATTTCCAGTCCCAACAGCCCAGCCATTGTCGACATCAACAAAGGAGATGCCCAGGAGGTTGCTATCGGGAGGATTCATGGCCCAGGAGGATTTTGTACCTGGACACGCGTAACGATTCAAAACGGCCGCACCTGGTTGTTCCGATGAGTGACCGACGCCCCAAGCTGTCGACGCAGACACGGGGGACAGGCTGTTTTGTGCGTCCATTGAGGTGCCATACGGATTATCGATCCGAAAGAGGCAATTCCACTCAACCCCTCCATCCGATGTGTTGATCGCATAGTGAGTGGATCCGATCCAGCCTGCATTTTTATTAATAAAACGCACGGTATTCAGTGACTCGGTTTTTGCGATCTTGAGAATGACCTTCGACCACGCACACCCCCCGCTTGTTGTGTGCAGCAACGTCGCTCCATCTCCTGCTGCCCACCCTTCGGTAAAACTCGTAAAATGGATATCTCGTAAATAGTTTGTCGTGCCGCTCGCCAGCGGCTGCCACCCGGTGAAATGTCGGTCAGATGTGATGATGGCTGTTCCCGAACGAATGCAGACAGCCGCTCCGCTCTTGACAGTCACGGCCCAGGCATAGGATCCTTCGCCGGGGTAATGATGGACTGGACTTAATTCATTAGATCCTGTTCCATCACCAAAGCTCCATTCATACGACGTAATCGAGCCGGCGTCGACGGCATCAAGCGAGAAATGGACAACGAAGAGGGAATCAGCTCCGTCTGAATAATCAACAGAGAGATCGCGGATGAGGGGACAATCCAATTGTTCAGGAAACGCCATTCCTTCGTTGGCGGGGCAGATCTGACAAGCAAATGCTCGAGGCATCGACGTTCCGCCTTGGAACATCATCCAGAGAATCGCGAAAAGCAAGGGAATGATTTTTTTCATATGACTCCTCACAAACATGACGATCGATATCATCAGGCCAAAAGGCGAAGCCTGAGGGCGAGGCCCCCTGCAGATCACCGCCCACCGGCAAACAACGGGCTCCTGCATTGTTGATCTGTACAACAGCGGCGGCGCCACGAGCCTTGATTGATTCTGCGAGGCGTGCCATGCCTGCAATATGAGCGGTCATCCCACAATCCAAGACTGCCGCACACAAGACGGCCATCGGGGCGCACCACAGCGGCTTCGACGATAAGTAACCCCACATCATTTGCGCGCGGTCGATAAAAGCCGAGAATATCATCAGCTACGTATCCATCAGATGTGCCGCAATTGGTTGTCAAAGGCGGCAGCGCCAACCGATTGCGCGGTTTCAGAGCGTTGATGGCCAGAGCATCCGATAAGCTAGCCATGACTCATGACTCAACCAGAGCGAAACATTATATCTTCGTTTTTGCCTGCTGTTCAATCGTTCAAAACACGTGAGCGATTATGACGATCGAGCCTCATCATATACCACCCATCATCACTCGCAAACGCTGTGCCCGGGCATAGCATGTTCTCCGACCAGAGGCTCAACACTCAATGAAGATTCGTCGGGATGTGTTGAACTGAAATGGCCGCATTCATGAGTGCATAAAAAAATTTTGTGCGGGACGATCCTCGGGAGAGGACGGCCATTCGAATGCTTCAGAGTGAGGGTATGATGTCAGAATTTTCAGGATTCCCTTCTGAATCAGTTCCTCAGGCTTTTCGACATTTCCTTGATCGATGTCAGGAGGTCCGGCTATTTCACTTGGAGCGACTCCGATCCATCCATTCATCCCCGCACGCTGGGCGGCCCAGAGACACCGTTCTGCCAGAGCCAATACTTGTTCCCAACCGATGTGATCCGGTTTCTCAGAAAAGAAGGGAATGCAAGTAAAACCAAACGAGCAGGTCATTCGAATATGAATGCCTCGCTCGAGATCAAAGAGATGGGAAGCAACCTGCCTCCGGATCCGTTCAACCATCACCGGCGCATCGAGGCGGTTGCTATTCCTGCCAAGCACGAGGAACTCCCCTTCCCGCCGGACAAGCAAATCCGAATTTCTGCTTGCGGACTTAAAGATGCTCGCCATCTGTCTCTGGATTTCATCTCTGGCGGCCTTTCCGTGCTTAGCCACAAGCTCACTCATGCCGTCCATGCCAATCATGACGAAGATCAGGGAGATGTTAAGTGCCGCCCGTTCGAGTCCGCCTGTCGCGATCGCCTGGTGGGCCCGCAGAACCTGTGCCATCTCCTCGGGCATTCGGGCTGCAAGGTATTGGAGGTTGTTGAGGCCGGTGAGGAGATCGATGTAGCGCGCTTCCTTGAGAATGTCATTCGTATCTGCCATCACGACACCATGCATCAATAGCCCGGCTTTCTTAACGCTCAGAATTCCTTCCAACTCACGATTGCGCCGGCGCAATTTGACAACAGACCGCGAGATGCTGTGGCAGATTGCCAGGAAGGCCACAATTGAGAGAATCCGAAACCACCATGTCTGCCACCAGGCCGACGAAATTCGAAAAGCAAATCCCGCAGGTGATCCCCAGTCGCCGTTTTGAATTCTGGCTTTGACATCGAGAGTGTAGGAACCTGGCGCGAGCGCTACGTAGCGCGCTTCGCGACTCGTTGAGCGATGCCACTCCCGTTCAAGGCCATCCAGACGAACCTCATATTCAACGGCATCTTCCTTAAGGAAACTCAAGCCGGCAAATCGGGCAACAAAATTGTTGCGATTCCACGGGGTCTTGATCATGCTACGGCTCTTGACATCGACGATGGTTCCGCTCAGATCCACAGACATGATGACAGCGGGAGGTGGCAATGGTTTTTGGTGCGAACCGGCATTGAAACGGATCAGTCCAGAGCTTGTCCCGAACCAGACATCTCCAGATGCGTCGGCCAGGAATGCCAGGGCGGAGATATCTTCTCCCACGAGCCCATCGCCCGAGCCGAAATGCTCGGCTCCATCCGGTCCAATCATGTCAATTCCCCGGCCGGTGCCAATCCAGAGACGTCCTCGATCATCATCGCCCATTGCATAGACCCGTTCCGAGGTCAATCCATTGCTCTCATCGATATGTTCGGAAATCGATAGACGCCCATCTTGATAGCGAGCACGAAAAAGCCCGATCGGATCTGAATATGCAACGAGCAGCCCTCCATCATGCGTGGTTGTGACATAGGAGAGGGAATCCCGCCGAAGACCGGCGAATGTCGTGAATCGCTGCCATCGATGATTCTCCAACAAGGCCAATCCCCGATCGCCGGCAGCCCAGAGACGTCCGGCAGCGTCTTGAAGGAGATCTCTAAATGACTCGCGGCTGATACCCAGCGGTATCTCTTCTCGCCTAAAAATCCACTTTCCAGCCTTTTCCTCACCTCTCAACAACCCCGAAAACTCCGTCGCCACCCATAACGTGCCGGTGCGATCAATGAGAAGACGGAAAATTCTTCTTCCGATGATGTTCGACTCGACATTCAGTGATTCCACCCGTTCCGTCGCTGGGTCCATACGCAAGATTTCGGGAGGACTGCCGGCCATGTACTTGGCACCATCCGCGGCTTCAACAACACTGCGGATCGAATAGCGTTCAGTGCCCGGCACCGGCTCAAATCCCGTCTGCCCCGATCGCACCAATCCCGAATTGCATCCGATCCACAGCTGGCCGCTTCTGTCCCGAACGATAGCCCAGATGCCCTCAGACGGAAGGCCCTCCTTCTGAGTGTAAGCCCTCCATTCCCCTTTTCCGAGCACACGATGAAGACCGTCACTCCCGATCCATAGCGATCCTTCACGATCAACAAAAGCGACTCTCACCCACGAGCTCGGCAATCCGTCTTTGGTCGTGAGTGATGTCCAACGATCTCCTTCCAGATGGTAGAGGCCTTCTTTTGTAGGGAACCAGAGATCACCGTTTCGACCGGGACAGATATAGCTTCTGATAAGACACGGTGGAAGATTCAGATTCCCTTGTTGGAACTGCTTCTCTCCCGGCTTCAAGACCCAGAGGTGACTGGCAGTATGAGCCCACAACCGGCCTCGGCTGTCTCGTCCGAAAGAATCGATCCGCTCCTTCTCGAACCCTGCAGGCCCAGTCCAGGATCTCCATTGATCCCGTTCCCACTCATAGACACAGGCTTTCACACCCGTCGCACCATTTTGAAGGCCGGCAATCCATACTGATTTCTCACCTGGCCGAGCCCAAAGTGACGTCGCTTCTCCACCGGGCCAATCTGAGATCAATTCAAAATGCCCACCCACCTGCTGTCGAATTGGGCCTCGTGGTGTGATTGCCCACAAACGCCCATCAGGACCTGATGAGATCCAGTCGACGAACGGCCTCGGCAGATCAGTTCCAGCAGAAATCTGCTGAAAATCCCGGCCGTTCCATCGCGCCATCCCTTCGGACGTACCGACCCACATCTGGCCGTTTGGCGTCAGGTGAAGTGATGTGATGGTGAGAGATGGGAGACCATCCCTCCAGCCGTATCCCGTAAATCGATCGCCGTCATACCGATAGAGGCCGTCCTCTGTGCCCATCCAGAGGAACCCATCGGGGTCCTGCAGAATGCGCGAGATCACCAGATTTCCCAGACCCTGAGCACTGCTGTAAGATCGGAAAATCAAATGCCCCTGCGGAAAGCCTCGGGATGCTATGCTGAGCTGGCCGGATGAGACAAGGAACAAAATAACGCCAATGACCGACACGCCGATCCTGATACGCAGAGTCCACCTGAACCGAGAACCGCTCCCATCGAGAATACGCAATTGTCCGATAAGCCGTTTCAGATTATTCAGTGTTCGCATAATTGACAGATGCTGCTCTGAAATTTGCTATTTCTCCTCGAAGGAACGTCTATCATACATCACCACAATCCGGCTGCAAACTCCCTGCTTGACTTGAAGCAGTTATCTTATTTCCAGTGCACGATCGAGAATCGGAGTCAACCAATTGTCAGCAAGGATGGATCGGTGACAGCGAATGAAATTGAGAGTCTGCATGGTGTCAGTGGCATTCCCAGGCCGGAATTTATCGCCGGGGGGCGGTGCCGGACCCGAAATGCACGCCCAGCAATGCTCAAACAGGCGCTCTGAGCCCCCTGCCAGAAAGCTGCACCTTGTATATCAAGGACATCAGTGCTATTCCAGGCGCCTTGCGAGTGAAGGGCATTGAGCATTACCAGTTTCGCATGCCTTGCTGATGAATATGGAGGTCGCCTCTTCAATCTGAAAACCAAGAAAGGATCTTACATTCCTAATAACACCGGCGGCCTCCCGGCTCTCGGCAAATACAGCAGAATCCGGCTTTTAGAAGAGAACTGAAAGATGCGATATTGCATCAGAACGAGCAGCCGGTTCGATGTATTCTGATTTCAACATGCCGTCCTATTGCGGAAGCAGTCCGAAAAGTTTGTTGATCCAACGGTGGAAGCGATGACCGGCGCCGACCGGTTCGGCGAACATGAGAATGCATTCTCGACTGATGACATTCACATCATGACTGCTGCAGAACGCCATCGCCTCCGGGGACTCCGACCACTGCTGAATCCATATGCGCCTGATTCCGGCAGCAACCGCGTCCTTCACGACATCTTCAGTTTCCCTCTTCGGTACGGCGATAAATGCCGCGTCTACCGGCTGTGGCAATTCCCTGAGAGATCGGCTACAGGGAATTCCTGCAATGGAATCCGCATGTGGATTAACCGCATGAACATGGTAGCCCTTCTTCTGCAATTCATTATAGACATGCGTTGTGAATTTGTGAGGATTGCGGGAAACACCAACGATGGCAATTTCCTTCTGTGCCAGAAACTCATCGATCATGATTCTTTTTGTCATACACCGAATCCTCGTTGCATGTTCATATTCTCCTGCCCTCGGTTTTCATCATTTCCCATGATCTTTGTCGGGTCCTCGTGAATGTTCAAGAAGTCTCAACCGGATCAGCGTCGCACCCCAACCTCCGCCACTTTCATCTGCCGGTTTGAATGATTCGACCTCGGGTAGTCGACCGAGAATTGCATGGACCGTTCTCAATAAAGCTCCAGTCCCTTTCCCATGTATGATGCGAACATCATTGATACCCCGATCCCGGCACGCTGCCAGATACTCGGGCACCAGTTCTTTCACATCCCGTGGCCGAAAAGCATGGAGATCCAGCGTGCCATCGATCGGTATCTCGACAGGCTCGTCTCTATCAGAGTGCTCGCCATCAATCATGACCGATGAGCCGGAGAACAGCGGATTTTGTGGTGAGGATCTCCGTGCGCCAGAGGTGGGGTGAGCCTCTGATGGACCGGAGATCCTGGTGACGTTGTTGAGAGCTTTCTAGTACCATGTCATGAGTCCGGTTACCAGAAGGTTATTCGCGTCTGGATGACAGGGCCTCAGGCGAACCGCATAGCCATGCATGCCGCTCTGCTCGCAGGGCACGACAGCTGCGTATCGATAGAGGCCCGGCTGTTTGGCGGACTCCAGAATCATCGATTGGCTCATTGGCTCAGTGATTTCTCGCTGGGAGTTGAGCGGGCCAAAGTAGACTTCGACAGAAACATCATTGGGATCGATCGCCCCCAGCCTGATATCGGCGCCGATCTCAAAGCCTTCGCCGACGCGCTGGATACCCGGCCTCTTCGCCTCGACATTCTCGACACGTACATCGTTCCATTTGCTCGCGATAAACCCTTTCCACGCCGCCAGTTTTTTCGCCCTTTCATTGCCGTTCGCAGTCATTCGCGTGTGATATTCAACTGCTGGAATATAGGATCGTTCGGTATACTCCCATATCATCCGATTCGTGCTGAACTGCGGCGACAGGTTTTTCAGAGAGGATTTCATCCGATTGATCCAAGCGTGAGGAAGCCCGTCGGCTCCTCGTCCGTAATACAGCGGGACAATATCGTTCTCAAGGAGGTCATAGAGAGCGTTGGATTCGACATAGTCCTGTTGGGCGAAGTCCTGGTAATCCTCCCCTTTGCCGATCGCCCATCCTACATCAGGCCTGTAGCCTTCGCACCACCACCCGTCGAGGATACTCAGGTTGAGTCCCCCATTGGGCAGCACCTTCATGCCGCTCGTCCCGCTCGCCTCCATCCCGCGCCTCGGCGTATTCAACCAGACATCGACACCCTGGACCAGATAGCGCGCGATGACGATGTCATAGTCCTCCAGAAAGACGGCACTCCGCCGAATCTCGTCCTTCTGGCAGATATTGACGACGGCTTTCAACATCTCCTTCCCGTCGTTGTCCTTGGGATGGGCCTTGCCGGCGAATATAATCTGAACGGGCCGATCAACATTCAAAAGTATCTTCTTCAGTCGTTCGATGTCGGCCAGTATGAGAGTCGCTCTCTTGTATGTCGCAAAACGCCGGGCAAAGCCGATCGTGAGAGCGCGTGTGTTGAGAACGCCACGGGCACGTTCCAGGTCGCGTTCGGATGCTCCACGCTGTTCGAGCTGCTTCATGAGGCGCCGGCGAGCAAAGACCACGAGTCGCTCGCGACGGCGTTCATGTGTCGACCATAATTCCTCATCGGGGATTGTATCGACATCGGCCCAAGTCGACGCCTCCCCGGGCCTCCTCCACCACTCGGGCCCCAGATATCTATCAAACAGCGTCGCCATCTCACGCGATACGCAGCTTCTTGTGTGAGCGCCGTTGGTGACGTGCCCAATAGGGATTTCACTTTCAGGGACAGTCGGAAGATAGTGTCGGAGGATCGCCCGGGAAACCTGCCCGTGCAGTCGGCTGACTCCGTTCGTGTAAGCCGATGTATGCAACGCAAGCCCTGCCATGTTGAAAGGGCTGCCGGAGTCATTGGGATCGCTCCGGCCAAGCGCAAGCAATTGTTGCCGGGGGATTCCGAGCTCGGCCATATACTCGCCAAAATATCGATCCATGAGCTCCGGCGAAAAGACATCAAATCCTGCAGGGACTGGTGTATGTGTCGTGAAAATGCCCCCGGCACGGGCGGCTTCGAGCGCTTCTGAGAAGCTCAATTTCTCTTCTTTCATGAGCATACGAATACGCTCCAGCGCGAGAAAAGCCGAATGACCCTCATTCATATGGCAGACCATGGGTTTCAATCCCATTGCATGGAGCGCTCGAAGGCCTCCGATCCCGAGCACGATCTCCTGGCGGATGCGGTTTTCAAGATCCCCGCCATATAGCTGATCCGTGATGTCCTGCAGATCTTTGGGATTTTCAGGAAGGTTGGTATCCAGTAAAAACAACGGCAAGCGCCCCACTTCCACTCTCCACACTCTTATCGCCAAGCGCCGGCCGGCCATGGAGAGTGCAAGTTTGAGAGGTTGGCCATCCGGGCCAAGAATCGGCTGAACTGGGAGATTATAAAAATCATTAACCGGGTAGGATTCCTGTTGCCATCCATCGGATGTGAGGTACTGCCGGAAGTACCCCTGTTGATAGAGCAAACCAACCCCAACAAGCGGCACCCCCAGATCACTGGCGCTCTTCAAGTGGTGAGCTGCAAGAACTCCCAGGCCACCCGAATAAACCGGCAGGCTTTCGGCGATGCCGTACTCGGCAGAAAAATAGGCAATGAGTGGCTTGTCCGGATACCGCTTTTCCCACCAGGTGACCTCCTTCAGATACGACTGGAAGCGCTCATAGGTGCGATTATAGAAGGACATAAAGCTATCATCGCAAACGAGCTCTTCAAGGCGCTTCTGAGAGATCATCCCGAGCATCAAAACAGGGTTCTGATACGTCTTATTCCAGAGATCTTTGTCGAGCCGCGTAAAAACGACCCGTAGTTCTTCGTCCCACGACCAGAGAAGATTGTAGGCCAGTTCCCGCAACCCTTTCAATTTCTCAGGGATTGCCGGTACAACCTGGAAAGAATCAATACGCATCGCTGTCCTCCTTGGTGGATAAAAAAAAACGTACTTCCCTTGTGTTTCCCATGACAACCGACATGATCAACCAGAGTCCATTAATAGCACATCAATTGGTTGTGAAATCAAATGCGTGAATATCATAGCCCGGAACAGCCTTTGATTCAACGAATCGTGAATGGCTCACATCATTGAATGAGACATACTCGCCTCATGAAAGGCTCTCATTTCTTAGTGAGGTCGTTTCTTTCGAAGTCCCGCCTCACGGGTCTTTCTCTGAAACGCGACTGCGAAACGATGCGCCTCGTCCCTGACGCGTTGCAGAAGCTGGCGGACGGGGCTGTCTGCCGGCAACCGCACAACATCAGCGAGCCCCTTCACGAAAATCTCCTCTTCCCTTTTGGCGATCGCGGCCAGTGGTATGCCGCTGAGACCCACTTCCTGCAAAGCATCTTCTGCGGCACTCAATTGCCCCTTGCCGCCGTCGATGAGGATGAGATCTGGACGCTTCAGATTTTCCTGGAGCACTCGCTTGTAACGCCGGAAAACAACCTCTCGGATTGACCGAAAATCATCGACACCTTTGACTGTCTTCACATGATAACGCCTGTATTCACGCTTCTCTGCAAATCCCTTTTCAAAGACAACAAGCGATGCGACAGTGCCGGTTCCCCCAAGATGGCTGATATCGAACCCTTCAATCCGTGTCGGAGGCGCCTGCAAAGAGAGGGCTTGCTGGACGGCGACGAGGAGTTTCTCCTGCAAAGGCTCGGACGCTCGACGCGTCTCAAAGCGCTGTCGGGCATTGCGCGAAAGGAGATCGACAAGATGTTTGCCTTCGCCTCTTGATGGATTCACGACATGTACTTTCCTCCCCGCCTTCTCGCTGAGTATCTCTTCAATCGAATCAGGCAGAGCGAATGGAACCAGAATTTTCGGTGGTATCGGAACATTGTCAAAATATTGCAAGACAATCTCGGAGAGAAATTCCTCGGACGACACTTCATCGGGCGCTGCCGTTATGAATTCACGGCGATCGACCACAATCCCGCGCCGGCGGTTAAAAACCAAAATCAGGGCCGTTCCCGCCTCGCGATAGCAGCCGAAGACATCCTGGTCGAGCAATTGCGGTTTGATCATCTTCTGCCGCTCACGCGCGGCTTCCAGATTGCTGATGATGTCACGAATTTTGACCGCCTCTTCAAAACGCTCATCGGCGGCCGCCTTCGTCATCTGCTCATGGAGCGATCGCAGAAGATCGTCCTGTTTGCCTTCAAGAAGCAGTGTGCAACGACGCACGGCTTCGGCATAGATCTCTTGAGACGTTAGAAGCGCACACACACCAAGACACCGCTTGATGTAGTAATCGAGACAGGGGCGGGATCGTGATCCCGGCTTCTCTTTGCACCAACATATCCGGAAGAGTTTCTGGGCCAGGTTAAGCGTCATGCGAGCTGCCTGTGATGGGATATAGGGGCCGAAATAACGAGATCCATCCGGCTCGACCCGCCGTACAAGCGAAAGCCGTGGGAAGGGCTCATTCGTGAGGCGCAGGAATGGGTACTGCTTATCGTCCTTGAGATTGGTGTTGTATTTGGGCTGGTATTTGTGGATCAGGCTGCTTTCGAGCAGCCATGCTTCCTTCTCCGAGTCGACAACAACAAGCTCGAGATCCTCAACCTCCTGCACGAGAAATGAGACCTTCTCTTCGGGGCGGTGTGACTGGAAATACTGACGCACTCGATTTCGAAGCGAAAGAGCTTTCCCGATGTAGATAATCTCGCCCGCGGCGTTTTTGAAGAGATAGACCCCCGGTGCATCAGGGAGCTCTTCCAATTTCCGGATCAAGCTGTGCGAAATCATCAGCCTTCATCTCTCAGTCTTCGAAGGTCGTCTCCCCCGATCAACATCGCAACAATGATCGTGCCGTGTGCTGGCATGAGCGAGCGGGCTCCAAGACATTTCCAGTTTCCAGCCTCGCCCTATTCCTGTTGCCAACGAGGATGTCAACACAGACACAAACGTATTTCGTTTTTGAGGACGTTTCAAATCAAGCTGGCTCCCGCCAGACACACTCAAGGGGGTTTCTCGGGCCCCATCAAAAATAACAGCTGTATGATGCGTTCCGCCGGCGATCGCATCATTTTCGAATGGCGATGAATGTGTGGGGTTATCGGCCATGACCGGACTGAAAGCATAAGTGGAGTCATATTTCCGAAGCACACTCGATCCGTCAATTTGCGAGAGCTTCCGTTTTCAAACGCTTGATCTGATCACGCAGTTCGGCCGCTTCTTCAAATCGCAGATCAAGGCTTGCTTTCCGCATCTCAGCTTCAAGTTTCTTGATTCTTTCAAGGCGCTGTTCATATGTCTCAAAAATCTCCTGAGCATCCCCCGTTGGAATACGCACAAAGTCCCCATCGCAGATTTCACCGAATCCGCCTTGAATGGCTTTATGCACGGTTTCAGGCGTGATTCCATTGACCCGGTTGTATTCAGCCTGGACGGACCGTCGGCGGCCGGTCTCATCAATCGCACGCTTCATCGATTCGGTGATGGAATCAGCATACATTATGACGACTCCATTCACGTTCCTTGCCGCCCGGCCACTGGTCTGAATGAGCGATCCAGCCGACCGCAGAAACCCCTCCTTGTCGGCATCGAAAATTGCCACCAACGATACCTCAGGAAGGTCCAACCCCTCCCGAAGAAGGTTGACGCCTACAAGGACATCGAACTCGCCACGTCGCAGATCGCGCAAGATCCGCACACGTTCGAGCGTGTCGATGTCGGAGTGGAGATATCGCGCCTTGACGCCGGCTTCCAGGTAGTAGTCGGTCAACTGCTCCGCCATGCGCTTTGTCAGAGTGGTGATCAGAACACGCTCGCGGCGCACCACGCGTTTCCGGATTTCGGCCAGGAGGTCATCGATCTGGGTCGCGACAGGCCGCACATCAATGGGCGGATCCATCAGCCCAGTCGGGCGGATAACCTGCTCGATGACAGCCCCACCTGTCCGGCGCAGCTCATACGGGCCGGGAGTGGCGGAGACGCAGATGGCCGGGGGCATGCGTTTTTCGAATTCGACGAAATTAAGCGGCCGGTTATCGAGGGCGGAAGGCAGCCGAAAACCGAATTCTACAAGTGTGGATTTTCTTGAACGATCACCTTCGTACATCCCACGCAGCTGAGGCACCGTCTGGTGGCTTTCGTCGATGATCAGCAATGCATCTTCCGGCAGATAATCAAGCAGAGTGGCGGGTGGGACGCCGGGTGCACGGCCGTCAAGATGCCTCGAGTAATTTTCAATTCCGTAGCAATAGCCGATTTGTTTGAGCATTTCGACATCATAGAGTGTTCGATCCCAGAGCCTCTGGGCTTCCATCTTCTTGCCGGCCTCCTCCAGCCTCCGTTTGCACACATCCAGTTCAGACAGAATGCTTTCGACCGCAGCGTGGAGACGATCAGGAGGCGTCACAAAATGGGTGCGCGGGTAGAGAGCCACCCGATCATAAGAATGAAGCACACGGGCTCGGAGGGGATCGAAGAGTGAAAGGCTTTCAATTTCACCGCCGGCCAATTCAATCCGGATAGGAAAGTCCTCATAGGTTGGAAAAAGCTCGATCGTATCACCTCGCACCCGAAACGTCCCGCGGACAAACTGAAGATCGGACCGTTCATATTGCATGGACACAAGTCGTTCCAGCAGTTCTCGGCGGCGTATTTTTTGACCGCGTTCGAGGAACAGCTGCATGGAATAAAAGGCGTCAGGAGAACCCAAGCCATAAATGCAAGAGACCGATGCGACAATCAGGACATCCCGACGTTCGAAGAGCGACCGCGTCGCCGAGAGCCTCATCCTGTCAAGTTCCTCATTGATCATCGCTTCTTTGTCGATGAAGGTATCGGTTGCCGGAAGATAGGCCTCCGGCTGATAGTAATCGTAATAAGAGACAAAATACTCAACCGCGTTGTTCCTGAAGAACGACTTGAACTCCTGGTACAGCTGCGCGGCGAGAGTCTTGTTGTGAGCGATGACCAGAGTGGTCCGGTTGAGTGCCTCGACCACTTTGGCAATCGTGAAAGTTTTCCCCGAGCCGGTCACACCCATCAAGACCTGAAGGGGCTCCTTCCGCTCAAAGCACTCGATGAGCTGCGAGATCGCTCTCGGCTGGTCGCCACAAGGCTCGAAACTGGATTCCAATCGAAACTGCCCATGGAGTATCGCTTTACGCATCTCCGTTCCTAATCTTCAGTTTTTGGCGTAGGCAAATGCGCGTCAAGAAATGCGACGATTTTTTCTCCGAGCTCATCCCGTGTTTGCCGAAACCGTGGTAGAAGCTCATCGCGAGTCCCGGAGGTTTGTGATGGATCGGGAGTCGGCCAGTGTTCCTTCCGAGCATCACCGGTGAAGTCCGGGCAGACAGACTGGGCATAATCACAAAGCGTGATGACAAAGTCCGGCTTCAGATGTCGAATTTCGTCGATATCCTTGGAATACTGGCTAGAAATGTCGATCCCGGCTTCTTTCATGACATCCGCTGCCAAGGGATGTACTCCGACATGTATGACGCCTGCGCTATGAACTTCCACACGGTCACCGCCATGATGCCGCGCCAGCCCTTCGGCCATCTGACTTCTGCAAGAGTTGCCGGTACAGAGAAAGAGAATGGTTAGTTTGCGAAGTGTTTGTGTCATCGTCATTAATAAAATCCTGTCCAACTATCGAACCTAGCACACACATCCGGGGTGTTCAAGCCGTCACAGCGAATCCTCGAATGAAAAAACCGACCAGCCGGATCCAATGCCGAAGAACGAAGTTCGGAAGATTCGACCCTACGGCATCGCGAAGCCAAGTCGAATGAGCTCCAGCATCTTGATCATTGACAAACATGCCAAAAAGAGAAATCCCAGCACAGCCAGCACTCTCCACATCCGACCAGATCGCCAGATACGAATAAAGCATTCGGATTCATAGAGCAGAAGCAAAGGTGTCAGAAATGCCATCTCCTTGATATGTCCACGTATGCTTGGAAGCAGATAATCGCACGTCAAAATCATCAGAGCCAGGAACGTCAGGCTCCACGCCAACTGGATCGCTCTCCAGCGACGTTCGATCACGCGACGTCCCATCAGCACAGCTCCCACAATCGCCGGAATGTAGAAGGGCCAGGCTTTTTCCCGCGAAATCATCTGCCACCAAATAGCGAAGACACCCGGCAGCGTCGCACTTCGTCCCATCGCCACAACCTGCAGCCTGGATTTGAAAAAGAATTTGATAATGAGCCCGACATAGTGGCCATAGAAAAGGAGCATTGCCAAGACAAACGCGATCACAAGGACTAGTAAGAAGCGAGGTGTTTCACGGCGAAGTCCAGGATCAAACCATGTTAAAAGCACCATCAGAGCCATAAAAATAGAGAGTTGCAGAAAGCTTGCCGGGTATGTGCACATCGCAAACGCAAGAAAAATGGCCATGACGATGGCGCGCCACCGGGATATCTCGTGCACATGGTACACGGAGATAAAGAGGATAAACCCCGCCGTCAGACAGATTCCAAACATGCCGGGCATGTGGCATCGATAAAGATGGCGAAGGATCGTCGGGTCGAGAAAGAAGAGAGCCAGCGGAAGAGGGCCAAATCCGAGACGCTTGGAGATGGGAATCAGACAGAGCCCTGTCAGTCCAAATGCCGTCAGAACAAGCAATTTTTCGACATATTTCACATCGGCACCGGCAGGGCTCAAGCTCCCGGTCAGCAGATGAAACACCGGAGAATAGGGATAGTTGAGGCTGAAATCACCCGGAATGTCGTACATGACTGATGCTTTGTAGATATCAGTCAAAGT
The DNA here is from genome assembly GCA_903916735.1 of uncultured Acidobacteriota bacterium. GTDB lineage: Bacteria > Acidobacteriota > CAIWXX01 > CAIWXX01 > CAIWXX01 > CAIWXX01. The sequence goes on from CAIWXX010000053.1 coordinate 206,803, forward strand.
CATTGCCTGGAGTTTTTGTGCAAAATGGAAATGATAATGAAGGTCAGGCGGATAAAGGTACGGATGGAAATAAATGACGCCGTGCGTCATCATTCCGACCGCGAAAACAACGCCCCAACCGCGTTCCTTTTTCAAGACGGGCAGCACAAAGGACATGACCAGAAGAATGAGAACGAACGGCCACATCCTATAGATGATGGTGAACGTTTGGATCTTCCAGAAGAAGAGCCCGACAGAGCAAACGGCAATGCCGAGAATGATCGCTACATCGGCAGCTCGACCTCGGATGAGCCTGTCTGCGACGATCATTAGTAAGAGGATGAGCACGAGATAGGCCAGAAAGAGATCTCTCGACGGGGCGATCCATCCTCCTTCCCCGCGCTTTACTTCCACCCAATCAACGGCCAGCGCCAAGGGTTGAGCGTTGGATGAGCTGACTAGAAAGACCATTGTCAGCGGACCCAGCTGAGCGGCATTGCGTGAGAGAGACATTTCATAGTCTTGCCAGGGGATAGGTTCAGAGAAATCCCGACAAAAAACCTCTTCAAAGTTGGCGACTATTTTCACCAAACCCGGCCCGTGCCGTAGTGCATGAATCCTGATGGCAAGGCCGCTGCCATGAGCGACTATCGGGAGGCGGAGGCTCGCGCCATCGAGTGTCCAACGGAAATAGCGAAGTGTTCCCCCTTCTTTGACAAGCTCATCGTCCACCTGCCAGCCTTTGATATACCGGTCTTCACCGCTCCCGATTGCCAGATAAAACGGCCGGCCCACCTGTAGGGTCACAAACAGACAGAGCATGGCTGATGCGAGAACAATTGGATATCTAGCCGACTTCAGCATTGACATCCAGAGAGGATATACATCAGTTATTTCCGCATGATCACAAACTCGAAACCGCGCATCTTACCACATCTTGACGAAGCCAGGGTGGTCGATTTATGATCAGCAGCCCTTTGAGCTGATGGCTTGAAGGTGGACCGGGAAACCATGGACGCAAAGCAAAGGGAGTCGGATCAGACGAAAAACCGTCCGCAATATCCAAATACACCATCATGAGGAGACATCATGGCAGTCAAGATTTTCGAGGAATGCATCAGCTGCGGGGCATGCGAACCTGTTTGCCCGAACAAAGCGATTAGCGAGGGTGACCCGACCTACGTCGTCAATCCTGATCTCTGCAACGAATGCGTGGGCTTCCACGATGAGAAGCAGTGCGTATCGGTTTGCCCCGTTGACTGCATCAAGCAAGATCCAGATCATGTCGAAACCAAGGACCAGCTCCTTGCCAAGAAGGCGAAGATCCACGGCAACTGAGCCCCTGCGAACGAGGCACGCCTTTCATGGGACCGGGCTTTTCCGCCCGGTCCTTTTGCCAACGACCAGAGCGAGAACGCGCTCTCTGCGTCAGGTGTCTGCGAGCTCCATTTATCAGTGTCCTCCACAATATCTCTGGAGAAGGAACCATCATGATGAAGTTGAGGGTGATGGCTTTCCTCGGGTTCCCCTTATGGATGCCACTATTTGGGTTGTGATGAAATAGCGGATGGCGCATCCGTGGCCGATAGGCCGGAAGTCTTCCCTGTGTTTGTGTGGAATCGACGGCGCCCCTTCAGCAAGGGGATCTGTCAAAACTGAGGATGGACTCCTTAGACGATTTCCGCAAGTTTCATCCGTTCGGGAAGATCGAGCATGATATCGTAGATGACATCTTCCGGGATTCTCAGCCCTTCCACTGCAGCTGAATGGAATGTGTACTTGAGTCCATCAATGCCCCAACCGATGCCAAGCATCAACGCGAGGTGATCGGCCAGGTGCACGATGGCGGCTTCGGCGTGGTATTCCGTTGCCAGCCGTGGATCATGATGCGCACCGATGCATTCAACGAGAACCTCCGGCAGCCCCCAGTGAGATGCCAACATGGAACCGACTTTGGCATGGTTTGTGCCGAGATGTTCATCTTCGATCTCCAGGAAATCCATCCGGCTGTCTGAGACCTCTCGCAAAACGGCCTCATAGTAGGATTCCAAATAATTGCCCAGGACGAGCTTTCCGATTTCGTGGAGAAGGCCGGCGATAAACAGAGTATCGGGTTCCCGATATCCGACCTCTCGGGCTAACGCTTCAGCCGCCAGAGCAACCGCCAGGGAATGCCGCGCGAGATCCCCTTCCATGAGAGAGTATCCATTGACTCTACGACTGTAGACATTTTTCAATGACGCCATCAGGACAATCCGCCGGAGATTGTTATAGCCGAGCAGAATCACGGCGTGATTGAGATTCGAGATCCTTCCGGTGAATCCGAAATAGGCCGAGTTGCAGACGCGCAGGACATTGGCCGTCAAGGCGCTGTCCGAGCTGAGGAGGCGTTCGATCATTGAAAAATCGCTTTCGACGTCGTTCAACATGGCCAGGAGCCTGACGGCCACTTCCGGCAGCGACGGGACATCTTCAACTCTCTCGATCAGCTCTTTCGGATCGATCTTCCCCATACTCTTCCTTGGTGCTGGTTAGCGGGCAATCACCAGATCTTTGAACGCGCTTGAATGAACGTTGGCAATGGACGGAATGAAGGCGCAAAACCGATTTGATAATATCGTGTCTGTACACTCATCGCCGATTATCAGGTAAAGGCATTTTATCATACTGATCTAGTCTACCACCAGCGGCGTATGGTTAGTAGGGTCGTCGATGCACATTCGGAATCCGTGTTGTCGGCAGGTCGCCGAACGGACGAGAGCATCGTTTTAATAAATCGAGAAATACCGTTCGGAATGACCTCCGATTCAACCCCCAATATGCCCCTCTCTTCACTCAACTGAAGCATCTGTTACAAACTCCCTGCAATGCCTCGATTGGTTCAGTCAATCAAGGGATAAGCTGAATGATTCAGAGTCTCACCTCTAATGCGAGCCGCGTTAACGCGCAGTCGATGGCGGAAACCATCTCGTCCATTTCAGGCTCGGAAATTATGAACGGCGGACCAAGGAGGAAACAATCACCATCGCGATCTGCCAAGGCGAGGAGGCCGGGATAGATGACCAGCCCTTCATCCAGGCAGGCTCGAGCCAGCTTCTCGGAAATTTTGGATTCTGGCGGGAACGATATCTGCGAATCGCGATTCTGGTAAAGCTCCAACGCGATCATCAGCCCTATCCCTCGAATGTCCGTGCCGAGCACATGATGTCGAATGGTCAAAGGGCGGAGTTTCTCGCGGAGCCTGCGGCCGGCTTCCGCTGATCGATCAATCAGACGATCTCGTGTCAGAATGTCCAGAACTTTACAGGCCGTTGCACAACTCAGTGGATTGGCGGCATATGTATAGTTGTTGACGAAGGCACCGCTCCCCTGTTCAAAGGCCTCGTAAACCCTCTCCGAGACGAGCAATGCAGCGAGCGCGGAATAGCCGGCAGCGATGCCTTTCCCGAGGATCAGAATGTCGGGCATCTGTCCAAAATGAGAACTGGCGAGAAATTTTCCTGTCCGCCCGGCGCCGCACATGATTTCATCGGCGACGAAGACAATGTCATATCGCCGGCAGATGGCAGCGACGCGTTGAAGGTAATCCGGAGGTGGGAGGATCACACCGCCGCATGATCCAGTAATGGTCTCCATGATAAAGCATGAAACATTCTGCGGCCCGGCTTTTAGGATCTCTCGTTCGAGGGCATCGACACAGCGGAGATCACATGTTGAACGCGTCAGGTGCCATGAGCAGGAACCACAATTGGGAAGGCCGATCTTCGGGGAGGGCATGAGGTACGGTGCATAAGGAGTTCGCCTGGAGGCATGGCCTCCAACGGAAAGGCAGCCAAGTGTGTTGCCATGATAGCTGGGCCAACGACCGATCACGAGAAAACGGCCGACATTCGTGCCCCCTCGTTCAAGGTGATACTGCCGAGCCATCTTGACAGCCGTCTCGACAGCTTCGCTGCCCCCCGATACAAAGTAGGAGTAAGGCAGTTCGACACTTCCCATTTTCGCAAGTCGTTCAGCGAGCTCCGCCTGCGGGCCATGAGTGAACCGGGCGATTGGAGCGAACGCGAGTTTTTCGGCCTGTTGTTGCATGAATTCGGCGACCTCGCGATTGCCATGTCCAAGTGAACAGACGAGCGCTCCCGATGAGCCATCGATGTACCGGCGTCCGTCGTCATCATACAGATAGACACCGTCACCTTTGACAAGCGTCGGATAGCTCCGGCGGAGATCCCGGTAAAAAACATGATCACCCATCTTTTTCCCCATGCTGTTATCCCTTCACGTCGTCAATCAACTCTTTGTCAGGAGCATCATCATCTGCAATAGCGGCTTCGTGGAAGCGTCGTCGAAAAGCGTTCATTTGGAAATCGCGATAGACCGGATGGAGACGATTCGTCAGGAGGATGAGGATCAGCCGGTGTTCCGGGTCGATCGCAATGCTTGTCCCGGTCATCCCGACGTGGGCGCCCGATTTCGAAGAAAGAGCAGGCCCGCCAACCGCGTCCCTGGCCGTACCAAGCTGCAACCCTATCGACCGTTGATCAGCGGATGCAGGACTGAGGCTTTCGAAGTACATCTTCGCCTCATCCGGCTGCAGCAACAGTTGCGGATCCAAAAGCTCAGCGGCAATTTTACAGACATCTTTCGCCGTTGCAAAGAGACCGGCATTGCCGGCAACTCCTCCAAGCGCGAAGCAGTTCTGATCATGTACCTCGCCCCGTATCACTCCCACTCGAAACCCATGATAATGAGCCGCACGATCACCACATTTGCGCCGTTCATATTCATTGCCGGTTTCCGTTGCAGCGATCCGAACCATCATTTCAGCGGCCGGATTGTATGAGGCTGTTTCTAGACCCAAAGGATGCGCCACGAGATCGCGGAAGAGGGAATCGAGTGGAGCGCCGGCGGAGAGCTCGAGGATTCTCCCAAGCTGGATATAGCCGAGGCAACTATAAATGGTTTCTGTGCCGGTCGCATATTCGAGTCCGATTCTATCGAGCCGTTGGTATATCTCCTGTCTTCCGTTTCCAGCCAGGTACAAAGGCTCCCAATCCGGTAGCCCGGATGTATGAGACAGAAGATGGGCCAGCCTGATGTCACCTCGCCCATCCCGATCATAGGCCGGAAAAAAGCGCCTCACCTCATCATCGAATCGAATGATTTTCTGGCGGCGGAGAATAAGAGCGAGTAGTGAAGTCACAAGCGGTTTCGTCAGAGACGCAAGGTCATAGATCGTCTGAGTTGTGGCAGGCACCGATTCAGGGACGACAACTGAATGCCCGCCACATCCCTCAGCCAGAAATTCCCGCCCGCGGGCAATGAGAAAGGAATAGGACGGGAAATGCTTCTGGGCGAGTCCATCTTCAAGAAGCGAACGTACGTGCGACATCATGATCATTCTGGCTCAATCGGTGAGCCGCTGCAAGGATTTCGGTCATTCCGGCCGAGGCGATTTCCCGTGAGATGAAGATCGACGTGGTCATGCGTCATCCGAAGTCAATAGAAAACCGATTCCAAAACACCAAGATGAATTCAAGTTTGACGGACCACGGCCGGTGAGATACGGTTGAGTGATTATGGAAACGAGCATCTTCGATTATGACCTGCCGGAGGATCGCATCGCGCAGGTTCCGCTCCCAAGGCGCGAATCGTCCCGGATGTTGCTTCTGAAAGGGCAGTTGATCGAAGACAGGCGATTCGAGGATTTTCCTGATCTGCTCAAGGCCGACGACTGTGTTGTCTTTAACGACAGCCGGGTTTTCCCCGCCCGACTTCGGGACGGCACAACAGAGATCCTCTTCCTGAGGCACATCGGCGAACACACTCTTTGGGAGGCGCTCTGCAAGCCGGCGCGCCGATTCCGGCCCGGAACCACGGCGCATCTGAAAGGGCTGGAGTTCAAGGTGGAACCGCCTTCAGGTCATTATGGAAAACGAATGCTCAGACTGCTCAACAAGGCCGATCTCCTGAGCGAGCTCAGCAGAGTCGGTGAACCTCCACTTCCTCCTTACATCCATCGCCATGGAGATCCGGCTCTTCGTTCCATGGATGTCGAACGATATCAGACTATCTTCGCAAAAAATCCAGGGTCGGCGGCTGCGCCGACAGCCGGACTTCATTTCCCCCAGGAGATGATCCGCAGAATTGAAGAAAAATGCATGACGGCCTGGATCACACTTCATGTTTCAAACGCAACATTCCAGCCGATTCGATGCATGAACATCGAAGATCACAGGATGGATCCCGAAGCCTATGTTGTCAGCGAGGAGGCTGCAGCGGCGATCAATTCAGCCAATCGGCTCATCGCTGTTGGGACAACAGTAGTGAGAGCCATTGAGAGCGCCGCGTCGAATGATGGCCTGATCAGGCCCGGTGCCAGTGCAACCTCTGCTTATATCACGCCGGGCTATCAGTTTCGAGCCGTGGACTGCCTGCTCACAAACTTTCATCAGCCCCGCTCATCGTTGCTGGTCCTGGTCTCGGCCTTCGCCGGGGCTGAAGAGATCCGAGGCGCCTATCGACACGCACTCGATCAGAGCTACCGTTTCCTGAGCTACGGTGATTGCATGTTTATATCACCAAGCTGAATCATCAAGGCTCGGTGCGCCTGGGAAAACAGCCGGACTCGCAGATCTTATCGATCCACTTTCCAACGAGGCCGATGACGGCGCACTCTCTGAGTGGAATCCCCGGGTTCTGAATCAGAACCAGCAACGGGCTTCTTATTCTTCTGGAGTTTCTCTTGCTTTTTCTGAGTATGAGCCTTCTCGAATTCGATTTTTTGAGGTTCTTCAACGGCGATATTGGCCGGAGGGACGGTTGATTTTGTCCCCTGGTTTGGATTGACATATCCAAGTCCGATGAGCGCTTTCACTTCCTCGGGAGTTGCCGTCACTTGGGCTGAGGGGGTATTGATCGCCAATCGAACCTGTTCCTGGAGCCAAATCTGATATGTCTGGTGCAAATATCCTGCTCTGAGACTCTGCTCCTCGGAAATGTTTCTCTGTTCCTGCGGATCATCAGGTAGATGATAGAGCTCGCGGCGAGTTTTCCGCGTCGAATAGAAATATTGGTAATCGTCTTGCAAGACTCCATAAATCGGGTCATCGCCGACGGTTCTTACGAAATGAGGGCTTGCCGGCAATGTTGCGCCCGACATCAGAACAGGAACCAGATTTCGGCCTTGCATTTCTCCAGCAGGCGGGGTCAAGCCTGCCAAGGCAAGGATTGTCGGGGCGACATCCAGAATGCCGACTGTTTCGTCGATGGACTTGCGCTTCTGCGGAACCGACGATGGGAAAAGCCAAATCATGGGCATATGAGCGATTTCTTTATATGCGTACTCATTGTGACCAAAAAAGCTATGTTCACCCATGCCTTCGCCGTGATCACCCATGATGAGCACAACTGTGTGATCAAGAGATCCTGTCGATCGGAGGAAATCCATGAACCGCCCGACTTGGGAGTCTGCATAGGCAAGATTTTCGTCGTATCGATCAGAAATATAGGCGCGGTCTTGGAGAGGCAGCGTCAGCCGTCCCGAGTTAGAAAGCTCGAAAATATTGTCCGTCGCATCGATGTTCTTAAACGGTCCTGAATAGTTGCTTGAAAATTTTCCGTAGTAAGGCACTGGGGGAGTATGTGGTGTATGCGGTTCGCGGATATGACAATACAAGAAGTATTTCTTTCCCGAATGAGTTCGGATCCATTCGATGGCGCTGTCAACGTTTTCGTGTGCATCGACGATACGGACCCGGTTGGTATTGTATCTGTACAGCTCCTCGAGAGTTCCGAATCCACGATCATAGCCATAGAGGGAAGAGGCGTTCGGAGCGGCCGTTATCATCGCCGTCTCCCATCCGCCTGCGTGCAGGAGTTGAGTGAAGGTTGTGGTTTTCGGCCCCAGGCCGAATCCCCGGCGATATGAGCCATGGCGATCCGGATACTGCGAGGTAAACAGCGAACCGACCGATGCTTGTGTGAAAACAGCCTCGCACATCGCATTTCTGCAAATGATTCCGTCGGCTGCATATCGATCAATATTCGGTGTCACGTCTTTCCTATAGCCATAACAGCCAAAACGATCGGCGCGAGACGCATCGAGGACTACGACAATGAAATTGGCATCTTGAAACGACGGATGGTTGGATTCGGCTCGATGCCGGTTTAGAGGAATTTCCGCCTGTTGAGGACTTTTTTCAATTCGAGGATTCAACCAGACACCCATGATCGTTCCCTTATCGTCAGAGTCGACCTTCAAAGTGACTCGGAGTAGGCCACTGATGTTTGGGAGAGTGACTTCAATTCGATCCCTCAGATGAATTTTTCTGAGGAACCGGCTGAACCAGCCCTCTTGGTAAAGCACCTGCGGCGACATCTCATCTGAGCTCTTGACGAGTACCGAATAAATGGGCACGCCTCTGCTGCTTTCTTCTTCACCAACCCCGAAAGCGAGGAGAGTTCCTGCATCGGCTTTCAAATAATAGGAGACAGAAGTTTGAGATTTTTGGCGAATGCGAAGCTGACCGGGGCTTTCTCGCAATTCCGGCCGTGCGTCGGCAGGACCATCAAATTCAGCTGCAGGGAGGGTTTTCCCGAGATCGAGTACGATCATCGGAGATTCTGCGCGGTGCGTGCCCCTGCATGTTGACAGCAAACCCAAGGCGAGTACTAACGAAATTATCTTCCTCATGGCCGGGCGAAGCTACCATAGGGGTTTCAGAGTGTCAACGAACACGAGTGCATCTCTTTATTCCGGGCCCGGCAACCGCGGTAGCGAACTCCGAGCTGTAAGCGAGATGCTTGGATGGAAAGAAGCATGGACAGGGACGAGCTATGATACAAGAAGGAAGTCGGCGAATGGGCTGCAGCTATTCATCACGTAGAAATGATAGTCGAGAAAATAGAAAAGAAAAAAGCCCGCTCCAGAGAGGAGCGGGCTTTGATGAAATGAATTGTTACTTCTGGCCAGGACTGGCGGTAAATTGTCCGTTGCTGAAATAGATGTCGTAAAGAAATGATTTGTTGTCGTAGTCCCCGGCCTCGTAAGAGGCGCTTCCATCCCTGCCAAAGCTGTATAAGGAGTAAGCTACGTTTGTATCGCGCAAATATTGAGTATTGTTTCTCCACCCATCCAGAGTAGGGAGAACCCTGATATAAAACGGCACAAATTGTGCGATATTCAAGGCAGTACTTACAATACCCGCAGTTCCTTGCGGTGCTATGGCCTCGTCTACTACGTATTCCTCAACAGCCGTTCCGATGTTTCGAATATCTCCCATCGTTCTCTTCTGTTTGCCGCGCTGAATTGCCGAGATCAGGTTTGGAATTGCAATTGCGGCAATGATGCCGATGATCGCGACGACGATCAACAGCTCGACCAGTGTGAACCCTTTGCTTAGCCTCTTCGCCATTTTTTCTCCTCCTTGTTTATTTTTGATGGCATCATGGTTCGTGCAAGAGTGGTGCCATAGATACAATCAGCCCTAACCCCCTCTAACCAACTGAAAATTCATACCAAATTCAATCGTTTTCGGGATCCAGAGAGATCGGCGGACAATATTTGTCATTTCATGTGCCAGGAAATGTCTCTTTCCCATTGC